>JANQFK010000033.1 GCA_028277885.1 Myxococcota bacterium
CGGAGTACTTCACCGCGTTCTCGAGCAGGTTGCGGAACACCAGGCCGAGCTCCGCCTCGTCGCCGCGCACCACGGCGGTGCCGTCGCTCTCGAGGCGGATCGCGCCGGCGTCGAGCTGGTGGCCCTCGCGGATCTGGGCGATGCAGTCCTCGAGCAGGCCGCGCAGCTCGACCCGCCCCTCCAGGGGCCCCCGCGCCGCCCCCTCGGCGCGCGCCGCGGCCAGCACGTGGTCGACCGTGCGGTCGAGGCGGTCGACGTCCTCGCCCATCATGCGGAGGAAGTCCTCGCGCCGCTCGGTGCCGGGGTCGCGGCGCTCGAGCGTGCCGAGCGCCAGGCGCAGCGAGGCGAGCGGCGTCTTCATCTCGTGGGTCACGGCGTCGAGGAAGGCCTGCTGGCGCTGGTTGTGGCGCATCTCGCGCACCAGCCAGGCGCACAGCAGGATGAGCCCCACGATCAGCAGGGCGAAGAAGACCGAGCCCAGGATGATGAAGGTCCAGTGCAGGGCCGTGAGGCCGCGGGTCACGGGCCCGAGGTCGCCGACGACGAGGATCTGCCAGCCGACGAGGAGCGCCACGGCCACCACGGACAGCGTGATGCCGATGGTGAGGGGAAGCCCGATGGAGCGTCGCGCCACCTCGGGAGGGTAGTGGAGGCGCGGCGCGGGGCGCCAGCGAGCGCCCGGCCCCCGCTCCGGGAAGGCCCGTCCCTAGAACGTGTAGCGGAGGCGCAGGAACACCTCGTCGCGGTCGCGCACCGCCGAGAGCCCGTTCTCCACGAAGTTCTTGTAGCCGAAGCGGCCCACGCGGGCCTCGAGGAGGTTCGGCGAGAACGGCATGTCCCGCCCCTCCATGCGGCCCGCGAACAGCGCCAGCCCGAAGTTCGCCACGAAGTCCGCGGTGAACTTGTAGGTGAACTGCGGGATGAAGGCGCCGGAGTTCGAGCGCTTGTCGTAGACGAAGGTCATGCGCGGGATCAGCCGGTCGTCGAAGTAGCCGGTCTCGATGACCAGCACGCCGAGGAAGGTCCAGGGCCCGTTGGTCTGGAAGTTCTTCTGGTAGCCGTCCACGTAGCGCATGAAGATCTGGCTGTTGATGAAGAAGGTGCGGTTGGCGTTCAGGAAGTTGATGAAGGTCGGCCGATCCACCGAGACGGTGAGGTTGAAGGTGTCCACGCCGTCGGTGATGCCGTCGGGCGCGTCGTTGTCGGCGAAGGGGAGGTCCTCCTGCCAGGTGAACTCGACCCCCCAGTTCGACTTCGTGCGGTCCTCGGCGAAGTCCATGGAGAAGCCCAGCACGTTGCGCTTCTCGTAGCGGAGCGCCACGTTGCGACCGCCGTGCCACACCCAGTCGCGCCGGCCGAAGCGGCCGTTGCCCCCGGCACTCACCGTGTTCCGCTGGGCCCCGGTCACCTGGAAGATCGACTGCACGTTGGCGCACAGGTTCGGGACCGCGAAGGAGCAGCCGTCGGTGCGGAGCGCCCCGCCGGCGACGCCCATCTCGTCGAACTCGGTGATGGCGGGGTTCATGGGGTCCTCGGGAGAGGAGAGCGCCACCAGGCCCATCAGCGCGTTCCAGGACAGGATCGCCAGCTCGTTGCGGAAGGCCTGCCCGGTGAAGGGGTGCACGGCGCCGCCGGTGGAGCCGTCCACGTTCACGTCGTAGAGCACCGCCGCGTTTCCGGTCGCGAGGAAGGCCGCCACGCCGTCGTCGTCCAGGGTGCCGGCCACGAGGTCCGGGCCCGGGCCCCGGCAGCCGGGCAGCTGGATCAGCTCGCCCTCGAAGAAGCGGGAGCAGGGCACCCCCCCGTCGAAGCCGAAGGTGCCGGGCTGGGCCACGCTGCCGTCGGTGGTGTCCCAGAGCAGGTCGAACACCCCGAAGCTGCCGTCGAAGCCCGGGAAGGACTGGAGCAGCGCACTGGCCTCGGCGTTCATCAGGTCGATGCCGTTGAGCTCGCAGTCCACGTCGTAGAAGGGACCGCAGCCCAGCAGCGCCTCCTGCTCGTCGGTGAGCAGGGTGTTGAGCGTGTCGCCGCCGATGGCGAAGAAGGCGTGGCTGCCGAAGGCGCCCGCGTCCGAGGGGTCGGCCACCAGATCCACCAGGGGCAGGGCCACGCCGCCGGTGAGCGCCGGCGCCACGCCCTCGGCGGTGTCGTTGGCGGCGATCAGGTTCGAGACGAAGGCCGCCGCCGTGGGCTCCGTGGTCGGGTCCGCGGCCGGCACCTGGGTCAGGATGTTGTTCAGGCTGTTGAAGACCGACTGGCCGCAGGCGCTGCGGTCGAGGCCGTTCAGCCCGATGCTGGTGGAGCAGATCATGTGGAAGAGCTGCTGGTTGGCGTGGTGCTGGGTGAGCGAGTCCGCCGCCGTCAGGCAGGCGGGCTCGGCGCCGGTCGTGCAGGGGCCCTCCTCGAGGGTGCGCCGGGGCCGGCCGGTGAGGGGGTCCACGTTGCGGGAGTAGCGGAAGATCTCGTCCTGGAAGGGCAGGTCCGTGAAGCCGTAGTAGTTGGTGAGCGCGAAGCTGAAGCGCTCCCAGCGCCACTCCAGGCGCCCCCCCACCTCGAGGCCCGAGGAGCTGTTCCAGGGGTCCTGGGGCCGGATCTCGCCGGCCACGCCGAAGCCCGTGAGCCCGTGGATGAACAGACCCAGGGTCTTGGCGCACACCGGGTTCGGCGTGTAGGGCTCGCCGCAGCGGCCCAGGTCCGTGGGCTCGAACTGGTCCCAGAGCGCGGCCAGCTCGAGGCGAACGTCCTCGAAGGGCCCGACCTCGTAGAAGGACCACACGCCCCGGATCGCCCACAGCCCGATCCGCGACTCCTCGAGGGAGGGCAGCGAGGCGAGGGCGAGGTCCTGGGGGTTCCACAGGTCCTGGTTGCGGAACAGCTCGGTCTTGCCCCAGACGATCTGCTGCTTGCCCACCCGCAGCCAGAGCCGGCTGTCGAACAGCTCGAGGTCGAGGTAGGCCTCCTTCAGCTCCTTCTCGTCCTGCTGGCTCGCGCCGTGGTTCCACTCGAGCTCGGCCTGGCGGAAGTTCTGGTCGAAGGCGTCGAACTCGCCCCGGCGGATCAGGTTGGCCAGGGCCGCGTTCGGGTAGTAGATGCCGCGCGGCTCGGCGAGGGAAGCGGGCATGTCCGCGCGGTTGAGCGGCACCGGCCGGAAGGGCTGGGGAGGCGCCACGGCCTGGCCCGGGAACAGGACCGGGGCGGCGAGCCCGGCGTCCACGTCGAGGGCGCTCAGCGGATGGGGCTTGGTGGAGAGCGCGCCGAGGGGCTCGATGGTGCACTCGGGGCCCCAGGGGCCGAGGATCTGGTTGGTGATGCCGTTGAAGAGCCCCCGGATCTTCCGGAAGTTGAAGTTGCACTCCCTCGCGAGCTGCTTGCTGAAGAAGAACGGCGCCGGGTCGTCCTCGTTGCCGAAAATCTCGTCCTGGCCCGCGGTGTCGAACAGGGTGTCGAGGCCCTGGATGGTGAACAGCTCCGAGGGCCGTCCCCGGAAGGGCGGCGTGTTCACGAACCGGAAGTCCAGCAGGGCGCGCGGGATGTTGCGGAAGAAGCGGGTGTCGCCGTTGAACACGGTGCCGCTCGCGCGGAAGCCGGCGCGGCGGGCGTCGTCGAGGCGCTCCGGCGAGGCGTCGGCGCGGTCGCCGAAGGCGTCGGCGCTGCTCAGCGTCCCGCAGCCGCGGTTCCAGACGCAGTCGTAGCGGCCCTCGACCCGCACGAAGGCCTGCACGATGTCGAAGGGGCCGAAGCCGTCCGGCGCGAGGTCGGCCTCCACCTCGATGTTGAGGACGTTGTACCACTGGGTGAGGTCGATGTCGTCGGAGGTCGACAGGTCCCGCGCCATGCTGCGCAGCTGGACCTCGTAGAAGCCGTGCACCTCGACGCGACCGTCGAAGAAGTCGAAGGCGCTGGCCGGGGACCCGCCGAGGAGGAGGGCCGAGAGCCCGAGGGTGGCGCCGAGGAGCGCGAGCGGGCGCGCCGCCCGCACTCGAAGGGTCCGCATCCGCATGCACCGCCTCCCGCTGCGCACCCCCCCGGCACGCTGCGCCACTCAACACGAAGTCACCCGAACGTGCAACTCGAAAAACCGGCGGGTCGCGGCGGATCGACGCGCTGCGTCGTAGCGTGGAGCGCTGCGGCGGAGCCGCGGGAGCGCCGGGCCGCACGTCGGATAGAATGGGGCGCTTCGCCGAGGAGGATCCCTTGAGCGCCGTCCGCCCGCGTGTCCGGCTGTGGCCGATTGTCGCGGCGCTGTTCCTCGGCGCCGCGCCCGCCGCCGCCGCGCCTCCGCCCGAGGGCCGCTGCCCCGACTTCGCGGCCGGCGCGCCCGGCGGCCCCGCCGGCGACGCCGGCCCGCCGGCGCTGCGCGAGGGCAGCGTGCTCGAGCACGGCGACCTGCTGGCGCTGGCCCGCCTGTTCCCGCCCGAGGTGTGGGCCCAGCGCGAGGTGTTCTTCTTCGAGGGCATGCGCATGGAGATCGGCGCCTGCCACCGCCGCTACCCGGCCGCGGCCTTCTACCAGGACGCGACCGAGCGCTTCGCCGGCCGCGCCCGCCTCGACGACGACGGCAACCTCCTCGACTACACCGCCGGCCTGCCCTTCCTCCAGGAGTCCATCGATCCCGAGGCCGAGGACGCGGCCCTGCGCTGGGCCTGGAACTTCCAGCACCGCTACCGCGGGGCCGGGCCCCAGGGCAGCTTCCGCCTCCTCGACCTGCCCTCCCGGATCGGCTCGCCCGAGATCTACGAGGGCAGCTTCTTCTACATCCGCACCGCCCACCGGGCCGACCTCGTGGGCAGCGGCTACCGCATGGAGGAGTCGCGCCGGTCGCTGTGGGTAGCGGGCGGCCACTTCGAGGAGCCCTTCAACGCCCGCCATCTCGCCTGGCGCCAGATCCGGCCCCTGGACGCCGACCGCAAGTACAAGAAGCCCGACGACACCTTCGTCTACGTTCCCACCATGCGGAAGCCGCGGCGCTCGGCGACGCCCTGGGTGGACGGCCTGTTCACGCCCCGGTACACGGTGAGCGGCGACAGCGGCGGCGGCGGGCTGCCCTTCGGCGTGGGCACCAGCGCCGACGGCGGCGCCCCGGCCTTCGAGTCCATCCACCCCACGGCGGGGATCTCCATCGCGGCCACGGAGCACATGCGCCGCGGCTTCACCGGCCTGGCCCTGCGCCCGAACGCCTACGAGTGGAAGTGGGTCGGGGAGCAGGAGGTGCTGGCGCCCCTGAACGGCCTCCAGGAGGGCCACCCGGTCATGGAGGACCGCAACTACGGGCCCTCGGGGCTCTCGGTGGCGAGCGACCGCTGGGACGTGCGCCAGGCGGTGGTGATCGAGGGGCGCGTGCTGCGGCCCGTGGACGAGCTCGCCCGGGTGCAGCTGTGGATCGACTGGCAGACCCTCCAGCCCCTCTACTACGTGAGCCGGCGCAAGAACGGCGGGCTCCTCGACATCGGCATCCTGGTGCACCGCTTCAGCGGCGACCGCCCGCGCTACCCGGCCTGGCCCGGCGGCGAGCCCGCCCAGGTCTTCGACCCCGTCGCGGCGGCCTTCTACTTCGTGCCCGGGGGCGGCGCCGGCTGGCGGCGCGAGTCCTACGACGTGCGCTCCCTGCCCGTGGACCCCAAGGAGCTGCGCAAGCTCACCTCCACGGACCAGCTGATGCGCGGGCGCTGACGGGCCCTAGAACGTGTAGCGGATGCGCAGGAACAGCTCGTCGCGCTCCGCGATGGCCGAGAGCCCCTCGTAGCGCAGGCGCCGGTTGTAGCCGAAGCCGGCGTTGCTGAGCACCAGGGGAAAGAGCGAGGTCGGGACCTTCTCGGGCCCGCCGTAGAAGATCGCCGCGCCGAAGCTCGCCGAGAAGTCCTGGTCGAAGCGGTAGCTCACCTGGGCGATGGCGCCCCCGGACGCCGAGCGCAGATCGTGCACCCAGGTGACGGCGGGCAGCAGGCGGTCCTGGAAGTAGCCCGTCGCCACGGTGAGGGTGCCCAGCGCCGCCAGCGGCCCGTTGGTGTTGAAGCTGCGGTCGTGCCTCGTGATCCAGCGCATGAAGATCTGGCTGTTGATGAAGAAGGTGCGGTTGGCGTTCAGGAAGTTGATGAAGGTGGGCCGGTCCGCCGAGATCGTGAGGTTCAGGACGTCGGAGTCCTGCAGGCCGCTCGGGGAGCGGTTGTCGACGAAGGGCTGGTCCTTCACCCAGCTGAACTCGACGCTCCAGTTGCTCTGGGTGCGGTCCTCGGCGAAGTCCGCCGAGAAGCCCAGCACGTTGCGCTTCGGGTAGCGGATCACCCCCTCGCCGCCCGAGTGCCACAGGAAGTCCCGGCGCCCCATCCGGCCGTTGCCGCCGGCGAACACCTCGGGGCGCTGCACGCCGGTCACCGTCGTGATGGCGCGCAGGAACTCGCAGTCGGTGATGGTGGCGAGGCTGCAGTCCGGGTTGCGGCCGGCGCCGATCTCGAAGGCCACCAGCAGCAGGGCGAAGTTCGCCGAGAGCGCCGCCATCTCGCTGTCGAAGCCCGCCGGTGGGGTGCCGTCCACGGCGGGGTCGTAGCCCGGGTCCCCGGGGCCGCGGGCGCCGGGCAGGATCACCAGCTGGCCGTCCACGAAGCGCGTCGCCACGGGCGCGTCGGGATCGACCTGGGGGAAGGACTGGGCCAGGGCGCTGGCCTCGGCGTTGAAGATGTCGATGCCGTCGGTGTCGCAGTCCGTGCCGTAGAACGCGCCGCAGCCGAACAGCGCTTCCTGCTCGTCGGTGAGGCGGCCCGCCAGGGTGGCGTCGGCGGGCGAGCCCGGGTTCGCGAAGAAGCCGGTGCCGTCGCCGTCGAGGGCGATGTCGCGGTCGAGCTCCACGAGGTCGATGGGAACCCCCATCGAGGCCGCCTGGGCCAGGAACTCGCCGTTCGTCGTCCCGGCCAGGATCGCGCCCAGCACCTCGGCGGGGGTGAGGTTCAGGAAGCTCGGCCCGAGCATCGCGCTGGCGTTGGGGAGGTCCACCAGGCAGCGGTCGGTGAGCTCGGGCAGCAGCGCCTCGGCCACGCCCACGGTGATGGAGCAGAAGAAGTCGAAGATCTGGCGGTTCCCCGGGTGGAACTCGAGGGCGTTGGCCGGGGTGAGGGGCTGACCGCGGGAGTCGAGGGGACGGCCCGTGAAGGGGTCCACGTTGCGCTCGTAGCCGTTGAAGCGCTCGAGCACGGGGGCGTCGTCGTAGCCCCAGAAGTCCGTCAGCGCGAAGCTGAAGCGGCCCGAGCGCCACTCGAGCCGCGCCCCGACCTCGATGCCCGAGGTCGAGTGCCACGGGTCGTCGGGTCGCAGCTCGCCGGCCAGGGCGGAGCCGAACATGCCGTGGGTCCACAGCCCGGCGGTCTTGCCGCAGGCCAGGAACACCGTGTAGGGCTCGCCGCAGCGCCCGATGTCGATGGGCTCGAAGTCGTCGAAGGTGGCCGCCAGCTCGACGCGCACGTCGGAGAAGGGCCCCACGTCGTAGAGGGAGTAGACCGCCCGGGCGGACCACTGGGCGAGGCGGCTCTCCTCGAGGGAGGGGAGCGAGGCCAGCGCGATGTCCTGGGGGTTCCACTGGTCGCTGGTGCGGAACAGCTCGGTCTTGCCCCAGACGATGTTCTGCTTGCCGAGGCGCAGCCAGAGCCGGCCGTCGAAGAGCTCGAGGTCGACGTAGAGCTCCTTCAGCTCGTTCTCGTCCTGGCCCCCGCCGTGGTTCCAGGCCAGCTCGGTCTCGCTGAAGTTCTGGTCGAAGCGGTCGAGGGAGCCCAGCAGCCGGCGCACCTCGGGGCTCGGGACGTACAGGCCCTCGGCGGTCCCCGGCGCCGCCGCCATGCCCGGCTGGGGGACGGCGGGCCGCAGGGGCAGCGGCAGGGTCGGGTTCGGCACGCCGCGCAGGTTGCCGTTGGAGCGCAGGCCGCGGCTGGGCTGCCAGGGGCCCTGGAGGAAGATCAGGCTGTCGCGGCTGCCGTCGAGCTTGCGGTAGGCGAAGACGTCGTTGATCGCCGGGCCGAAGGTGGCGTCGATGTTGGTGCCTCCGGCCTCGATCAGCGGCTCGAGCAGCGGGATCGCGGCCGCGGTGCGCAGCTCCGTCGAGCCGTGCACCTGCTTGCGCTCGAAGCCGCCCTGGTCGCCGCGGAAGCCGGTGTTGAGGCCCGTGGTCCAGTTCTTGGCGGGGGCGTGCTCGGCGCGGTCCCCGAAGTGGCGGTGGCTCGAGGACACGCCGCAGCCCGTGTAGAGGCACTCGTAGCGCGCCTCGATGCGCGCGAAGGCCTGGACCAGGTCGAAGGGGCCCGCCCCTTCGGGCGCCAGGTCGAGCTCGGCCTCGAGGTTCAGCACGTGGGCGAACTGGGAGACGTAGGAGCCGTTGGCCTCGAAGTCGTCGGAGAGCGCGCGGAGCTGCGTCTCCCAGAAGCCGTGCAGCGCGGCGCGGCCGTCCCAGGCCTCCCAGGCCCGGGCCGGTCCCGCCAGCGCGAGGAGGCCGACCAGCAGGGCCGGGATGGCGATCGCCGAGCATCGGTTGGGGTTCAAGCCGCCGTGCCTCTCGGGCCGCCTCCCCCCGGCGGGCCCGCCTCTCCGCTCCGCTTCAGAAGGTGTACTTGATGCGCAGGAAGGCCTCGTCGCGCTCGCGCACGGCCGAGAGCCCGTTCTCCGCGTAGTCGTGGTAGGCGCCGCCGCCCACCCGGTTGCCCGAGGCGAAGGGCACCAGGGCCATGGTCTTCTGCTGGACGCTGCCCGCGAAGAGCGCGAGCCCCACCGTGGCCGAGAAGTTCTCGGTGAACCGGTAGGAGACCGACGGCAGGAAGGCGCCGGAGTTCGAGCGCTTGTCGTAGACCAGCGTGATGGTGGGCAGCAGCCGGTCCTGGAAGTAGCCCGTGGTGACCGTCAGCGTGGCCAGCACGTTCCAGGGACCGTTGCTGGTGAAGCCGCGGTTGAACCCGTCCACGTACTGGAAGAACCACTGGCTGTTCACGAAGAACGTGCGGTTCGCGTTCAGGAAGTTCACGAAGGTCGGGCGGTCCACGGAGACCGTCAGGTTGTAGGTGTCCGCGTCGCTGAGCCCGTCGACCTCGTTGTTGTCGAAGAAGGGGACGTCCTCCACCCAGGTGAGCTCGAGGCTCCAGTTCGACTTGCTCCAGTCCTCGGTGAAGTCCGTGGAGAAGCCCAGCACGTTGGCCTTCTCGAAGCGCACCACCGCGGGCGCCCCCTCGTGCCACTGGAAGTCCCGCCGCCCGAAGCGGCCCGTGCCCCCGGCGCGGACGTCGTTGCGCTGGACCCGCAGGGAGCGCACGAAGGCCTCGAAGTTCTTGCACAGCTGGGGGCGCCGCAGGGAGCAGCCGTCCTCGCGGAAGATCGGGTCGTCGAGGGTGTTGAGGATGCCGTCGGGGCCGAGGTCGTCGTCCGCCGCGTTGGCGCCGCCCCGGACCAGGTCCGGACCCGCGCCCACGTCGAACTCGTCGATCTCGGGCGGCGCGTCGATCTCCGTGATGGGCAGGATCGCGTTCGAGGGCGGCAGGGAGAGGCCGGCCAGTACGACGCCGTAGTTGTAGGAGAGGGCCGCCATCTCGCTCGCGAAGCGCTGCCGGTCCTCGGGCTCGTTGAAGATCCCGTCGCCGTCGCCGTCGTAGAGGTCGTCGCCGCCGAAGGTGACGAAGCCGTCGGGGCCCGGCCCGACCCAGCCCGCCGTGGGGTGGAGCAGGACGCTCGAGCCGGCGCAGTCGGCGACCGCCGTCGGCGTGGCGGCGGCGGTGAGCGGCCCGGTGCAGCCGTCCACCCGGGGGTCGTAGAGGAAGCCCGTCACCCCGGTCGCCAGCTGGAAGGCCACGCCGTCGTCGTCGAGGGCGTTGTCCGGGTCGTTGGGGCCCCGCGAGCCGGGCAGCATGGCGAGCTCGCCGGCGATCGGGCGGGTCGCGACGGGGCCTCCCACGAAGCCGACGGTGCCCGGCTGGGGAACGCTCCCATCGAAGGTGTCCCAGTCGCCGAAGGTCCCCTCGAACCCCGAGAGGGACTGGGAGAGCACGCTGGCCTCGGCGCTGAACAGGTCGATGCCGTCGCGCTCGCAGTCCGTGCCGTAGAACTGGCCGCAGCCGAGCAGGGCCTGCTGCTGGGCGGTGAGGGTGGTGTTGACCGAGAAGGGCGAGACCGAGAAGAAGGTGTGGGTCGTGGGCCCGGGGGTGGCGCAGTCCGCCAGGAAGCTGTCGCAGGGATCCGTATTGAGCGTCACGAAGGGGAAGGCGTTCGGGGGCGGCAGCGCCCCGGCGGCGGATTGCAGCACGCTCCAGGCCACCGGGTTCCCCACGAACTGGTTCGAGAGCAGGGCCGCCAGGATGGGAGCCAGCTCGGTGTTCCCCACGGGCATGGAGGTGAGGAAGCTGTTGGCGCTGTTGAAGAGCTGGTTCCCGCACTCCTGGGGCGCCTGCTCGATCAGCCCGATGATCGTGGCGCAGGAGTGGGCGAACACCGTCAGGTTGGCGGGGTGCTCGGTCAGGGCGTTGGCCGCCGTGAGGCAGCCGGGATCCGGCGACGCCACGGGCCGGAAGAAGCGGTTGGTGGGCGAGTTGCCGTCGGCGAACACGAAGCCCGGGTTGCGCTCGAAGGCCGGCGTCGCGCAGTCCCCCGAGGCGCCCGCCCGCCGCGGGGCCCCGCTCACCGGGTCCACGTTGCGCCGGTAGTGGAAGATGCGCTCCACGTAGGGCAGGTCCTGGAAGCCGTAGAAGTTGCTGAGCGCGAAGCTGAAGCGCTTCCAGCGCCACTCGATGCGCCCCCCGAACTCGACACCCGACAGGTCTTCCCAGGCGTTGGGCGGCGTGCGGACGCCGGCGAGGCCGATCTGGGTGATGCCGTGGGCCAGGAACCCGAAGTAGCCCGCGCACACCAGCACCACCGAGTACGGCTCGCCGCAGCGGCCCAGGTCGGCGAACTCGAACTGATCGAAGTTCATCGCCAGCTCGGCACGCACGTCCTGGAAGGGGCCCACGTCGTAGAACGACCACACGCCTCGGAAGGCCCACAGGCCGATGCGCGACTCCTCGAGGTTCGGGAGGGAGGAGAGCGCGAAGTCCTGGGGGTTGAACTGGTCCTGGTTGCGGAACAGCTCGGTCTTGCCCCAGACGATCTGCTGCTTGCCCAGCCGCATCCAGAGCCGGCTGTCGAACATCTCGAGGTCGAGGTAGGCCTCCTTGAGCTCTCTCTCGTCCTGCTGGCTCGCGCCGTGGTTCCACATCAGCTCGGATTCGCGGAAGTTGCCGTTGAAGTGCTCGATGACGTCGCGGCCGAGCAAGCGGCGCATCTCGGGGTTCGGATACCAGAGGCCGTTGGCCTCGCCGCGGACGTTGCTGCCGGCGGGGAGCAGCGGGGCGGGCCGCAGGGGGAGGTCGCCCGTCCCGAAGGCTCCCGTGATCGGGTTCAGGTCGCCCCCGTCGGGACGCACGTTGCCGTAGAAGTCCACGGGTCCGCGGAACGGGTTGGGCTTGTCCGTCGCCGCTGCGATGGGCTCGACGAAGCAGTCCGGGTCGAGGGGCCCGAGGTTCTGGATCGACAGCGCCACCTCGGGCGCCGGGCCGCCGAGCCGGCGCGTGCTGAAGCGGCAGTCGGAATAGCGCGAGAAGACGAAGTCGCCGGTCTCGTCACCGGTCTCGGGGATCCCGTCCGGGCCGGGCGAGAGGAACAGGCTGAAGAACGCCACCGTCTCGTCGATGGGGTAGGCGCGCCGGGAGCCCGTGCCCGTGCCGATGCCCCGGAAGGCGAAGTCCGTGGCCGGCGACTCGCCCCGGTAGCGTCGGATGTCGCCGCTGGTCGCGTTCTGGGTGAAGCCCGAGCGCCGGCCGTTCATGAGCCGCTTGGGCAGCTTGTTCACCCGGTCGCCGTAGACGTCGGCGCTCGGGAAGAGTCCGCAGGCGCGGCTCCATATGCAGTCGTAGCGGGCCTCGAGGCGGGCGAAGGCACCCACGAAGTCGAAGGGGCCCCAGCCGTCCGGAGCCACGTCCGCCTCGATCTCCACGTTCAGCACGTGGGCCAGCTGGGTGAGGTCCCACTCGTCCTCCAGGTCCTGGTTGATGCCCCGGAGCTGGGCCTCGTAGAAGCCGTGGATCTGCAGGCGCCGGTCGAAGAACTCGAAGGCGCCCGCCCGGGCGGAGCAGAGCGCGCCCAGGACCAGTACGGCCGTGAGGACGAGGGGGCGACTTCGGCGAATCGACAGCGGCTGCACGACCGGGGAACGAATCCGCTCAGAAGTTGTAGCGCAGGCGCAGGAAGATCTCGTCGCGCTCGCGCACGAGGGACAGCGCATTCTCCACGTAGGTCTCGTTCGCTCCACGCCCGGCCCGATCCGGCATCGAGGTCGGCACCAGCGGTGCGGGCTGGGGAGCCTGTCGGCCGAAGAAGGCCGCCACGCCGAAGGTGGCCGAGAAGTCCTCGTTGAAGCGGTAGGTGATGCTCGGCAGCATCGCGCCGGAGTTCGACCGGAAGTCGTAGACGAAGGTGTTCGAGGGCAGCAGCCGGTCCTGGAAGTAGCCCGTGAAGAAGGTCAGGGTCGCGAGCATGTTCCAGGGGCCGTCGCTGGTGAAGCCCCGGTTGTAGCCGTCCACGTACTGGAAGAACCACTGGCTGTTGAAGAAGAAGGTGCGGTTGGCGTTCAGGAAGTTGATGAACGTCGGCCGGTCCACGGACACCGTCATGTTGAAGGTGTTCGCGATGCTGATCCCGTCGAGCTCGTTGTTGTCGGTGAACTGGAGGCCGTCGATGTAGGTGAACTCGAAGCTCCAGTTGGTCTTGGTGATGTCCTCGGCGACGTCCACCGAGAAGCCCAGCACGTTGCGCTTCTCGTAGCGCAGGACCAGCTCCTTGCCCCCCAGCCAGATGAAGTCGCGGCGTCCGAAGCGACCGTTGCCGCCGGCGTTCACCGTCTCCCGCTGCACGCCGGTGACGGCCCAGAAGGCGGACATGGTGGAGCACTGGATCGGACGGGCGAAGGAGCAGCCGATCAGGCGGTCGGGCCCGATGAAGTCGGGATCGCCCTCCTCGGGGTTGTCGACCACGCCGTCGTTGTCGTCGTCGACGCCGTTGGCGGCGGTGACGGCGGGATTGCGGGGATCGAACTCGTCGACGTCGAACTCGATTCCCGTGTCGGGATCCATGTCGTCGTCGACGCAGCCCACCTCGCCGATCAGGCACAGGCCGTCGTCGTCGTTCGCGAAGGAGAAGATGACGGTGAGCATCATCGCGTTGAAGCCCGCGGCCGCGAGCTCGTTGGCGAAGCGCTGGCCCGAGAAGGGATGCAGCAGGTCCGTGGCGCCGGCGCAGTCCGCCACGGCGGTGGGGAGCGCCGCCGCCGTGAGGGTGCCGGTGCACCCGTCGATGCGCGGGTCGTAGAGCCAGATGTTGTCACCCGTGGCCAGGGCCGCCGCCACGCCGTCGTCGTCGAGGGCGCTGTTGGGGTCGTTGGGACCCCGGGAGCCGGGCAGCTGGACGGTGACGCCGTCCACGAAGCGCGTCGCGATGGGGCCGCGGAAGGGCACGAAGTCCACCGTGCCGGGCTGGGGCGCGGCCGGGAACAGGCCCGTGGCGTTGGTGTCGCCGAGGATGACGCCGTCGCGGTCGGGCCCCAGGTAGGGCGTGTCGATGCCGGTCCCCTCGACGCCCACCCAGGACTGCAACAGGGCCGTCGGCTCGGTGTTCATCAGGTCGATGCCGTCGAGCTCGCAGTTGGTGCCGTAGAACTCGCCGCAGCCGAGCAGCGCCTTCTGCTGCTGGGTGAGGAGGTTGTTGAGGGTGGGCGGGCTGAGCGGAGCGGTGGAGAAGGCGGTGTTGATCTCGTCGATCTCGCCCGCCCCCTGGGCGCTGGTCACGCAGTCCGAGAGCAGGCCGTCGCAGGGGTCCTGGTTGAGGGGCACGAGCCGGCCGAGGATGGCGGGCCCCGCCAGCGCCACCGCGATGGACTCGGCCTGGGGGTTGCCGGCGACGATGTTCGAGATGAGGGCGCCGACGGTGGGCTCCGTGGCGGGGTTCACGGCGGGCACCTGGGTGAAGGCGTTCACCTTGCTGCCGAACACCGACTGGGCGCACACGCTGCGGTCGAGGTCGCTGAACCCGATGCTGCTGGCGCACACCAGCGCGTAGCTGGTCTGGTTGGCGTGGTGCTCGAGCAGGGCGTTCTCGGCCGTCAGGCAGTCCGGATCCGCGGCGGCGGGGCCGGGGATGCCGCGCAGGCCGCCGAACACGTTGGAATCGCAGCTCCCGGTGCGCTCGAGGCGCCGCGGGCGGCCGGTGCGCGGATCCACGTTGCGCGAGTAGCGGTAGATGGTCTGGGTGTAGGGCGTGTCGTTGAAGCCGTAGAAGTCGGTGAGGGCGAAGCTGAAGCGCCCCCAGCGCCACTCCATGCGGGCCCCCACCTCGAGGCCCTTCCAGCTGTTCCAGGGATTCGGCGGCCGGCGCTCGCCCGCGATGGCGAGGCCCGCGAAGCTGTGGGCCTGGAGGCCGAAGGTCTTGTCGCACACGGGCAGCGGCGTGTAGGGCTCGCCGCAGCGGCCGAGGTCCGCGGGCTCGAACTGGTCGTAGTTGATGGCCACCTCGAGGCGCACGTCCTCGAAGGGCCCGACGTCGTAGAAGGACCAGACGCCGCGGAGCGCCCACAGCGCGATGCGCGACTCCTCGAGGGAGGGCAGCGAGGCGAGGGCGAAGTCCTGGGGGTTGAACTGGTCCGTGGTGCGGAAGAGCTCGGTCTTGCCCCAGACGATCTGCTGCTTGCCCACGCGCAGCCAGAGCCGGCTGTCGAACATCTCGAGGTCGAGGTAGGCCTCCTTCAGCTCCTTCTCGTCCTGCTGGCTCGCGCCGCGGTTCCACTCGAGCTCGGCCTGGCGGAAGTTCTGGTCGAAGGCGTCGAACTTGCCTCCCGCGAGCAGCCGCGAGGTGGCCGCGCTCGGCAGGTAGATGCCCCGGGCCTCGCTCAGGTTGGCGGGCATCGTGAAGTTGTTGAGCGGCGCCGGGCGGAAGGGAAGCTCGCCGAAGCCCGGCTGGGTGGGCAGCGAGATGGTGTTGATGTCGCCCATGTCGCCGGGCTGGAGCACGGTGCGCATCACGGGAGCACCGACGGGGAGGCCCGTGAGCAGCGCGTCGGCGGCGGTGCGCACGATGGTGACGTCGCCGCGGAACGGGTTCGGCTGGTTGGCGTTCAGGCCGTTGGAGCGGATCCGGCAGCGCGGGTCCCAGGGCAGCGTGCGCCCGGTGTTGCCGTTGTTGGCGCCCCGCAGGCGCTGGAAGCCGTAGCGGCACTTGCCGCCGTTCTGGTCGTCGAGCAGCGCGCCGAAGGCCACGTTGGCGGGGTCGTCGGCGGTGCCCAGCACGCCGTCGAGGCCCACGATGCCGAAGAAGCCGTCGATGCCGGGCACGTTGAAGACGTCGGAGTCGATCCGCGAGCCGTTTCCCTGGCCCTCGTTGACGACCCAGCGGACGCCCTGGAACGCACGCGGGATGCCCGAGTAGCGGCGCGGGTTCTGGTTCTCGACGTGGCCGTTCAGCCCGCCGCGGCGCCGGCTCGTGACGCGGTGGGGCAGGCGCTCGGCGCGGTCGCCGAAGGCGGCGGCGGAGCTCGCGAGCCCGCAGGCGCGGTTCCAGACGCAGTCGTAGCGGACGTCGAAGCGGACGAAGGAGGAGACGAGGTCGAAGGGGCCGAAGCCGTCGGGAGCGAGGTCGGCCTCGATCTCGACGTTCAGGACGTTGTACCACTGGGTCAGGTCCCAGCCGTCCTGGGTGTCGAAGTCCCGCATGATGGAGCGGATCTGGGCCTCGTAGAAGCCGTGGATCTGGAGGCGCTCGTCCCAGAACTCGAGCGCCGACGAGGACGAGGCGGCCAGCAGGAGGCCCAGCGCCACGCCGATGTGGATGCTTCGTCGGACGCACCACCCCAGCCGAGCCACCGCTCCCCTCATCGAACCTCCTCGGGCCGGCCCGTTTTCGGTGAGCGGGCGGCGCTTTCCCCCAGAGCCGGTGCGCCGACCCCCAACGCGCCCCAGCGAGGCCCTTGGAACGGGTGGTCGAACGGCGTCCCGGACGAGAAATCCTTATACGTGCCGCCCCGGGGGAAAACAAGGATTTTCCTCGGAGATGCACTTCGCCCCTGCCGCCGCGCTGCGGATTAGCTAGGGCGCAGTGCCGTGGGGTGGCGGCGCCGGGCGGCGCCTACTTTCGCGGCTTCTTCGCTGCGGGCTTCTTGCGCGTGGCCTTGGCGGCCGCCTTCTTGGGCGCGCCGGCCTTGGCGACCTTCTTGCGCGTCGTCTTCTTGCGCGTGGCCTTCTTGGAGGTCGCGGTCTTCTTCCGCGTGGTCTTCTTCCCGGCCTTCCGGGTCGTCTTCTTCCGGGTGCCGGCCTCGCCGGCGTCCCCCTCGGCGGCGCCGCCCCGGGGCTTGCGCGGCGGGAACTCGAAGCCGTGGCGTCCGTTCTCCTTCAGGACCAGGGTGGCGGAGAAGGGACGCCCGAAGCGCGAGGTGAAGTCCTCGAGCAGCTCGGTCTTGCCCGTGCGGATGTAGTGCTGGGCCTCGTCCCGGGTGATCTCGCGCTTGCAGACGGTGCGCGGGAACACGAAGCCGCACACCTTGGGACGCTTCTCGCCCTTCTTGCGCGGCCCCCCGGCGGCCTCCTGCTCCTGCTCCTCCTTGAGGCGCTCGGCGCAGACGAACTGGGTGGGGGTCTCCACCACGTCGTGCTCGTCGCAGATCGGGCAGCGCGCCAGGGGCTCGGTGTCGACGTCGTACTCGGGCTGGTCGCTGGTGCCCTCCTCGTTCCAGCCCGCCGAGCGCACCACGACCTTCCACTCCTCGCGGTCGACCTCCATCACGCCCTTGTAGGTGCGCCCGTTGCGCGCCGTGAAGCCGTCGAGCACCCCGGTCTTGCCGTCCTTCAGCAGGGCGCGGACGGCGTCGCGGTCGAGGTAGCGGCCCGAGGTGTCCTTCCAGAACCGCATCGGGCAGTCCGGGTTCTCCTCGGGAGCCTCGGCCTCGGCCTGCTTCTCCGCGTCCTTCTTCTTCGCACTGCTCTTCTTGGCCGCCCGGAACGCCGCGACGCGCTCGGGGTCCTCGGGGCAGCGGTAGAACCAGACCATCTCGCGCACCGGGCCGCCGCAGCTCGGGCAGGGGCCGAGGTCGTCCTCCTTCGCGTAGAGGTCGTCGTACTCGAAGGTCTTCGCCACGCCGACGATCTCGCGGGCGTAGTCCTTCATCTCGTCGAGGAAGTCGTCGGCGGTGCGGTTGCCGTGCTCGACGTCGCGCAGGTGCTGCTCGATCTCGCCGGTGAGCTCCGCCGAGGCGAGCCGGTCGATGTGCACGCGCTGGAGGGTGTCGATCAGCCGGATGCCCTTCACCGTCGGCCGCAGGGCCTTGCCCACCCGCACCGCGTAGCCCTTGGCGATCAGGTTCTCGATCACGTCGGCCCGGGTGGCGGGCGTGCCGAGGCCCTTCTCGTGGAGGGCCGCGGCGAGGTCCTCGTCCTCGACGTACTTGCCGGCGTTCTCCATCAGGGAGAGCAGGCGCGCCTCGGTGAGCCGCGGCGGCGGGCGCGTCTCGTCCTCCTGCATCTCGACGGAGCGGGTCGCCACCGACACCCCGCTGGCCTCGTTCCGGCCCGCGGCCAGGGGCGGCAGGCTGGCGGCCTCCTCGCCCTCGGTGCGCGGCAGCACCACGCGCCAGCCGGGCTCCATCAGGGTGCGGGCGCGAGTGCGGAACGCGTTGCCGTCGACGCGGGTCACGCGCTCGACGCGCTCCCAGGTGGCCGGCGGGTGGAAGTTGCCGAGGAAGCGGCGCACCACCAGGTCGTAGAGCCGGCGGTCGTCGCCGGTCACGCCGGCGTCCGGGAGCTGCCCCGTCGGGATGATGGCGAAGTGGTCGCTCACCTTGGAGTCGTCGAAGGTGCGCGCCTCGTTCTCGAGGCGGCCGTCGAGGAGCCGGCGCGCGTGGGGGGCGAGCTCGTCGCCCAGCTCGCCGCCGCCCCGGGAGATCTTGCCCAGCACCTCGCGAACCGTCTCGCGGTAGTCCTGGGGCAGGCAGCGCGAGTCGGTCCGCGGGTAGGTGAGGAGCTTGTGGGCCTCGTAGCAGCGCTGGGCCGCGCCCAGGGTGCGGCGCGCCGACCAGCCCAGGCGCTGGTTCGCCTCGCGCTGGAGGCTCGTCAGGTCGAACAGCGCCGGCGCCGTCTCGCGGGAGGGCTTGCGGGTCTCCTCGGCGGCGCCGTCCCGGCCCTGCACGCCCTCCACCACGGCCCGGGCCCGCGCCTCGTCGAAGATGCGGTCCTCCTTCTTCTGGTCGTCGTCGCCGGCCTTGAAGTCGGGGTCGAACCAGACGCCCTCGTAGGGCTGGCCGGCGTTCTCGAAGGTGCCCACCACCCGCCAGAAGGGCCGCGGCACGTGGGCGAGCACGAGGTGCTCGCGCTCCACCAGCAGGGCCAGGGTGGGGGTCTGGACCCGGCCCGCCGACCAGGCCGTCTTCTCGCGCCGGCCCTTGAGCCGCTTGGTGAGCGCCCGGGTGGCGTTCATGCCGATCAGCCAGTCCGAGTAGGCGCGGCAGGCGGCGGCGGCGGCGAGGCCCTCGAGCTCGCTGCCGGGCCGCAGCGAGGCGAAGCCCTCGCGGATCGCGTCCGCCGTCATGGACTGGAGCCAGAGCCGCTCGACGGGCTTGTCGCTGCCCAGGAACTCCACGATCTCGCGGAAGATCAGCTCGCCCTCGCGCCCCGCGTCGCAGGCGTTCACCACCCGGTCCACGTCGTCGCGGGCGAGCAGCTTCTTGATCACCCGGATGCGGTCGCTCTGGCCCTTCTTCTTCTTGAGCGCGAAGGCGTCGGGGATGATGGGCAGGACGTCGAGGGTCCAGCGCTTGTACTTCTCGTCGACCTCCTCGGGGGCGAGCAGCTCGAACAGGTGCCCCACCGCGAAGGTGACCACGTGGTCGTCGCTCTCCCAGAAGCCGTCGTGCTCGGTGAAGCCGCCCAGGACCTGGACGATGTCCCGGGCGACGCTCGGCTTCTCGGTGATGACCAGCGCTTTCGGCACGTCGGCTCCACTCCCCCGGGGGCTGGCGCGCGGGCCCCGGAGCTCGATCGGATTCCGTGGAGGGTGGGGTTCGGGGCCGGACCCTTAGCCCTCCCCCTCCGGAGTGACAAGCGGGCCTCGGCTCCCGCGCGGGCCGAGGTCGCCTCCCCACCTCGGGGCCGCGCAGCGGGAACTTGAGTGGCGGCGGGCGCCCGCGGACCCCGTCTGCGGGTGCGTTGCGCCGCGCCTGCACGCGGCATTCCGGTGGGGGTGCCGGCGCGTTGCGGGCGAGTTGCCGGTCGGCCAAGCTCCGGCTCCCATGAGCGACGCCCAACCGATCACCGGAATGCGGCCCGGGGACGTGGCCCCCCACGTGATGCTGTGCGGCGACCCGGCCCGGGTCGAGCGCATCTCCGCCGGGTGGGAAGACACCCGCGAGGTGTGCGCGGTGCGCGAGTACCGGGTGGTGACGGGGCGCCAGGACGGCGTGGCGGTGAGCGCCGCCTCGACCGGGATCGGCGCCCCGAGCACCGCGGTGCTGGTCGAGGAGCTGGTGAAGCTCGGCTCCCACACCTTCCTGCGCATCGGCAACAGCGGCGGCCTGGCGCCGGACCTCGAGCCCGGCGACCTGGTGGTGACCACCGGCGCGGTGCGGGACGACGGCACCTCCCGCAGCTACGTGGTGCCCGAGTACCCCGCGGTGGCGAGCCACGAGCTGGTGGGGGCGCTGCTCGCCGCCGCCGCCGAGCGCGGCACCGCCTGCCGGGCGGGGATCACCTGGTCCCTCGACGCCTTCTACGTCCGCAACGCGATCCTCGGCGAGGGCGGCTTCGGCGCCGACGGCACCCTGCTCCCCATGAGCGCCGGGAGCTACTGGGGCTCCCACCACGCCGACCGCATCGAGGCCATGCGCGGCGCCGGCGTGCTCAACTGCGAGATGGAGTCGGGGGTGCTGCTCACCCTGGCGGGCCTGTTCGGCGTGCGGGCCGGCTGCATCTGCGTGGTCTCGGACCGCACGCCCTGGCCGGGCCCCGCCGAGATCGACCTCGACAACAACATGGCCACCGCCATCGCGATCGCCAACGCCGCGATGGCCGCCGTCGCGTCCCGCTGAACTTCGCCTCGCCGGCCGCTCGCCTTCGGCTCGCTGGCTCGCCGGGCGCCCGGCCCGGGGCCGGGCTTGCGGGTGCTCGGGACTACGGGATGAGTGAGGCGGGCGCGGCCATCACGTTCCAGGTCAGGATGGGGAGCGCGCCGGGGCGGCGGTAGATGGTCTCCTTGGCGAAGCCCGAGCCGGTCCACACGTAGCGGCGGATCTCGCGGTCGTCGTCGCTCGCCACGTAGAGCTCGTCGGAGCCGTCCTCGTCGAGGTCCGCGAGCAGCGCGGCGTGCTCGAAGCCCTTGGAGTCGCGGTCGATGGACTCGATCTGCCAGGTCTCGTCGGGGTCCGCGCCCGGGCGCAGCAGCCACAGGCCCGTGTCCTTGGCGGCGGCCACCATCTCCCGGGTGCCGTCGCCGTCCACGTCGCCGGTGGTGAGGAACCGGCACATGGCGTCCTGGAGGGTCGCCACCAGGCGGCCGCCGTCGGCCGGCGTGTCGGCGTCGTAGCGCCGGATGGCGAGGTTGCCGCCCTCGGCGGCCTCGATGGAGACGTAGAGCTCGTCCCGCCCGTCGCCGTCCACGTCGGCCACCAGGATCTCCTTGGCGTGGCGGCCGCCGAGGTCCGCCACGATGGTGCGTCCCTCCTGCTTCGCGGGCACGTAGCGCACCACCTCCCCGTGCTGCTCCTGGCCGTCGAGCTTGTTGGGGTCGCTCGGCGTCGCGTAGACCTCGAGGGCGCCGTCGCCGTCGAGATCGCCCAGCTCGATCTCGTGGACGAACTTGTTCGCCTCCTGGTCGAGCTCGGTCACCTCGAAGGCCCCGCCCTTCGGCCGCAGCAGCGCCACCACGCCCTGGTCGTGGGTCGCCACCGCGATCACCGGGGTGCCGTCGCCGAACACGTCGCCCACCTCGGCGTCGCGCATGCGGCTGAAGCGGCCGCCGAAGTCCTTCTCCCAGAGGGTCTCGGCCGCGAGCCCGCCCTCGCCGGCGCGCCACAGCTTCACCGCGGCCGCGGTGCCGCCCAGGGTGAGGATGCCCGGGGAGGCGCCGGGGGGCGTGTACGCCATGGCCTTGTGGAACACGTTGCTGGCCGGGTCCTCGTGGGTGACCGCCTGCCAGCGGCCGTCCCGCCGCGCCAGCATCAGCAGCTCGGACTTCGGCACGGGCTTGCCGTCCTTGCGCTCGAAGAACGAGATCGCGACGAGCAGGCCCCGGGGCAGGTCGGCGGGGGTCTCGGGAGCGACGGCGGCGGCCGGCGGCGCGGGCTTCGCCGCGGGCGCTGCCGCGGGAGGCTCGGCGGCCTCCTGGCCGCAGGCGGCGAGGCCCCCGGCGAAGAGTGCGATCCAGGTGAGGGCGCGCAGGCGCATGGCGGTCTCCTTGGACGATCGAGCCCGGGGTTGTAGCAGGTCGCCTCGTGCGTGCTAATGCATCGCCGTGAGCAAGCCCCGCCTCCAGGCGCCCCGCGGCACCCGGGACTTCTACCCCGAGGACCTGCGCCGCCGCGACTGGCTCTTCGCCCACTTCCGCGAGGTGGCCCGTCGGTTCGGCTTCGAGGAGGTGGACGCGCCGCTGGTCGAGCACGCCGAGCTCTTCATCCGCAAGGCGGGCGAGGAGATCGTGGACCAGCTCTACCACTTCACCCTCCACGAGCGGCACCTGGCCCTGCGCCCGGAGTTCACCCCCTCCCTGGCACGCCTGGTGATGGCCCGGGCGGGCTCCCTGCGCCTGCCCCTGCGCTGGTTCGGGATCCCCCAGTGCTGGCGCTACGAGCGCACCACCCGGGGCCGGCGCCGCGAGCACTACCAGTGGAACATGGACGTCTGGGGCGAGCCCTCGGTGACCGCCGAGGCGGAGCTGATCGCCGCGGTCTTCAGCCTGCTGGACCGCCTGGGCCTGGCGCCCGGCGACGTGCGCATGCGCGTGAGCAGCCGCGCCTGGCTCGAGGAGCTGCTCCACGACCGCTACCTGGCCGAGCACCCCGAGGCCTTCGCGCCGCTGTGCGTGGTGATCGACAAGCTCGACAAGATCGGTCCCGAGGCCGTGGTGGAGCAGCTCTCGGACCGCGACGGTCCGGTGGGGCTCGACCCCGGCGCCGCCAAGGAGGCGGTGGAGCTGCTCGGCCTGCGCGACCTCGAGGAGGCCGCGCGCCTCGCGCCGGAGGGCTCCACCGCCGTGGCCGACCTGCGCCGGCTCTTCGAGCTGCTCGACGCCTACGGGGTGGCGGAGCGGGTGGAGTTCGACGCCTCGGTGGTGCGCGGGCTCGCCTACTACACGGGCACGGTGTTCGAGGCCTTCGACGCCGGCGGCCAGCTGCGCGCGATCTGCGGCGGCGGCCGCTACGACCGGCTCCTCGAGAGCCTGGGGGGCTCCCCCATGCCCGCCGTGGGGTTCGGCTTCGGCGACGCCGTGGTGGGCGAGCTGCTGGCCGAGAAGGACCTGCTGCCCGAGCCGGCCCGCGGCCTCGACGACGTGGTGTTCGCCTTCGGCGAGGCGGAGCGCCCGGCCGCGGTGCGCCTCGCCACCCGGCTGCGCGGCGAGGGGCGCAGCGTGGAGCTGGTGCTGGGGAGCGTGCGGCTGAAGCGGGCCCTGGCGGACGCGGACCGGGCCGGCGCGGCCCGCCTCCTGATGCTGGGCCCCGACGAGCTGGCCCGGGGGGTCGCGAAGGCCCGGGACCTGGCCACGGGCGAGGAGCGGGACGAGCCCCTGCCCGGCTGAGCGCCCGGAGCGTCGCCGATCCCCGCGGGCCCGGCTCGCGCAAACGCGTGGCGGGCCCTATAAGAAGGGCGGGTCGGAAGGACGGGTCCGCGCGACGAATCGAACGCCGGTTGATCGAGAGGCGCCTCCCCGCACGGGATCGCAGGGGACCGGGGGAAGGCCGCGGGAGTGGGGAAGCCCATGCGTGGATGGACGGTCCGGGACAGCCTGGAGCTCTACAGCGTCCCCAACTGGGGGAAGGGATTCTTCGCCGTGGGCGAGAAGGGGCACCTCGAGGTGCGCCCCCGGGGCGAGTCGGGTCCGCACGTCGACCTGCTCGCGCTGGTGGAGGACCTGCGCCGGCGAGGGCTCCGCACCCCGCTGCTGGTGCGCTTCTCCGACATCCTGGCCGCGCGGGTGAAGGGCATCGCGGGCGCCTTCGAGAACGCCATCAACGCCTACGAGTACCAGGGGCGCTACCGGGGCGTGTACCCCATCAAGGTGAACCAGCAGCGCCAGGTCGTGGAGGAGATCGTCTCCTACGGCGCGGAGTTCGGGGTCGGCCTCGAGGCGGGCAGCAAGCCCGAGCTGCTGATCGCCCTGGCGCTCCTCGACACCCCCGGCGCGCTGATCGTGTGCAACGGCTACAAGGACCGCGCCTACGTGGAGACCGCGCTGCTGGCCCAGCGCCTCGGCCGCACGCCGCTCATCGTGATCGACCGCTTCCGCGAGGTGGACCTGATCATCAAG
The DNA here is from genome assembly GCA_028277885.1 of Myxococcota bacterium. Lineage (GTDB taxonomy): Bacteria > Myxococcota_A > UBA9160 > UBA9160 > UBA6930 > JANQFK01. The sequence continues at coordinate 23,542 of JANQFK010000033.1, forward strand.
ACGGCGTCGGAGCTGGGCATCCGGCCGCACCTGGGCATCCGCGCCCGGCTCACCACCCGCGGCGCCGGCAAGTGGGTGGAGAGCACCGGCGACCGCTCGAAGTTCGGGCTCTCGGCCAGCGAGATCGTGGAGGCCGTCGAGCGGCTGCGCTCCGAGGACCTGCTCGACTGCCTCGAGCTGCTGCACTTCCACATCGGCTCCCAGATCACCGCCATCCGCGCCCACAAGGACGCGCTGCGCGAGGCGAGCCGCATCTTCGTGGGCATGCACCGCATGGGGGCCCGCCCCACCCTGCTCGACGTGGGCGGCGGGCTGGGCGTCGACTACGACGGCTCCCAGACCAACTTCCACTCGTCCATGAACTACACCGTGCAGGAGTACGCCAACGACGTCGTCGCCACCATCCAGGAGGCCTGCGACGAGGCGGGCATCGACCACCCCGACGTGGTGACCGAGGCGGGTCGCTCCATGGTGGCCCACCACTCGGTGCTGATCTTCGACGTGCTGGGCGTGAACGAGGTGCGGAGCCACCGGGCCCCGGAGGCGGTCAGCGACTCCGACCCCCGGGTGCTGCGGGACCTCGCCGAGATCCGCGAGACCCTCACCCGCAAGAACGTGCGCGAGTGCTACCACGACGCCCTCCAGCTCAAGGAGGACGCCGCGGCGCTGTTCACCCTGGGCCAGCTCGACCTCGGCGACCGGGCCCGGGTCGACAACCTGTTCTTCGAGTGCTGCGAGCGCATCCAGCGCGTGGTGCGCGAGCTGCCCGAGATCCCCGAGGACCTCGAGGACCTCGAGAAGGGCCTCTCGGACACCTACTACGGCAACCTGTCGGTGTTCCAGAGCACGCCGGACCACTGGGCGGTGCGCCAGCTCTTCCCGGTGATGCCGATCCACCGCCTCGACGAGCGCCCCACCCGGCGCGGCATCTTCGCCGACCTCACCTGCGACAGCGACGGCAAGATCGACCAGTTCATCGACCAGCACGACGTGAAGGACGTGCTCGAGCTGCACCCCTGGACCGGGGAGCCCTACTTCATCGGGGTCTTCCTGCTGGGCGCCTACCAGGAGATCCTGGGCGACATGCACAACCTGTTCGGCGACACCGACGCCGTGCACGTCCGCATCGACGACGACGGCGGCTACACGGTCGAGCACGCCATCGAGGGCGAGGACGTGAGCTCGGTGCTCCAGTACGTGCAGTACGACCGCAAGGAGCTGGTGGAGCGGGTGCGGCGCACGAGCGAGGAGGCGCTGCGCCGCGGCGAGATCAGCCTCGAGGAGTCGGCCCGGCTGCGCCGCCACTACGAGCAGGCGCTCCAGGGCTACACCTACCTGAGCCCGGACGACCGCTAGCGCCGGCGGGGCGGGCCGGGGCGGCCAGCGCCCGGCCTCACGTGCGCCGGCGGAACTCCGCGTAGTCGCAGAGCGCGCGCAGCGCCGCCACGGCCCGGTGCGCGCTCGCGTGGCAGAGCCGGCCCTCCTCGCGCACGCCGAGGGGCCCCGGGTTGTCGGGGTGGGTGCGGCTCAGCTCCGTGGCCGAGAGCACGGGCTTGCCGTGGCGCTCCGAGGCCTCCCGGGCGGCGCGGGCGTAGCGCCGGTCCTGGCGCTCGTGGAACTCGGTGATGCGCTCGAGGCCGTGGTCCGGGAAGAACTCGCCGGTGCGGAACAGCCGCGCCTGGGCGGCCTGGATGCCGAGGCCCAGGTGCAGCACCGCGTCCACCTCGGGGTGGGCGCACACCAGGTCGAAGACCTGGGGGATGGTGTCCCGGGTCTCGCCGCCGGCGAGGTCGATGGGGTTGTTGCGGCTCCAGCGCGGCGGCACCAGCTCGTCGATGGCGGCGCGCAGGTCGTCCGGGAGCGGGATCAGCTCGAGCCCCGCGGCCGCGCAGGCGTCGGCGGCGAGCACCCCCCAGCCGCCCGCGGTGGTGAAGACCACGGTGCGGCGCCCGCGCGGCAGGGGCTGGGTGGCGAAGGTGGCGGCCCACTCGAAGGCCTCCTCCACGGTGGGGGCGCGCAGCACGCCGAGCTGGCGGCACAGGCCGTCGAAGACGCGGTCGTCGCTGGCCAGGGCCCCGGTGTGGCTCGCCGCGGCGCGCTGGCCCTCGGCGGCGGCGCCGCCCTTCACCAGCACCAGGGGCTTGCGCGCGGTGAGCCGGCGCGCCGCCGCCACGAAGCGGGCGCCGTCGCGCACGCCCTCGAGGTAGGCGAGCGCCACCCCGGTCTCGGGGTCCGCGGCGAAGTACTCGAGGTAGTCGGCGAGGCCGAGCTGGGCGGAGTTGCCCGCGGAGACCGCCTTCGAGACGCCGATCCCGGTCGAGACCGCGTAGTTGAGGAAGCTCGACACCAGGTTGCCGCTCTGGCTCGCCACGGAGATCGGCCCGGGCGGCGGGTACGGGGCCACGATCTGGGCGCACAGCGAACGCGGGGTCGAGATCACCCCCTGGCCGTTGGGGCCCGCCACCACCATGCCGAGCTCCTCGGCGAGGGCGACGAGCTCGCGCTCGCGCTCGCGGCCCTCGGGGCCCGCCTCGCCGTAGCCGCCGCTCGCCACGAAGGCGGCGCGCACGCCGCGCTTCGCGCAGGCGCGCAGCAGCTCGAGGTTCACCTGGTTGGGCGTGCACACGAAGACCAGGTCCGCCCGGCCCTCGGGCACCTCGGACACGTCGGCGAGGGTGGGCCGGCCGAGCAGCTCGGCGCCGTCCCGGGTGACGGGGAAGAGCTCGCCGTCGTAGGGGAAGCGGCGCAGGTTGTGGTAGGTGACGAAGCCGAACTTCCCGGGGTGGGAGGAGACGCCGGCGATCACCACGCCGCGCGGGTGGAAGAGCGGCCGCAGCCGCTCGAGCACCGCCCCGTCGTCGAGGGCCGCCGGCGGCTCCGCGGCGGCGGCCGGCTCGCCCAGCTCGACCAGGGCGTCGACGGCGAGGGGCCGCGCGCCGCACACCAGCAGCGGGTTCACGTCCACGCTGGCGACCTCCGGCCGCTCCGCCCCGAGGCGACCCAGGCCGACCAGGATCTCCGCCAGGGCGTCGCGGTCGAGGGCGGGCTCGCCGCGGAAGGGCTCGGTGAAGAGCGCGCTCGCTTCCAGGGCGTCCAGCATGGCGTGGGCGTCGGCCTGCGAGAGCGGCGCCACCGCGAAGGTGGCGTCGCCCAGGGCCTCGGTGAGGATGCCGCCCAGGCCGAGCACCACGCAGGGGCCGAAGGTCGGGTCGCGCACCAGGCCGGCGATCAGCTCGCGCCGGCCGGACACCATCTCGGCCACCAGCAGGCCGGCGCCCCGCTCCTCGGGGCGGCGCGCGGCGAGCAGCTCCCCGGCGGCGGCGCGCACGGCCGCGGCGTCGCCGAGGCCGAGGCGCACCAGGCCGCGCTCGGTCTTGTGGGCGATGCCCTCGCCGCACAGCTTGAGCGCCACCGGGAAGCCCAGGGCCTCGGCGGCGGCGACCGCCGCGTCCGCATCGGCCACCAGGCGCTCCCCGGGCACGGGGACGCCGTAGCCCGCCAGCAGCTCCTTCGAGGCGTGCTCGGAGAGCGTGCGACCCACCCGCGCGTCCTGACCGGGCCGGCCGCGGGCTAGCAGGCCTCGAACAGGCCCGCCGCCCCCATGCCGCCACCGATGCACATCGTGACGATGCCCCACGTCTTGCCCGTGCGGCGCAGGTGGCGGAGCAGCTGGCCCGTCATGCGCGAGCCCGTCATGCCGTAGGGGTGGCCGATGGAGATCGAGCCGCCCAGCGGGTTCAGCTTCTCGTCGGGGATCTCGAGCTTGCGCTGGCAATGGAGCAGCTGGGACGCGAAGGCCTCGTTGAGCTCCACGACGTCGATGTCGTCGAGCTTCTTGCCGGTCTTCTCGAGGAGCTTCGGGACGGCGAACACCGGGCCGATCCCCATCTCCTCGGGGTCGCAGCCCGCGACCTGGAAGCCGCGGTAGATGCCCAGGGGCTCGATGCCGAGCTGCTTGGCGCGCTCCGCGGACATCAGGATCGTGGCCGAGGCGCCGTCGGAGAGCTGGGAGGCGTTGCCCGCGGTCACGCTGCCGCCCTCGGGCTTGAAGGCGGGCTTCAGCTTGGCCAGGCCCTCGAGGGTGGTGTCGGGCCGGTTGCACTCGTCGCGCTCGACCACCACGCCCTCCTCGACCCGCGGCGCCTCGCCCTTCTTCATCACCGTGCGCGTCACGGTCATGGGCGAGATGCACTCCTTGTCCCAGCCCTGCTTCTGCCACTCCGCCACGCGCTGCTGGGACTTGAGCGCGTACTCGTCCTGGTCCTCGCGGGAGACCGAGTAGCGGTCCGCCACGACCTCGGCGGTGTGCCCCATCCCCATGTAGAGGCCGGGCCACATGTCCTGGATGCGGTTGTTCACCATGTTGTCGAGCCGCATCTTGTCGTTCTGGACCAGGGTGATCGACTCGACGCCGCCGCCGATCGCCACGTCGCAGCCGTCCGCGACGATGCGGTGCGCCGCCATGGCGATGGCCTGGAGGCCCGAGGAGCAGAAGCGGTTCACCGTGGTGCCCGAGACCGAGGAGGGCAGCCCGGCACCGAGCAGCGCCACGCGGGCGACGTTCTGGCCCGAGGCGCCCTCGGGAAGCCCGCAGCCGACGATCACGTCCTCCACCTCGGCCTTGTCGAGGGCCGGCACGTCGCCCAGGGCCGCCTCGATGGCGTGGGCGGTGAGGTCCGCGGAGTGGGTCGTGTTGAACGAGCCGCGGAAGGACTTGGCCAGGGCGGTGCGCCGGCTGGCGACGATGACGGCTTCTCGCATTGGGGGCGGATCTCCTTGGGTGGCGGGCGCCGGAAGCGTGGTACGGCATCCAGGAAGCGCTTATCCTAGGCGTTCCACCGGCCGATTGCATGGGTCGGCCCCCGGGCCTCCCTCGCGCCCGCCGCCCCCTCCGGACCGTCCCCCCGGAACCGAAGCCTCCCCCCAGGAGTGTCCGCGTTGGACGAGCCGAGCGGCTTCCTCGTCGAGCTGGAGGCGCTGTTCTCCCGCTTCGTGGTCGCGCCCATCGAGGCGGTGATCTTCTTCGACCTCGCCTTCTGGGACGACGCCGTGAAGCTGCCGCTGGTGGTGGTGTGGCTGATCCTGGGCGCGGCCTTCTTCACCCTGCGCTTCCAGTTCGTGAACCTGCGGGGCTTCCGGCACGCCCTCGACTGCGTGCGCGGCCGCTACACCAGGCCGGGCGAGGTGGGCGAGATCTCCCACTTCCAGGCGCTCTCGGCCGCGCTCTCGGCCACCGTGGGCCTGGGCAACATCGCCGGCGTGGCGGTCGCGGTGGGGCTCGGCGGCCCGGGCGCCGTGTTCTGGATGGTGGCGGCGGGCTTCCTCGGGATGAGCTCGAAGTTCGCCGAGTGCACCCTGGGCCAGATGTACAAGATCGTGCGCGACGACGGGCACGTCTCGGGCGGCGCCATGCACTACCTGGGCGCGGGCCTCGCCGAGCGCGGGCTCGGCGGCCTGGGCCGCGTGCTCGCCGTGGTGTTCGCCGTGATGTGCATCGGCGGCAGCTTCGGTGGCGGCAACATGTTCCAGGCCAACCAGTCCTTCGCCCAGTTCGCCGACGTGGTGCCCATGTTCGACAACGCGCCGGGCGCGGTGCTGTTCGGTGGCGTGCTCGCCCTGGCGGTGGGGCTCGTCATCATCGGCGGCATCAAGCGCATCGGCGAGGTGGCGGGCGTGCTGGTGCCCGTCATGTGCAGCGTCTACGTGCTGACCGGCCTGGTGATCCTGCTCTTCCACGCCGGCGAGCTGGCCTCGGGCCTCGCCACCATCGTGGGCATGGCCTTCGCGGGCGACGCCGCCTTCGGCGGCTTCGTCGGCGTGCTGATCCAGGGCTTCCGGCGCGCCGCCTTCTCGAACGAGGCCGGCACCGGCTCCGCCTCCATCGCCCACGCCGCCGCCGCCACCGACGAGCCCGTGCGCGAGGGCATGGTGGCGCTCCTCGAGCCCTTCATCGACACCCTGGTGGTCTGCACCATGACGGGCCTGGTGATCGTGGTGACCGGCGCCTGGCAGTCGCCCGAGGCCGGCAGCGGCATCGCGATGACGTCCTGGGCCTTCGAGAGCGTGTTCCCGTGGTTCCGCTACGTGCTGTCCGTGGCCGCGATCCTGTTCGCCTTCAGCACCATGATCTCCTGGAGCTACTACGGCGAGCAGTGCTGGGTGCAGCTCTTCGGCCTGCGCTCGATCCTGCTCTACAAGGTGATCTTCCTGCTGTTCGCCTGGACCGGCGCGATCTTCGCCGCGGACGCGGTGATCGCCTTCGGCGACGCCATGATCCTGGGCATGGCGTTCCCCAACGTGATCGGGGTGGTGCTGCTCTCGGGCAAGGTGAGCGGGGCCCTCGACGACTACCTGGGAAGGCTGCGCTCCGGCGAGATGACGCGGACCCGCTGACCCGTACGGGGGAGCTTGACGTCTCCCCGTCCGCCGGAGCATGATGGCGGGGCCAGGGGAGGAGGGATGGCGTGCGACCGACCACCCGACCCGCGCCGCTCTGCGCGGGCCTGGCCCTCGCCTGGATCGCCCTGGCCCCGGGCCCCGCGAGCTCCACCACCCTGACGCCGCTGAGCGACGGCCGGCGCGTCTTCAGCACGGACACCGGCATCGCGGTCGGCAACGTCGAGCTCCTGCCGGCGGCGCCCTTCGCCGACTTCGACGCCGCCATCGACCTGCTGGGAGACGGAAGCGAGCTGAACTCCCAGCGCAGCGTGATCCGCCCGAGCGGGATCCGCGGGACCCTCGGCACCACGACGAACGGCGGCCTGGGCGTCCGCCACGACCATGACCTGCTCGTCACCTTCTCGGTGGGCGAGTCCACCCCCTTCTTCTTCGAGACCGACGTCGGCCGGTTCGGCGACGTCCTCGTGAGCCTCACCACCCTGGGCGGCGGCGCCGGCATCAGCGTCGCCAGCCAGACCATCGAGTGCGGCGTCCCCCTGGCGCCGTGCCCGCCGGGAGGCGACGGCGAGTTCCAGGTCCTCATCAACCCCCTGGTGGATCCGCTGACCTCGATCGGGGTGTTCAACGACTGCTGCTCACCGGGCCGCGCGACCGTCACCGGGACCCTCGCCGCCGGCAGCTACGAGCTGCTCGTGGACGGGTTCCGGGAGAGCTCCATCGGCCCCGGCGCGGCCACGCCCGTCACCGTGAACTTCCTGGTCCCGGAGCCCGCCACCGGCGTGCTGCTCGGCCTGGGCCTGGCCGCCCTGCGGGCGCCCGGCCGGCGGAGGCGGGCGGCCCGAACGGGATAGCGGCCGCGACCTACCGGCGGCGGCGACCCCGTCCCCTCGTGGGACGACGCCTCCGCCTCGGCGCGCTGCTAGCCTCCGGCGCGTGAGCGGGCGGCGGAAGTTCTGGGGCTGGGGGATCGAGGGCGCGGGGCCTTCCCCGGAGCAGTGCGAGGGCATCGCCAAGACCCTGGCGGCGCGCTTCGGCGTGGATCTGTCGGCGCGGCCCGCACCCCGGCTCGAGGACGTCGAGCTGCGCGCGCCGCGGATCGAGCCCCCCGCCGCCCTCGCGGAGCGCTGCACCACCGCCGCCGCGGACCGCGCCGGCCACCACTACGGCAAGTCCTACCGCGACGTGGTGCGCGGCTTCCGCGGCGAGTTCCCGCATCCGCCCGACGTGGTCGCCTACCCCGCGAGCGAGGCCGACGTGGTGGCGCTCCTCGACTGGTGCGGGTCGAGCCGGATCGCGGCGATCCCCTACGGCGGGGGATCGAGCGTGGTCGGGGGCGTCGAGGCGCGCGTCGGGGACGACTACGCCGGCGTGGTCTGCGTCGACCTGACCCGCCTCGACCGCGTGCTCGAGATCGACCGCACCTCGCGCGCCGCGCGCATCCAGGCCGGCGCCCTCGGGCCCGTGCTCGAGGACCAGCTGCGCCCCCACGGCCTGACGCTCCGCCACTTCCCCCAGTCCTTCGAGTTCTCGACCCTGGGCGGCTGGATCGCCACCCGCTCGGGCGGCCACTACGCCACGCTCTACACCCACATCGAGGACTTCGTGGAGTCCCTGCGCGTCGTGACGCCGTCCGGGGTGTCGGAGTCGCGGCGCCTGCCGGGCTCGGGCGCCGGACCGAGCCCGGATCGCCTGTTCGTGGGCTCCGAGGGCAGCCTCGGCGTCATCACCGAGGCGTGGATGCGCGTGCAGGACCGGCCGCGCTTCCGGGCCTCGGCGAGCGTGCGCTTCCCGGGCGCGGACGGCTTCCTCGCCGGCGCGCGGGCGGTGCGGGCGCTGTCCCAGTCGGCGCTGTTCCCCACCAACTGCCGCCTGCTCGACCCCACCGAGGCCCGGACCTCGGGCGCCGGGTCGGGCAGCGAGGCGGTGCTGGTGCTGGGCTTCGAGTCCGCCGACCACGAGACCGAAGCGGGGCTGGCCCGCGCCCTCGAGCTGTGCCGGGACCACGGCGGCGTGCTCCCCGAGGCGAAGCCCGAGCCGAAGGGCGAGGGCGACGGTGACGGCGCGCACCGGGCTGGCGCCGCCGGCGCCTGGCGCAAGGCGTTCCTCCAGGCCCCCTACGTCCGCGACGTGCTGGTCTCCATGGCGGTGATCGCCGAGACCTTCGAGACCGCCATCACCTGGGACCGCTTCGAGGCCTTCCACGCCGCCGTGATGGCCGCGACCCGGGACGCCGTGCAGCGGGTTTGCGGCACCGGCTCGGTGGCGTGCCGCTTCACCCACGTCTACCCCGACGGCCCGGCGCCCTACTACAGCGTGCTGGCGCCCGCGCGGCGGGGCGGCGAGCTCGAGCAGTGGGACGAGATCAAGGCCGCGGCCAGCGAGGCGCTGCTCGCGGCGGGCGGCACCATCACCCACCACCACGCCGTCGGGCGCGACCACCGCCCCTGGCACGAGCGCCAGCGCCCCGAGCCCTTCGCCCGGGCGCTCGCCGCCGCCAAGCGCGAGCTCGATCCCGCGGGCATCCTGAACCCGGGCGTCATCGTCTAGGGGCGCCCCGGGCATACGGGTTGCATCGGAGGTCCTCCATGTCCTCGCCTCGCGAGCAGTGGGATGCCGTCGTGATCGGCTCGGGCCTCGGCGGGCTCACCTGCGCCGCCTACCTGTGCGCCGCGGGGCGCCGCACCCTGGTCCTCGAGCGCCACTACGTGGCCGGGGGCAACTCCCAGGTGTTCCGGCGCCGGGTCCACGGCCGGGACTACGAGTTCGACGTGGGGATCCACTACATCGGCGAGTGTGGCCCAGACGGCCTCATCACCTCGATCCTGCGTGGGGCGGGATTGGCCGAGCGCGTCGTGTTCCGTCCCCTCGACCCCGACGGCTTCTCGACCCTGGTGTTCCCGGAGCTGCGCTTCCGGGTGCCCGTGGGCTGGGACCGCTACCGGGCGCGGCTGCTCGAGACCTTCCCCGAGGAGGCCGGGCGGCTCGGCGGCCTCGTGGACCTGATGCGCGAGGTGGGCGAGCAGGGGCGGCGCTTCCAGAACCGCGAGCTCGCCCTGGCCGACATGGCGAGCGAGGCGCCGGCCTTCCTGAAGTGGGGGCTGCGCCCGGTCTCCGAGCTGTTCGCCGAGCACGGGATCTCCCAGGCGGCGGGCGCGGTGCTGCTCGGCGAGCAGGGCGACTACGCGGTGCGTCCCTCGAAGACCCCCGTGTCCCTCGCGGCGGGCCTCACCGACCACTACATGCGCGGGGCCTTCTATCCCGAGGGCGGCGGCCAGGTGATGGCGGCGCGGCTCGTGGAGATGATCCGCTCCCACGGCGGCGAGGTGCGCACCCGCGCACCGGTCTCGCGGGTGCGGGTCGAGGGCGGGCGCGTGGGAGGCGTCACCCTGGAGCGCGACGGCGCCGAGATCGACACCGACTGCGTGGTCTCGAACGCGGACCTCAAGCGCACCGTCTTCGAGCTGGTGGGCGAGGAGCACTTCGATCCCGCCACCCGCGAGCGGGTGCGCGACTTCCGCATGTCGCTGCCGCTGTTCGCCGCCTACCTCGGGCTCGACGTCGACCTCGCCGAGCTCGGCGTGCCCAACACCAACTACTGGATCTGGGGCAGCACCGACATCGAGGGCATCTACGCCCAGGTCGAGGACGAGGGACGGCTCCCCGACGCCCCCCTCGCCTACGTCACCACCGCGTCCCTCAAGGACCCGACCAGCCGGCAGATCGCCCCCGCAGGCTTCACCAACCTCCAGATCATGACCCTGGTCCCCCACGACTACGCGCTCTGGAACGTGGAGCGCGGGCCCGCCGAGGGCGGCCGCTACCACCGGGACCCGGCCTACCGGCGCAGGAAGGACGAGCTCGTGGAGCGGCTGCTCGAGACCGCCGAGGGCGTGCTGCCGGGCCTGCGCGAGCACGTCGACTGGCGCGAGTCGGCGAGCCCCGTCACCCAGGAGCGCTTCACCCACTCGACGGGCGGCACCTCCTACGGGATCGAGTTCGCCACGGACCAGATGGGCCCCATGCGCATGGGCCCGGAGACCGAGATCCGCGGCCTCTACCTGTGCGGGGCGAGCACGCCCTCGGGCCACGGCATCGCCAACGTGATGCGCAGCGGCGTGGTGGCGGCGGGCGCGGCCGTCGCCGAGGACCTGCTGCGCCGGGTCCGCGCCGGCGAGGTGCTCGGCGACCCGAACCGCCTGCCGCCGCTGCTCGACGACTGGGACCCCTGGCGCGAGAGCCACTGAGCGGGGCTCCGTGGGCCGCGGGACGGCTGCTACGTTCCCCGCCATGGCACGCATCAACGAGCACTACCAGAAGCTCCAGGCCGGCTACCTGTTCCCCGAGATCGGACGGCGCGTGGCCGCCTTCCAGGCGTCCGAGCCCGACGCCGACGTGATCCGGCTCGGCATCGGCGACGTCACCCTGCCGCTCGCGCCCGCCGTGGTGGAGGCGCTGCAGCGCGCCGTGGGCGAGCTCGCCACCGCCGAGGGCTTCCGCGGCTACGGGCCGGACCAGGGCTACCCGTTCCTCGTGGAGGCGATCCTCGAGCACGACTACCGCGCCCGGGGCGTCGCGATCGACGCGGACGAGATCTTCGTCTCCGACGGCAGCAAGCAGGACAGCGGGAACATCCAGGAGATCTTCGCCGCCGACTCCACGGTGGTGGTGACGGACCCGGTCTACCCCGTCTACGTGGACACCAACGTGATGGCGGGGCGCAGCGGCGCCGCCGACGACGCCGGCCGCTACGCGGGCATCCGCTACCTGGCCGCCAGCGAGGCGAACGGCTTCGCGCCGGGACCGCCCGACGAGCCCGTGGACCTCGCCTACCTGTGCTCCCCCAACAATCCCACGGGCGCGGTGATGAGCCGCGAGGTGCTGGCGGCCTGGGTCGCCTGGGCGCGGGAGAGCGACGCCGTGATCCTGTTCGACGCCGCCTACGACGCCTTCGTCCAGGACCCCGCCCTGCCCCGCTCGATCTACGAGATCGAGGGCGCCCGGGAGTGCGCGATCGAGATGCGCAGCTTCTCGAAGCGCGCGGGCTTCACGGGCCTGCGCTGCGCCTACACGGTGGTGCCCCGGGCCTGCGCGGGGCGCACCGCGGCGGGCGAGCGCGTGGCGCTCCACGGCCTGTGGGCCCGGCGCCAGTCCACCAAGTACAACGGCGTCCCCTACCCGGTGCAGCGCGCCGCCGAGGCCACCTTCTCCGAGGAGGGGCGCAAGCAGACCGGCGAGCAGGTGGCCTACTACATGGGCAACGCCCGGCGCCTGCGCGAGGGCCTCGGCACGGCCGGGCTCGGCGTGTTCGGCGGGGAGCACGCGCCCTACATCTGGCTGCGCACGCCCGGCGGCCTCTCCTCCTGGGACTGCTTCGACCGGCTGCTCGGCGGCGCCCACGTGGTGGGCACCCCGGGCTCGGGCTTCGGCCCCGCCGGCGAGGGCTACTTCCGGCTGTCGGCCTTCAACGACCGCGCCCGGGTCGACGAGGCGATCGCGCGCATTCAGCGCCTCGGCGCGGCGGGCTGGTAGGGCTCCCGCAGCGCGATCTTCACCAGCTCGCCGGCGGGGAGCGGCACGTCGCCGACGACGCCGTTCATGACGGCGGTCTGCTGGACGGGCCAGGCGTTGCCCGTGCGCCGGGAGAGCTGGGCGAGGCTCTCGCCGGGCCGCGCCGCCACCACGTGCAGGCGGGTCTCCTCCACCGAGGCCAGCAGCTCCGGGGTGAGCGGCCGGAAGCTGCGGGCCACGTTCAGGAACAGGCCCTCGTAGCGCCTCGAGGGGCCCGACGGCGCCACCCCGGTCACGCGGTACACCTGGCCACGGAAGGGAACCCAGGTGACCACCAGGCGCACGGGCCCGCCGCTCCCGGCGGCGCGGCCCGTGACGCGCCAGGCCTCGGCGCCGCGCAGCTTCACGGGCTGCTGGGCGTCGACCCGCAGCCGGGCCTTCTCGCCCGCCTTGGCGATCCACTCCCGCGCGGCGGCGCGCGCGTCGCGCCCCGGCCCCTGGTGCTCGAGGATCACCTGCCCGTCGCGCGTCGGCGCCAGCGCGCCCACGGCGCGGTGGGTGTTGCGCGTCTCCCAGCCCTCGGGAAAGCGCAGGGTGAAGCCCAGGTCGGCGTGGAGGAAGCGGCTGCCGCGGAACACGCCCTCGGACGCGCTCGCTCCCACGGTGAGCCCCTCGATGCGGCGCAGGAAGTCGGCGCGGTCCCGGGCCACGCCGGGCGCGGGCTTCCAGGCGATCACGCCGGCGCGCTCGCTGGCGGCGGCCACCCGCTCCGCGGTGCCGGGATGGGTGTCGAGGAAGCCGGGCATCGGCGTGCGGCCGCGGCGCACGCGCTCGGTGAACTCGATGTTCTTGAGCACCGGCGCCATGGCGGCGGGATCCCAGCCCGCCAGGGCCGCGACGCCCTGGCCCAGGCGGTCGGCGGTGCGCTCCTGGCCGCGCCCGTAGGCGGCGATCTGCCCCTGGCGGAACCACTGGAAGAAGCCCGCGCCGCCCACCTGCTCCCGGGCCGCCGCGTGGCGCATGGAGGCGTGGACGATCTCGTGGCCGAGCACGTTGGCGAGCTCGTCCTCGCGGTTGCACAGCGCGATCAGGCCGCGGGAGACGAAGATGTAGCCACCGGGCAGCGCGAAGGCGTTGGGCTCGTCCTGGTCGACGATGGCGAAGCGGTAGTCGAAGCCGAAGCCCGGCGCGTGGCGGGCCAGGCGCCGGCCGATGGCGGTCACGTAGGCGACCAGGGCCGGGTCGTCGACGAGCCCCAGGTTGGCCTCGACCTCCCGCGCCACGCGCTCGCCGGCGTCCCGGTCGTCGTAGCGGGTGTCGAGGCGGGCGTCCTCCTGGGCGCGGGCGACGGGAGCCGCGGGCGCGAGGACGAGGACCAGGGCGACGAGCGCGACCCGCCTCACCGCGGCGCCTCCTCGGGATCGGGCGCGGCGGCGGCGAGCTGCTCGAAGGCGCGCTCGGTCACCGCGAGCCCCAGGGCCTCCATGCGCTCCCGCGCCGCCGGCGAGACCGAGCCCGAGAGCAGCAGCTCGACGTCGCCGGCCCCGACCTCGCCCGCTACGCGCTCGGCCAGGTCCCGGCAGAAGTCCTCGGTGGGCCCGGTCCAGACCACGTGGTCCACCAGGATCGGGACCACCAGGCGGCCCTCGGCGTCGAGCGCGCCCACGGTCCGGCGCACGGCGACGAGCCGGCGGGCGCGGCCCTCGCCGCGGTCCCAGGCCGCCAGCAGCTCGGCGCCGCGCTGGAAGAACAGCGCGTCGAACTCGGCCCGGGCCCGGAGCGAGGCCTCGACGAAGCGCTCGCGGTCCGCCGCGCGGTCGAGAGCGGCGAGGGCTCCCACGAGCAGCGTCTGGCGGCGGGGCGAGAACCAGGGCTGAGCGAGGAACGCGTCGGCGAGCTCCTCCTCGACCCCCATCACGGCGAGCTCGATGCGGTTCAGCCGGCGCAGGTCCTCGGGCGAGTGGTCGCGCAGCCGCGCCTCCCCGCCGTGCGCGGCGCCGGGCTCGCCCTCCCCCACCTCGCGGAAGGGCACCAGCCGGAAGGCCAGCCCCCCCGCGAAGGCCGCCCAGGCGAAGCGGTTGAGCTCGCGCTGGAGCACCGGGTTCGACGAGTAGGGGTCGACGCCCAGGCGGTGGGCGAGCTCGCGCTTGCGCGACTCGAAGCCGATGAACTCGCGGAAGGCCCGGGACTCGAACTCGCCGCGCTCGGAGCGCGCCAGGGCGGCGGTGCGCTGGATCTGCTCCCAGGCCGCCACCGGGATGCCGGTGATCGAGTCCACGGGCCGGCGGATCAGGTTCCAGGTGGCCACGAAGGGGCTCTTCAGCCCCTCCCCCACCGCGGCCGCGAAGTCCTGGCTGCGGCTCATGGACTCGAGGGTCGCGAGGGCCTCGATCTCGGCGAGGCGCGTGCGCAGCATGTCGTCGCCGTGGGCCTCGAAGGCGCCGAAGTCCGACTCGATCCGGTAGTGCCGGGCGAAGCCGTCGGTCGGCACCTCCTCGCGGACGCGGTGGCGTGGGCCCTGTAGCACCTCGGCGGGCCACAGCTCGCTGGCGCGCAGGACCGGCGGCGTCTCGAAGCCCGCCGCGGCATCCACGTCCGCGGCGCGCAGGCTCGGATGCGTGACCGGCATCGCGACCGGTGCCGCGCAGCCGGCGATCCAGAGGAGGGTGGCGAGCCCCACGACCGCCCGGTGGGGGGCGGCTCCCAGGGTCCGGGGCCGGGTTGCGAACCAAAACGCGGAGAACATCGTAAACCTTCGGTGAGGGCCGGGGTTCCAAGCGGAATAGCCGGCATCCTGGTGCGGGCGCCAGCTCCCCGCGGGGAAAAGGCCCGCCGAGACGGCTGGGGTGAACTTTGCTCCAACATGCGGCATCTAAGTGGGCATCGACGCGTCGACAGGCGTCGCTGCCGGTGGGCTCCCGCCGGCGTCCGAGTGAGAGGGCAGGCCGTGGCTGGCGATCCTGGCGGCCTTCCCGACGGCGCGACCGCCCCCCGGGCGCGCCACTCGGCGAGTCGGATCGATCGCAAGCGCCCCATCGAGAGAACGAGGTCCCGGTGCCCCACGGCGCCGGGCCGGAGCGCGTGGCCCGACGGCGGGCCATCGGAAACGACCCTGGAGGGAAGAGCAAGGAATGAGCCCGGAGAGCCTGAGCGCGTACTTCGCCGAGATCGCGCCGATCCCCACCCTGACCCGCGAGGAGGAGACCCTCATCGCCAAGGAGGTGGAGGCGGCGACCCACGCCTTCCGGGCGGCGCTGCTGTCGCTGCCCTGGGTGGCGCGGGAGACCGTGCGGCAGTGGCGCGAGCTCGCCGCGAGCGAGCGCACCACGGCGCGCCTCTCCGAGTCCTTCGGAGCCGGCCCCGCGGAGAGCGCGGTCCAGGTGGACGCATGCCTCTCCAAGGTGGAGCGCCTGGTGCGGCGCCGCGAGCGCCGCGCCGAGACCGCCGGGATCGACGCCCCGGAGCTCGAGCGGATCGACGAGCGCATCACCCGCCACCTGCTCGAGGCGGACCTCTCGCTGCGCCTGCTGCGCAGCCTGCGCGGTCCGGTGCTGGCGTTGCGCCAGCGCGCGGCGGCCCTGGCCGACGAGGAGACCGAGCTGCGCTCGGCCCGGCGCGCGCCGCGCAGCGAGGCCGGCCGCGCCCGGCGCCGCCGGCAGCTCGCCGCCGTCGCGAAGCGGCGCCGGGCCCTCGAGGCCGAGGCGGGGCTGCCCGAGGCGACGCTCCTCGAGCGCGTGCGCGCCGTGGAGGACGCCCACGAGCGCATGGGCGAGGCGGCGAACCGCTTCGTCTGGCACAACCTCAAGCTGGTCGTGGCGGTCGCGAAGGACTTCCGCAACATGGGCCTGCCCTTCCCGGACCTGATCCAGGAGGGCAACGCGGGCCTGATCCGCGCCGTGGAGAAGTTCGAGTGGCGGCGCGGCTTCAAGTTCTCCACCTACGCGGTGTGGTGGATCCGCCAGGCGCTGATCCGCGCGATCCAGAACCACTCGCGCACGATCCGCGTGCCGAGCCACCACCACGACGCGCTGCGCTGGTACGCCCGCGCCCGGGAGGAGCTCGGCGCGAAGCTCCAGCGCGATCCCACCACCGAGGAGATCGCCGAGGCGATGGAGGTGCCCACGGAGCGCATCGAGGAGCTCGACCGCATCGCGTCGGAGCCCGTCAGCCTCGAGGCCGAGGTGCGCGGGGGCGACTCGAAGCGGGCGCGCCGCCTCGAGGACTTCGTGGAGGATCCCGGCGTGGCGTCGCCGGTGGAGGACCTCGACGCGACCCGCCTGGAGGGCGCCCTCGAGCACGGGCTCGAGCGCCTCGACGAGCGCTCGCGGCGCATCCTCACCTGGCGCTTCGGCCTCGACGGCGGGCCCGAGCACACGCTGCAGCAGATCGGCGAGAAGCTCGGGCTCTCCCGGGAGCGCGCCCGGCAGCTCGAGGCCGCGGCCTTCGAGAAGCTGCGCGGCGGCGAGCAGGGCGCGGCGCTCGCGGAGTTCCTCGACCGGACCGAGTAGGTTCCCCGCCTGGAATCGAGTAGGGGTGGAGCCCGGGCCTCCGGGCCCGGGCGTCCTGCGCTCCGGGCTCAGGCGTCGAGCTTCTTGAAGCGCACGCGGTGGGGCTGGTCGGCCTCGGCGCCCAGGCGCTTGCGGCGGTCCGCCTCGTAGTCCTGGTGGTTGCCCTCGAACCACTCGACGTGGCTGTCGCCCTCGAAGGCCAGGATGTGGGTGGCGATGCGGTCGAGGAACCAGCGGTCGTGGGAGATCACCACGGCGCAGCCCGCGAAGCCCAGCAGCGCCTCCTCGAGGGCGCGCAGGGTGTCGACGTCGAGGTCGTTGGTGGGCTCGTCGAGGAGCAGCACGTTGCCGCCGCTGCGCAGCAGCTTGGCGAGCTGGAGCCGGTTGCGCTCGCCGCCGGAGAGCACGCCGGACTTCTTCTGCTGGTCGGCGCCGCGGAAGCCGAAGGAGGCCACCCAGGCCCGGGCGGGGATCTCGCGGCGCCCGACCTTGATGCGCTCCTCGCCGCCCGAGACCTCCTGGAACACCGTGCGCTCCGGGTCGAGGGTGGCGCGGTTCTGGTCCACGTAGGCGAGGGACACGGTCTCGCCCACGTGGATGGCGCCGGCGTCGGGCTGCTCGTCGCCCACCAGCATGCGGAAGAGCGTCGTCTTGCCCACGCCGTTGGCGCCGATCACCCCGACGATGCCGCCCGGGGGCAGGGAGAAGCTCAGGTCGTCGATCAGCAGCCGGTCGCCGTAGCCCTTGGAGAGGTCGGTGGCCTCGACCACCACGTCGCCGAGGCGGGGCCCCGGCGGGATGTGGATCTCGACGCTCTCCGGCGCGCGCTGCTCCTCCTCGGCGCGCAGGGCCTCGAAGGCGTTGATGCGCGCCTTGCTCTTGGCCTGGCGGGCGCGCGGGGTCATGCGGATCCAGTCGAGCTCGCGCTGGAGGGTGCGCTTGCGGGCCCCCGCCTGCTTGCCCTCGACGTCGAGGCGCTTCTGCTTCTGCTCGAGCCAGCCCGAGTAGTTGCCCTGGTAGGGGATGCCCCGGCCGCGGTCGAGCTCGAGGATCCAGCCCGCCACGTTGTCGAGGAAGTAGCGGTCGTGGGTGACGGCGACGACGGTGCCCGGGTACTCCTGGAGGAAGCGCTCGAGCCAGGCCACGGACTCGGCGTCGAGGTGGTTGGTGGGCTCGTCGAGGAGCAGCAGGTCGGGCTTCTGGAGCAGCAGGCGGCACAGCGCCACGCGGCGCCGCTCGCCGCCCGAGAGCTTGGAGACGTCGGCGTCCCCGGGCGGCAGGCGCAGCGCGTCCATCGCCACCTCGAGGGTGCGGTCGAGCTCCCAGGCCCCGGCGGCGTCGATCTGGTCCTGGAGCGCCGCCTGGTCGGCCAGGAGCTTGTTCATCTCGTCTTCGTCGAGGGGCTCGGCGAAGCGGGCCGAGATCGCCTCGAAGCGCTGGAGCATGTCGCGCCACTCGGCGAGGCCGTCCTCCACGTTGCCGCGCACGTCGCGCTCGGGGTCGAGCTCGGGCTCCTGGGGCAGGTAGCCGACGCGGACCCCGGGGCTCGGCTTCGCCTCGCCGAGGAACTCCCCGTCGAGACCCGCCATGATGCGCAGCAGCGAGCTCTTGCCCGCGCCGTTGGCGCCGAGCACGCCGATCTTCGCGCCGGGCAGGAAGGCCAGGGTGATGCCGTCGAGGATCACGCGGTCGGAGCCCACGACCTTGCGCAGATCCTGCATGGTGTAGACGAACTCGTGTGCCACGGCGGCGGAATCTAGCGGCTGGGGCCCGGCGTGAAAGGGGGTGGTAGGCTCCGGGGCGGAGGCATCCCCATGACCGACGTCGTCCATCGCAGCTGCCCGCTGTGCGAGGCCCACTGCGGCATCTCGATCGAGGTCGACCGCGCCGCCGGGAGCGTGCGCACGATCCGGGGCGACGAGCACGACGCCTTCAGCCGCGGCTACCTCTGCCCCAAGGCCTACGGCCTGAAGGGCCTGCACGAGGACCCGGACCGCCTGCGCGCGCCGCTGCGGCGGGTGGACGGCAGCTTCCGCGAGATCGGCTGGGAGGAGGCCCTCGACCTCGTCGCCGGGCGGCTGCGCGAGATCCGCGAGTCCCACGGCCCGAACGCCATCGCGACCTACCTCGGGAACCCCAACGCCCACGACCTCGGCTCGGCGCTCTTCATGCCGACCTTCCAGCGGGCGCTCGGCACGCGCTGGCGCTTCTCGGCCAGCAGCGTCGACCAGCTGCCCAAGATGCTGACCTGCTGCGCCATGTTCGGCGCGCCCCTCGCGGTGCCGGTGCCCGACCTCGACCGCACCGACTTCCTGCTCGTGCTGGGCGCGAACCCCCTGGCCTCGAACGGCAGCCTGATGACGGCGCCGGACGTGCCGGGCCGGCTGCGCCGGCTGCGCGAGCGCGGCGGGCGCCTCGTGGTGGTGGACCCGCGGCGCAGCGAGACCGCGCGGATCGCCGACGAGCACCTGTTCATCCGGCCGGGCGGCGACGCCTTCCTGCTCCTCGCCCTGGTGAACGTGCTCTTCGCCGAGGACCGCGTCGCCCTCGGGCGGCTGGCCGCGTTCACCCGCGGCGTCGACGCGGTGGAGCGCGTGGCCCGGGACTTCACGCCCGAGGCGGTGGAGGGCCCGACGGGGATCCCGGCGGAGCGCATCCGCGCCCTCGCGCGGGCCTTCGCCGCGGCGCCGAGCGCCGCCTGCTACGGCCGCATCGGCACCTGTACCCAGGAGTTCGGCACCCTGGCGAGCTGGGCGGTGGACGTGCTGAACGTGGTGACGGGCAACCTCGACCGTCCGGGCGGTGCGATGTTCGCGCGGCCGGCCCACGGCCCCGCCGAGGACGTGCCGCGCCGCAAGGGCCGCATCCCCTACGCGCGCTGGCGCAGCGGCGTGCGCGAGCTGCCGGAGTTCCTGGGCGAGCTGCCCGTGGCGGCGCTCGCCGAGGAGATCGACGGGCGGGGCACCGAGGGCGTGCGCGCCCTGGTGACCGTGGCGGGCAACCCCGTGCTCTCCACGCCCAACGGGGACCGCCTCGCCAGGGCGCTGGCGAGCCTCGAGTTCATGGTGTCCGTCGACATCTACCGGAACGAGACCACGCGCTTCGCGGACGTGATCCTGCCCACCACGAGCCACCTCGAGCACACCAACTACGACGTCGCCTTCCACCAGCTCTCGGTGCGCAACACGGCGAAGTGGTCGCCGGCGGTGTTCGAGGCGCCCGAAGGCTCCCGGGACCTGTGGGAGGTGCTGCTCGAGATCGGCGCCCGGGTGAACGGCACCACCGCCGCGACCCTCGAGGAGATGACCCTGGCGAAGCTCCTCGAGAGCACCGTCGGTCCGGGCACCGCCTGCCCGGACCTGACCCCCGAGGAGGCCCGCGAGCGCCTCGAGCCCTGGCGCGGCCCCGAGCGGCTGCTCGACGGGATGCTGCGGGCCGGGCCCTGGGGCGACCGCTTCGACGACGCCGCGGAGGGCCTCTCCCTCGCCAAGCTGGCGGCGCAGCAGCACGGCGTCGACCTGGGCGCCCTCGAGCCGCGGCTGCCGGAGTTCCTCGACACGGCGAGCGGCGCCATCGAGCTGGCGCCGGAGCTGGTCCTCGAGGACCTGGCGCGGCTGCGCGCCGCCCTCGCGGCCGGGAGCGAGGCGCCCTTCGTGCTGATCGGGCGCCGCCACGTCCGCTCGAACAACTCCTGGATGCACAACGTGCACGCGCTGGCCAAGGGGCCCGACCGCTGCACCCTGCTCGTGAACCCCGAGGACGCGCGCCGGCTGGGCCTCGCCGAGGGCGACCGCGCGCGGGTGCGCTCGCGGGTCGGCGAGGTGGTGGCTCCGGTCCGGCTGAGCGACGAGATGATGGCCGGCGTCGTGAGCCTGCCCCACGGCTTCGGTCACGCGGCCGAGGGCGTCGGCCTCACGGTCGCCCAGCGCCACCAGCCCGGCGTGAACTCGAACCTCCTCACCGACGAGGACCACCTCGACGTGCCCTCGGGCAACGCCGTGCTGAACGGCATCCCGGTGGAGGTGGCGGCGGCCTCCTAGGAGGCCGACCCAGGCTGGGTCGGCTTCCGCCGCAAAGCGAGCCCGGAGGGCTCGCTCAGCTAGCTGCGAGCCCGCTTCGCGGAGTCTCTCGCGTCGTCGCCTGACCCTCTCGGGTCAGCCTCCTAGCGCAGCCGCCGGATCAGGCTCGAGGTGTCGAGGCGCCCGCCGCCCCGCTCCTGGAGCTCGGCGTAGAAGCGGTCCACCACCTCGGCCACCGGGAGCCGGGCACCGTTGCGCTCGGCCTCGGCCAGCGCGATGCCGAGGTCCTTGCGCATCCAGTCCACCGCGAAGCCGAAGTCGAAGCGGTCCTCGAGCATCGTGGCGGCGCGGTGGTCCATCTGCCAGGACTGGGCGGCGCCCTGGGAGATCACCTCCACGGCCCGCTTCGCGTCGAGGCCGGCGCGCTCCGCGAAGGCGAGGCCCTCGGCGAGGCCCTGGAGGAGGCCCGCGATGCAGATCTGGTTCACCATCTTGGTGAGCTGCCCGCTGCCCGCCGGACCCATGCGGACGCAGCGGCGCGCGTAGGCGGCGATCAGCGGCTCGGCCCGGGCGAAGCCCTCGGCCTCGCCGCCCACCATCACGGTGAGGGCGCCGCGCTTCGCGCCGTCCTCGCCGCCGGAGACCGGGGCGTCGAGGAACGCGACCCCGCGCGCCGCCGCCGCGGCAGCGAGCTCCCGGGCGAGCTCCGCCGAGGTGGTGGTGTGGTCGACGAGCAGGGCGCCGCGGCCGGTTCCGGCGAGGGCCCCCGCGTCGCCGAGCACGACCTCGCGCACGTCGTCGTCGTTGCCGGCGCACAGCAGCACCGCGTCGGCGCCCTCGGCGGCGTCGGCGGGCGAGGCCGCCCGGCGCCCGCCGTGCTCGGCGACCCAGCGCTCGGCCCGGGCGCCGGTGCGGTTCCAGACCGCGACCGCGTGGCCCGCGCGCGCGAGGTGCCCCGCCATGGGGAAGCCCATGGTGCCGAGGCACAGGAACGTGACGCGCTGGGAGCCGGGGCCGGACACGGCAGCGCACGGTAGCAGAGCGGGTACCCTCCACGGTCCGAGGAGGCCTCGATGGAGATCGTGTTGGTGCGCCACGGGCAGCCGGACTGGGAGCCCGGCGGCCTCGCCGTCGACGACCCGGAGCTCACGGCCTTCGGCCACGCCCAGGCCCGGCGCACCGCCGACGCGCTGGCCGGCGAGCGCTTCGACGGCGTCTACGTGAGCCCGTTGCGCCGCGCCGTGGAGACCATGGCGCCCATCGCCGAGAAGCTCGGCGTCGAGCCGCGCGTGGAGTCCTGGCTGGCGGAGCTGCGCCTGCCGCGCATGGAGGGCAGCACCGCCGAGGAGGTGCAGCACTTCTTCGCCGCCGCCCGGGCCCGGGAGCTCGAGCACTGGTGGGACGGCCTGCCCGGCGGCGAGTCCTTCCGCCACTTCACCGAGCGCGTCTCCGGCGGCATCGAGAGCCTGCTGGTCGGCGACCACGCGCTGGGCGTCCACGAGGACGGCGGGCACCGGCTGTGGCGGCTGCCCGACGCCGCCGCGCGGCTGCTGATCGTCGCCCACGAGGGCACCAACGCCGTGATCCTGTCCCACCTGCTCGGCGTGGATCCGGTGCCCTGGGCGTGGATGCGCTTCTCGGCCGACTGGACGGGCATCACCCGCCTGCGCGCCGTGCCCGTGGCGAGCGGCGCGGTGTGGGTGCTCGAGGGCTTCAACCGCGTGCACCACCTCGACGGGCTCGAGGACCCGCGGTCGCGCTGAGCCTCAGGCGCAGGCGCGCCAGGCGCTGAAGAGCAGCATCAGGAGCGCGGCCACCACCAGCAGCCAGAGCGGTCGGCGCGGCTTGCGCGGGGCGTCGCCCACCGGAGGCTCGCTCATCCGGCGCTCGGGGAGGGGCGCATCCAGCGCTCGGGCAGGAAGGCGGGCTCGGCCCAGCCCTTGCCGAGGACGGCGTCGCGGACGATCTCGCCCGTGGCGGGGGAGAGCAGCACGCCGTTGCGGAAGTGGCCCGCCGCCACCAGCAGCCCGTCCACGGTGGGGACCGGGCCCACCAGGGGCAGGTGGTCCGGGGTCTCGGGGCGCAGCCCCGCCCAGGCGCTGCGGAAGCTCGCGTCGGCCAGCGCCGGCACCCAGCGCGCCGCCTCGGCGAGGAGGCTGCGCACGCCCTCGGCGGTGACGCGGCGGTCGAAGCCCACGTGCTCCTCGGTGGCGCCCACCACCACGCTGCCGTCGGGCTTGGGGACCACATAGGTCGAGCCACCCCACAGGATGCGCGCGGGCGGGGGATCCGGCGCGTCGAGGGAGACGATCTGGCCGCGCACGGGCGCGACGGGCAGCTCGGGCAGGCCCGCCGCGAGCGACGGCGTCCAGCTCCCGGTGCAGAGCACGACGTGCTCGGCGGTGAGGCGGCCCGCCGGCGTCTCGACGCCCACCACCCGGGCGCGCTCGCGGGCGAGCGCCATCACCGGCGCCCCCGCCTCGATGTGGGCGCCGTGGCGCGCCGCCGCCTGGGCGTAGGCGCGCACCAGCAGCGGGCTGCGCACGTGGCACTCCCGTGGCGAGTGGAGCGCACCGGCGACCTCGGGCGAGAGCTGGGGCTCGAGCAGGCGCGCCTCTTCGCGGTCGAGCCAGACGAGACCCTCGCCCAGCGCGGCGGCGCGCTCGCGGAGCACGGCGGCCGCGGCCTCGTCGCCGGCGACGCGCAGCAGGCCCGAGGGCCGGAACTCGGGATCGACGCCCGAGCTCTCGCCCAGCTCCTCGACGAGGCCGGGGAATCGCTCGAGGCTGTGGCGTCCCCAGCGCAGGAAGACCCGGCCCGTCGGCGTCCCGAGGTCGGCCTCGGCGAGGGGCGCCAGCATGCCCGCCGCGGCCCCCGAGGCCTGGCCCGCGATCTCGCCGCGCTCGAGGAGCGTCACCGCCACGCCCTCGCGGGCCAGGAACCAAGCCACCGCGCAGCCGATCACGCCCCCGCCCACCACGAGGACGTCGCTGGTGCGGGGCGGGGCCACGGGGCTCAGCCGGCTCCCAGGGCCGAGGCCAGGGCGGTGAGGTCGAGGGCCAGCGCCGAGGCCTCGTGTTCGAGGCCGACGTAGCGCTTCACGATGCGGCCCTCGGGGTCCACCAGGAAGGTGGCCACGATGTGGTCGATCTCGCCGTCGGGCTCGAGCACCTTGCCGATCCCGAAGCCGCGCAGCACCTCCTCGACGCGCTCGGTCTCGCCGGTCAGGAACGACCAGCCGGGCCGGTCCGCGCCCCGGGCCTTCGCGTAGGCGTCGAGGGCCTCGGGAGTGTCGTGCTCGGGGTCGATGCTGATGGAGACGAAGCGGACGCGATCCCGCAGGTCGTCGGGCAGCGCCTTCCAGGCCTCGAGGTGCACCCCGGTGAGGGTCGGACAGGGCCCCGGACAGCGGGTGTAGATGAAGTCCACCAGCAGCACCTTGCCGCGCAGGTCCGCGCTCGACACCGTGGCGCCGTCGCGGTCGATGAGGCTGAAGTCGGGCGCCGGGGAGGCGTTGCGCGCCAGGTTGGCGAGCCGGGCGCGCCGGCCCTCCGCGCCGACGCCGCCGCCCTCGAGCACCTCGGCGCTCACGATGCGGTAGCTGCGGCGGTCGTAGGCCAGCTCGAAGCGGATGCGCTGGCCCGGGGAGAGCTTCGCGAGCAGCGCCGGGTCCGCGACGTCGAAGTTCATCGTCATCGCGGGCATCAGGCCCGGGATGTCCTCGTGGGCGACCACGACCTGGCCGTGGGCACCGGTGTCGGGCTGCACCTCCTCCACGACGCCCTCGGCGTCGTAGATCTCCGTGCCACCACAACCGAGGGCGCCTGCGAGGGCACCGGCGAGGGCGAGCGCGGCGACCCGGGGAGCGAGCCCGACGAGGGGCAACGCGCGGTAATCACGGATGCGCATCTCTTTCGAGTGTACCGGGAACACCCGACGACCGCATCCGGAGACACGTCGCAGCGCGCGTCGGAACAACGCTGCAGAGCTGCGCATCGCCGCGACGCGACCGCCCATTTCCCGTCAGTTGCCGCGGGCTTGCGCCGATAACCGACGAAGGTCGCAGGATCGTTCCCCGCAGCCACGACGCGTGTGCGACGCAGGGAACAGGAGGCATTCGCGTCTTGGGTGAGGGGTCGGCGCACGCGCGGAGTCGCGTGGCGAACCGGGTGAGAGAGCTTCGCGAGGATCGCTTGATGACTCGCGAGGAGCTGGCGGAGCGCGCCGGCGTCTCGCTGCGCACGATCTGGAGCGTGGAGCGCGGCAACGCCTGCCGGCTTCCCACCAAACGCAAGATCCTCGAGGCCCTGGGGCTGTCGCGAGAGGAGCATCGCGAGGCGTTTCCGGAAGGCTGATTCCGACGGCCGGTTCCGGAGTACCGGGAGGGGACATGTCGCTGCTGGATCGCTGGCGCCGCAAGCCCGCACGCAAAGGCGTGGTCGGGCTCGAGCTGCGTGGCGACGGCGTGGCGATGGTGCGCCTCTCGGCGTCGGGGCCCGAGGACGCCGGGCGCCTCGACCTGTGCGAGTTCCGGCCCTGTGAGGACGCCGCGGAGCTGCCGGCCGTGCTCGCCGCCGCCGTGCGCGACCACGGCCTCGCCGGCATGCGCTGCGTCGCCGTCCTGCCGCCGGGCCGCTACGGGCTGCGGCTCCTCGACGCGCCCGACGTCGAGCCCGACGAGCTCCCCGCCGCCGCCCACTGGCTGGTCAAGGACCTGATCGACTTCCCCATCGAGGAGGCGGTGGTCGACCAGTTCCCGCTCCCCGAGAAGCCGGGCCGCCCGAGCCGCCTCTACGTCGCCACGGCGCGCAGCGAGGTGGTGCAGCGCGTGGTCTCGGCCGTCGAGGAGGCGGGCCTCGCCCTCGCGGCCGTCGAGGTGGGGGAGCTCGCCCTGCGCAACCTGGCCGCGCGGGTGCCCGAGGACGAGCAGGGCCTCGCCCTGCTGCGCCTCGGGCGCCGCGGCGGGCTGCTCAGCATGACCCAGGGCGGGAGCCTCTACCTGGCCCGCGGCGTCGAGACCGGCCTCGACGCGCTGGTGCGCGAGCCCGTGCCCGACCCCGGCACCCCGGGCGCCGAGGACCCCGGGGCCTTCGATCTCGGCCCGGGCATCGAGGAGCCCGCCGCCAACGAGGCCTTCGACGGGCTCGTGCTCGAGATCCAGCGCTCCCTCGACTACTACGAGAGCCAGCTCGGCCAGACCCCCATCGCCCAGCTCGCCCTGGCCCCGCTCGAGGAGCCGGTGCCCGGGCTGCTGCCCTATCTGGAGAAGCACCTTAGCACCGGCGTGCGCGGCCTCGCCCTCGACGATCTCGTGCCGTCGGACGCGCTGCCCGAGTCGCTCCAGGGCCGCTGCCTCGCCGCCCTCGGCGGCGCGCTGCGCAACGACGCCGGCGACGCCGCGCCCGCCCAGCAGGTGGACCTCTACCAGCTGCGCTTCCAGAAGGTGCGCCCGCCCTTCGCCGCCGCGCTGATGGCGGCCGGG
Organism: Myxococcota bacterium; assembly: GCA_028277885.1. Lineage (GTDB taxonomy): Bacteria > Myxococcota_A > UBA9160 > UBA9160 > UBA6930 > JANQFK01. The sequence goes on from JANQFK010000033.1 coordinate 49,458, forward strand.
CTCGCGGGCGTCGTGGCCCTGCTCGGCGCGGTCTGGGGGCTCGCCGCCTGGCGCAACGCCGCCGCGGTGGAGCGGGTCGAGACGCTGCGCGCCGAGCGCGGCGCGGAGTCCACCCGCGTGACGGAGCTCGCCACGCTGTACCCCGCCGCCGAGGTCGATCCCGCCCTCGAGGCACGGGTGGCGGACCTCGAGCAGGAGCGCGCCGCGAAGCTGCGCCTGCTGGGCCTGCTCTCGAACCAGAGCCTCGGCAACACCCGGGGCTTCTCGGGCCACGTGACCGGCATCGCGCGGCGTCGCGTGGACGGGCTGTGGCTGCGGACGGTGCGCATCGAGGCCGGCGGCGGCGAGCTGGTGCTCGAGGGCAGCGCCCTCGACGCCGCCCAGGTGCCGCGCTTCCTCCAGGCCCTGGGCGACGAGGACGCCTTCGCGGGCAGCGAGTTCCGCTCGCTGCGCATGGAGCGCTCGATCGACCAGCCGGGCCGCATCGACTGGAGCGCGCGCACCCGCGCCGAGGACGACGACGCCGGGGAGGAGCCGCGATGAAGGAGCTGCGGGTCCGGATCGAGGCCGTCGAGGCCTGGCTCGACGCCCGGGAGCCCCGGGAGCGGGTGGTGCTGGCCGTCGGCGCACTCGCCGTGGTGGTGACGCTCTGGACCCTGCTGCTGATGGATCCCGCGGCGCAGCGGCGCACCGAGCTCGCCTCCGAGACCGGACAGCTCGAGCAGGAGCTGGCCGAGCTCGAGGTCGAGGCCGCCAGGATCCGCGCCGCCCACGAGAACGATCCTAACGCGGCCCTCGAGACGCGGACCGAGGATCTGCGCCGGCAGATCCGCGGCGTGGACGAGCGCATCCGCCAGCACACCGTGGCGATGATCTCGCCGCCCGAGATGGCGCGCTTCCTCGAGGACGTGCTCGCCGAGCACACGGACCTGGTGCTCGTGCGCGTCGAGAACCTGGGCGCCGAGCCGCTGCTGGCCGGGAGCGCGGACGCGGGCGCGAAGCCGGGCGCGGCGGTGGGCGTGTTCAAGCACGCCTTCGAGGTGGAGCTCCAGGGCCGCTACCTGAGCACCCTCGCCTACCTCGAGGCCCTCGAGGCGCTGCCCTGGGACTTCTTCTGGGAGGGGCTCCACTACGAGGTCGAGGAGTACCCGCGCGGCCGCGCCACGATCCGCGCCTACACGCTCAGCAGCCAGGAGGACTGGATCGGTGTCTAGGCGATCTCGCGGAACGCTCTGGCCGGCCGCCCTGCTCGCGGGCGCGCTGGGAATGCCGGGGAGCGTGGCGGAGGCGGAGCTCGCGGATCCGACCCGGCCCGAGCTCCTCGCACCGGGCCTCGCCGGCGAGGCGACGGCGACGCCGGGCGCGGGCCCGGGAGCGCGCCTCCAGTCGGTCTTCATCTCGCGCAGTGAGCGCATCGCCGTGATCGACGGCCGCCGGCTCGGGCTCGGCGACCGTGTGGGGTCGGCGCGCATCGTCGGCATCGAGCTCTCGGGCGTGCGCCTGCGCGACGCCGAGGGGGACTGGGTCTTGAAGCTGGCCGGGGATCGCGTTCCCGGAGAGCCGGGGAACGAGCGATGAGGTTTGCGGGAATCACTCGGATCGCGGGCGTGGCGGGCGCGGTGGCGCTGCTGCTGGCGTGCGCGGGCACGCGGGGGCCCGGCGCCCCCGACGCCCCGGGCGCGACGGAGACGGCGGACGCCGTCGCGGAGCGGACGCACGAGCGCTCGGTGGTGCCCGAGGCGGTGCGCGAGGCGCTGCTGCCGCCCCTCGAGCTGCCCGCGCCGCCCCTCGACGAGGACGTGCGCTTCGACGTCGCCGTCCACGAGGTGCCGGCTCGAGCCTTCTTCATGAACCTCGTGGAGGGCACCCGCTACGACGTCGTGGTCCACCCGGACGTGGCGGGACGCATCTCGCTCTCGCTGCGCGACGTGACCGTGCCCGAGATCCTGGAGACGGTGCGCGACGTCTACGGCTACGGCTTCCGGCGCCGGCCGCGGGGCTTCCACGTCCTGCCCGCCGCCATCCAGGCCCGCATCTTCCAGGTCGACTACCTCCACATGGCCCGCACCGGCCTGTCCCAGACCCGGGTGAGCTCGGGCCAGCTCTCGGAGCAGTTCGGCGACAACGGCCTGCAGGGCCAGGGTCAGGGCCAGAACTTCGGCGGCCCCACCACGACCTCCGGCACCCAGAGCGGCGCCGGGGTGCTCGAGAGCAGCCTGGTGCGGACCGACAGCGAGATGGAGCTCTGGACCACGCTGGAGACCAGCCTGGGCGCCATCATCGGTGGCGGCGAGGGGCGCTCGGTGGTGGTGATGCCCCAGGCGAGCATCGTGCTGGTGCGCGCCATGCCCGACGAGCTGCGAGCCGTCGAGGACTTCCTCGGCGACACCCAGAGCAACCTCGAGCGCCAGGTGGTGCTGGAGGCGACGCTCCTCGAGGTGATGCTCGACGACGGCTTCCGGGCCGGCGTCAACTGGGCGGCGCTGGTCGACTACGGCACCAAGTCGGCGCTGTTCGGCCAGACCGGCGGCGGCACCTTCTTCGACGACGGCGTCTCGGAGATCGCCGGCAACGCCGGCCTGCTCGACCCGACCAGCCCGACCTTCCCGTCGAACACGGACACCTCGGCCTTCGGCGGGGTGTTCTCCGCGGCCCTCGACATCAGCGACTTCACGGCCTTCATCGAGCTGCTCGAGACCCAGGGCGACGTGCACGTGCTCTCGAGCCCGGTGGTCTCGACCATGAACAACCAGAAGGCGGTGATCAAGGTCGGGAGCGACGAGTTCTTCGTCACCGACGTCTCCCAGACCACCGTGACCGGGGCCGGCGCCACCACGACCGCGCCGGAGGTCACGCTGACGCCCTTCTTCTCGGGGATCGCGCTGGACGTGCTGCCCCAGATCGCCTCGGACGGAGACGTGATCCTCCACGTGCATCCCTCGATCAGCAGCGTGGTGGACCAGACCAAGACCATCACGCTCGGCGACGACGAGCTCACCCTGCCCCTCGCCTTCAGCACGATCCGCGAGTCCGACACGATCGTGCGGGCGCGCAGCGGGCAGGTGGTGGTGATCGGCGGCCTGATGGAGGAGTCCGACGCCGACCGCCGGGCGTCGCTGCCCGGCGTGGGGCGCATCCCCTGGCTCGGGAACCTGTTCGGCCAGCGCGAGACCCTCGCGAACAAGAGCGAGCTGGTGATCCTGATCCGGCCCCGGGTGATCGAGCACGACGGCTGGACTCCGGAGCTGCGCCGGGTGGAGCAACGCATCGAGAGGCCGCGGGTCGGCGAGCGCGTGCAGCGCCTGCTCGACAACGACGGCTGGAGCCCGCTGCGATGACGAGACGAGACGCCAAGACCACCCCGACGAGCGTGACGAGGGCGCCGGACGCGACCATCGAGACTCGCCGCATGTACCTGGACCACTTCGGCCTGCTGGAGCCGCCCTTCTCGCTGACGCCCAACACCGGCTACTTCCTGGCCTCGCCGGCCCACCGCGAGGCCCTCAACCTGCTGCTGTTCTCGCTGCGCTCGGGCGAGGGCTTCGTGAAGATCACCGGTGAGGTCGGCACCGGGAAGACGCTGCTGTGCCGGAAGCTGATGTGCCAGCTCGGGCCGGAGTTCGTGACCGCCTACGTGCCCCACCCGCCGAGCGACGCCGACTCGGTGATCGGCGCCGTGGCCGAGGAGCTCGGCTTCGAGGCGCCCGCGGACCGCTACCGCGCCCTGCGCGAGCTGACCCGGCTGCTGGTGCAGCTCGACGCCGAGGGCCGCCAGGCGGTGCTGCTCCTGGACGAGGCCCACGTGCTCTCCGAGGACGCCCTCGAGGCGGTGCGGCTGCTGACGAACCTGGAGACGGAGCAGAAGAAGCTGCTCCAGGTGGTGCTGTTCGGGCAGCCCGAGCTGGACCACAAGCTGGCCCAGCCCTCCCTGCGCCAGCTGCGCCAGCGCATCCCGTTCTCCTACGCGCTGCGCGCCCTGGGCCGGCGGGAGCTCGCCGTCTACGTGAACCACCGCCTGCGCGTGGCGGGGCGGCGCAGCGGGCCGCTCTTCAGCTCGGGCGCCTTCGACGTGCTGCTGCGGGCGAGCGGCGGCATCCCGCGCCTGGTGAACGTGCTCGGCCACAAGGCCCTGCTGGCCGCCTGGGGCCGCGGCGAGAGCCAGGTGGAGGCGCGCCACGTGCGCCGCGCCGCCTCGGACACCGAGGGCGCGCGCCGGCTGCGCGCCTCCCGACTCGGCGGGTTCGGCGGACTGGGCGGACTGCGCTGGAGCAGCGGGGGCGGCGCGGGATGAGCCTGATCAACGACGTGCTGCGCGACCTCGACGAGCGTCGTCGCGCCCGGGAGACCGCGCTCCAGGACCCGCTCGAGGGACTGCGCCCCGCGCCGAGCCCGCCGCGCGTGCGACCGCGCACGCGGGGCATCTTCGTGGTGGCCCTGGTGGGGGTGGCGACCTTCGCGACCTGGGTGGAGCTGCGGGTCGCGCGCCCCGAGCGCCAGCGCGGGGAGCTGCCCGCGGTGGCGGCGGGGGCGCCCGAGCCGGGGGGCGCGAAGGCGCAGTCGGTGCTGCCCGAGCGGATCTCGGAGCTGTTCTCCGCGACCGGTGACCCGGGAGAGCCCGCGACGACGCCGCAACCCGTGGAGCGTCGCGGACCCGCTGCGGAGGAGCCGGCACCGCCCGCTCCTTCCACTTCTGCTTCTCCGCCCGTGGCGACCCGGGCCGCGCCGGCCCCGGCGCCGCCCGCGGCCCCGGACCCCGCCGCGCTCGAGCGCGAGCTCGGGGCACTGGATCCGCTCCCGGCCCCCGGGCGCGGCGTGCGGGGCGGCTCTCCCCAGGGCGGCTCCCGCGCGAAGGGGCGGCGCGCCTACGGGGCGGGCCTGGCCGCGGCGGCGCGGGGCGACGTGCAGGACGCCGGCCGGATGCTCCACCAGGCCCTCGAGCTCGACCCGGACCACGCCCGCGCCCGCGCGGCCCTCGCCACGCTGCTCGCGCGCACGGGCGATTCCGAGGCGGCGCTCGAGCTGCTCGAGCGCGGCAGCCGGCGGGCCGGGGACCCCGAGCTCTTCGCCGCCCTCGAGGCGCGCATCCGGGTCGACCGGGGCGACGTGACCGGCGCCATCGAGCGGCTGGAGGCGGTGGCGCGACGGCTGCCGCGGGACGTCGACGCCGAAGCGCTGCGCGCCGCGCTGTACCAGCGCGAGGAGCGTCACGGCGAGGCGGCGGACCTCTACGCGTCGCTGCTCGACCGCGACGAGACGCGGTCCGCCTGGTGGCTGGGGCTCGGCATCTCGCTCGAGGCCCTGGGCCGCGAGGCGCCCGCCCTCGAGGCCTACCGGCGCGCCGGGGCGGTGCGCGGGCGGCGCGCCCTCGGGATCGCGTCGCGCACCTGGCTCGAGGAGCGCATCGCGTCCCTCGCGCGAGACCCCGCGGACGCTCCCGCCTCCGGCGCATCCCCCACCGACGCGCCGCGCTCCGCTGCCCCCCGCGCCGGCGCCCGCAGCCGGGCCGACTGATGGCGGCCAAGAAGATCCGCATCGGCGACCTGCTGGTCTCGAAGGGGGTCATCTCCGAGGACCAGCTGAAGGCGGCCCTCGCCGAGCAGAAGAAGCGCAAGCTCAAGCTGGGTCGCACCCTGGTGGAGCTCGGCTTCGTGACCGAGGACCGGCTGCTGGTGTTCCTGGCCGAGCAGCTCGGCATCCCGCTGGTGGACCTCGCCCAGCACCCCTTCGACGCCGAGACCATCCAGCTGCTGCCGGAGACCCACGCGCGGCGCTTCCGCGCCATCGTGCTCGAGGACCGGGGCCACGAGCTGCTGGTCGGCATGGCGGACCCGACGGACATCTTCGGCGCCGACGACATCGCGGCGGCGCTGAAGCGGCCCATCCAGCGGGCGGTGGTGCGCGAGGCGGACCTGCTGCGGCTCCTCGACCTCGCCTACCGGCGCACCGACGAGATCAGCAACCTCGCCCAGGAGCTGCGCGAGGAGCTCGCCAGCAGCGACTTCGCGGTCGAGGGCAACGTCCTCTCCGACGACGATTCGAGCGCCGCCCCGGTGGTGAAGCTCCTCAACACGCTGTTCGAGGACGCGGTGCAGGTCAAGGCCTCGGACATCCACATCGAGCCCGACGAGAGCGTGCTGCGCATCCGGCAGCGGGTGGACGGCGTCCTGCAAGAGCAGGTGATGAAGGAGAAGCGCATCGCGCCGGCGCTGGTGCAGCGGCTCAAGCTGATGGCGCACCTCGACATCTCGGAGAAGCGCATCCCCCAGGACGGTCGCTTCCACATGCGCGTGAAGGGCCGCGACGTGGACGTGCGCGTCTCGACCATGCCCGTGGCCTACGGCGAGTCCGTGGTGATGCGGCTCCTCGACCAGAGCGCCGGCGTGCTCTCCCTGGACGAGGTGGGGATGCCGCCGGCCCTGCTCCAGTGCTTCCGCCGCCTGCTGCGCCACCCCCACGGCATGATCGTGGTGACCGGGCCCACGGGCAGCGGCAAGACCACCACCCTGTACGGCGCCCTCGCCGAGCTGAACCAGCCGGACCGCAAGATCATCACCGTGGAGGACCCGGTCGAGTACCGCCTGGCGCGCATCAACCAGGTGCAGGTGCAGCCGAAGATCGACCTGACCTTCGCGCGGGTGCTGCGGGCGGCCCTGCGCCAGGACCCGGACGTGGTGATGGTGGGCGAGATCCGCGACCAGGAGACCGCCCAGATCGGCCTGCGCGCGGCCATGACGGGCCACCTGGTGCTCTCGACCCTGCACACCAACGACGCCATCACGAGCGTGGTGCGGCTGATGGACATGGGCGCCCAGGGCTATCTGGTCGCGAGCAGCCTGCGGGCGGTGCTGGCCCAGCGCCTGGTGCGCCGCATCTGCGAGCACTGCGCCACGGACCACGTGCCGACGCCGGCCGAGCGCAACGCCCTGCTCGCCATCGCGGGCGAGGCGGCGGCGAACACGACGACGAAGCGCGGCGCGGGCTGCACCTACTGCAACGAGACGGGGTACCGCGGGCGCATCGGCATCTACGAGCTGCTCGAGATGGGGCCCGCCGCCGCCGACGCCGTGCGCCGCGAGGACACCGCGGGCTACGCCCGGGTGGCGCGGGAGCAGAAGGGCTGGAAGCCGCTTTCCCACTGCGTCCTCGACTACGCCCGGCAGGGGGTGACGAGCCTCGAGGAGGTGTTCCGCATCGTGGGCGACGTGGACGTCACCGGGACCGGGGACTGAGCCCGTGGCGACCTTCCGCTACCGCGGGCGCCGCGGCGGAGAGGCGGTGGTGGGCCAGATCGACGGCGCGTCGCGGGAGGCCGCCGCCGGCCAGCTCGCCGCCACGGGGATCGTCCCCATCGAGATCCAGGCCGTGGACGCCTCGTCGGACGTCCTGGCCCAGCTGAAGGCGCGGCTCGAGCACCGGAAGGTGGGCTCCGAGGACCTGATCGTCTTCACGCGCCAGATGTACACCATGACCCGCGCCGGCCTGCCGCTGCTGCGCGCCATCCGGGCCATCGCGGAGACGACCCAGAGCAAGACCCTGGTCGCCGCCCTCGGCGAGGTGGTGACGGACCTCGAGTCCGGTCGCGACCTCGCCGCCGCCCTGGACCGGCACCACGAGATCTTCCCGCGGATCTTCGTCAGCACGGTGCACATGGGCGAGCAGACCGGCCGCCTCGAGGAGGCCTTCGACCAGCTGGTCTCCTACCTCGAGGTGGACCGCGACACCCGCAAGCGCATCAAGGCCGCGACCCGCTACCCGATGATCGTGATCGCGGGCATCGTGATCGGGGTGGGGATCCTGAACGTGTTCGCGATGCCGGTGTTCGCGGACATCTTCAGCGAGTTCGACGCCGAGCTGCCCCTGCCCACCCGGATCCTGATCGGCTCCTCGGACTTCACCCGGGCCCACTGGCCCTGGCTCCTCGCCGGGGCCGCGGCCGGGCTCTTCGGCCTGCGCGCCTGGCTGCGCAGCGAGCGCGGCCGGCTGGTCTGGTCCCGGCGCAAGCTGCGCCTGCCCGTGGTCGGGAGCATCCTCGAACGGGCCACCTTCGCTCGCTTCGCGCGCACGCTCTCGCTCTCGCTGCGCTCGGGCATCCCGCTCCTCCAGGCGCTGCGGGTCGCGGCCTCGGTGGTGGACAACCACTGGCTCGAGGGGCGGCTGCTGGAGCTGCGCGAGGGCGTCGAGCGCGGCGACTCCATCACCCGGACCGCGGCGGCCAGCGGACTGTTCCCGAGCCTGGTGCTCCAGATGATGGGGATCGGCGAGGAGACGGGCTCCCTCGACGACCTGCTCCACGAGGTGGCGGTCTACTACGAGGGCGAGGTCGACTACGCGCTCAAGCGCGTCTCCGAGGCCATCGAGCCGATCCTGATCGTGGCCATCGGCGGGCTGGTGCTGCTGCTGGCCCTGGGCGTCTACCTCCCGATGTGGGACCTGGCCGGTGCAGCGCGCGGGGCGTAGGGCGAGCCGGGGCTTCACGCTCCTCGAGCTCGTGATCGTGATCTGCGTGATCGGGCTGCTCACGGTGATCGGCGCGCGCCGGCTGCTCGCACTGCGCGTGGAGGCCGAGCGCGCGGCCCTCACCCAGGTGGTGGGCGGGCTCCAGGCCGCGGTCTCCCTCGAGATGTTGAGCCGGGTCTCCCGGGGCGAGGACGATGCGCTCGCCGACCTGGCGGACAGCAACCCCATGGATTTGCTGGTCGAGCCGCCCTGGAGCTACCTGGGAGAGCTCGACGGCCCGGACCCCGCGCGCGTGAAGCCGGGGCGCTGGTACTTCGACCGCCGCAGCGGCCAGCTCGTCTACCGCGTGCGCTACGCGGACCGCTTCCGGAGCGCGCTGCCGGGCCCCGCCCGGGCGGCCTTCCGGGTGGAGCTGGTCTGGGACGACCGCAACGGCAACGGGCGCTTCGACCCGGGCGTGGACGGCGTGGCGGGCGCCCGACTGCGCCGCGTCGCCGACTACGGATGGGTCTCGTGAGCGCGCAGCCGGTGCGCAGGAGGCGCCTCCAGGAGGCCCGCGCGGCGACGCTTTCGGACGCCGTTGCCGGTTGCAGCGTGCGCGGAATTTTCCGTGATCACTCTAACGTTCTCGGGCGTTTGCACCGATCCAATCCGCACCGACCCAGTCGGGAGCATCCGGTGGCGGCACCGGTCTGCAAGGGGGAAGAGAGATGAATCGCTCGCATCGCCGGTCGCAGGGCGGCTTCACCATCATCGAGCTCGTGGTCGTCATCGTGATCCTGGGGATCCTGGCGGCCGTGGCGCTGCCGAAGTTCGCGGACCTGCGCGACGACGCCCACACGGCGAAGAACTCCGGCGCCGGCGGCGCGGTCGCCGCGGCGATGAACATCGTGCACGCCAAGTGGCTCGCCAGCGGCAGCCCGGCCACGGTCGACCTCGAGGACGGCACCATGGTGGCGATCAACGCCACGGGCTGGCCCACCGTGGCCGCCGCGGCGGACTGCGTCACGGTCTGGACCCAGGTGCTCCAGCCGGGCAGCCCGACGGTGGCGACGGGTGCCACCGAGGACTACCAGGCGACCTTCGCCGCGCCGACCTGCACCTACACCTACGTGCCCGACGCGGCGCCGGTCCGGACCGTCACCTACAACTCGACGACCGGCGGGGTGGTGGTCACGCCCTAGGGCGGGACCCTCGCGTCGCGAAAGCACGGGGCGGCACCCCATGGGCCCGACCCCCCGGCGGGCGGGGTTCACCGTCGTCGAGCTCGTCGTGGTGATCGTGATCCTCGGCGTGCTCGCCTCGACGGCGGTGCCCCGCTTCTTCGGCCGGCGCGACCTCGACGAGCGCCTCTTCTCCGACGACCTGCTGTCGGCGCTGCGCTACGCCCAGAAGCTAGCCGTGGGCTCGGGCTGCGACGTCCAGGTGACGATCACCGGCGCCGGCTACTCGTTGCTCCAGAGGACGGGCTGCCGCACCGGGGCCTTCGCGGCGGCGGTGCCCCACCCCGGCGGGGCCGACCCCACCTACACCGGCGCCCCGCCCGCGGGAACCGTGGTGGCACCCAGCACCAGCCCGGTGGTCTTCGACCCGCTGGGCCGGGCGCGCAACGCCGCCCTCGCGGTGACGGACGTGAGCATCGGCGTCGGCCCGCGGACCCTGCTCGTGGTGGGAGAGACCGGCTTCGCCCACGACCCGGCGCTGTGACGGTGCGGCGCGCGGCGGACACGAGACGCGGCGAGCGTGGCGCGACGCTGATCGAGCTGGTGATCAGCATCGTGGTGATCGGGATCGCGGTCTCGGGGAGCCTGCTGGCGGTGAACCACGTGGTGGCGCGGAGCGCCGACCCCATGCTCCAGCACCAGGCCTCGGCGATCGCCGAGGCGTACCTCGAGGAGATCCTGGCCCGGCCCTTCGCGGACCCCGACGGCGGCGCGGTGTGCGGCGCCCCCGAGGCGAGCCGCGACCTCTTCGACGACGTGTGCGACTACGACGGGCTCGACGACGTCGGCGCCCGCAGCCAGGACGACACCGCGGTGGCGGGCCTCGGCGCCTACCGGGTGCGCGTCGACGTCGACCCGGCGGCGAGCCTGAACGGGCTGACGGGGGCCGCCAACGTGCTGCGCGTCGACGTCCGCGTGAACCACACCCAGGCCGCCCTGGGGATCGACCTCACCCTGAGCGGCTACCGGACGAGCTACTGATGCGAGGGACCGGACGCATTCGGCGACGCCGCGCCGGGGCCACGCTGATCGAGCTCGTCGTGGTGCTCGCCATCACCGCGATCCTGGCCGGCGGCATGGCGGTCTTCCTGACCAAGCCCATGGAGGGCTACCGGGACCTCACGCGCCGCGCACGCCTGGTGGAGATGGCCGAGGGCGCGCTGCGCCGCATCGCCCGGGACGGGCGTCGTGCGCTCCCCAACAGCCTGCGGGTGGCCGGTGGGGGCACGGCCCTCGAGATGCTCCACGTCGCCGAGGGCATGAAGTACCGCCGCGAGGAGGAGGGGGGCGTCACCCCGGTCCACGTCGGCGACACGGACTGGCTCACCTTCGCGATCGGTGGCGACGACCAGTGGAACCTGCTCGGGACCCTCCAGGCGCTCTCCTTCAGCTACGGGGTGGCGCTGCCCGCGGGCACCCGGGTGGCGATCCACCCCACGGGCCCGGGCGTCTACGCCGACGCCGCGCTCGGCTCGAGCCCCGGCACCATCACGCCGGCCGGCACCTCGGTGACGGTGCTCCCCGACGGCGACGAGGACCAGCTGCGGCTCTCGTCGCTCTTCGAGTTCCAGTTCGAGTCGCCCCGCCAGCGGCTCTACGTCGTGGACACGCCGGTCACGTACCTGTGCGACACCGGGGCCGAGACGCTCACGCGCTTCGACGCCTACCCCATCGTGCAGGGCCAGCCCACGGCGCCGGGGGTCGCGCCGCTCTCCGGGGCGTCGAGCGCGCTGGTCGCGAAGCGGGTGACGGCCTGCACGTTCACCTGGCAGCCCGGCACGCCCCAGCGCAGCGGCGTCCTCAGCGTGGAGCTCACCCTCGCCGAGGCGGGGGAGCAGATCCGCCTGCTCCACCAGATCCACGTGGAGAACGCACCGTGAGGCGGGGCGAGGGCGGCTTCAGCCTGGTGAGCGCGATCTTCCTGCTGGTGATGATCACCGCGGCCGGGGCCTTCATGGTGCGGGTCTCGGGGGTGCAGCGCACCACCACCACCTTCGCGCTGCTCGGCCCCAAGGCCTACCACGCGGCCCGCAGCGGCATCGAGTGGAACCTGCACCGGGCCCTCACGGTGCCGGGGAGCTGCCCGGTGGGCCCGCCCACCACCACGAGCTTCGCCCTCACCGAGGGCGGGCTCGCCGGCTTCGCCGTGACGGTGACCTGTGAGAGCGAGATCCACGTGGAGGGCGCGAGCACGGAGACCCTCTACCGGTTCACCTCCCTCGCGGAGTGGGGCGCCTTCGGCGACCGGGACTACGTCTCCCGGCGGCTCGAGACGAGGATCACCGATGCGAGCTAGGGGGGCCCTGCTCGGAGTGCTGCTCGTGCTGGGCCTCGCCGCGCCCGCGACGGCCGTGGACTACTACGTGCGCACCACGGGGAGCAACGCGAACAGCGGGCTCTCGCCGGCGAACGCCTGGCGCACGGTGGTGCACGCGGCCCTCCAGGCGGGGGCCGGGGACACGGTCTACGTCGGCGCCGGCACCTACAGCGGCCGGATCCGGCCCTCGAACGACGGCACCTCGGGCTCGCCGGTGCGCTTCCAGGCCGACACCACCGGCGCCTTCACCGGGGACGCCGGGACGGTGGTGCTCACCAGCACCCAGAACCCCGTGCTCGACGTGAGCTTCGACCAGCACCAGCACTGGGTGGGCTTCACGATCCGGGCCGGAAGCTCGAGCGCCGTCTGGTGGCAGGACTCCACGGGGGGGCGCCTCGAGGACTGCGTGATCGAGGACGGCTCGGGCGACAACGTCTACGTCGACGACGCGGACCTCGCGATCCGCCGCTGCATCATCCGCGACGGCAACAAGGGCGTGCGAATCGACGACGACTCGAACGTCACCCTGGTGAACGTGCTGATCCACGACCACGGCAACGACGGCATCGACGTGAACGACGAGAGCAGCGAGGTCACGGCCTGGCACATCACGGTCTCGGACAGCGGCGACGACGCCATCGACTCCTACGCGGACCCCTTCGTGCTGCGCAACTCGATCGTGGTCTTCTCGGGGGACGACGGCCTGGCCGAGCGCGGCGGCGGCGACTTCCAGAACTCGTACAACATCATCCACGGTCACGGGGACGACGACTACAACGGCACCTCGGCCGGGACCGGGGAGATCGACCAGGACCCGCTGTTCCTGAACCGGGCCGGCGACGACTACCACGTGGACCCGTCCTCGCCGGCCGTGGACGCGGGCCTCGACGGCAGCGCGCTCACCAGCGTGGACCTCGAGGGCGCGTCGCGCCCCCAGGGCTCGGGCTGGGACCTGGGGGCCTACGAGGTCGGGGCCAGCGAGCACTTCGCGATCGCCCACGACGGCGCGGCCGTCGCCTGCACGGTGGAGAACGTGACGATCACGCGCCACGGGCCCACCCATGCGACGGACCCGAGCTACACGGGCACGATCACGGTCTCGACGGACACGGGCAACGGCGACTGGTCCCTCGTCACGGGCGCCGGGACCCTGGTGAACGCCGGCAGCGGGGTCGCCACCTACACCTACTCGCTCGCGGACGCGGGCAGCGTGGTGCTGGGCTTCGTCGACCCCATCGGCGAGACCGTGGACTTCGACGTGGTCGACGGGGGCGGGGCGACCGAGGCCACGGGCGAGGACCCGGCCCTGGTGGTGGCCGGCGGCGCCACGGACGACTACCGCGACGACTTCACCGTCGCGTCCCTGACCAACCAGGACGGCACCCTGCTCTGGGCCGGGCCGTGGATCGAGACCGACGTCGGCTCCGGCCCGACCACGGGCAACGCGCGGGTCAACGGCGGCGACCTCGTGCTCGAGGACTGGACCAACACGGACCTCGACATCGCCTGGGAGCGGGAGGTGGACCTGAGCGGCCACACCTCCGCGACGCTCCTCTTCGACTTCCGCACGACCTCGGGCGTGGACTCGAACGACGCCGTCTTCGTGGACGTCTCGACCAACGGCGGCGGCAGCTGGACGGTGCTCGAGCGCATCACGGGCCTCTCGGGCGCGGTCTCGGGCTCGCGCAGCTACGACCTCACGCCGTACCGGTCCGTGAACACCCGCGTGCGCCTGCGGGTGGACGGGCTGAACGGCACCGGCGGGACGAGCTGCTGCTACGGCGCGTCGAACGAGGAGTTCCGGGTGGCGTTCCTGGAGATCGAGGTGCCGGCGGCCTCGACCTGCGGCCCGGACCACTTCTCGATCTCCCACGACGGCAGCGGCGTCAACTGCCAGGCCGAGAACGTCACCATCGCGGCCCACGACACCGGCCACAACGTGGACACCACCTACACCGGGACCATCACGCTCTCGACCTCCACGGGGCGCGGCGACTGGAGCCTGGTGACCGGCACCGGGGTGCTGGTGAACTCGGGGGGCGGTGCGGGCACCTACACCTTCCGCGGCGGCGACGCGGGCGAGGTGGTGCTCGGCTTCCTCGACACCTTCGCCGAGACCGTGAACCTCGACGTCACCGACGGGAGCTCGAGCGAGGACCCCGGCGAGGACCCGGACCTGGTGATCGGGACCGCGGGCTTCTCGTTCCTCGCCGACGGCGTGGCGAGCGCGATCGGGACCCAGATCGGGGGCAAGCCCTCGAGCCTGGCGCCGGGCGCCCAGAGCCTCGAGCTCGAGGCGATCCGCACCAGCGACGCCACCGGGGCCTGCGAGGCCGCGCTCACCGGCGCGAACCCGATCGAGCTGGCGTTCACCTGCGAGAGCCCCGCGACCTGCGCCGGTGCCCAGGTGACGGTGAACGGGAGCGCCGTGGCGGCGAACCCCGCCGGATCGCCCGGCGCCTGGACGGCGGTGAGCCTCGACTTCGGCTCGGACACCGACACCACGGCGCCGGTCGTGATCGCCTATCCCGACGTGGGCCGCATCCAGCTCCACGCCCGCTACGTGCTGGCGCCCTCGGGCGAGCTCCTCAACGGAGCCAGCAACCCCTTCGTGGTGCGGCCCTTCGCCCTCGAGGTGGGGGCCGTGGGCAACCCGGGCGCCGCGGGGCCGGCCGGGCCGGTCTTCACCGCGGCGGGAGCGGACTTCACGGGCAGCGTGCGCGCGGTGCTGTGGTCCCTGGCGGACGACGCCGACGCCGACGGCGTGGCCGACGGCCACGACGACGCGGACCCGACCAACAACGCGAACCTCGCGGACAACGCGGCGGCGGCGAGCTTCGGGCGCGCGGGCGAGCAGGCGGCGCTCGCCGCGGCCCTGCTCGAGCCCGCCGGCGGCACCGACCCGGGGCTCGGCGGCACGACCACCGTCACGGCCTTCGCCGGCGGCGCGGGCAGCTCGACGGCGGTGTTCTGGGACGAGGTCGGGCTGATGGAGATGTCCGCCGCGGTGGCGGACGGCGACTACCTGGGGATCGGGGCCGCGGAGACGGCGCGCATCGCCGGGCGCTCGGGCCACGTGGGCCGCTTCCGGCCGGACCGCTTCGACGTGGCGCTCGACACGGCGCCGGTGCTGGAGCCGGGGTGCGCGATCGGGAGCGGCTTCACCTGGCTGGGGCAGCACTTCCGCTACGCGACGGCCCCCGTCGCGCTCGTGACCGCGCGCAGCGCCCGGGGAACGCAGACGCGCAACTACGCGGGCGCCTGGTGGAAGATCACCAACGGGAGCCTCGCCAACCGCACCTACACCGCCGACCCCACCCACCCGGCGGGGCTCGACGTCTCGGACGTGCCGCCCACGGCGGGCGACCCATCGATCCTCCCGCTGGGCGACGGCACCGGCACGCTCACCTTCGGGCTGGGCACGCTGCCCGGGGAGGGGCTGCGCTTCGCGCGGGCGGGGCCGGTGGCGCCCTTCGACGCCGAGATCGCGCTCACCTTCGACGTGCTCGACACCGACGGCGTCGCCCATGCGGCGAACCCCTTCGCGTTCGGCGCACCGAGCGCGGGCAACGGGATGGCGTGGAGCGCGGGACGCAGCCAGCGCTACGGGCGGCTCTACCTGGGCAACGCCGTGGGGTCCGAGCTGGCCCGGCTCCCGGTGCCCATGCGCACCGAGTCCTGGACCGGCGCGGGCTGGGCGGTGAACGGCGACGACGTCTGCACGGTGGTGACGGCGGCGAGCGTCGCGGTCACCGCCACCGACCCGCCGGCGCTCGTCACCGCGCCGACGGTGGGCAACGTGCCCTTCGTCTCGGGGGACGCGAACCTCTCGTTCTCGCCGCCCGGGGCCGGGAACGACGGCTGGGCCGACGTCGCCGTGGACCTCTCGGGGCAGACCTGGCTGCGCTGGGACTGGAGCGGGGACGGCGCGGGACCGACCTGGGACGAGGACCCCAGCGCGCGGCTCACCTTCGGCGTTTACGCCGGGGACGAGCCCGTGATCTTCCGGCGCGAGATCTACTAGGCCAGCCCGGGCCCGGGGTCAGTCGAGCCCGAGGCGCCGGGCGATGATGACCTTCATGATCTCGTTGGTGCCGGCGTAGATCGACTGCACGGCGGCGTCGGCGTAGTCCTCGGAGATCGGGTACTCGCGCATGAAGCCGTAGCCGCCGTGGAGCTGGAGGCAGTCCGCGGTGAGGCGCTTCTGGAGGTCCGTGGTCCAGTACTTGGCCATGGAGACCTCCTTCACCACGTCCTCGCCGGCCACGTGGGCGCGCAGCAGGTTGTCGACGAAGGCCTGGCCGATCTCGACCTCGGTGGCGAGCTCGGCGAGCTTGAACTGGGTGTTCTGGAAGCCGGCGACGGGCTTGCCGAAGGCCTGGCGCTCCTTCACGTAGGCGAGGGTGTCGTCGAGGGCGCGGCGGCAGGACGCCACCGAGGCCACGGCGATGCAGAGACGCTCCTGCTGGAGCTTCTCCATCAGCATGCGGAAGCCGCGGCCGAGCCCGCCCCGGGGAGCCGGATCCGGACCGCCGAGGAGCGCGTCGGCGGGGACGCGACAGTCCTCGAAGAAGATCTCGCTGGTGTCCTGGCCGCGCAGGCCCAGCTTGTCGAGCTTGCGGCCGCGCACGAAGCCCGGGGCGCTCGCCTCGACGAGCAGCAGGCTGATGCCGCGGTGGGGCGGGTCGGCGTCGGGGTCGGTCTTGGCGACCACGACGAACAGGTCGCCGATCTGGCCGTTGGAGATGAAGGTCTTCGAGCCGTTCAGCACGAAGGAGTCGCCGTCGCGGACGGCGCGGGTCTGGACGTTGGCGAGGTCCGAGCCCGTGCCGGGCTCGGTCATGCAGATGCCGAGCAGGATCTCGCCCGAGATGCAGCCGGGGAGGTACTTCGCCTTCTGCTCCGGCGTGCCGTACTCGGTGAGGTAGGGCATCACGATGTCGGAGTGGAGCGACACCATGGCGCCGTGGGCGCGCTCGTAGGCGAGCTCCTCGGTCACGATGGCGGAGTAGAGGAAGTCGGCGCCGGCGCCGCCGTACTCCTCGGGCGCGTTGGGGCCGAGGAAGCCCTCCTCGCCGAGGCGGCGCCAGGTCTCGCGGTCGCTCATGCCCTTCTCGTTCCAGAGCGGGACCTTGGGCACGATCTCCTTCTCGACGAAGCGGCGGAACTGGGCGCGGAAGAGCTCGTGCTCTTCGGAGAAGACGGCTCGGTGCATGGCGCAGAGCTTAGCGGAGGGGGATCGGGCGGCCCTCGCTGTGGCGGGGCGGCTCGATGCCGAGGAGCCCGGCCACGGTGGCGGCGACGTCGACGGCGCGGACACGGCCCGGGGCATGGCCGGCCGTGACGCCGCGGCCCCGGGCCAGGAAGATGCCGTCCATGGGCGAGCGGCCGGAGGCGTCGAGGAGGCGGTCGGGCTCGTAGCCGTGGCCGCCGTGGGTGCCCCCGATCAGGCGCGAGATCCGGAAGCGCGCGTCGCGCAGGCTCCAGCGGTCGCTGAAGAAGCGCGGCGGGTCGCTGAGCGCGACCACGTGGCCGACGCGGGTGGGGTGGGCGTAGCGCAGGCTCTCGGGCAGCTCGGCGAGCGCGTAGGCGCGCACGCCCGGCACCGCGGCGAGGGCGCCGCGGGCCTTCTCGACCCGGGCGGGCGTGGGGGCGGCGAGGAACACGTGGGCGACGCTGCCGAAGGGGACGACGCGGGCCTCGACGCCGGCGTCGTCGAGGGGGGCGCGCAGGTCGAGGGCCTCCTCGACGCCGACCATGCCGTGGTCGCTCACCACGAGCAGCGTGGTGGTGGCCCAGGCGCCGCGCGCATCGAGGCCGGCGAGCAGGCGGGCCAGCTCGTGGTCCTGGCCGGCGAGCTGGCGGCGCGTCTCCTCGGCGTCGGGGCCGAACCGGTGGCCGGCGGCGTCGGCGCCGTGCCACCAGGAGAGGATCAGACGGGGCCGCTCGGCGGGGGGCAGGTCGAGCCAGGCGAGGATCTGGTCGGTCTTCTCGGACTCGGGGACGCTGCCGTCGAAGGGGGCGCGGCGGTGGGTCGCCCGCCGGACGGAGCCGCCGTGGGGCCAGTCCGTCTCGGAGCCCACCCAGAAGAAGGCCGCGCTGCGGACGCCCTGGCGCTCGGCGGCGATCCAGAGGGGCTCGGCCTGGATCCAGTCGGCGTCGTTCGAGTAGTCGAACTCGGCGACCTCGGGCGGGCGCGCGGGATCGTGGAAGCGGTTCGCCACGATGCCGTGGCGGTCCGGGTAGGTGCCGGTCGCGAGGGAGACGTGGCTGGGGAAGGTGCTGGAGGGAAACACCGGCACGAGGGCGGCGGCGCGGGCGCCCTCGCGCGCGATCCGCGTCAGGGCGGGGAGTCGCTCGCGGTCGCGGTCCAGGTAGTCGTGGCGAACGCCGTCGAGGGAGAGCAGGATTACGGTCGGGTCGTCGCCGGCGCGGGCCGGGGCGACGCCGGCGAGGAGAAGGACGAGGAGCGCGGCGGCGATGCAGCGAAACACGCGGGCGATGGTAGCCGTTGCGTGGGCGGCCCTCGGGCTCGGGCTCGGCCCCGGACCGGTGCTCGGACCGACGGCGGCCGGTGCGCGGGTGGTGCTCGTCGGGGTGGACGGCGGCTCGTGGTCGGTGATCGATCCGCTGATCGCCGAAGGCGCCCTCCCCCACCTCGCCGCCATCGCGCGGCGCGGGGTCACGGCGGAGCTCGCCACGGTGGAGCCGCTGATCTCGCCGGTGGTGTGGACCTCCATCGCCACGGGGCGCAGCCCCGAGGCCCACGGCATCAGCGACTTCATGAAGACGGGGCTGGACCGTCGGGTGCCGACGATCTTCGAGCGGCTCGCCGCCAGGGGGCGGCGCGTGGGGCTCTACGAGTACCTGCTGACCTGGCCGGCGCGGGAGCTGCCCGAGGGGTTCGTGGTGCCGGGCTGGCTGCGGCGCGACGAGCGCGTGACGCCGGCGAGCCTCGCGGCGAAGGTCGCCTACCGCTACGACCTGCGCGGGCTGCGCAACCGCGAGGAGTACCGCGAGAACGCCCGGGAGGAGATCGCGCGGAAGGCCGGGCAGTGGAACCGCCTCGCCGAGGACCACGACCTGGAGGTGGGGGCGGTCACGTTCTACGCCGTGGACGCCCTCTCCCACCGCTACTGGAACGAGCCGGCGGTGATCCGCGAGACCGTGCTCGGCGTGGACGGCGCGATCGGCGAGATCGTGGAGGCGCTGGGGCCCGAGGACACGATCCTGGTGGCGTCGGACCACGGCTTCCAGGCGGGGAGCCGACGGCGGGTCTGGTCGGGGACCCTCGAGGGCGCGCTCTCGGACGCGGGGCTCGTGCCGATGCGCGACGCGTTCACGATCCTGGGCCAGTTCGGGGTGGTGGTGCTGCGGGTGAACGCCGGGCCCTTCGCGGAGCGGGAGGCGCTGCTCGAGCGGCTGCGCGCCGTGCTCGAGGGCGCGAGCGACGCGGCGGGCGAGCCGGTCTTCACGGTGGACGTGCTCGACGAGGCCGAGCGACCGCCCGGGGCGCAGCGCGGGATCCTCACGCGGCTGCGCCAGTGGGGGCTGCGGCGCTTCGCGCGTTGGAGGTTCAACGCGCACTTCGATCCCGACGCCCACGCCTACGTGATCGCGCAGTTCGAGGGCGACGTGCTCGAGGGGCTGCTGCCCGACGGGGAGATCCGCTTCGGCGGGAAGCGCCACGCGATGAGGGACCTGATCTCGGCGGACGAGTTCACCGGAGACCACCACCCCACGGCGATCTTCCTGGCGGCGGGGCGCGGGGTGCGTGCGGTGCCCGAGCGTGGGGCGCTCTCGGTGCTCGACGTGGCGCCGCTGATCGCGGCGCTGGCGGGGGAGCCGGTGCCCGACGACGTGGAGGGGCGCGTGCCCGAGGAGTGGCTCACGGCGGAGTTTCTCGCCGCGCACCCGGTGCGTCGCGTCGCGGCCTCGGCGTGGCCGGAGCTGCCGACGCTGGCCGAGACGGAGCTGCCCGTGGACGACGCGGACCTGCTCGAGCGGCTGCGCACGATGGGGTACGTGCGCTAGCGCCCGGGCTCCGCGGCCGCACCGCGGGCGTCGCGGCTAGTCCGAGACCTCGCTGTGACCCAGCGTGCGCAGCGCACCCCGAATGCGCTCGGCGGCCTCGTCGAGGTCCTCGGGCTTCGGATTGCGGTCGCAGCGGGCGAAGTCCAGGTCGCCGAGCTCGTCGATGGGCGAGACGTGGAGGTGCACGTGGGGCACCTCGAGGCCGGCGATCATCAGTCCGACGCGCGTGGGCTGGAAGGCCTGCTGGATCGCCGTGCCCACGGCCTGGGCGACGCCCATCAGGTGCTCGGCGAGGGCGCGGTCGAGGTCCAGCCAGTGGTCGATCTCCTGGACGGGGACGACCAGGGTGTGGCCGGGGCGCAGGGGCTCGATGGTGAGGAAGGCCACCGCCTGCTCGTCGCGCCACACGAAGCGACCGGGCAGCTCGCCTTCGATGATGCGGGTGAAGATGGATGCCATGGCGAAAGGGTAGCGCTATGGTGCGTTGACTCACGAGTCAATCCACCCCCAACGGCCTTCGTCGGCGGTAGTTCGGCGGCAGCTCCGACGGCGGGTAGGCGGAGGAGATCCTCAATGGGCGAGAAGGTTTACGTGGTCGGCGTCGGGATGACCAAGTTCGAGAAGCCCGGCGCCCGCGAGTGGGACTACCCGCAGATGGCGAAGGAGGCCGGCGAGAAGGCGCTGGCCGACGCCGGCATCCCCTACGGCGACGTCGAGCAGGTGGCCGTCGGCTACTGCTACGGCGACTCCACCTGCGGGCAGCGCGCCGCCTACGAGCTCGGGCTCTCGGGCGTGCCGATCTACAACGTGAACAACAACTGCTCGACGGGGTCCACGGCGCTGCTGATGGCGAAGCAGTTCGTGGAGGGCGGGCTCGCGGACTGCGCCATGGCGCTCGGCTTCGAGAAGATGGAGAAGGGCAGCCTCGGCATCAAGTACACCGACCGCACGAACCCCATGGACAAGCACTTCCAGCTGATGGTGGACCTGCGCGGGTTCGCGAAGGCGCCGCCGGCGCCGCAGATGTTCGGCAACGCGGGCCGCGAGCACATGGAGAAGTTCGGCACGACGGCGGAGCAGTTCGCCAAGATCGGCTGGAAGAACCACAAGCACTCGGTCAACAACCCCTACTCGCAGTTCCAGGACGAGTACTCCCTCGAGGACATCCTGGCGGCGCCCATGGTCTACGAGCCGCTCACGAAGCTGCAGTGCTGCCCGACCTCGGACGGGGCGGGTGCGGCCATCGTGTGCAACCGGGCCTTCGTGGAGAAGCACGGCCTTCAGGCCCAGGCGGTGGAGATCGCCGGGATGGCGATGGCGACCGACCTGCCGAGCACCTTCGACGAGAAGAGCTGCATCAAGATGGTGGGGCAGGACCTCACGAAGAAGGCGGCTCGCGAGGTGTACGAGCAGTCGGGCCTCGGGCCGGAGAACGTGGACGTGGTGGAGCTCCACGACTGCTTCAGCTGCAACGAGATGATCACCTACGAGGGCCTCGGCCTGTGCCCCGAGGGCAAGGGTGGCACCTGGGTGGACTCCGGAGCGAACACCTACGGCGGGAGCGTGGTGGTGAACCCCTCGGGCGGGCTCATCTCCAAGGGGCACCCGCTCGGGGCGACGGGGCTCGCGCAGTGCGCCGAGCTCAACTGGCAGCTCCGCGGTGAGGCGCAGAAGCGCCAGGTGGAGGGCGCGAAGGTGGCGCTCCAGCACAACCTGGGGCTCGGCGGCGCAGCCGTCGTGACGCTCTACCGGGCGCCCGGCGCGCCGAGCGCTGGCTGAGCGCCGCCGCACTCGGGGCGCTGCTGGCCCTGGCTTCGGGCGCGTGCTGGGCCGCGCTCGACGCCATCCGGAAGCGACTGGGCAGGGAGCTCTCGCCGCTCGCGGTGCTGCTGGGGATCTCGGCCGCGCAGGTGCCGCTGTATATGGTGCTGGTGGCCGTGATGCCGGCGGGGGCCGGGGAGCGCGCGGGGCTGGGGCTCGCTGAGGTTCTGGGGCCGGGGCTGCTCGGCTGGACCGGGCTCGCCGTCGTGGTGGCGGTGGTGGCGAACCTGCTGCTGATCCGCGCGCTCCAGCTCTCGCCGCTCTCGCTCACCACGCCCTACCTGAGCTTCACGCCGGTGGCGACGCTCCTCACGGGCAGCCTGCTGCTGCGCCAGACGCCCAGCGCGCTGGGGCTGGCGGGCGTGGGGGTGGTGGTGCTCGGGGCGTTCGTGCTGAACGCGGGCTCGGCGGCGGAGGAGGCGAGCGCGAGCCGACACCCTCTGCGGGCCCTCGCGGCGCAACCGGGGAGCCGGCTCGCGCTGGGCGTGGCGGTGCTGTTCGGGCTCGGCAACGCGATCGACCGGCGAGCCGTGCTGCACGCCTCGGAGCTGGTGTACGCAGGGCTGCTCATGCTGCTCATGACCGGGGTGCTCGCGCTGCCGAGCCGCGGGCGCCGGGAGCTCCTGGCGAGCCGAAGGAGCTGGGGGTGGGTCGTGCTGGGGGGCGTGGTGATGTGCGCCGCCCTCCTGCTCCACCTCTTCGCGTTCCGGTACCTGTTCATCGCCTACGCGGACGCGGTGAAGCGGGCAGGCGGAAACCTGGTGGCGGTGATGATGGGGGCGATGCTGTTCGGCGAGGCCGACTGGAGGAGACGGCTCGGAGCCGCCGCCGTGATGAGCGTCGGTGTCGCGCTCATCCTGATCGGCTCACCGTGAGGGCGACCTCGCCCGCCGAGTAGGAGCCCACCGGCAGGCTGTGAACGAGGCCGTCGGGGGCGCGGCCGTTCACGCGCACGAGCCCGCCGTGGACGCCGCGCAGGTGGTGCCAGGCGCAGAGCGTCACCCGGTTGTCGAGCGCGTTGCTGCCGCAACGGGATCGGAACACGACGTGGTGGTCGTGCAGGTTGCGGTAGGAGGTGCACCCCGGCAGCGCGCAGCGCCAGCCGTCGCGCTCGTGGACGCGGTGGGACGCGGGGAGCCGACCCTCGCGCAGGCTCCAGGTGGCGATGGCGTGGTCGAGCATGGCGACGAAGGCCTCGCCCGGCGTGGGCAGCCGACCCGTCTCGCGCTCGACACGACGCCGGACACTGCACAGCACCGCCCGGAGGAAGCGCGCGGCCGGTCGCGGCGCGAGCCAGTAGAGCTGGCGCGTCTCGGCCTCGGGCCCTGGCGAGGCCTCGCCCTCGGATCCACTGGAATGCGCACCCGCTTGCCGTCCCTCGGGGAGCCGCCCGGGCACGCCGCCCGACGCCTCGAAGGCGACCGGATCCTCGTCGGCGAGGACGAGCGCGGCATCGACGTCTTCCTCGAGGCGACGCGCCGTCACCCGCTCGGCCCGTGCGATCCACTCCCCCGCGAACCGCTTCGAGAGCGCGAGCACGGGCACCAGGGCATGGGCCTTCACCCAGGAGAGGCGGCCCTCGCGCCAGGCCCGGGCGAGCAGGGGCATGCCCTCCCCCGCCCTTGCGAGCCGGAGCAGCATGCGTGCCCTGCGCGGCGAGAGCCCGAGCCGCTCGCGCGCGAGCTCGTCGAGGCTTCGGTAGCCGGCTTCGTGGTGGAGACGGTCTCTAGCCACGCGGAGGAGTAGCGGCGCGATGCGCGCCTCGAGGCCCTGCTCGAGAGCGACCGCGCGCCGCAGGCGCGCATCGAGCTCCAGCGCGTCGATCGAGTCCAGGCCCGCGAGGAGCCCCGAGAGAAATGGCGACGCGGCGGGCCGCGCCCGATCCGCCTGCGCGGCGCACCCGTTCGCCGCCGCGCGGGTGGAAGGGCTGGAAGGCACCGATCGAGCCGGCTGGTCGCGGTCGGCGGCCACGTCGGGCTCTCGCCTGACCGCATCCCACGGTAGCTCCGAAACCTCGCGCGCGAGCGAGGGCTCGAGCGGAAGGGCCGAGGCCACCTCCGCCGCGACCGCCTCCATGGACTCCCAGACGGGAAGCGCCTCCCCGGCCACGCGCTGGGCGAGCCGGCGCGCATGACTCCAGCGCCCACGGGCGCTCGGCGCGCAGGGGATGCGGACCGCCTCGCGAGGCTCCTCGATGGACCCGTCCTCGTCGGTGGGGAGTGGACCCGCCCGGGCGGGATTGGCGCCGAGGGCCTGGAGATCGAGCGATCGAACCTCCCGCGCAAGTGCGCGAGCCGAGAGCTGCCGCGCGAGGCTCACCCAGCGCACCTCGTCCTCGGGACGGGCGACTCGACACAGGAGACGCACCTTCGTCCAGGTGAGAGCCCCGGTCTCCAGGGCCTCGGAGACCGCGGGCAGGCCCGACAGGATGCGACCCACGTGGGCGAGATCCTGGAGGGAGCGGGCCGAGAGCCCGAGGCGCTCGACCCCATAGTCGCGCAGGCGGGCGAAGCCCAGGCGCTCCCACCCACGAGTCTCGACCAGGCGGACCGCGAGGAGCGTCAGCGCGCGGCGCAGCGGCCCGCGGGAGCGGGCGAGGGCCTCCAGGCGCTCGACCGGCCCGCCCCGTGACCCCTCCGCCCGACCGCTCGCTCGGAGGAGTGGCCGGGTGGAGGGGCATGGGCGGCGCTGGGGGAAGCGCAGCAGTTGGACTCCGGTCGGGACCAGAGGGTGACCGAGATCAGCATAGCGAAAGAAAGACGAAAGAAAACCGCCCTCGGGACTAGTCACTGACCGGACGCCCAAGCCTCCGGAGTGGGAGGAGAAACGCCCCGAGGGGGAGGGTGATGACGACGGCGGCGGCGAGGCCGATTGACCGATCCCCCGGCAAAGCCGGGCGAATTCGGAAGGTGAGCCGCTCAACGCGGACTGAACGGGGCCGCTGCGCGGCCCCTTGCGCCCCCTGAAGGGGGCGGCCCCTACAGCAGACCGAGCTGGTCGACCCGCCGGTCCTCTGCCTCGTGCTTCCGAATGTACTCTCGGATCACTGCCTCATCGCGACCCACCGTGGAGACGAAGTAGCCGCGCGCCCAGAAGTGCTGCCCCACGAAGTTGCGCCGTCTCTCCGCGAAGTTTCGCGCAATGTGGATCGCGCTCTTCCCCTTGATGAATCCCACGACCTGGGCCACGGCGTACTTCGGTGGGATCGAGATCATCATGTGCACGTGGTCCGGCATCAAGTGCCCTTCCTCGATCTCGCTCTCCTTCTGCCGCGCCAGACCTCGCAACACCCCACCGAGTTCCCGCCGAAGTTGACCGTAGATTGCCTTCTTCCGGTACTTCGGGATGAACACGACGTGGTACTTACACTCCCATTTCGAATGACTTAAACTCTGGTAGTTGCTCAAGAAAAGACTCCCTCCCGATGAAGCTTTGGCGGCTCACGGGAGGGAGTTCTCGTTCGCAACTCCCGGAATTGTCAAACTCTGGCTGCCTCCCCGGCAGAGCCGGGGGGACTCCTAAGCTGGTCTAGCGGATGCGCGGGATCGTGCCGAGCACCGGGACCTCGAAGTCCTCCTCGAGCTCGTCGGCGGAGACCATCACCGGATCGCGAAGCTCGAGCAGCAGGCCCAGCACCGCGGCCAGGGACGCGGAGAGCAGCGCGCCGGCGGCGTAGTAGTTGCGACGGCTGCGCTCCGGCACCGTGGGAGGCTCCGCGCGCTCCAGCACGACCACGCGCTCGGACCGCTCCTGGGCCTCGACCTGGGCCGCGAGCCTCGCCTCCTGGAGCCGGCCGAGGGCGTCGACGTAGCGCTCGGCGAGGGCCTCCTCGGTCTTCCTGGCGGCGTCGAGCTCGCGCTGGGCCGCGCGGGCGCCGCTGCGCCGGGAGACCTCGCGGATCTCCGCGACGAGCCGCTCGATGCGGCCCTCGAGGGAGACCACGGTGGGGTGCTCGCCGGTGTAGCGGGTCTTCTCGTCGGCGAGGCTCTCGCGCAGCTGGTCGAGCTCCCGCTGCAGCTCGCGGACGTGGCGACGCTCGTAGGAGCGCTTGCGCAGGGCCTCGAGCTCGACGCGGTGGGCTTCGAGGGCGCGCTCGGCGCGCTCGAGATCCTGCTCGAGGAGCGCGGTCGTCGTCTCCACCTGGCTGCTGCGCATGCGCGTGCCGGCCTCGACGAAGGCATCGGTGAGCTCGTTGGCGATGGTGGCCGCCAGCTCCCGCTCCCGGGAGCGGAAGGAGACGCGGAAGAGCTCCGGGGTGGCGAAGTAGCCGCGGGGTGCGATGCCGCTCTCGGGCGTGATCTGCAGGTCGTTCCGCATGGCCTCGACCACCAGGGAGATCGGGGCCTCGCGGCGAAGCTCCGGGTAGAGGTCGTAGTCCTGGATCCAGACCAGCAGGCGGTCCCGGGAGAGCGCCTCGGCCACCATGGCGTTCAGGCGGGCGGTTCCCTCGTCCCCCACGGTGCGGCGCACGAAGTCCTCGTCGAGCCGCGGGTTCGACACCAGCACCGACGCGTGGGCGGCGAACACCGGGGTGACCCACAGGCGCACGCCGACGAGGGTCGCCACCAGCCCGAGCCCCATCACGGCGAGCATCCACCACCCGCGGCGCCGCACCACGCCGACGGGGTCGCGCAGGGGCGCCGGGAGCGCGCCGAGGGCGAGGGCCTCCTCGCTCTTCACGGTCGTCCCGCGCCGGGCGGCGGGTGGTAGTAGCCGTACTGCGAGACGTGGCGCGGGGTGGAGGTGCGGTTCACCAGCGCGCCGAGGAGCCGGTCCCGGGGAATCGCGGCGAACAGCTCCCGAAGGGCCCGCTGGCGCGTCACGCCCACCGCCGAGATCAGCAGCCAGGCGTCCACCCGGGCCAGGGTCAGCGTGGTGTCGGGAGCCAGCAGCACCGGCGAGGTGTCCAGGACGATCGTGTCGTAGCGGGCCTCGAGCCACTCGAGGAGCCGCGGCAGCTCCGGGCTGGCGAGGCTCTGGTGGGCGTAGGGAGAGCCGTGAAGGGCGGGCAGCACGTCGAGGTTCGGGACCTGGGTTCGCAGCAGCGCCGCCTCGGGCTCGGCGAAGCCCGAGAGGACGCGCTCGACGCCGACCTCGGCCTCGATCGAGAGCCCCGCCGCGACGGCGGGGCGGCGCAGGTCGAGGTCGACGAGCACGAAGCGCTTGTCGCTCGAGAGGTCGGCGAGGGCGAGGGCGAGGTTGCAGGCGCTGGTCGTCTTGCCCTCGCCGCGCAGCGCGCTGGTGAGGGCGAGGCTGCGCACGCCGCGCTCCCCGAGCTCGCGACGCAGGCGGAGCGCGGCCTGGCGGAAGCGCTCGGCGGCGGCGCCGCTGCTGCGCACGAGCACGGCGCGGCTCCGCCACGCGCCGCTGCGGCCGGCCGGGATCTCCACCTGGGCGGCGGAGTCCCGGGCGGCGTCGCTCCCCGGAGCCGCGTCACGAGGCGACGGGGACGCGGGGCGCGGGGCGGGGGAGGCCGGGTCGCCGGCTCCCCCTTCCTCTCGCTCCCGCGCACGGCGCAGGGCGTCGGAGATCTCGCCCATCTCAGGCCTCCCCGCGCCGGGCGAAGCCGACGCCCGCCTCGGCCATCTCCTTGGCCTTCCGCTCGATCAGGCCCGGCGGCACCGGCCGGACCTCCTGGGAGAAGGCGGCGATGAGCACGCGGTCGGCGAGGACGTTCAGCAGCCGCGGGCAGCCCCCGGAGAAGTCGTGGAACACCTCCTCGAAGCCCGGCGCGAACACCGACTCGATCTGGCCCCCCGCCACCGCGATGCGATGGGCGAGGTAGGGCGCGATCTCGTCCCGGCCCAGGAAGCTCACGTGGTGCTCGATGGCGACGCGCTGGCGCAGCTGGACCAGGGACGGGTCGGCCAGCTTGGCGCGCAGCTCGGGCTGGCCGGAGAGGACGATGTGCAGCAGCTTCGCGCGGTCCGTCTCGAGGTTCGAGAGCAGCCGCACCTCCTCGAGCACCGCCGGCGAGAGGTTCTGGGCCTCGTCGATGATCAGCACCGCGTGCTCCCCGGCCTCGAGGCGCGCGAGCAGGTAGCGGTTGAAGGCGATCAGGAAGTCCGCCTTGCTCTCGAAGGGGCCCTCCAGCCGGAACTCCGCGGCGACGAGCTTCAGCAGGTCGATCGGACCGAGGTCCGCGGTGTTGAAGACCAGCGCGGTGTCGAGGTCGCGGGGCACCTCCGCGAGGGCGGCGTGGAGGAGCGTCGTCTTGCCGGCGCCGATCTCGCCCGTGAGCAGGATGAAGCCCTTGCGCTGCAGGATGCCGTAGAGCAGCACGGCCAGGCCTTCCTGGTGGGCGTCGGAGCGCCACAGGAAGCGCGGATCGGGGCTCAGCGAGAAGGGCGGCTCGGACAAACCGAAGAAGGACTCGTACACCGCCGACCTCGAACCCTCGGACCAGCGCCCCCGACCCTGGAGTGGGTCGGTGGCCAGAGCGACTCGGCAGCGTACCGAAGGGCCGCGTCCGCGTCACCCCAGGGGGATCGACCCGCGCGGCACGCCTGCCTAGAGGCCGCAGCCAGGCAGGGCGTCGTAGATGCGGCTGCCGAGCTCGCGCACCTCGTGGAAGTGGACCTCGTCCGCGAAGGGCTCCACGGGCTCGTAGCGCAGGTCGTCCACCAGGGGGCCGAGGCAGCCGGCGGGGTGGTCGAGCGCGGCGTCCACCTGGGCGTCGTGCACCGCCTGCACCCAGGCGTTGGGCTGGGTCGTGCAGGCGGGCCAGGAGAAGCGGCACAGGCCCAGGCCGACGGGCACCACCATCACCGGCGCGCCCGTGAGCGCGGCGGCCTGGTCGATGGCGTCGAGCATCCCGGCGTACATGCCCGCGTAGGTTTCCTCGACGGACAGCCCCTGGATCTGGGCCTCGTTGGCGTCGCTCTCCCCCAGGTGGAAGACGGTGAGGTCCGGCGCCCAGCCGGACTCGAGCAGCTGGCTCTCGAAGCGGTTCTGCCAGTGCACCTCGTCCGGCCGCCAGCGCGGCGGCCCGCCCTGGAAGCCCCAGACCAGGCGCGTGTTGCTCACGGCGCCGGCGAGCAGCAGCAGGGACTCCTGGCGCTCGCGCACCACGCGGCGGGCGAACTCCGCCCAGGGCCCCTCCCGGGTCTCGCCGGCGAAGAAGGCCCAGATCCGGTCGGCGGGCGGGACGTGGACGTAGGAGCCGACCAGGCGCACCCAGGCGTCGTCGCTGGCGCGGTAGCCGCAGGTCCGGTGCGACCAGTCGTCCGGGCGCCTCGCCTCGGTGCTCCAGCCCTCGAGCTGGGACTGGGCCACCGCGACCGCGATGGTGAGGGAGCCCGCCGAGCCCGCGGGCGGGCAGGCGATGGGCGCTTCGCAGCTGTTCGCCATCGCGAGGGCCGCGACGGCGGCCAGTGCGAGCACCGCCCCCCGCACGGGCTCCCCGGAGGCCCTTCTGGAGACGCAGGAGGGGTGTCCCATCGCAGTGCAGAGTGGCCGTCTGCCCCGTCTCGTGGCAGCGCATCGGGCTGCTGCGGGGCCCCGTGGGACGCAGCTCCGGGGAGGTTCCGGGCGCCTGCTGCCGGAAGTTGCCGCCCTGGAAGTGGATTCCGTGTATGCTGGGGCCGACGAGATGGGTCGCTCTTCCCCATCATCGATCCCGCGCCACTCCGAGCCCGATAGGAGGTGTTCATGCGCGCCCGCCCGCTCCTCGCCCTGGTCCCCTTGGTCCTGCTGCTCTCCGCCGACTTCGCGCTGGCGGGCCGGCGCCGTCCACTGAACCCGCCCCCCGAGGCCGTCGGCCGGCTCACCTGGGCCAGCCCCCAGTCGAACCCCATCGCGGCCTCGCCCGACGGCAGCCAGGTGGCGGTGGCCAACACCACGAGCAACAGCGTCTCCTTCATCAACACCGCGGGGAACTTCGTCAACTCCACCGTCGAGGTGGGGATGGAGCCGGTGGGCGTCGCCTGGAAGCCCGACGGATCGCAGATCTGGGTCTCGAACCACGTCTCGGACTCGGTCAGCGTGATCGACGACCTCACCAAGACCGTCGTCGAGACCGTCCAGGACGTCGATGCGAACGGGGTCACCCAGTTCGACGAGCCCGTGGGGATCGCGTTCAAGGGCGACGGCAGCCAGGCCTACGTGGCCCTCTCGTCGCGCAACGACATCGCGGTGATCGACACCAGCACCTACGCGGTCACCACCCGCCTCCACATCACCGCCCAGGACCCCCGGGCCATCGCGGTCCGGGGCGACCGCCTCTACGTCGCCGCCTTCGAGTCCAGCAACCAGACCGAGGTCTCGATGTGCGAGAACTTCTCCGACGATCCCGGGCCGGGCCAGTGCACGATGAACGGCGCGGACCTCGGCAACTTCGCGGTGGATCCCAACCTCCCCGGCGAGATCAAGAACATCGTCATCGACGACGACCTGCCGGACCGCGACCTGTTCGTCTACGACATCAGCGGTGCCTCGCCGAGCTTCGTCGAATCCGTGGACCACGTGGGGACGCTCCAGTACGGGATCGCGGTGGACTCGAACCACCGCGTCTACGTCTCCCAGGCCGACGCCCGGAACTGGGTGAACGGCCGCGTGGACGGGACCGCGCCCGACGGCGACACCAACAGCGACGGCGACGTGAACCTCGAGGATCTCGACAACCGGATGTTCGAGAACGAGATCTCCATCGTGGCGTGCAACGGCGGCTGCGGCGCGCCGACCCAGGTCGACCTCGAGCCCGGCTCGCCCAGCCACGCCACGGCCCTGGCCACGCCCTTCGGCATCGGGGTGACGGGCGACGACAGCACCGTGGTCGCCACGGCGGCGGCGGTGAACCGCGTCTTCACCACGAACAGCGCCGGCAGCGTGCTGAGCCAGCTCGACGTGGGCGCGATCCCGCGCGGCGTGGCCCTCGTGGACGGCGCCGGCGGGGCGCCGGACCTCGCCTACGTGCTCAACACCCTCGACAACACGGTCACCGTGGTGGACGTCTCGGACCCGACGGACCTCCCGACCAACAACCCGGCGCCCACGGTGATCGCCGTCGGCAGCGACCCGACCCCGAACGCGGTGCGCCTGGGCCGGATCGCCTTCAACAGCGGCTTCGCGTCGGACTCGGGGACCTTCTCCTGCGCGAGCTGCCACCCCGACGGCAACACCGACCAGCTGCTGTGGCGCATCGGCGGGGCCTGCTTCTTCGGCGGCTGCGTCAGCGGCGAGGACGAGCCCCGGACCACCATGCCGATCCGCGGCCTGCGCGACACCCTGCCGCTGCACTGGGACGGCACGCTGGGCGACCCCTTCGGCGGCGGCAACGGCGCCGTGGGGTTCGGTGGAGCCGGCGGAACCGACTGCAACCTCACCACCGGGACCATGCACGACTGCTTCGTCGATCTCGGCGAGGAGAGCCTCTCGGGCGTGATGTGCGACAGGACGGGGTCCTGCCCGCCGGGCGGCAACCAGCTCTCCGCCCAGGAGATCGACGACATGGCGACGTTCCTCGAGAGCGTCTCCTACCCGCCCGCACGCTCCCGGCGCCTCGAGGACGACCTCAGCTCCAGCGCCCAGCAGGGCTTCGTGAACTTCTTCTCGGACGTCGGGGGCCTGGTGGGCGACCCCGACACCTGCGCGGACTCGACCGCGGGCTGCCACGAGTTCCCCTTCGGCGCGGGCACGAACTCCTCCACGCTCGGCGGCTTCGACGTGCCCACGATGCGCGGCATGACGGACCGCTTCGTCCAGTTCTCGCTCGGCCCCACGAGCGCCGAGGAGGTGCTCGTGGCGTCGGACACGGGCATCACCGTGAGCGGCCTGGGCGGCATCCCGTTCCCGATCACGGGCCCGCCGAACCAGTTCCCCTGGAACGGCGGCGCCAACGGACACGAGGAGGACACGACCTTCGGCGGCGCCTTCGGCGTCTTCGAGCCCGTGTACAGCCGGACGAACCTCTTCGTCCTCGGACCGGATCTCTCCGTCGACATCTTCCAGATGTTCGAGGAGGCGAGCACGGGCCACCCGGGCTCCCTGGGCCGCCAGGTCACCCTCACCGCCTCGAACACCACGGGCTGCCCGGCCTGCGACGTCGAGGACACGCTGATCGCGCTGGAGCTGGCGGCCGAGGACGGGCTCGTGAACCTGCGGGGCACGGCGCGCTTCAACGGGCTCCCGCGGACCATCGCCTACCACACGCCGACGGACCAGTACCGGCTCACGCCGGGCAACGCGAAGCGCACCCGGGCCGCCCTCGTCGCCGACGTCAACAACGGCGGAAGCGGCGTCACGGTGGCGACCCTGACGGGACACCTGCGCAGCGGCATCACCGAGGCCAGCCCCCAGCCCCTGCTGATTCCCTCGGGAGCCAACTGCGGGAGCTCCGGCGCGACCGGCGACCCCGCCCTCCCGTCGGGCACCTCCTTCACCCTGGAGACCAAGTACGTGACGAACGCCGACGAGGTCTGGGTGGACGGGCTGGTCGACGCGACGGCCACGATCTCCGTCAGCGTCGGCGGGGCGCCGGGGTCCTGCTCCGACGAGGTGGCGGAGGACACGGCGCTCATCACGCTCGGCTCCTCCCCGGGCTCGGGCAGCCACCTGCTCCAGGTGCGGACGCCCGGCGGGCTGCTCAGCAACGAGGTGCCCTTCGTCGTGCCCTGAGGCGCGACCCGCCTGGCTCCGGGGACGGCCCCGTGTCGCGCGGCCCGCGCGGCGGCCGCCTGGGAGGGCGACCCAGGATGGGTCGGCCGACGACGCGAGAGATTCCGCGAAGCGGAATCACAGCGAGGCGCCCGGCTCCCTCCGCGAGCGCGCCCGCGCACCCGTCTCGAAGCGGCTGCCCTTGCGCCAGCCCAGGCGCTGGAGCCGGTAGGTGAGGTTGGGCGCCAGGGCGAAGAGCACGCGCAGGGCGCGGAAGGAGAGCGGCTCGTCGTAGCTCCCCACCCAGCCGTCGCCCTCGATCCAGTCGGCGATGCGGGTGGCGACGGCGCGCGGCTCCGGCGCGCCCTCGCAGCGGCGCGCGCGGACCTTCCTGCCGCGCTCGTTCAGACGCAGCACCGGCGCCCAGGAGAGCCGGCCCTTGATGACGCCCGGCCGGTAGAGCCGCAGGCGCAGCCCCGGGTCGGCGTGGTTCGCGATGGGGCCCACGCCCGTGTAGAAGTAGTGGAGCGCGATCTTCGAGGCGTGGTAGACGGGGCCGAAGCTCGACGGGCTGCCGTCGGCGATGGAGCCGATCGCCACCACGTCGAGGGGCCGCCGCCGGCTCTCGCCCGCCGCGATGGCGAAGTAGGACGGGAACAGCGCGTTGATCTCGTAGATCTCCCGGGTCGCCTCGGCCAGCGGCATCCCCGCCTCGCCGACCTCCTCCTCGATCCGGCCGGCGTTCAGGATCACCAGGTCCGGCTCCTCGGCCAGCAGCTTCCGGGCGTCCTCCATGCTGCGCTGCTCGCTCGCCACCAGCCGCTCGCAGGCGTCGTGCTTGGCGTCGGCGGAGCGCGAGACGCCGATCACGCGCCAGCCGCGCTCGGCGTAGAGCTCGGCCAGGGCGCCGCCCAGCCCTCCGGTCACGCCGGTGATCATCGCGGTCTTCGAGACGCTCACGGGGCCTCCTTGAGCACGTGGTCGGAAACGCGCAGCGCGTTGGCCACGATGGTGAGGGCCGGCCCCACGCCGAGGGAGGTGGGCATGAAGCTGCCGTCCACGACCCAGACGTTGTCGTGGCCGTGGAGCCGGCACTGGGCGTCGAGCACCGAGGTGCGGGGGTCGCGGCCGAAGCGGCAGGTTCCGACCTGGTGGCCGGCGTGGGCGTGCTCGCGGTGGGCGACCTGGCCGAGCGCCACCCGGGCGCCGGCGCGGCGCAGCAGCCGGGCCAGGCGCTTCGTGAGCCAGCGCGCGCGCAGCCGGTCGTAGCGGTGGAAGGAGCGCTCGACGCGCAGCCCTCCGTCGGGCGCGAGGCGCACCCGGTTGCGCGGCTGGGGCAGGTCCTCGATGGAGCCGGTGAACAGGATCGTGCGGCGGTACAGCCAGCGCGCCACGCTCGCGGGCATCGGCACGGGGGCGTGGCTGCGCAGGGTGAGCGGGCCCGGCAGGGGGATCGCCTGGGCGTAGCCGAGCTTGTGGGGGAAGGCCTCGGTGCCGAGGTAGAAGTCGCTCAGGCCGAGCTGCTTCGCGAAGCGCTCCGAGGCGCCCGTGGGCCGGTCGAAGACGGCCGCCGGCACCGCGCCGAGGTGGCACATGTGGTTGCGCCCGACCTGGTCGCTGCGGCCGGTGAGGCCGGAGCGCTCGAGGAGCGCCGGGGTGCCGAGGGCGCCGGCGCCGATCAGGAAGGCCTCGGCCCGCACCTCCTCGCGCCCGCCGCCGTCGCGGCGCTCCACCTCGAGGACCCGCACGCGTCCGCCCTCCACGCGGAGCGCGCGCGCCTCGCAGCGCTCCCACAGCTCGAGGCGGCCGGTGCCGAGGGCGGGCTCGAGGCAGCGGTTCCAGCTCGAGGACCGCGAGCCGTTGGGGCACAGGTAGCCGGGGCAGGTGGGGCAGCGCAGGCAGCGCTCGAAGTCGATGGCCAGAGGCAGCCGGAAGGGCGAGAGGCCCTCGGCCCGGAAGGTCCGTTCGAGCCGGCGGCCGATGGGCTCGAGGTCCGGGCTCGGCTGCGCGTAGGGGCGCAGGCGTCGGCCCAGGTGGGGCATGGGGGCGCGATGGTCGCCGGACACGCCGTAGAGGTCCTCGGCGCGATCGAAGTAGGCGGCGAGCTCCTCGTAGCCGATGGGCCACTCCCACAGGTGCTCGGGCAGCAGGTCGCCGTAGTGGCGCCCCGGCACGAAGTCCGACGGGCCCGGCCGCAGCAGCACCGCGCCGAACAGCGAGGTGCTCCCGCCCACGACGCCGCCGACGAACATGCGGGCCCGGCGCCGGTTGAGCTCCACGGGCCGCTCCTCGCAGGCGTCGCGCTCGACCAGCATGCGGCGCTCGTCCTGGAAGCTGCTCGGGTCGCGCGGGCGCTCGCCGCGCTCCACCACCAGCACGCGGCGGCCGGCGCGGGCGAGCTCGGCCGCGGCCGCGCCCCCACCCGCCCCGCTGCCGATCACGACGGCGTCGAAGTCCACCGGGCCTCCCGTGTCCTCACGGTCTCTCTCGGGCTTCGGTCGGAGGAGAGCGAACTGGGGAGCGGTCCTCGTGACGAATCTGCGACAACCGCGTGTCATCCGCCAGCCGCCGCTCCGGCGAAGCCGACGCGCCCGCGGGCGACGAGGCCCGGGCGTGGCCTAGACTGCGCGCCGGTGGGCCCCTCGCCTCCCTCCTTCCCCACTCTTCGACCGCTGGAGGCCCGAGCATGACGTCCGGCAAGCCCCTGGTGCTGGCGGATCCCACGCCTCGCGCGCCGTGGATGATCTTCACCGAGGAGGACCGCGCGCGGCTCGAGGAGCGGACGCGCCTGGTCGTGCACGAGGGCGGCCCGATCCCCGAGGTCGATCTCGAGGCCCACCTGCCCGAGGTCGAGATCCTGCTGGGCCAGGTGCCCCTCGACGCCGAGCGCCTCGCGCGGGCGCCGCGCCTGCGCGCGGTCATCAACGTCGAGGGCAACTGGAAGCCCGACCTCGACTACGAGGCCTGCCAGCAGCGGGGCATCTGGGTGCTCTCGGTGGCTCCCGCCATGGCGCCCGCGGTCGCCGAGATGTGCCTCGCCCTGGCCCTCGACCTGGCGCGGGGGGTGACGGCGGGCGACCGCGCGTTCCGCCGCGGCGAGGAGGCCTGGGGCATCTTCGGCAACCTCGAGTCCTTCCTGCTGCGCGACCAGCCGCTGGGGCTGGTGGGCTACGGGAACCTGGGCCGCGCGCTGCGACCGCTGCTCGCGCCCTTCGGCGGTCCGGTGCGCGTCCACGACCCGTGGCTTCCGCCCGGGCTGCTGCGCGAGCAGGGCTGCGTCCCCGCCTCCCTCGAGGAGCTGATGCGCGAGTCCCGGGTGGTCTTCGTGCTGGCCGGCGTCACCGCCGAGAACCAGGGCTTCCTCGGGCGCAGCGAGCTCGAGTGGCTGCGCGACGACGCCGCCGTGGTGCTGGCGAGCCGGGCCGCGGTGGTCGACTTCGACGCCTTCGTCGAGCTCGCCCGGGCGGGCCGCTTCCGGGCCGCCATCGACGTCTATCCCCGGGAGCCGGTGGCCAAGGACGACCCGATCCGCGGGGCCGAGGGCATCCTGCTCTCCTCCCACCGCGCCGGCGGGATGCGCGAGTCCTACGCGCGCATCAGCGAGATGCTGTGCGAGGACATCGACCTGGTCCTGGCGGGTCTGCCGCCGGTGCGCTGCCAGCGCGCGGACCCGCGCACCGCGGCGCTGGGCCGGAGCCGCTAGCCGCGGATCGCCGCGCGGCCGTCGGGGTCGCGGCGGAGCTCGCTCAGGGCACCCGCGCCAGGTACTGGACGGCCAGGGTGGTCTGGGTACCGGTGCCCGCCACGAGGAGCACGTGGAACACCTCGTGGAAGGAGAAGACCCGGGGCCACAGCCGCGGGCGCTCGGTCAGGAACACCACGGCCCCGGCGACGTAGAGGACGGCGCCGAGCAGTGCGAGCTGGGCCGGCGTGCCCGGGAAGCGCTCCACGAAGGGCGCGATGGCGGGCAGCGCGAGGCTCGCCTGGAAGATCTGCACCGGGATCGAGGCGCGCTCGTTCACCTGGGGGAAGAACGCCTTCTGGCCGATCCCGACGACGGCGACCAGCCACACCGCCGCGATCAGCGCGTCGCGCTCCGGGCCGTCGAGGCTCACCCAGAAGATCGGCGTCAGGCTGCCGGCGATCTTCACGTAGATCATCGAGTGGTCGAGGCGCTGCATGCGGCGCTTCGATTCCGGGGGCCAGGGAACCGAGTGGTAGAGCGCGCTCGCCGTGTAGAGAGCGAACTGGCTGAGCGCGAACAGCACGAGCAGCCGCCGGGTGGTGGGCTCGCAGGACTCCACGCAGGAGAGGTGCCAGGCCACCAGCACGCACGCGAAGGCGGCGGAGCCGTGGAGGAGACCGCGCACGGGGTTCTGGAGGGGACCGAGACTGAGCCGTTCGGGCCGGTTCGGCATGGGCGGCAGCTTCGTCCGGGGGCGGGTTCCGGTTCCGAATGCGACCGGAGACTCGGCGCTGCGTGCGACGGACGTGTGGCGGGGCGATGAGCTTTGCGGGGCGCGGCCCGCTCGTCACCCGATCGACACGCTCTCGTGGCCGGCGCGTCCCTCAGCGGGGTCGAGCCAGCTGGCGCCGCGGGCCCGGGTGAACGCGAACAGGCTCCAGACCGCGACGATGCACAGCAGCACCAGCGCGCTCTGGGCGGTGAAGATGTCGTCCACCGCGATCCACCAGGACTCGACGGCCTGGGAGAGCGCCGCGCACGCGAGCACCAGGGCGCCGGCCGCGGCGCGGCTCGCCGCGAGGAGCGCGAACACGAAGAAGACGGCGTAGTAGTAGCAGGTGAGCTCCCCGGCGACGGGCACGAGCCCCACCCCCAGGGCCGCCGCCACCCAGTCCGGCTGGCCGCGGGCGGCGGCGAGCAGCAGCCCGCCCAGGGCGAGCATCGCGCCCCAGAGCAGCGGGCGCCGGCCGTGCAGGGTGCCCTGGCGGGCCCGCTTCCAGGCCGCCACGGGGTCCACGGCCGCGGGCTCGAGGGTGCGCGTGGAGCTCGTGGCCGGGTGGTAGGACACCAGCGTGGCGAGACCCATGTAGTTGAGCAGCGGGCTGTCGAGGTGGAGCCCCGCCTTGGTGAAGAAGCGCGGCCAGGCGCGCGGGCCGTCGGCCCAGGTGGAGGCGCCGACCAGCAGGCCGCCGGTGAGCACCACCGCGACCGCCATCCGGACGTGGGCGGGATCGAGGCGGAGGCGCCGCACCCGGAGCATCTCGGCCAGACCCTTGGCCGCGATGCCGCCGAGGATCGCGAAGGGGAAGATGCGCAGCATGCCCGCCACGGCGAAGGCCGCGCCCGAGGCGGCGGGACGCCCGCGGCGCACCAGCGCGACCCCGGCCGCGCAGGCGAGCAGCCAGTCCTGGCGCAGGTAGGCGCCCGCCGTCCAGCGCAAGGCTCCCGGGGAGTAGGTGCCGAGGAAGAGCAGCGCCACGCACAGCGTGCGCCAGCCGAACGCCCAGCCGGTGACGCCCGCGGTGGCCACCAGCAGCAGCGGGTCGATCAGCGCGAGCCCGCGCAGCCGCGCCTCGGAGACCGGCCCCCGGCCGGCCAGGGTCGAGCCGAGCAGCGCCCAGGCCGGCGTCCCGTTGTAGCCGTGGTCCATCATCAGGCGCTCCCAGCGGGCGGGATGGATCTTGCGGCGGAAGAAGCGCACGTCGTGGCGGAAGAGCCGCCAGCGGTCCTCGGAGAAGTGGGCCTTGCAGCGCGAGGAATCGGCCACCACCGCGGCGGCGCGCTCGAGGGCGTAGCTCTCCTGGTTGCGGATCCAGCGACGCTCGACGCGGCCGGCGAGGCCGACCTCGTGGTCGGCGACCGTCGCGCAGGCGTAGAGCCGCACCGACTCGAGCTCCGGCGCGAACTTCGCGCCCAGGTAGTAGTGGAAGAACTCGTGCACGTGGATCTGGCCGCGGGCCACGGAGACGGGATCCAGGTAGAGGAGCGCGCCGGCGACGCCCAACGCCGCGAGGCCGCCGTCGCGCAGCCGCCGGCGCGCCGCGCTCGCGCCCGCCAGCCGGCCGCCTCCCAGCAGGAGCGCGGCGCCGCCGATCGCCAGAGCGGCGCGCAGCCCCGGCTGGCGCGGCGTGACGACGCCGAGGCGCTGGGGAGCCCCGGCGGCCGGTGGCGTGGGGGGCGGCCCGGGGCGCGGCGCGGCGGCTGGGGCGTCGTCCGCCGCGAAGGCCGGCGTCGCACCGAGACCGGTGGCCGCCAGGCCCGCAGCACCCAGGGAGGCCAGCCACAGCAGGAGAGCGAGCCTGGGGGCGCGCACCGTCGCAGTCTACTCCACGTAGCCGAGGGCGCGCAGGCCTTCGAGCTGCTCCGGGGCGAGCGGCGCGGGCACCCGGTCCGTCCGAACCGGCGCGGCGTCGGCGCGGAGCGTGGCGAGGGCGTCGGCGAGCTCGCGAGCGGGTGCTTCCTCGCCTTCGGCCAGCGCGTCACGCTCCGCGGGGTCCCGGTCCACCCGGTAGAGCTGCGGCTCCCCCTCGCGCGGGACGATCAGCTTCCAGGGCCAGCGCAGCAGCGCGGCGTCGTGGGAGCGCAGCGCGACGAAGTCCTCGAAGCGCGCATCCGGGTGGAGCTCGGCTACCAGGTCCCGCGCCGGCAGCGGCCCCGGCGCCAGCAGGTCGCGGCCGCGCATGCCGGGAGCCGCGGGCAGGCCCGCCAGGGCGAGGAGCGTGGTGGGGACGTCGAGCAGGTCGACGGGGTCCTCGCGCCGCACCGCGCGGGCGGGCTCGCGGAAGTCCCGCACCACGAGGGGCACGGCCAGGCACTCGCGGTGCAGGGTGAGCCCGTGGGTCCAGCCGTCGTGATCGAGGAACTCCTCGCCGTGATCCGCGGTCACCACCACGACGAGGTCGTCGCCCCAGCGGCGCCGCAGCTCGTCCACGAGCCGGCCGATGGCCTCGTCCACCCCCGCGATCTCGGCGTCGTAGAGGTCCACCAGCCGCTCGCGCTCGCCCGGGCCCGCCGTGGCCCGGCCCGCGGCCAGGTCGACGCTGTACTCGAGGGTCGCCGCCGGTGCGCGGCGGTGCGCGGCGGGGTCGCGCAGGAAGCGCGCGAGGTGGCGGCGCGGCGGATCGTAGGGGGCGTGGGGATCGATGTAGTGCACGTAGAGGAAGACCGGCCCCTCGCCGGCCTCGGGCAGGGCGGGGAGCAGCCGGTCGTTCAGCTCGGCGGCGGTCGGCGAGCGGGGCGGGCCCGCCTCGCCGGGCCCCCGCAGCATGAGCGAGGTCCAGTCGTCGAAGCCCCGCGCGAGCCCCGTCTCGCGGCTCACGTGGACCGGGTTGGCCGAGGCCCCGACGGTCCGGTAGCCCGCGGACGCGAGGGCCGCCGCCAGGGTGGGGAGCTCGTCGCCGAGGGGGCGGTCGAAGCGGACGACCCCGTGCTCGCTCGGGAGCCGGGAGGTGAAGAGGGACGCCACCGCGGGCTTCGTCCAGGAGCTCGGCGAGCGGGCGTGGTCGAAGACGACGCCGCCCGCGGCCAGCGCGTCGATGCGGGGGGAGGTGGGCCGCGTGTAGCCGTAGGCGCCGAGGTGGTCGGCGCGCAGCGTGTCGACCAGCACCAGGGCGAGGTGGGGACGGGAAACGGGCCGCTCGCAGGCCAGCGCGATCGGAGCCAGGAGGAGCGCCAGCCATGCGGCCGCGGCGCGGCGGCTCACGGCGCGAGGCCCTGGCCTTCCAGCCACTCGCTGCAGCGGCGCACGCAGGCGGCCAGCTCCTCGCGCTGGCCCGCGTAGTAGTGGCGCGCACCGGGGATCGTCACGCGCTCCTTGCGCTCGTGGGGGATCGCGGCGTGGAGGCGATCCAGGTGGCTCGGCGTGCAGACCTCGTCGCCGCCGTTGCCGATCACCAGGGCGGGGATGCTCGTGCGGGCCGCGTTGCGCTCGCCGTGGGCGTTGGACTCGTCGAAGCTCCACTGGGAGAGCCAGCTGCGCAGGCTGGTGAAGCGCGCCAGGCCGATGGGGCTGGTGTTGGAGATGCGCGGGTCGCCGAGCCAGGAGGTGCCCGGCGTGCGCTCGTTGGGGTCGAGGGTGGCGTCGAGCCAGCGCGGGTCGGCGTTGGTGCCGTGGACCACGAAGCAGTGCTCGTGGTGGGGCCGGCCGCTCGCACGCAGGGCCTCGAGGCGCTCGCGCACCCCCGCGGTGATGCGCCGGTTGCGCGCGACCTGGGCCGCTCGGTAGCGCTCCAGGAACTCCGCGGGGTAGGGGGGCTCGCGGCCCTCGGCGTAGAGGTCGAGGGCGGGGTCCCGCACGTCCGGGTCGGACTCGTCGAGCACCGCCGGGTCGAGGCACTCGGTGAGGGTCACGGCCCGGCTCACGTGGGCGGCGACGATGAGCAGCGCCTCGCCGGGGACCAGGTCCTCCTTCGTGAGGTCCGGCGGGTCGCCGGCGGGGGTCGCCACGACGCTCGGCCTCTCGGCCTGCTCCTGGTAGAAGAGCGCCAGGGATCCGCCGCCGCTCCAGCCGCCCAGCACGAAGCGCTCGTAGCCGTGGCGGTCGCGCAGGTCGCGGATCGCCGCGCCGAGATCGACCACGCACTTCTCAATGACGAGCGCCGTGTCGTTGCCGCGGTAGCGCCCGTTGCAGAAGGCCACGTGGTGCCCGGCCGCCGCGAGGGCGCCCATGATGGGCAGGAACGCGCCGCCGCCGATGGGGTGGCTCCACACGATCGCGGTCTTCGAGGGCCGGCCGCGGGGGCGGACCAGCATGGACTCGATCACCACCCAGCCCTCGTCGCCGCCGTAGGTGTCCTTGAAGCCCGCCTGCTCGCGGAACACCGTCACCCAGGGGATACGCTCGACCTCGTGGCTCACCCGGAGGAGGGTCCGCCGGCGCGCAGCTCGGGGTCGACGTGCAGCGGCCGCGCGGTGTCGATGGCGATGATCTCCCAGTCCACCCGGGAGATCTCGTCGTGCTTCTCGCGCGCGTACTCGCGCACGCGCTCCGGGGCGCCGTGGTGGAGGCCCTGGGGCGAGAGCGCCATCAGGCCCTTGGGGAGCGGGTGCCCGAGGAAGCTTCCCCCGTGGTAGAAGGCGACCTCGTCGTAGTCGGCGTTGCGGTGGTATTGGGGAACGCGCTCGGCGCCCTTGCGACCCTCGGCGGGCCGCGGCAGGAAGTGGCACACCATCAGGCCGTCGGCGACCAGGAACTGGTGCACCGTCGGTGGCAGGTGGACGCCGTCGGAGAGGATCGGGTTCCAGTCGCGGATGTTGAGCGCGAAGGGGAACAGGTCGCCCTTCCAGCCCTCCACGTCGCAGGGGTTCCAGGGGTAGAAGATCGACGAGAGCTCGCCGCCGTGGCGCACCACCACCTCCCACTCCTCGCGGCCGTCGCCCTCGAGCACCTCGGGCTCGGGAACGCGCAGCAGGGTGGGATCGAAGGGCGCGTGGCGCCCGAGCAGCCCGTAGTCGGGCACCTGGAGCTCGCCCACGCTCTCGAGCAGCAGGAACAGGTTGTCGGCGGAGTCGGGCACCACCCGATAGGTGACGGCCTTGGGGACCACCAGGTAGTCGCCGGGCTCGTAGCGGAGCGGCCCGAACTCGGTCTCGAACTGGCCCGTCCCCCGGTGGACGAACCACATCTCGTCGCCGTCCACGTTGCGGCAGTAGAACGGCATGGGCGCCGAGCGCCGGCTCACCGCGACGCGGCAGTCCGCGTTCCAGTAGACGCGCCGGGGCGTGCCGCGCGGGTCGGCGTGGTCCCCGGTCTCGAGCGTCCCCGCGTCGAGGTCGTGGGGGCCGTAGCCCTCCGCGCTGCGGAAGCGGGTGGGGTCGTGGCGCCGGTAGAGCTGGGCGGTGCGGCCCTGGAAGCCCTGGCGCCCCAGCTCGTCGTCCTTCAGCCCGTCGAGGTCGCGGTGGGCCTGGCGCGGGGTGCGGCCCCGGTTCCAGTGGACGAAGGACTTCATGGCCCCGGCAGCTTACCCCTCCTGGAGCGCCTCCAGCACCTTGGCGGGGTGGTCGGCCGCCTTGGCGACCCGGGCCCAGTGCTTCTTGACCTTGCCGTCGGGGCCGATCCAGACCGTCGAGCGGATCACGCCCTGGGTCTTCTTGCCGTACATCATCTTCTCCCCGAAGGCCCCGTACTTCGTCATCATCTTCTTGTCGGGGTCGGAGAGCAGGGTGAAGGGCAGCTCGTACTTCGCCGCGAACCTCTCGTGGGCCTCGGGGCCGTCGGGCGAGACGCCCACCACCACGGCGCCCTGCTTCTGGATGGGCTTCCACAGGTCGCGGAAGCCGCAGGCCTCCTTGGTGCAGCCCGGGGTGTCGTCGCGGGGGTAGAAGTAGAGGATCAGGTCGGTCCCCTGGAAGTCCTTCAGCGAGACCTTGTTCCCGTCGGCGTCCTTCAGCGTGAAGGCCGGGGCCTTCTTGCCCTCCTCGATCGCCATGGTGAGCCCTCCGTCGTGGCGGTGGTGAGCCGCGGAGCATAGCTCCCCGGAAGAGAAAGGGGGCCGCGAGCCCGGGCTCGCGACCCCCTTCGGGACCCTTCGGGCCGGAGGAGGACCTACTTCAGCTCGGCACGCGTGTAGTCGAGCAGACCGCGCGCGATGATGAGCCGCTGGATCTGGCCCGTGCCCTCGTAGATGTCCGTGATGCGGCAGTCCCGCAGCCACTTCTCGAGGAGGTGCTCCCGGGAGATCCCCATGGGCCCGAGGATGTCGATGCAGCCCTGGGTGATGCGCCGGACCGCGGTGCCCGCGTGGGCCTTGGTGACCGAGGACTCCATGTTGTTGGGCCTGGCCTCGCCGGCGAGCCAGGCGGCCCGCAGCACGGTGAGCTTCGACGCCTCGAAGAGCGCCTCGAGCTCGATGAACTTCGCCACCGGCGCCGGCAGGCTCGCCGTCGCGGCCGCGTAGTCGATCTCGAAGCCGGCCTCCTCGAGCTGCTCCCGGGTGAAGTCCAGGGCGGCCTCGGCGATGCCGAGCCCCATGGCGGCCACGGCCGGGCGGGTCATGTTGAAGGTCTTCATCACGCCGCGGAAGCCGCCCGAGCCCTTCTGCTTCACGGTCTCGTCACCGCCCAGCAGCTGGTCCCGGGGGATGCGGCAGTCGCGCAGCACCAGGGTGGCGGTGTCGTCGGCGCGGATGCCGAGCTTCTTCTCCTTGTGCACCACCTCGAAGCCCGGGGTGCCCTTCATGATGAGGAAGCTCTTGATCCCGGCCCGGCCGGCGGTCTTGTCCACCGTGGCCCAGACCACCACGCCGGTGGAGCGGCAGCCCGTGGTGACGAAGATCTTCTCGCCGTTGAGGATCCACTCGTCGGTCTCCTCGTCGAGCACCGCGCTGGTCTGCACCCGCGAGGGGTCCGAGCCGCAGCCCGGCTCGGTGATCGCCATGGCGAGCACCTCGCCTCCCCAGCGCGTCTTCTGCTCGGGGGTGCCCGAAGCCGAGAGGGCGGCGTTGCCGAGCCCGCCGCGGTCCTGGCGCAGGCGCACCGAGTAGTCGCCCCAGTGGCGCCCCATGATGCCCAGCATGGACATCACGGGCATCGAGCTGTCCTCGGGAGACGGCTCGCCCCGCTTCACGCTGGGCTTCCAGCTGGACGCCTCGGGCAGCTCGTCGGGCGGAAACTCGTGCTCGTTCTCGTCGTAGTGGCGGGCGTACTTGCGGCACAGCAGCGCCTCCTCGCGCA
Organism: Myxococcota bacterium; assembly: GCA_028277885.1. Lineage (GTDB taxonomy): Bacteria > Myxococcota_A > UBA9160 > UBA9160 > UBA6930 > JANQFK01. Next base: position 93,538 of record JANQFK010000033.1, read on the forward strand.
CGCCCGCCAGGATCTTCTCGTCGTTCTCGCTGAGATTGAAGTCGATCATCGTGTCTCTCCCGTCCTCTAGAGGGTCACCGTGCCTTCGAGGACGCCCAGGGTGCGTGCGCTGCGGAACCACAGCTCGACGGGATGCTCGCGGATGTAGCCGTGGCCCCCGAGGACCTGGATGCCGTTGTCGGCGATCCACAGGCTCTTCTCGGCCGCGTAGCTGCGCGCCAGGCCCGCCGCCCGGGAGGCGTCGCGGCACTTCTCGAGGTGGCTCGCCGCCTGCCAGGTGAGCCAGCGCATGGCCTCCACCTCGATGTGCATGTCGGCCAGCATGAACGCGATGGCCTGCTTGCGCGCGATGGGCTCGTCGAAGGCCTCGCGGTCCTTGGCGTAGGGGACGCAGTACTCGAGCACCGCACGCGAGAGGCCGGTCATCACCGCGGCCAGGGCGGTGCGGGAGCCGTCGAGCAGCCGCCGCACGTCGCAGCCCGCCTCGCCACCGAGCCGGGCCTCGGGGCCCACCTCGACGCGCTCGAGCTCGAGGGTGGCGGTGTGGAGCGCGCGCAGGCCCAGGTTCTTCTCGGCCTCGCCGATGGAGAGGCCCTGGGCGTCCCGGGGCACCACGAAGGCGTCGACGCCACCGTTGTTGCGCGCCACCACGAGGAAGTGCGAGGCGCGGTCCGCCAGCGGCACCAGGGTCTTGGTGCCCGAGAGCACGAAGCCGTCGCCCTTGGGCTCCGCCACCGTGCGCGGCCGGCTGGCGTCGAAGAACGCGCCGGGCTCCACCACGGCGAGGCTCGCCGTGTGGAAGCGCTCGCCGCAGAAGGCGGGCAGCAGCGCCTGCTTCTGGGCGTCGGTGCCGAAGTCGAGCACCGCGTTGGCGAACAGCGAGGGCACCACGCCCGCGATCGCCAGGGCGGCGTCGCCGTGGGCGAGCTCCTCGAGCACGATCGCGTTGGTGACGGGGGAGCGCTCCTCGCCGCCGCCGCCGTAGGCCTCGGGGATCTGGGTGGAGGTGAGGCCCAGCTCCCAGATCTGCTGCAGCAGATCGTCGGGGATCGCGGACCCCTCGTCGCACTTCCGCGCCAGGGGCCGCAGCGCCTGGGCGGCGAAGTCGCGCATCGCCTCGCGCACCACCTCCTGCTCTTCCGTGGTTCCGAACGAGATCACATCCGTCTCCTCTCCGTGGCGGTCGCCGGCGCCTCGCCTTCCGAGGTCGCACTGCCGCCGATCTGGTGGAAGTAGTGGTCCATCGCCTCGCGGCCTCCGTCCTTCACCAGGAGGCCGCGCCGGGCCAGCTCGCGGGCGTCGAGGAGCCCCAGCGCCATGCCGCACCAGTCGCGCGCCTCGGCGGTGTACCGGACGTCCGCACGCTCGGCGAAGCCGCGGCGCACGCGACAGGCCCCGTCCTCGATGTGGACGCTCCAGGCCCCGCCACCCTCGCCGGTGAGCCGGATCTCGAAGGTGACCCGCACGCCCCGCGCGCGGTCCTCGCGCAGCATGAAGGGGAGCGACTCGAGGATCGACTGGGGCGAGGTCTCGTTGAAGCGGGAGGGCTCGACGTCGAGGTGGCCCATGCCGTGCACGATCCACCAGCGACCGAGCGCGCCCACCACCGGCTCGAGGGAGCGGCCGCGCTCGCTGAGCGCGTAGAGGGAGCGCGAGCCCTGGCGCAGGCCTTCGACGAAGCCGTCGGCGGCGAGCTGGCGCAGGCGTGCCGAGAGCACCCGTGGCGCGATGCCGGTGCGCACCCGCAGCTCCTGGAAGCCCTTCGGCCCGCCCAGCAGCTGGTGCACCAGCACCAGGGTCCAGCGGTCCCCGATCTTGTCGAGCGAGCGGGCCACGGGGTCGAAGATCTGGCCCGGTCGCAGGATGGCGCGGCGCCCCGTCGACGGGGACTCGGAAGCCGGCTGGGGAGCGGTGAGTTCCTGATCACCCACAGGAAGAGTATCTATCAGATACTTGACTACATGGCAAATGGAGACTCGCAGTCACTCCCCTCGGGGCGCTCCCGCGGCCCGAGGGGTGGTAACCGGCGGGCGCCCCCCTCCGTAGGTACTCCCCGAGTCGTCTCGAACAGGAGAAACCCGATGACCCTCCGGATCCCCGCCCTGCTCTGCCTCGTCGCACTCCTCGCCCTGCCCGTCGCGGCCACCGCCGGCGAGATGGCGGCCGAGCGCCCCTACCTCGTGAAGGTGCACGCGGACTGGTGCGGCACCTGCGTCCGCCTCGACTCCACCTGGAAGGAGCTCCAGGCCGCCTACGACGGCAAGGCCGAGCTGGTGCGCTTCGACGTCACCGACCGCGACGCCATCGAGGCGTCGCGCAAGGAGGCCGAGCGCCTCGGCCTCACCGGCTTCTTCGAGGACCACAAGGCGAAGACCGGCATCATCGCGGTGCTGGACGCCGAGCGGAAGCCGGTCGAGGTGCTGAAGGGCGAGACCGACCTCGACGCCTACGGCCGCGCCTTCGATCAGGCGCGGTCCCCCGATCCCTCGTGAGCGGCGCCGTCGATACCGGCGCTCTCGACGGCCCAGCGGACGCACCCTGGCGCCACCCCGCCTTCCGCTGGACCCTCGGCGTGGCGCTCCTCGGCGCACTCGCCGTCGTGCTCGCCTGGGAGGACGTGGCGCGGGCGCTCACCGACTTCGAGTTCGCGCTCTCGGGCCTGCTGCCGGAGTCGTGGATCTCCGGTGCGGCGTGGTTCGCGGTCCCCCTGGCGGGCCTCACGGCGGGCCTGCTGGCGAGCGTCTCGCCGTGCGTGCTGCCCCTGGTGCCGCTCAACGCCGCCTTCATCGGCGCCGCCGATGCGAGCGGCTGGCGCGCCGCCTCCCTCTCGGCCCGCTTCGTGCTCGGCGCCGCCCTCGCGCTCGCCGTGCTCGGCCTGTTCGCCGACCTGGCCGGCCTGCTGCTGATCGAGCAGCGGGGGCCGGTGCTGCTCGCTGCCGGGCTGCTGCTCCTCTACGCCGGAGGCGCCGCCCTCGAGGTGCTGCCCGTCCCCTTCGCCGGCCGCGCGGCCGGCACCGGCCGCAAGCTCGGGCCCACGGCCGCGGGCGCGGCCTTCTCCCTGGTCACCACGCCGTGCGCGAGCCCCCTGCTCGGGGCCGTGCTCGCCGCCGCCTCGGCGCAGCAGGTGCCGGGGCTCACCGCGGCCTCCATGGTCGCCTTCGCGGTGGGCTACACCGCCCTCGTGTTCGTGGCCGGCGTCTTCGGTGGCCGGCTGGTGGGCCGCCTGCGCCGGCTCTCCTTCGAGGCACCGCGGGCCGCCGCGGCCGCGTTGCTGCTGGTCGCCGGAGCGGGCTTCGCGCTCGCCGGCCTCGCCTGGTTCTAGCCGGCCTCGCCAGCCGGGACGCGACCGGGTACCCAGGGCGGGTGAGGCGGATCGCGTCCCTGCTGACGGTGCTGGCGATCGCGGGCTGCGGCGCGGGAGAGCGCGGCGCGCCCGAAGAGGCCGCCGCCGCGACGGGGAACGGGCGCGAGGAGCTGCTCGGTCCGTTCCTCGCCGCCCACTGGCAGCTCCCGGTGCCGGCCCAGGGCCCGGCGCCCGAGGGCTGGACGCCCCTCGAGTCCTCGCTGGCTCCCGAGAGCTGCGGCGCCTGCCACCCGCAGCAGCTCGCGGACTGGAGCCGCTCGCTCCACGCCGGCGCGTACTCGCCGGGCTTCGCCGGACAGCTCATCGAGGGCGCGCTCTCGGATCCCGCCGAGGTGCGCGCCTGCCAGACCTGCCACGCCCCCCTCGAGGAGCAGCAGCCCTGGAACGCCGCCGGCGCGCCGAACCCCCACGCCGACGAGGCGCTGCGCGCCCAGGGGATCGTGTGCGCCTCGTGCCACGTGCGGGAGCACCGGCGCTACGGGCCGCCGCGCCGCGAGGGCGTGGCCGCGGCTCCGGAGCCCGCGCCCCACGGCGGCTTCGAGGTGCGCAGCGAGTACCAGCAGGCCCGCTTCTGCGCGACCTGCCACCAGTTCTTCGACGACGCCGGCGTGAACGGCAAGCCCGTGGAGAACACCTTCGTGGAGTGGCGCGAGAGCCCCCACGCGGCGCGCGGCGAGACCTGCCAGAGCTGCCACATGCCCGACCGCCGCCACCTCTGGCGGGGCATCCACGACCCCGAGATGGTGCGCGGCGCCACCGAGGTGGAGCTCGCCCCGGGCGCGCTCGCGGGCCCGCGCCTCGAGGCGACCCTGGTGCTGCACAGCCACGGGGTGGGCCACCGGTTCCCGAGCTACGTGACGCCGCGCGTCTTCCTCGACCTCTGGCAGGTGGACGCCGCGGGCGCCGAGCTCGAGGGCACCCGGGACCGCAGCGTGATCGGTCGCGAGCTCGACTTCTCGACCGAGCCCTGGGGAGAGGTCTTCGACACCCGCATCGCGCCGGGCGGGTCGGCGCGCCTCGACTACGCGGAGCCGCGCCACCCCGCCGCCGCCGCCCTGGTGGGACGCGTGCTGGTGGATCCCGACTTCCACTACCGCGACGTCTTCCGCGAGCTCGCCGACGCCTACGAGTCGCCCGAGGCGCGCGCCGCGATCCAGGAGGCCTACCGGCGCACCACCGAGTCGAGCTACGTGCTGGGCGAGGTGCGCCGGCCGCTGCCCGGAGCCGCGGGCGGCTGACCCGGCGCCTCACCCCTCGGCGCCGCCCAGCAGCACCAGGGCGATGCCGACCACCACCAGCGCGGTGCCGGGGATCTGGCGCCGCGCCTCGGCCTCGCCGAAGACCCGCAGCGCGATGCCGACGGCGAGCACCGACTCGAGCTGGCCGATGGCGCGCACGTAGGCGACCAGCCCGACCGAGAAGGCCCAGAACCACGCCACGCTGGCCGCGAAGCCCGTGGCGCCGATCCAGGCCATGCGGCGCCAGTGCACCGGCACGAGACGGAACTCGCCGGCGCCGAGCAGCGCCACGGCGGCGGTGAGCACCGCGACCTCCATCCAGCTCACGTGGAAGACGCTGTGGGCCACGGCCTCGAGGCCACCGGCCAGCACCCCCGGGTTCGCGTCGGCGAAGGCCTGCACGGCCTGCTTCGCCAGCAGGCTGGCGAGCGCGATCCCGAGGGCCGCGCCGAGGGCGAGGAGCGAGCCCACGTCCACGGGCAGCGCGCGACGCCACAGCGGTCCGGAGGCGCCGCGGCCGAGGCTCATGGCGATCACGCCGGCGGTCGAGACCACGAGACCGAGCCAGCCCACGGAGGTGGGGCGCTCCGCGAACAGCAGCACGCCGGCGCCGGCGGTGAGCAGCACCTCGAGCTTGTGGAACACGATGGACTGGGCGAAGTTCGCGCGCGCGAAGGCCGAGACCAGCGCCACGTTGGCGAGGAGCTGCGCCAGGGCGGCGCCCGCGCAGGCCAGCCAGAACTCCGCCGAGCCGTGCGGCCACGCGCCCGCCCGCCACACGAAGAAGCCCGCCAGCGCCGCCGCCAGCGGCAGGGTGAAGGCGAAGCGCGACCAGCTGTTCAGGGTGGGCGAGATCCGGCCCGTCAGGCTGCGTGCCAGGCCGTTTCGCGTGGTCTGGAAGCCGATGGCGGCGAGGGAGAGGAAGACCCACGTCACCGACCCGTCCTCCCGGCTGGCACGTTGGCGGGCACTCTGGCCGGCACCGCGGCTGGCATCGGGAGGGAACGCCCGATGCGGCGGCGGGTCAAGGCCCGGCGCCGCGGCGGGATCAAGCCCTTTCCCGGCGAGTGTGTAGACTGCTTTTCTCGGGGGGAGAGGGACGGTGAGCGAGCGCAGGGCGGGCACCTCGGAGGCCATCGGCTCCGCCCTCGCGTCCTTCGCCGTGGGCGCCTGGCGTGCGGGCGGAAGGCTGGTCGCGGCCCTCGCGCTCGTCACCCTCGGCGCGGGCGCCTACGCGGCCCTCGAGCTCGGCGTGAACGCCGACAACCGGCGCCTGCTCGCCGAGGACCTGCCCTTCCAGCAGGACACCCGCGCCTTCGAGGAGCGCTTCCCGGCCCTCACCGAGTCGCTGCTGGTGGTGGTCGACGCGGAGACGCCGGAGCTCGCCCGCGAGGCGGCGCGCGACCTGAGCACCGAGCTCGGGGGCCGCAGCGACGCCTTCGGCGACGTGTTCGTGCCCGGCAGCGAGCCCTTCTTCGAGGAGCACGGCCTGCTCTACCGGAGCGCCGACGAGCTCGAGGAGTTCGGCGACCACCTCGCGCGCATCCAGCCGCTGCTCGCCCAGCTCTCCGCGGACCCGAGCCTCGCCTCCCTGGCGCGGCTCCTCGAGCGCAGCCTCGACGACGCACCGGCCACGGCCGGCCTCGACTGGCCGACGCTGCTCGAGAGCTTCCGCCGCGCCACGGTGGAGGTCTACGCCGAGCATCCCGTCGCGCTCTCCTGGGAGGACCTCGTGCTCGAGGGCTCGAGCTTCGACGCGCGCCGGCGCCGCGTGCTGGTGGCCGAGCCCATCCTCGACTACGACCGCCTGCTGCCCGCCGGGCCGGCCATCCGCGCCGTGCGCGAGGCCGCGGCGGAGCTCGGCCTGACGCCCGAGCGGGGCGTGCGGGTGCGGGTCACCGGCTACCCGGCACTGAACGACGAGGAGATGCGCGGGCTCGTCTCCGACGTGGGCGTGGCCGGCGCCGTCTCCTTCGCCTTCGTCGGGCTGCTGCTGGTGGTCGCGCTGGGCTGGGGGCGCTTCGTGGCGGCGGCCGCCGGCGCGCTCGCGGTGGGGCTGGTGTGGACCGCGGCCTTCGCGGCGGGCGCCGTGGGGCAGCTGAACCTCGTCTCCATCGCGTTCGCGGTGCTCTTCATCGGCCTGGGCGCGGACTTCGCCATCCACCTGGGGCTCCACCTCGTGGACGAGAGCCGCGGCGAGCCGGCACCGGACCGCGCCCTCGGCCTCGCCACGCGCGACGTCGGCGCCGCGCTCCTGCTCTGCACCCTCACCACCGCGATCGGGTTCTGGGCCTTCGTGCCCACGGACTACCGCGGCGTCGGCGAGCTCGGGCTGATCGCGGGCTTCGGCATGATCGCCATCTTCGTCCTCACCCTGACCCTGCTGCCGGCGCTCCTCGGCGCGAGCCGGCCGGGACCGCCCCGGGAGGCCGGGCTCGAGGGGCGGCTGCGGGGGCGGGTGACGGGCTTCGCCGAGGCCCGGCCGAAGGTCGTGCTCGGGGTGACCGCGGTGGGGGTGCTGGCCTCGCTGGCGGCGCTGCCCTCGGCGCGCTTCGACAGCAACGTGGTGGCGCTGCGCGATCCCGGCACCGAGTCCGTGCAGGCCTTCGAGGACCTGCTCGAGGGCGAGAGCTCGCCCTGGACCATCGAGGTGCTGACCCGGGACGCCGAGGACACCCGCCTGCGCGCGCGGCGCATCGCGGAGCTCGCGACGGTGCAGAGCACCCGCACCCTGGCGGACTACGTCCCCGCGGAGCAGGAGGAGAAGCTCGAGATCCTCGCCGACGTCGCCCTGCTGTTCGACGCCCCCGCCGCGCCCTCCACCGCGGAGCCGCCGGAGCCCGCCGCCCAGGTGGCCGCGCTCGGCCGGCTGGCCGGGGTGCTCGAGGTGGCGGCCCTCGGCGGCGACTCGCAGCTGGGCGCGAGCGCGAACCGCCTCCACGACGAGCTGCGGCGCTTCCTCGACCACGTGGAGGGCGCGCCCGCCCCCGCCGAGGAGCTGGCGCGGCTCGAGCGGGTGCTGCTCTCCACCTTCCCCGAGCGCATGGAGCGCCTGAAGCGCGCCCTCGCCGCCGAGCCCGTCGCGCTCGGCGACCTGCCGCGCTCGCTGGTGTCGCGGCTGCGCGCCGCGGACGGCAGCGAGCGCATCCAGGTGTTCCCGCGCGAGGACCTCACCGACGCCGAGGCCCTGGCGCGCTTCGTCGCCGACGTGCGCAGCGTGGAGCCCCGCGCCACCGGGCTGCCGGTGAGCGTCGTCGAGTTCGGCCGCTACACCGCGGCCTCGCTGCGCGAGGCCTTCCTCGGTGCCCTCGCCGCCATCGCGCTGCTGCTCTTCGCGCTGTGGCGGCGCCCCGGCGACGTCGCGCTGGCGCTGGCGCCGGTCACCGCCGCCGCGCTCCTCACCGTGGGCAGCATGGCGGCGCTCGGGCGGCCGTTCAACTTCGCCAACGTGATCGTGCTGCCGCTGCTGCTCGGCGTGGGGGTGGACAGCGGGATCCACCTGGTGCGGCGTGCGCGGCGCTCGCCGGGCGCCGTGCTCGGCGACACCGCCACCGCCCGGGCGGTGCTCTACAGCTCCATCACCACGCTGGTGAGCTTCGGGAGCCTCGCCCTGGCGCGCCACCGCGGCGTGGCGAGCCTCGGCGTGCTGCTCGTGGTCGGCATGCTGTGGACCCTCGCCTGCAATCTGGTGATGCTGCCGGCGCTGCTCGCGGCGGCGGGCCGTCGCCCGCCCCGGACGCCCTAGCGGCGCCCCCTGCCGGTCGCCTTGCGCACCGCCTCGAAGCGGCGCAGCGCCTCCTGGCGGCGCGACGCGTGGTCGAGGATCGGGGCCGGGTAGCCCGCCGGCGGCCGGGGCGCGTCCCAGGGGTGGTGGACGAAGCGGTCGGGCACGTCGGCGAGCTCGGGCACGAAGCGCCGCACGTAGACTCCGTCGGGATCCCAGCGCTCGCCCTGGGAGACCGGGTTGAAGATCCGGAAGTACGGCTGGGCGTCGGTGCCCGTGGAGGCGGCCCACTGCCAGCCGCCGTTGTTCGAGGCGGGGTCGCCGTCCACCAGGCGCGACTGGAAGAAGCGCTCGCCGCGGCGCCAGTCCACGAGCAGGTCCTTGGTGAGGAAGCTCGCGACGATCATGCGCACGCGGTTGTGCATCCACCCCGTGCGGGCGAGCTGGCGCATGCCGGCGTCGACGATGGGAAACCCGGTGCGCCCCTCGCACCAGGCCGCGAAGCCCTCGTCGTCCTGGTTCCAGCGGACGCGGTCGTACTCGGGCTTGAAGGCGCGCTCGAGCACGTGGGGGTACTCGCTCAGGATGGCGTGGTAGAAGTCGCGCCAGATCAGCTCGTCCACCCACTTGCGCGCGCCGGCGGCGCTCCCGGGCACGCCGCGCGCCTGCTCCAGGGCCTCGGCCACGCAGGTGCGCACCGAGACGGCGCCCAGCCGGAGATAGGGGGAGAGACGCGAGGTGCCGTCCAGCGCGGGCAGGTCGCGGTCCGTCGGGTAGCGTGCCACGGCGCCGTCGAGGAAGGCGCGCAGGCGCCGCCGCGCCGCCTCCTCGCCCGCCGTCGGGATCTCGGTGGCGTCGGCCGCGACGCCGAGCGCCGCCGGGCCCGGGACCGCGCCGGCCTTCACGCCGCCCACCGGCGGCGGCAGGCGTAGCGCGCCCCCGGGCGCCGGGCCCTCGGCCTCGAAGCGCTTCCACCAGGCGTTGCGGAAGGGCGTGAAGACCCGGTAGGGCTCGCCCTGGCCCGTGCGCAGCTCGGTGGACTCGAACACCACCCGGTCCTTGCAGGTGAGGACGTCGACGCCGGCCTTCTCGGCGGCGCGGGCGACGGCCCCGTCGCGCCGCCGGGCGAAGGGGCCGTAGTCGCGGTTGAAGCTCAGCAGCCCCGCGCGCGTCTCCTCCAGGAGCCGCGGGATCTCGCGGCGGGGGTCGCCGCGGCGCACCACGAGGCGCTGCCCGCGCTCGCGGAGCCCGGCGTCGAGGCGCTCCAGGCAGTCGAGGAGGAAGCGCAGGCGAGGAGGTGCGGTGCGATCGCTGGCGAGGAGCGCGTCGTCGAGGACGAACGCGCAGACGAGGCGCTCGGCCCGGCCCGCGGCCTCGGCCAGCGCCCGGTTGTCGCGCAGGCGCAGGTCGCTGCGGAACCAGTGGAGTGCGCGCACCCTTCTTCCTCTCGGAGGTCTCAGGAACGGGGGATGGAAGCCGAAGAGTAGCTAAGGTGCGGATCCCCCCGGGAGGCGAGAGCGTGAGAGCCGGTTCCTGGAGGCCGCTGTGCGGCCTGCTCTGTGCGGTCCTGCTGGTGGCACTTCCGGCCCGGGGAGTGATGCTCGAGGGGGCGGCGTTCCCCGCGATGCTGCGCAGCCGGGGCGCGGACCTCGAGCTGCACCGCGCAGCGCTGCTTCGCTGGCTGGGGCTGTTCAAGGTCTACGTCGGGGCCCTCTACATCGAGCCCGGCGGCGACCCCGCCCGGGTGCTGGAGGACGTGCCCAAGCGCCTCGAGATCCAGTACCTGCGCGGGTTCTCCGCGACCGACTTCGTGAAGGCGACGAACACCAAGGTGGCGCAGAACGTCGACGTCGAGACGCTGGGACGGCTGCGCGCGCGCCTCGACCGGCTGAACGCGCTCTACCGCGACGTCGAGGAGGGCGACCGCTACGCCCTCACCTACCTCCCGGGCCAGGGCACCGAGCTGTCCTACAACGGGCGCCCCCTCGGGCGCGTGGAGGGCGCGGACCTCGCGGCCGCGCTGTTCTCGATCTGGCTGGGACGAGCCCCCGTGGACGAGGGCTTCAAGCGCGAGCTGCTGGGAGAGACGTGAGCCGGGAGGCGAGCGGTCGGGTCCCGAGATCCCAGCGGCTCGCCTACGCGGCCCCCGCCTTCGGGCTCGCCGTCGTCGGCATCCCGGTCTACGTCTACCTGCCGAAGTTCTACAGCGACGTGGTGGGCGTCCCGGTGGCGGCGGTGGGCGCGCTCCTCCTCGCCGTGCGGGTCTTCGACGCCGTCTCGGACCCGCTGATCGGAGCCCTGTCCGACCGCACCCGGGGCCGCTTCGGCAGGCGCCGGCCCTGGATCGCCCTCGCGCCCTGGCCCCTGGCCGTCTCCATCGTGCTGCTCTTCGCGCCCCCGCAGCTCGACGCCGCGGCCGCGACGCTGTGGTTCGGCGGGACGCTCTTCGCCCTGTTCCTGTTCTGGACCGCGGTGACGGTGCCCTACGAGGCCCTGGGCCCGGAGATCACCTTCGAGTACGACGAGCGCACCAGCCTGCTCGCGCTGCGCGACGGGCTGCTGCTGGTGGGCACCCTCGCGGCGGCGAGCTCGCCGGCCGCCGTGGCCTGGGCGTTCGGGCTGGCCGACGACGACGCCGGCCAGCGCGCGCGCTTCCTGCGCATCGCCCTCCTCTACGCCCCGCTGCTGGTCGCGCTCTGCAGCTGGTGCGCCGCCGCCGTGCCGGAGCGCGGCCGGCGGGCGGCCCGGAACGCCGCGGCCGCCTTCGCGGGCCTGCGGGACGCCTTCGCGAACCGCCCCTTCCGCATCCTGCTGGTCTCGTACACGATCGCGGCCTTCGGCAGCAACCTGCCCGCCACGCTGATCCTCTACTACGTCGAGTACGTGCTCCAGGACTCCCGCGCCGACCTGTTCCTGCTGCTCTACTTCGTGACCGGCATCCTGCTGCTCCCGCTCTGGGTGGTGCTGGCCCGCCGGGTGGACAAGAAGGCGGCCTGGCTGGTCGCCATGGGGATCAACACCGGGGCCTTCCTCGGGGTATTCTTCCTGGGACCGGGCCAGGGCGACGCCTACGCGGTGTTGGTGGTGCTCTCGGGCCTGGGCTTCGGTGGGACCGTGGCGATCCCGTCCTCGATGCAGGCCGACGTGATCGACTATGACGAGCTGCGCTCCGGGCGCCGCCGGGAGGGCGCCTACGTCGGCGTCTGGTCGATCGCCCGCAAGGCGGCCGCCGCCCTCGGCGTGGGCCTCGCCCTGCTGATCCTGGGGAGCGTGGGGTACCGGCCCAGCGTCGAGCAGACCCCCGAGGTCGTGCTGAGCCTGCGCGTCCTCTACGCGCTGGTGCCCTCGCTGCTGAACCTGGTCGCCATCGCGGTGGCGGTCGCGTATCCCATCGACCGCGCACGGCACCAGGGCATCCTCGACGCCATCGCCGAGCGCAGGGCCGGCGGGCGGCCCGTCGACCCGCTCCACCCGGACCGGGCGCTGGGGGCCACGGCTTGAGCGGCCCGCGCGGCTACGGCGACGAGACCTGGGGCGAGACCTGGCGCCGACGCGCCGTCACGCTGCCGGCCTTCACCCTCGGCGGCCTGCTCTACCTGGCCCTGCTGCCGCTGGTGCTCGGGCTCGCCGCGCTGCGCGACCTGCGCTTCGGCCGGCGCCGCCCCACCCTGCGCCTCGCCCTGTTCGGAGCCTTCTACGTGCTGTGCGAGGGCGCCGGGCTGCTCGCCAGCATCGGCATCTGGCTCGGCTCCGGAACCTGGCTGGGCGCCTCCTGGGAGCGCTTCGAGGCACGCAACCTGGCGCTCCAGCGCTGGTGGGCGCGCGCGCTCTTCGCCGGGGTGCGGCGCCTCTACTCCGTCAGCCTGGAGGTGGAGGGCGCGGAGGAGGTCGAGGGCGCGCCCTTCCTGCTCTTCGTGCGCCACGCGAGCCTCGTGGACACGCTGCTGCCGGCGAACCTCGTCTCCGACCGCCACGGGGTGGCGCTGCGCTACGTGCTGAAGCGCGAGCTCCTCCTCGACCCCTGCCTCGACGTGGCCGGGCTGCGCACCCCGAACGTGTTCGTGCGGCGCGGCACCGGCGACGCCAAGCGCGAGGTCGGCTTCCTGCACCGCCTCGCCGTCGAGTGCCCCGACTCCCAGGGCGTGCTGATCTATCCCGAAGGCACGCGCTTCACCCCCGCGCGGCTCGAGCGCGCCCTCGAGCGCATCGCGGCGAGCGGGGACGCGGAGCGCCTCGCCCGCGCCCGCCTGCTCAACCAGGTGCTCCCGCCGCGCACCGCGGGGCCCCAGGCGCTGCTCGAGGCGCGGCCGGACCGGGACGTGCTGTTCCTCGCCCACGTCGGCCTCGACGGCCTCGCCAAGGTGAAGCACTTCCTCGACGGCGACCTCGTCGGCAAGCGGATCCGCGCGCGCTTCTGGCGGGCGCCGGCCGCCTCCATCCCCCAGGAGCGCGCCGCGCGCATCGAGTGGCTCGACGCCCAGTGGACGCGCCTCGACGAGTGGGTCGAGCGGGAGCTCTCGGCCCAGGCGGAAGCGCCGGTTGGTCGCTGAGGTCCTGCTCGCGGGCGCGCTCTTCGCCGCCGCCGCGATGCTGGTGCTCTGGCTCCTCTCCCTGGGCCTGCGCGACGCGAGCATCGTCGACCTGTGGTGGGGCCCGGGCTTCGCGGGCCTCGCGCTGGTGGGCTTCCTCGTCGCCGGCGGCGGCCACCCGCGGCGCTGGCTCCTGCTCGTGCTGCCGGCGCTCTGGGGGCTGCGCCTCGGCGCGTACCTGCTGTGGCGCAACGCGGGCCGGGGCGAGGACTTCCGCTACGCCGCCATGCGCCAGCGGCACGGCGAGCGCTTCGCGTGGCTGAGCCTCGCCAGCGTGTTCGGACTCCAGGCGGGGCTGCAGTGGGTCGTCTCCCTTCCCATCCAGCTCACCCAGGCCGCGCCCGGCGCCGAGGCCCTCGGCGCCCTCGACGCGGCCGGGACCGCGCTGTTCGCGGTGGGGATGTTCTTCGAGAGCGTCGGCGACTGGCAGCTCGCGCGCTTCAAGGCCGACCCGGCCAACCGCGGCCGGGTGATGGACCACGGCCTCTGGCGCTACACGCGCCACCCCAACTACTTCGGCGACTTTCTGGTCTGGTGGGGGCTCGCCGCCATCGCCCTGGCCGGGCCCTACGGCGCCGCGGTGCTGGTGGGCCCCACCCTGATGAGCTTCCTGCTGCTGCGCGTCTCCGGCGTGGCGCTGCTGGAGCGCGACATCGCCGAGCGCAGGCCCGACTACGTCGCCTACGCCCGGCGCACCAACGCCTTCTTCCCGGGTCCGCCCCGCTCGCCGGCTCCGCACTGAGGCCGCTGCGGGGGGTGGTGTAGGATGTCGGGGAGCGGAGGACACGTGGAGACGCGCGACGCGACGCACGGTGGGCCCTGGGTCGAGGCGGCCCGGGGCATCGCCGCCGGCCTGCCCGCCCAGGCCGACGCCATCGAGGAGGGACGGCGGCTGCCGCCCGGGGTCGCGGCGGCGCTGCGCGAGGCCGGCCTGCTGCGCCTGTGCGCACCGCGCTCCGTCGGCGGGCCCGAGGCCCACCCCTGGACCGTCGTCGAGGTGCTCGAGGCCCTCGCCCGGGGCGACGGCTCGGCGGCGTGGTGCGCGATGATCGCCTCCACCACCAGCGTGCTGGCCGGCTACCTCGACGGCGAGGCCGCCAAGCGCGTGTTCGGCTCGCCCGACGCCGTGGTGGGCGGCGTCTTCGCGCCCCGGGGCCGGGCGGTGCGCGAGCCCGGCGGCTACCGCATGACCGGGCGCTGGAGCTTCGCGAGCGGCTGCCAGCACGCCAGCTGGCTGCTCGGCGGCTGCCTGGTCGAGGGCGACGCCGGGCCCGAGCTCGTGGACGGACGCCCGGACGTGCGGCTGCTGCTGTTCCCCGCCGAGCAGGCGGAGATCCTCGACACCTGGGACGTCTCGGGGATGCGCGGCACCGGCAGCCACGACATCGCGGTGAGCGACCTCGCCGTGCCCGGGAGCCACGCCGTCTCGATGATCGGCGACCGGCCCCGGGAGACCGGCGCGCTCTACGGCTTTCCGGTGTTCGGGCTGCTCGCCGTGGGCATCGCCGGCGTGGGCCTGGGCCTGGCCCGCCGCGCCATCGACGAGCTCGCCGAGCTCGCCACGCGCAAGACCCCGACCCTGGGCCGCCGGCGACTGGCGGACCGCGGGCTCACCCAGAGCCGGGTCGCCGAGGCCGAGGCCGGGCTCGGCTCCGCGCGCAGCTGGCTGCGCGAGCGGGTGGGCGCCGCCTTCGCCGAGGCCGAGGGCGGCGAGGCCCTCGGCCTCGAGACCCGGGCGCGCTTGCGCCTCGCCGCGAGCCACGCCGTGAAGGCGTCCATCGAGGCCGTCGACTCCATGTGGCGGCTCGCCGGCGGCAGCTCGATCTACGCCACGAGCCCCCTCGAGCGCGTCTGGCGCGACGCCCACGTGGTGGGGCAGCACATGATGGTGGCGGAGCCCACGCTGGAGCTGACGGGCCGGGTGCTGCTCGGCGTCGAGACCGACACCTCCACCCTATGACGGACGCCGGGGGCGAGCTCGAGGAGCAGGGCTTCGAGTCGCTCCACCTGGAGCGGCGCGGCGCCGTGCTGGTGGTGCGCGTAGACCGCCCGGGGAGCGACCTCAATGCGGTGGACGGCCGGCTCCACGCCGAGCTCGGTGCGCTGTTCCGCGGCCTGCGCCGCGAGCGACGCGCGCGGGCCGTGCTGCTGACCGGCCGCGGCCGGGCCTTCAGCGCGGGGGGCGACTTCGCCTGGTTCCCGGAGCTCGAGGGGCTCGAGAACCTCGACCCGCTGCGCCGCGATGCCAGGCAGCTGATCTGGGACCTGCTCGACGTGGAGCTGCCGATCGTGGCGGCACTGAACGGCCCCGCCGTCGGGCTCGGCGCCTCCATCGCGCTGCTCTGCGACGTGATCCTGATGGCCGAGAGCGCGAGCCTCGCCGACCCCCACGTGCGCGTGGGCATCGTGGCCGGCGACGGCGGCGCCGCCATCTGGCCCCTCGTGCTGGGACCGGCCCGCGCCAAGCAGTACCTGCTGACCGGCGATCCGCTGTGCGCCGACGAGGCGGAGCGGCTCGGGCTCGTGAACCGGGTGGTTCCCGACGGAGAGCTCTTCGACGCCGCCCTCGCCTTCGCGGAGCGGCTGGCGGCCGGTGCGCCGCTGGCGGTCCGCTACACCAAGCTCGCCGTCAACCAGTGGCTCAAGCAGGCCGCGGCCAGCGCCTTCGACCTCTCCACCGCCCTCGAGATCGTGACCTTCCAGAGCGAGGACCACCGCGAGGCCCTGGCCGCCCTCCGGGAGAGGCGCGACCCGAAGTTCGAGGGTCGCTGACGCCCGCGGCGCGCCGGGCACGCTTCGCCAAGGCCCTTGAAACGTTGCGAAATTGCCTCACCCGCAAATGGGTGCTTCCCTCCCGGTGAGCCCGCCGTGTAGTGTGGCGACGTGGGGCGGGGGGAGGTGGACACGTCTAGCGAATCGGAGAAGCGATGCGACGAATCATGCTGCTCGGCACGTTCCTGCTCGGCCTGCTGGCGTCACCCGCTCTGGGGGAGCCGATCAAGTTCCAGGAGTTCCAGTGCCTCACCCCGAAGCTTCAGGCGACGGCCGGCACCAGCTTCAACCTGAACTTCGTCCCGTTCGAGACCATCTTCGTGTGCGGCGCCATCGTGTCCGTGGACGGGGACTCGACCTTCGACCTGACCACCCTGGGGTTCCAGGGGCCCGGCGTCCTGGCGCAGAGCTGCGCCCTCGCCACCCGCGAGGAGCCGTACCAGCTGTTCTCCCCGATCCTCGGCGACCTCAACCTGTTCGAGGCCTACGGGAAGATCGAGGCCTTCATGCCGCTGGTGAACGGCCAGGCCGACGAGACGGTGACCGTCGACGGCGGCCCGCCGAAGCAGGAGTGCCGCATGCCTCCCAGAGGGCCCGCCAATCCGGGCGCGGTCGGCTTCAGCTACCTCGAGGTGGGGGTGGTGGAGGCCCAGACCACCGGCGTCTGCCGGCGCATCCGCAGCCGGATCTCGCCCGAGCCCCTCTAGCGCAACCTCGACTCGCCCCGGCGCCCGCGGCCGGGGCGAGCAGCCTCCCGCTCCCCGCTCGCGCTCAATCCTCGATGGCGCTCAATCCTCGATGCGCGAGCCGAGCACGCGTTCGAGGCGCGCCGCGTCGCGGCGCAGCTGGAGGGTGCGTCCGCGGTGCACGTACACCAGGCCGGGCTTCGCGCCCTTCGGCTTGGAGACGTCCTTCACCGCCGCGACGTGAACGCTCGCGCGCGTCACCTTGCGGTGCTTCGAGAAGTGGACGGCCAGCTCGCTGGCGTCGAGCAGCGACTCCTGGGGCGCGTCGCTGCGCCCCTCGGTGCGCAGGATGACGTGGCTTCCCGGTGAGCCCTCGAGGTGGAAGAACAGGTCCTTGCCGTGGGCGAGGCGCGTGGTGAGCAGGTCGTTGCCCTCGTCGCTCTTCCCCACCCAGATCTCGAGCCCGTCGCGGGTGCGGTAGCGCTTGGGCTGGAGCCGCGTCGGCACCTCGCGCTTGCCGATCCGGAAGCGCGCGGGCTTGCGCTTCTCGGGCTCGGCCGGAGCGGCGGGCCCGGGGAAGAAGCGGCCGAGCAGGCGCTGCACGGGCGGGCGCCGGGCGAACTCGGCCAGGGCCCCGGCCTCGTCGGGGAGCGCGTCGAGCTCGGCGCGCAGCGCGGCGAGCTCCTCGCGGCGGCCCTCGAGGGCGCCGAGCTCCACGGTGGCCCGCTCGCCCTGCTTCTGCGCCTTGCGGTGGCGCTTGAAGCAGAGCTCCATGTTGGCCGCGGCCGAGAGCTTGGGATCGAGGCTCACCACCACCTTCTCGCCGCTCTCCCAGTCCTCGAGCTCGACCTCCGCGGCACCGCCTCGCACGCTGCCGAGGTGCCCCTTCAGGAGCTCGCCCCAGCGCCTCCACTCCTCGGCGCGCCCGGCCTGCTCGAGGTCGCGGCGCAGGGCCCGCTCCTTGCGGTCCTGAGCCGAGGCCTGCTTGCCGAGCGCCTGGGCGATGCGGCGCCGCGTCCGGGCCAGGTCCTCGGCGCCCTCGGCCTCGGCGTAGTGCGCGTCGATGGCGAGCAGCAGGGCCTCGCCCTCGAGACCCTCGAAGCGGTCCCCGCCCTCGCCGCGGGGCGCGGAGTCCGGGTCGCTCCAGGGCCGGCCCCGGGCGAGGTCGCGGCGGGTCTTCTCGATGGGGCGCAGCGCGCCCACCACGCCGTCCGCCGCGTCGAGCAGGTAGACGTTGCTGCGCGGGCCGAGGATCGAGAGCAGCAGGGTCTGGTCGCCCTCGGTTGTCTCGAAGCGCAGCTCGGCCTGGCGGTCGTCGCCGCGCAGGCGCGCGTCGGCGAGCCGGCCGCCCTCGAGGTGGGCGCGCAGGTACTGGGCGAAGGCGGGCGGCGCCGCCGGCGCCTTGCCGGGCCGTGCGCGCAGCGCGAGGCGCGCGTGCCGGCGGTCCACGTCGAGCACGACGTGGCAGCGGTCGCCGGCGGGACGCTCGCCGCCTCCCGCCAGGGTCAGCAGCAGCAGCGAGTCGCCGTGCTGCACCACGCGCTGGAGCCGTGCGCCGCGGCGCTCCGCCGCCAGCGCGGCGACGGCGCGGCGCAGCTCCCCCAGGCTCAGCACGGGGCGCCCACGCTCAGCGCTGGCAGCCGGGGCAGAAGTGGGTGCTGCGCTGCCCGATCACGCGGCGGCGGATCGGCGCGCCGCAGGTCCGGCACGGCTCCCCCTTGCGCGCGTAGACCCGCCGCTCGTCCTGGTAGGCGCCGTCGCTGCCGTCCGGCGCCACGTAGTCGCTGATGCTCGAGCCCCCGGTCTCGATGGAGCGCAGCATCACGCGCTTCAGGCTCTCCGCGATGCGCTCGCACTCGGCGCGGGTCACCCGGCGCGCGGCGCGGGAGGGCCGCACCCCGGCCAGGAAGAGCGCCTCGTCGGTGTAGATGTTGCCGCCGCCGGCGATCACCGCCTGGTCGAGGAGCAGGCTCTTGATGGCGACCCTGCGGCCACGGGTCGCGCGGAACAGGTGCTCGCCGCTCACCTCGAGGGCGTCCACGCCGAGGCGGTCCAGGCGCTCGCAGGCCTCGCCGGGATCGAGGAGCAGCACCTTGCCGAACTTGCGCACGTCGCGCATCAGCACCTCGGGCTCCCCGTCGGAGAACTCCAGGCGCAGGTGGGTGTGGGCGTCGGGGCGGAAGGCGACCTGCTCCTCCGGGGCCAGGGCGGCGCGGGCCGTCGCCGAGAGCAGCCGCACGCTGGCCGCGCCGCCGGCGAAGAGCTGGCCCGTCATGCCCAGGTGGAGCACCAGCCGGCTGCCGTCGTCGAGGCCGGCCAGCAGGTACTTGCCCCGCCGATCGAGGGAGCGGACGGTGCGCCCGGGGAGCCGGCGGCGCAGCCGTCCCGGAGGCGTGAGGAAGAAGTAGCTGGGCCGGGTGGTGCGCGCCGCGCGCAGGGTGCGGCCCACCAGGGCGGGCGCGATGCGGCGCCGGGTGACCTCGACTTCGGGAAGCTCGGGCATCGCGGGCCCTTCGCTCAGGGGTCGAGGCGGGAGCGCAGCCCGGCGGGCAGCACGGGGCAGCTCGCGTCGGGGCGCCGGAACATCCGGGCCCGGTGCCGGGCCACGACGTCGTAGCCGGCGTCGCGCAGCGGCGCCGGGACCAGCCACAGCAGCCCGGCCAGCACCCGGCAGGAGCCCCCCAGCCGGCGCAGGATGTAGACCGTCGCGGCCGAGCGCAGGAGGAGGCGTCCGTCGGGACGCTGGACCACGACGGTGTCGGGCAGGCCCTCGGCCTCGCCGGGCGGAACCCGCTGCCGGAAGGTCGTGCCGTGGAGCGGCGCGAAGCGGAAGTTCCCCCGCTCGCCGTCCACCGCGGCGACGAAGCGCACGGTCCCGTGGCAGAGGCCGCACTCGCCGTCGTAGTAGATCATCGCCGGCTCCACGCCCCGCAGTCTAGCCGGCTCCCCGCGGCCGGGTCACTCGGGCCGCACCAGGATCTTGGCGTGGGCGTCGGGGTTCGCGAGCTCCTCGAAGGCGCCCGCCACCCCGCCGATCCCGACCCGCCCCGTCACCAGGTCGGCGACGGGGATGCGGCCCTCGGCGATGGCGCGCAGCGCGCCGGCGAACTCCTCGGGCGTATAGCCGAGCACGAAGTCGAGGGAGAGCTCCTTGTTGATGCCGAGCATGGGCTGGATGCGGTCCTCTTCCATGCACACGCCGGCCACCACGATGCGGGCGCCCCGGGGCGCGTCGCGCATCAGCTGGTGGATCACGCCCGGAACGCCGACGCACTCGAAGAAGACCGGGAGCTTCGGCCCCGCGGCGCGCCGCCAGGCCTCGATGGCGGGCTCCTCGGCCGGGTCCACCACGACGTCGGCGCCCAGGCGCTCGGCCAGGGCGCGGCGCCGGGGCGAGAAGTCCGCCGCCACCACGGGGCCGCGCTCCTCGAGGCCCAGGGCCGCGATCACGGCCAGCCCCACGGGCCCGCAGCCGAGCACCAGCGCGGCGTCGCTCCTCTGCATGCGCGCCCGGGCCACGGCGTGGATTCCCACCGCCATGGGCTCGGTGAGGGCGGCGAGCTCGGCGTCCAGGCCGTCGGGCACGGGCAGCAGCAGCGGCTCCGAGAGCAGCATGCGCTCGCCGTAGCCGCCGGGGAAGCGGTTCGAGTACCCCACCGCCGAGACGCCGCCGGGGTGGAAGACCAGGGGCATGGAGCAGACCCGGGTCCCCACCGCGAGGTTGCGCAGGGTGCCCGGCCCGAAGTCCAGGATCTCGGCGCAGAACTCGTGGCCGAACACCACGTCCCGGCCCGGATCGAAGTCGAAGCTCGGCACGCCGGACTCGCGCGCCGCCTCCACCATGCGATCGGCGTGGCGCAGGGCGTGGAGGTCCGAGCCGCAGATCCCGCAGGCGAGGGTGCGGACCAGCACCTGGCCCGGACCGGGCTCGGGATCCGGCAGGGTGTCGGTGACGATCTCGCCGTCCCGCATGATCGCGGCCTGCATGCCCGGAGCCTACCCCAGCCGCCACCGCGGGAGGACGCCCGGCGGACGCCGCTCTGTTAGATTCCGGCCCCATGGCGAAGCCCTATCCCGAGGTGCCCCAGCAGCCCGACTTCCCCGCCATCGAGAAGCGGGTGCTCGAGAGCTGGCGGCGGGACCGGACCTTCGAGCGCTCCGTCGAGGCGCGCCCCGAGGGTCCGACGGAGTTCGTCTTCTACGACGGCCCGCCCTTCGCCAACGGTCTGCCCCACTTCGGCCACCTGCTCACGGGCTACGTGAAGGACATCGTGCCGCGCTACCAGACCCTGCGCGGCCGCCGGGTGGAGCGCCGCTTCGGCTGGGACTGCCACGGGCTGCCGGCCGAGATGGAGGCCGAGAAGGAGCTCGGCGTCTCGGGGCGCGCGGCGATCCAGGAGTACGGGATCGAGCGCTTCAACGACTACTGCCGCGGCTCGGTGCTCCGCTACACCGAGGAGTGGCAGCACTACGTCACCCGCCAGGCCCGCTGGGTGGACTTCAAGAACGACTACAAGACCATGGACCTCTCCTACATGGAGAGCGTGCTGTGGGCCTTCAAGCAGCTCCACGAGAAGGGCCTGCTCTACGAGGGCGTGCGCGTCCTGCCCTACTCCTGGGCCTGCCAGACCCCGGTCTCGAACTTCGAGACCCGCCTCGACGACTCCTACCGGGAGCGCCAGGACCCGGCCATCACGGTGCGCTTCGAGCTGGTGCCCGAGGCGGGAGACGACGTGCCCATGGACGTGCTGGCCTGGACCACCACGCCCTGGACCCTGCCCTCGAACCTGGCCCTGGCCGTGGGCCCGGAGCTCGACTACGCGGTGCTCGCGCTCGACGGGCGCCGGGCGATCCTCGGCGAGGCGTGCCTCGCCAAGTACGAGGCGGAGCTCGGCGACGCGCGCCGCGTGGGCACCGTGAAGGGAAGCCAGCTCGTCGGGCGCCGCTATCGGCCGCTGTTCCCCTTCTTCGAGGGCACCGAGAACGCCTTCCGGGTGCTGGGCGCCGAGTTCGTGGACGTCGAGGAGGGCACCGGAGTCGTCCACATGGCGCCGGGCTTCGGCGAGGACGACATGGAGGCCTGCAGTGCGGTGGGGATCCCCGTGGTCTGCCCCGTCGACGACGCCGGCTGCTTCACCGCCGAGGTGCCGCCCTTCGAGGGCATGCAGGTCTTCGAGACCAACACCCCGATCACCCGCGAGCTGCGCGAGCGCGGCCGGCTGGTGCGCCACGAGAGCTACGTGCACAACTACCCGCACTGCTGGCGCACCGACACGCCGCTCATCTACCGGGCGCTGAACTCCTGGTACGTGGCGGTGAGCACCTTCCGGGAGCGCATGGTCGAGCTGAACCGGCAGGTGAGCTGGATCCCCGAGCACGTGCGCGACGGGCTCTTCGGCAACTGGCTGGCCGGGGCGCGGGACTGGTCGATCAGCCGCAACCGGTTCTGGGGCACCCCCATCCCGGTGTGGAAGAGCGACGACCCGAGCTTCCCGCGGGTGGACGTGTACGGCAGCCTCGAGGAGCTGGAGCGCGACTTCGGCGTGCAGCCCGCGGACCTGCACCGCCCCTTCATCGACGAGCTGGTGCGCCCGAACCCCGACGACCCGTCGGGGAAGGCGATGATGCGCCGCATCCCCGACGTGCTCGACGTGTGGTTCGACTCGGGCTCCATGCCCTTCGCCCAGCTCCACTACCCCTTCGAGAACCGGGAGCGCTTCGAGCAGCACTTCCCGGCGGACTTCATCGTCGAGTACGTGGCCCAGACCCGGGGCTGGTTCTACACCCTGACGGTGCTGGCCACGGCGCTCTTCGACCGGCCGCCCTTCCGAAGCTGCATCTGCCACGGCGTCACCCTGGCCGAGGACGGCAAGAAGCTCTCGAAGCGCCTGCGAAACTACCCCGACCCCGAGGAGGTGTTCGAGAGCCACGGCGCCGACGCGCTGCGCTGGTACCTGGTCTCCTCGCCGCTCCTGAAGGGCGGCGACCTGCGGGTCGAGCAGGACGCCAAGCCCATCGGCGACGTCGTGCGCAACGTGCTGAACCCGATCTGGAACGCCTGGTACTTCTTCGCCCTCTACGCGAACACCGACGGCATCCAGGCGGGCGCGATGACCCGGCCCGAGCGCGTCCTCGACCGCTACGTGCTGGCCAAGACCCACGAGCTCGTGGTGGACCTCACCGCGCTGATGGATGCCTACGACGTCCCGGGCGCCTGCCAGCGCATCGTGTCCTTCCTGGACGCCCTCAACAACTGGTACATCCGGCGCAGCCGCGAGCGCTTCTGGAAGAGCGAGAAGGACGCGGACAAGCGCGACGCCTACGACACGCTGCACACCGTGCTCGCCACCCTGTGCCGCGCCGCCTCGCCGCTGCTGCCGCTGCTCACCGAGGAGATCCACCGCGGCCTCACCGGCGAGGAGAGCGTCCACCTCGGCGACTGGCCCGACGCCGCGGCCCTGCCCGCGGACCCGGACCTGGTGGCGGACATGGACCGGGTGCGCGACGCCTGCTCGACCGCGCTCTCCCTGCGCCGCTCCCGGGACGTGCGCGTGCGCCAGCCCCTGCGCCGGCTGGTGATCGCGGGTCCCGGGGTGGAGCGCCTCGCCCCCTACGTGGACCTCGTCCAGGACGAGGTGAACGTGAAGGAGGTGGTGCTGAGCGAGGAGATCGGCAGCTACGCGAACTTCCGCCTCCAGGTGAACGCCCGGGCCGCGGGGCCGCGCCTCGGACCCGATACCAAGCGGGTGATCGCGGCCTCGAAGAAGGGCGAGTGGCGCGCTCTCGACGACGGAAGAGTGGAGGTCGCGGGCCAGGTGCTCGAGCCCGAGGAGTTCGGCATGCGGCTCGAGCCCGTGGAGGGCGTGGCCTGCCAGGCCCTAGCCAGCAACGACATGATCGCGGTGCTCGACTTCGAGCTCTCCGGGGAGCTGGTCCAGGAGGGCCACGCCCGGGACCTGGTGCGCCTGGTCCAGCAGGCGCGGCGCGAGGCGGGGCTGCACGTGGCGGACCGCATCGAGCTCGCCCTCGAGGTCTCGGACGAGCTGCGCGTGGCGGTGGACGCGTTCCGGGACTACCTGGCCGAGAACGTCCTCGCGACGCGGATCGACCTCGACGGCCCCCTGGGCGCGCCGGCCTTCGAGCAGGAGACCAAGCTCGCCGGGGAGCCGGTGCGGATCGCGCTCTCCAAGGTGGCCGGGGCGGGCTAGCCGGTGCGAATCCGCGTGCTCGGCTCGGCGGCCGGCGGCGGGCTCCCCCAGTGGAACTGCGGCGGGCCCAACTCGGTGCGCGCGCGGGCCGGCGACCCCGACGTGCCGGCCCGCACCCAGCCCTCCCTCGCGATCTCGGCCGACGGCGAGCGCTGGTCCCTGGTGAACGCGAGCCCCGACGTGCGCCAGCAGCTCGCCGACTTCCCGGGCCTGCACCCGCGCCCCGGCACCCGCGACCTGCCGCTCGACTCGGTGGTGCTCACCAACGCCGACCTCGACCACGTGGTGGGGCTGCTGGTGCTGCGCGAGGCGCTGCCCTACCGGGTGGTCTCCACGGCCTTCGTGCGCGACGGGCTCCTCGACCACAACGCCTGCTTCCGGCTGATCGAGCCCGCCTGGGGCACGGTGGCGCTCGACGAGCCCTTCTCCCTCGACCGCAAGGGGGAGCTCGAGGCGAAGCTCTTCCCGGTGCCGGGGAAGGTGCCGGGCTGGCTCGGCGGGCTGGCCACCAACCACCCCGGGGCCACCACCGGGCTGCGCGTGACGGACCTGCGCAGCGGGCGCCGGCTCGTCTACGCACCGGGCCTCCGGGAGCTCGACGCCGGCACCCGGGCGGAACTCGCGGCCGCCGACCTGCGCTTCGTGGACGGGACCTTCTGGACCGCCGACGAGTTGCTCGCCATGCGGCCCGGCGCCCCGGACGCGCGCGCCATGGGCCACGTGCCGATCTCAGGCCCCGACGGCAGCCTGGCCGCGCTCTCGGGCCTGCCCGGGCGCAGCTTCTACGTGCACGTCAACAACACCAACCCGATCCTCGACCGCGCCTCGCCCGAGGCCGCGCGCGTGCGCGAGGCGGGCGTCGAGATCGCCGAGGACGGCGCGGAGCTCGAGCTGTGAGCCGCACCGGGCTCGAGGCGCGGCTGTCCGCGATCCTCGACGAGCGCTACCACGACCGCCATCCGTTCAACCTGCGGATGCACGAGGGCCGGCTCTCGCGCGAGGAGATCCGCACCTGGGTGCGCAACCGCTACTACTACCAGACCCGCATCCCCATCAAGGACGGCCTCATCCTCGGCAAGGCCGAGGACCCGGAGTTCCGGCGCTCCTGGATCCGGCGCATCCACGACCACGACGATCCGCGCGGCGGCCTCGAGCGCTGGCTCGCCCTGGCGCGGGCGGTGGGCCTCGACGCCGCCGAGGTGGCGTCCCTGCGCGACGTGCTGCCGGGCGTGCGCCGCGCCTGCGACGAGTACGTGGAGTTCGTGGAGTCCCACGACCTGCTCGAGAGCGTGGCGGCCTCGCTGACGGAGCTGCGCGCCGGCGGCCTGATGGCCCGGCGCATCGCCGCCTTCGAGACCCACTACCCCTGGGTCGAGCGCGAGGGCCTCGCGTACTTCGAGAGCCGCACCCGGCAGGCGCCCCGGGACGCCGAGGAGGGCCTCGCCCACGTGCTCGAGCACGCGCGTAGCGAGGCCGACGCGGCGCGCTGCGCCGCCGCCCTCGAGCGCAAGTGCGAGATCCTCTGGGCGCTGCTCGACGCCGTCGAGTGGGCGGGCCGCCGGCCCCGGCTGGCGGGGCGCGCGCTGCTGCGCGACGAGCCCGAGCCCATGGTGGTGCTCCCCGAGCGCGCGGTGGAGCTGAACGAGACCGGCCGCCACATCCTCGGGCTGTGCGACGGCGCGCGGGGCATGGCCGCCATCGCGAGGGAGATGCGGGCGCGGCACCCCGACGCCGAGAGCGTCGAGCGCGACAGCTACGCGTTCCTCCAGGCGATGGAGGCCGTCGGCGTCCTCGAGTCGTGAGCGCCGCCGCCCCGGAGCGCCCCCCGCGGCTCTACAACCTGATCGCCGAGCTCACCTACCGCTGCCCGCTGGGCTGCCCGTACTGCTCGAACCCCGTCGCCCTCGGCGACTTCCCCGAGGCCCTCGCGGCGAGCGCCTGGGTCCGGGTGTGCCGCGAGGCCGCCGCCCTCGGCGCCGTGCACGTCGGCCTCACCGGGGGCGAGCCCACGGCCCGCAGGGACCTGGCGGAGATCGTGGCCGGCGCCGCGGCGGCGGGCCTCTACACCCACCTCGTGACGGCGGGGACGCCCGTGGGCCCCGACGGGCTGGCCCTCCTGCGCGAGGCCGGGCTGCGCAGCGTGCAGCTCTCGGTGCAGGACGCGGAGGCCGCCGCCTCGGACGCGCTGGCCGGCACGGCCTGCTTCGACGCCAAGCGCGCCCTCGCCGGGGCGACCCGGGAGCTCGGCCTGCCCCTCACCCTGAACGTCGTGCTGCACCGGCACAACCTCGGCCGGGTGCGCGAGCTCGTGGCCCTGGCCCGGGCCTGGGGGGCGGAGCGCCTCGAGCTCGCCAACGTGCAGCTCCACGGCTGGGCGCTGCGCAACCGCGCGGCGCTGCTGCCCACCCGCGCCCAGCTCCGGGAGGCGGCGGCGGTGGTCGAGGCGGAGCGGGCGCGCGGTGCGAGCCCCGAGATCGTGTTCGTGCTGGCCGACTACTGGTCCGACCGCCCCAAGCCCTGCTCGGGAGGCTGGGGCCGGCGCCAGGTGGTGGTGACCCCGGACGGCCGCGCGCTCCCCTGCCACGCCGCCGCCGAGCTGCCCCTCGAGTTCTGGCGCGTCACCGAGCGCAGCCTCGGCGAGTGCTGGGCCGACGCGCCGGGCATGAACGCCTTCCGGGGCGAGGCGTGGATGCCCGAGCCCTGCCGCAGCTGCCCCGAGCGCGGACGCGACTTCGGCGGCTGCCGCTGCCAGGCCTTCGCGCTCACTGGCGACGCGGCGCGCACGGACCCGGCCTGTCGCCTGGCGCCGGACCACGAGCGCGTGCGCGAGGCCCGGGAGGCGGCGGAGCGGGACGGCACCGAGGCGGACGACGCGATCGCGTGGGTGCCGCGACGGGTTCAGCCGTAGCCGTACTGCATGCCCGGGTAGAGCAGGTTCACCGCGAAGAGCTGGATGCTCGGGAACACGCGCCCGATCAGCAGGAACGCCACGATGATCCCGCCCAGGGCGAAGGCCGGCTGGGCGAAGAACTCCTGCACCTGGCGCGCCTGCTCCTCGGGAAGCAGGAGCGAGAGCACGCCGCTGCCGTCGAGGGGCGGGAAGGGCAGCAGGTTGAAGACGAACAGCAGCAGGTTCAGGGTGAAGAGGATCGAGACCACCGGGACCAGCGACGCCCACACCCCGTCGCCGACGGCGTCGGTCAGGTGGGTGAAGCTGATGGACGCCGGCGCGCCGAACACGCCGGCCCACATGCCGGCGCGGATCGCCAGGGCGGCGACCAGCAGCAGGGCGAGGTTCGAGGCCGGCCCGGCGAGGGACATCCAGCCCGCGCGACGCGGGTGGGCGTGGGCCCAGGCGGGGTCGTAGGGCGTGCTCGCCCAGCCGATCATCCAGCCGCCCAGCGCGTAGCTGAGCAGCGGGAACACCACGGTGCCGAAGGGCTCGCGCCGCACGTGGGGGACCGGATCCAGCGAGACCTGGCCGCCGTGATAGGCGGTGAGGTCGCCCCCGCGCAGGGCCGCCCAGGCGTGGCTCGCCTCGTGGACCGTGAGCGAGAAGAGCAGCACCACGTACCACACCACGCCCAGCACCAGGGTGTCCGTGCTCCAGGCTTCCAGACCGAGGCTCCCGAGGGGCGGAGGAGAAAGCGGGCAGCATAACGGTCCGGGGCGCGACGCCCCAGGCAGACGCCGTGCTGCGCGGCTACCTTGACTCCGTGGCGCGCCAGGCGGAGAAGGCGACGGAGACGAGACGGAGCGCCGGGGGCGAGAGCCCCCTCGTGGTGGTGAGCAACCGCCTGCCCTTCAC
Organism: Myxococcota bacterium; assembly: GCA_028277885.1. GTDB lineage: Bacteria > Myxococcota_A > UBA9160 > UBA9160 > UBA6930 > JANQFK01. Next base: position 120,927 of record JANQFK010000033.1, read on the forward strand.
CGTCACCCGCAGCGCCCAGGGCCTCGAGCGGCGGCCCTCGCCCGGCGGCCTGGTCTCGGCGCTCGATCCCGTGCTGCGCAAGCGCGGCGGCACCTGGATCGGCTGGGCCGGGCTCGAGCTGCGCGAGGGCGAGCGCATCCCCGCCGACCACGACGAGTACCGCATCGCCGGCGTCCCCCTCAGCGACGCCGAGATCCAGCGCTACTACCACGGCTTCTCCAACCGGACGCTGTGGCCCCTGTGCCACTCGCTGCCCGCCCTCGCCCGCTACGACCGCCGCGACTGGCTCGCCTACGAGCGCGTGAACCAGCGCTTCGCCGACGTCACCGTCGCCCAGGGCGACGGCTCGGCGGTGGTGTGGATCCAGGACTACCACCTGATGCTGGCACCGGAGCGCATCCGCATGGGCGCGCCCGACACGCGGCTCACCTTCTTCTTCCACATCCCCTTCCCGCCCTACGACATCTTCCGGCTGTGTCCCTGGGACCGGGAGCTCCTCCAGGGCCTGCTCGCCTGCGACCTGGTCGGCTTCCACGTCGAGGGCTACGCCCAGAACTTCCTCGACTGCGCGGAGCGGCGCCTCGGCGCGCGCGTGGACCGCAAGAACCGCCTCGTCGAGTACGGCGACCTCACCAGCCAGGTGGGCGTCTTCCCCATCGGGATCGAGTTCGACGCCTACGAGGACGCGGCCCGGAAGGCCAGCGACCCCGGCCGTCGCCCGCGCGAGCGCGTGGTCCTGGGAGTCGATCGCCTGGACTACACCAAGGGCATCCCGAACCGCATCGGCGCCTTCGAGCGGCTCCTCGAGCTGCACCCCGAGCACCGCGAGAACGTGACCTTCCTCCAGCTCGCCGTGCCGAGCCGCTCCCAGGTGGCGGAGTACCGCGAGCTCAAGCGCGAGATCGACGAGCTCGTGGGCCGGGTGAACGGGCGCTTCGCCTCCGCGTCCTGGTCGCCCATCCGGTACCTGTACCGCAGCGTGCCGCGGGACCGGCTCGCGGCCATGTACCGCGACGCCGACGTCGCGCTGGTGACGCCCCTGCGCGACGGCATGAACCTGGTCGCCAAGGAGTACGTGGCGTGCCAGGTCGGCGAGCCCGGCGTGCTCATCCTGTCGCGCCTGGCGGGCGCCGCCGAGACCATGCGCGAGGCGCTCTTCGTGAACCCCTACGACGTCGAGGAGACCGCCGAGGCGATCCACCGCGCCCTCACCATGGATGCCGAGGAGCGGGCGTCGCGCATGGCGGCCCTGCGCCGCCGCGAGCGCCGGGACGACGTCGAGGCCTGGGTGCAGAGCTTCCTCGAGGCCGCGGCGGAGAGCCACGAGAGCCTGCAGCCCGTCACCGAGGACGAGGTGGAGGGCTGGCTCGCCGGCTACATCCGCGACTACCGGCTGGTGCTGTTCCTCGACTACGACGGGACGCTGACCCCGCTGCGCGGCCACCCCTCCGAGGCGCTGCTCTCGCCGGAGATGCGCAAGGCCCTGGAGCGCTGCGCGGAGCGCGACGACACCGAGGTCGCCATCGTGAGCGGCCGCTCCATCGGCGACATCCAGAAGATCGTGGGGCACCCGGAGCTCATCTACGCCGGCAACCACGGCCTCGAGATCGAGGGGCCGGGGGTGGAGCACTTCCGCCACGACGACCTCGTGCACTACCGGGAGCGGGCCGAGAGCCTGGTGGAGCAGCTCTCGGAGGTCGAGGAGCGCGGGGCCTGGACCGAGGCCAAGGGCCCGACCCTGACCTTCCACGTGCGCGCGGTGCCGGAGAAGCTGCGGCCCGAGATCCTGGATCGCGCGCGCCGCATCATGGCCGGCGCCGGCTACCAGCCCCGGGACGCCCACGCCGCCCTGGAGGCGCGGCCTCCCATCGGCTGGGACAAGGGACGCGCCGTGCTCCACATCCTGCGCGACCGCTTCGGCCCCTCCTGGTCCGAGAAGGTTCGCGTCATCTACGTGGGCGACGACGAGACCGACGAGGACGCCTTCCGCTTCCTGGCCGGCCTCTCCCTCACCTTCCGGGTGGGAAGCGCCGAGACGCTGACCGCGGCGACGCGCCGCCTCCCCAACGTGGCCGCGGTGCGGGCCCTGCTGGAGTGGATCGCCGGACGGCGCAGCCCGGACCGCTAGCGGCGCGTGGGGACCCTCGACCTCGCCGTCCTCGGCGTCGCCGCGCTCCTCACCTCGATCCTCACCGCCGTGGCGGGCCTCGGCGGCGGCATCATCCTGATCGCGATCCTGCTGCTCTACCTCGAGCCCCTGGCCGCGATCCCGGTGCACGGCGCGATCCAGATCGTGTCGAACGTGACGCGCACCGCGATCCAGCGCCGCCACGTGGACCTCGGGATCCTGGGCCGCTTCGCGGTGCTGCTGGTGCCCGGCAGCTGGCTCGGCCTCCAGGTGCTGAGCTCGATCCCGCCGAGCGCGGGCCGCGCCGCCATCGGGGTGTTCGTGCTGCTCGCCACCTGGTGGCCCCGCGGCCTGCTGCTCGGGCTCCACCCCGACCGCCTGCACCCGCGCCGGCGCTTCCTCGCCGTGGGCGGCCTCACGGGCGTCGCCAACGTCACCTTCGGTGCCGCCGGGCCGCTGCTCGGGCCCTTCCTGCGCAACATCGGGCTGGCGCGCCAGGGCGTGGTGGGGACCTTCGCGGCCTGCCAGTCCCTGGGTCACGCCGTGAAGCTCGCGCTCTTCGTCGCGGCGGGCTTCGCCTTCGCCGAGCACGCCGCGCTCCTGGCGGTCACCATGTCCCTGGTGGTGGTGGGCACCGCGATCGGGAGCCGGGTCCTCGAGCGGGTGAGCGAGGCCCACTTCCAACGCCTCTACCTCGCTACCCTGAGCCTCGTCGCGGTGCGACTGATCGGAGCGGAGGTCCTGGCATGGCTCTCGTGACGCGCGCGCTGCTCCTGCTGGGAGCCGCCCTCGCCGCCGTGCCGGCGGGCTCCGAGCCCGTCGAGATCCGCGTGCTCTCCTACAACACCCACGGCCTCGCGGCCTGGATCGCCGGCGACGACCCCGAGGCGCGCTTCCCGCGCATCGGCGCCCGGGCCGACGCCTACGACGTGGCGCTCCTCCAGGAGGACTTCTCCCACCACGAGCGGCTGCGCGGCTCCGTCGCCCACCCGGTGATCGAGCGCGGCAACGAGAGCCGCTTCGCGGGCTCGTGGCTGTGCCCGTTCTGCAGCGGCTCCGGGCTCACCCTGCTGGCGCGCTGGAGCGACGCGCTCCAGTCCCTCGCCAACGTCGCCTACGACACCTGCTCGGGCTGGCTCGACAAGGCCAACGACTGCCTCGCCACCAAGGGCTTCCAGCACGCCCGCCTGCGGCTGCCCGGCGGCGCCCTCCTCGACTTCGTGAACACCCACCTCGACGCGGGCCGCGCCGACGCGGACCGCGAGGCCCGCCGGCGCCAGCTCGCGAGCCTGCGGAACCACCTCGCCCGGGAGACGCCGGGCCGCGCCCTGGTGCTGGCCGGCGACCTCAACCTCGACGCCGCCGTCCCCGAGGACGTCGCGCTGCGCGACGAGCTCGTGGCCGCCCTGGGGCTGGTGGACAGCGGCGCCCGCCCGGCCCCGGGCACGGACTGGGAGCGGGTCGACTACATCTACGTGCGCTCCGGCGAGGCGCTGCACCTGGAGGTGCTGGAGGCCGGCGAGGACCGCGGCTTCCAGCACGACGCGCTGCCGCTCAGCGACCACCCGGCGCTGTTCGCGCGCCTGCGGATCCTCGCCCCGGACCGCTGACCCGGGGCCGGGGGCGGCCCGCCCGCACCAGGCCCACCAGCCCGACCCACAGCAGCAGCGCCGTCCCGGGCTCCGGCACCGGCGTCGCCGGCGCCGCCTCGAAGGTGAGCCCGTCGAGGCCGAAGTCGGCGCCGGAGAACACCACCCGTCGGATGCCCTCGGTGCGCTCGATGCCGAGGAAGTTGGTGCCCCAGCTCGCCAGGGGCACGGTGAAGATCGTGCGCGACTCGAGCAGCGCGTCGCTCGCGTCGTAGACGTCGAGGGTCACGGTGAGGGGCGAGCCTCCGTCGAGCCCGCCGGTCACGAAGGCGCCGACGCGAAGCACGTCGATCGGAAACAGGAGCTCGACGGGCACCGCGTCGCCGAAGGCACCGACGTTGTCGAAGGCTCCCAGGTAGGAGGTGCCGAGGATCACCTCGGTGGGGTCGTCGAGCACGCCATGGGCGCCCCAGTTGTTCGCGGCGCCGGGGAGGGCGAGGTCGTGGACGAAGGCGCCGTTCGCCGCGGCACCGGGGTTCGGCCCGCGCAGGACGACGCCCGAGGCGAACCCGTAGTCGCCGCTCACGCCGGGCTCGAAGATCCCGGCCCAGGGCGCCGGCCCGACGTCGGGCAAGGCGTCGCTGATGCCCTCGAAGCTCTCCACCACGGCGCCGGGACCGAAGGCCCCGGAGCCGATCGAGAGAGCCTGCCCGGGCGAGGCGAGGAAGAGGGCCGCCAGGACGAGGGCGGCGGCGGGGCCGCGGGGGGTGCGGGGCTCCATGCAATCCTCCGGTGGGCGCCGCGGGGCGTCGCCCTGACACGAGGTGCGATGGAGGACTCATCGGTCCGCTGCCGGCGGAACTTTCGCGGGAATGTGGGAATCGCGCCCCGTTTCGCGCCTGCGGCACGCAGCTCTGCTTCGCGCGCGCGCAGGTCGCCGGAAGCGCGCTCCGCCTAGGTGGTCGTCGAGATCCCGCCGTCCACGGGGATCACGGCGCCGGTCACGTAGGCGCCGGCGCGGGAGGCCAGGTAGATGGCGATCCCCGCCATGTCCTCGGGCTCGCCGATGCGGCCCATCGGACACGAGGCCACGATGGCGTCGCCGAAGTTCTTGAGCGTCTCGGCCATCATCTTGCTCTCGAAGGGGCCCGGCGCCACGGCGTTCACCGTGATGCCGCGCGAGGCGAGCTTGTGGGCCAGCACGCGGCTCAGGTGGTGGACCGCCGCCTTGCTGGTCGAGTAGCCGTAGGTCTCCATGCCCGGCACGCGCAGGCCGTCGATGGAGCCGATGTTGATGACCCGGGCGGGGTCGCCGGGGCGCGCCGCCTTCTCGAGCTGGGGCAGCAGCGCCACCGTGAGGTGGAAGACGCCCTTCACGTTGAGGTCGAAGCAGCGGTCGAAGGCGGCGTCCGGGAAGGTCGCGATGTCCTCGCCCCAGTTGGCGCCGGCGTTGTTCACCAGCACGTGGACCTCGGGCTCGCGCCCCGCGATCTCGGCGGCCAGGGCGCGGCAGCCGTCCTGGGTGGAGAGGTCGGCCGCCACGGGCACGCAGGTGCCGTGCTTCGAGAGCTCCTCGGCGACGGCCACGCAGGCCGACTCCTTGCGCGAGGCCACGTAGACCTTGGCGCCGTGCTCGACGTAGCCGCGAGCGATCATCTGACCGATGCCGCGGGAGCCGCCGGTCACGACGGCCACCTTGCCCTCGATCGAGAACAGGTCCTTCAACGCCACCACCTCCTGCCGGCCGGGAAGGGGCCGGGCGGAGGCAGCATACCGCTTCCCCGGACGTCCCGGGCGCTCAGCCCCCGGTGGCCTGCTCCACGCGCTTCAGGTACTCGACGAGGCCCGGGCGGCGAGCGACGCAGGCCTCGATCTCGGGCGTGGGCCCCGAGCACGCCATGGTGAGCTCGCCATAGAGGGCGAGGTCGGCCACGCTGGGGCGGTCGGCGAAGTAGAACTCGCGGCCCTCGCGCATGGCCTCGAGATCGTCGAGCAGCCGGTCGATCTCTTCGAGCAGCACGTCCTCGGGGAGCCGGCCCAGGCCCTGGTACCAGGGCGCACCGCCGAGCTGCCGCTTGACGAAGCGCTTCACCAAGGGCTTGGCGAGGGAAGGCACCGCGTCGCCGAGGATCTGCTCGAAGGTGGCGTCGGCATGCCCGGGGTTCCAGCGCAGCGCCATCACGTACCAGTAGAGCGACTCGTCGGCCCAGTCCTCGAGCAGGCGCTGGCGCGCCGCCACCGCGGGGTCGGCGGCCACGAGCGGCGGGTCGGGCTGCAGCTCGTCGAGCCGGCGCACGATCCGGGTGGAGTCCCAGGTCCGCTCCCCGTCGATCTCGATCACGGGCATCTTGCCCGTGGTGGGGTTCCAGCGCCGCAGGTCGAGGGGCGTCTTCGGCTCCAGCGTCTCGAAGTCGAGCTTCTTCATGCGCAGCGCGCGCACCACCTTCTGGACGAAGGGGGAGAGGTCCGCGCCGAACACGGTGATCCGGGCCATGACTCGCTCCGCCGGGTGTCGTGGGGAGGGTGCGCCGGCGGACGCGGACCCGGAGCCGCGCCCGTGC
>JANQFK010000073.1 GCA_028277885.1 Myxococcota bacterium
TGCACGCCCTGCTCCTCGACGAAAACCGTGGTGACGATGAAGAAGATCAGCAGGATGAAGATGCAGTCGATCATCGGCGACAGGTTGATCTCCGTCGCGTCGTCTTCGCTGAGGATGCTGCGCCTTGCCATGGGGGACCTACTCGAGCTTGAGGTGGCTGAGGGTGAGGCTCTCGAGGCGCGCCAGCTTGGCCTCGAGGGTGTGGCGCCGGCGCTGGATCACCATGACGATGAACAGCCCGGGCAGCGCGATGGTGAGGCCGGTCTGGGTGGTGACCAGGGCCTCGGAGATGCCCGCCGCCACCACCCCGGCGGTCTCGGAGCCGCCGCTGGTGGCGATGCCGAAGAAGGTCTGGAGCATGCCGAGCACCGTGCCCAGCAGGCCGAGGAGCGGCGCCGAGGCCACCAGCGCGTTCAGGAACTTCGTGCGACGGTCGATCAGGGAGAGGAGCGCCATGCGGATCTCCTCGAAGCGGTTGCGCACCTGCTTGCCCGAGTGGACGTCCTTCTGCACGTAGCGCAGCACGTCCCCGACGCGGCCCTCGGCCTTCTCGGGCGAGCGCACCCAGTCGAACCACTCCATCTCGTTGGTGCCGTCGAGGTTGGTGCGGCGCACGTAGAGCACGAGCTGGAACGCCTGGGCGTAGAGGATCACGGCCAGCGCGAACAGCGGGATCATCACCCAGCCGCCGCTGAGCCAGATCTCCCAGATGGTGCCGATCACCGCCTACCCGTGGCCCGGCCGCTGCCGGATCGACGAGACGCCGTTCACGAAGGCCACCGAGACCTGCTCGAGCAGGCCGAGCTTGTGCTTGGCCATGCGCGAGAGCGCGCCGTGCAGGATCAGGGTGGGGATCGCGACGATCAGGCCCAGGGCGGTCGTCACCAGCGCCTCGGAGATGCCCGACGAGAGGCTCTTGGCGTCACCGGTGCCGAAGATGGTGATGAGCTGGAAGGTCTTGATCATGCCCACCACGGTGCCGAGCAGGCCGAGCAGGGGCGCCGCCGCGGCGGTGATGGCGAGAAAGGGCAGGAAGCGCTCCAGCCAGGGCCGCACCTTCAGGATCTTCTCGAAGAGCAGCTCCTCGAGGACGCCGCGCCGCTCCTGGGAGTGCTCGACGCCGGTGACCAGGATCTCGCCGGCGACGCCGTCGACCTGCTGGGCCTGCCAGGCCGCCGCCTCGTGGTTGCCCTTGGCGAGCTCGCTCAGGATCGTGTCCACCTCGGTGGGCGCGGCCACCTGGAAGCTCATGATCTCGAGGCTCTTGAAGGCGGTGAGCAGCAGCGCGGTGAGGCCCAGGCCGATGATGACGTAGCCCACCACGCCGCCGTCTGAGACGTACTGGAGCACGCCCTTGCGCGCCTTCTCGGTCTTGAGCGCCTTGCCCAGGGTGGCGTCGAGGGGCAGGAAGCCCGCGCCGTTCTCCGCGATGGCCGCGATGCCGGCGTCGAGGCTGCCGGGCAGCGCCACCACCACCGGGTCCGCGGCATTGAGCTGGTTCTCCACCACGCCCGCCACGGAGCCGTCCTCGCTGGTGTAGAACACCGTCGGGCCGAGCGCGACGAACTTGCCCTGGGTGAGGATGCCTTCGGGGCTCAGCGCCTCGCCCGCGAACACCTGGCCGCCGAGCTGCTCGTCGAGACGCGCGAGGGCCGCCTTCACCACCTCGAGCTGGGCGCCGCGGCGCTCGCCGGCGTTCAGGTCGGCGCCGTTCTCCGCGCGCTTGGCGGTGCCGGTGACGCCCTCGTAGAGCGGCAGCTCGCTGATGTCGAGGCGCCCCTCGAAGTCGCGCACGAACTCCTTGAGCCGGCTGTCGACGAACTCCTCCTGCTCCTCCAGGGACGAGACCTGCTTGCGCAGCGAGGTCAGATCGATGGTGCGGCTGTCCCGGACCTTGAGCAGCCGGGCACGCTCCCGACGCATGGCGATCACCTCGTCCTCGAGGCGCGAGACCGCCTTCGAGAGCGGGATCTTCTCCTTGGCGATGCGCGCGCGCTCGCTGCTGAGGTCCCGCAGGGCCTTCTCGAGGCGCTGGTCGATCCCCGCCTGGGCGTCCTGGAAGGTGGCGGCCGGGGCCGAGGCGCTCCACGACACCCCGATCGTGCAGACCATGAACATGAGCAGTCGGGTCATTTCCGGTCTCTCTGTGTCGCTGGGAGTGGGTCGGGCTACTGGATGCCGACGGGCAGGCGGACGAACTCGATGGCGTCCACGTTCCCCTCGTAGATGTCGAGGAGCCGCTTGGCATCGCCCGCCAGCGCGGGGTCGTTCTGGAACACCCAGCCGTCGGGGCCGGGGCGACCGACGCCCGCCGCGTTGCCGCTGGCGTCCACGAAGAAGGCCTGGCCGAGGCCCCAGTAGAGGGTGCGCACCTGGACCTTCTGGTCGCCCTCCACGGCGCGGGTCTCGCCGACGAAGGTCGCCGTGCCGTTGAACTTCTCGGCCTGGGCGAGCACGCCGAGGACGTTCATCAGCCGCTGGCCCAGAGGCACCCGGGTGTTCTCGGGATCCGTCGGGATCTGCACCAGCAGCGGCTCGAGCTTGTCCCTGAGCGGCTCGGGCAGGCGGGGAGCCAGGGCCAGCACCTGCTGCTCCATCACGCGGATCTCGTCCTCGAGGGCGCGCCCGGCGCGCTGGAACTCGCCGCGCTCGAGGAGCAGGTCGCGGCGCTCGTCGTCGCTCGCGGTGTTGGACTCCTCGAGCTCCTTCACCTCCGCGGCCAGCGCCTCCTTCTCCTGCTCGAGGAGGTTGCGGGTCGCGCGCAGGGTCTCCTTCTCGACGTCCCAGTCGGTCCGCTCCTTGGAGATGAGCTGGCGCGACTCGACCCACTTGCCCAGCTTCTCGCGAAAGTCGCCGACCGCGTCCTGGGCGTGGGCCGGGGCAACGGCGAGGACCGCGAGCGCGGTCATCGCGATGACTCGGGGGAGGGGGTGCTTCATGGCGGCGGAAGATAAGCTACGCGCGCGGATCGAGGTATCCGTAGCTCCCGTTCGTTTCCGCACGAAACGGTGACATTTTCCGTAATTCCGTCCGGTCGGCACGGGGATCCCCGCAGAGGGCCCCGGGCGGGCTGCTAGCCTGCCGGCCATGCGCGAAGCGCCCCCCCTCGCGCGGACCGCCGCGGTGGCCGCCGCCCTCCTCCTCGCGGTCGCCTGCGCGACGGTCGGCCCGCCCGGCGAGCCCGAAGCGGCCCCGGCGCGCGCGGACCGGACCCGCCTGGGCGTCGCACCCCGCTCCGTGCGCTTCGACGACACCTTCGTCCGCTGCGTGCGAAGCGCGCCACTGCGGCTTCGAAATCGCAGCACCGACTCCGTCGTCACCGTGACCGAGGTCGTGTCGGGCGACCCGGCGGTGAGCTTCTCCGCCGAGCTGCCCCTCACCCTCGAGCCCGGCGAGCGCTTCCTGACCGATCTGCGCTTCGCCCCCGACGCACCGGGCGAGCTCGACGTCGAGATCGAGCTCGTCACCGACGAGGCGGAGGTGGAGCCGCCGCGGCTGAAGGTGAGGGCACGGGCGCTGGAGGCCGCGGCCCCGCCCGCCGCCGAGCCCCTCGACCTGGTCTTCGTGATCGACGTCTCGACCACCATGGCGGAGCTGGGAGGCTTCCGGCGCGCGGTGCAGGACCTCTTCGCCCTCGTCGAGGGCAACCGGCTCGACGCCCGCTTCGGCCTCGCCACCTTCGAGAACGACGTGCGCGTGCACCGGAACGGAGCCTTCCTGGGTCGCGAGGCGTTCCTCGACGAGCTCGACTCCCAGCTCGTGGAGGGCAGCTGGGTGCCGGACCCCGAGCTGCCGAGACAGCTCCTCAACTTCGAGCTGGCGGAGAACAGCCTCGATGCGTTGCACCGCGCCGCGACGGACTTCGAGTGGCGGAGCGGTGCCCGCCACGTCGTGTTCCTGGTGACCGACGGCACCTTCCTGGACCCGCCCGCCGTCTACAGCGACGGCACGCGTGCGATCTACAGCTACGAGGAGGTCTCGGAGGCGCTGCGCGCGCACGGGATCCAGCTGCTCTCGGTGCACAGCCGGGACCACGCCCGGGGCCTCTCCGACGCGTACGCCGGGCGGCCCGCGCTGGTCGAGCTCACCGGCGGCTCGTGGTACGAGATCGCGAAGCTCGGGTCGGGAAGGCTGAAGCTCGACGCGCTGCTCGGCGAGGTGGTGGCGGGACGCTCGTGCCGACTGCCGAGCGAGCCGCCGGCGGTGAAGACGCCGGCCGATCCCGGCGAGGCGCCCACCGATCCGCCCGCGGAGGCGCCGGGCGAGGTTCCGGGGGAGTCGGTGTCCTGAGGAGCCGACCGAAGCGGGTCGGTCGGCGACGAGAGCGGAGCCGCGCCTGGCCGAGCGAGCCCTTCGGTCTCGCTTTGCGGCGGAAGCCGACCCATCCCGGGTCGGCCTCCTAGAGGCGGACCGAGCGAAGCTCCCCACGCTCCCGCGCCGGCGTCCGACTCGAGCTCTCCACCTCGTGCACGTGATGGAGCAGCCACGCCGCCACGTCGCCTTGGTCGCGAAGCGGCGGCATGGACGCGAACGCTTCGCGCAGCACCCGTGCCGTGAACGCCTCGGCCGCGGCACCCTTCAGGCCGTTGCGCGTGGCGCGGGCGAACACCGGGGCGAAGCAACGCTCGAAGAGCGCGTCGAACGCGGCCCGGTCGCCCGAGAGTGCGCGCTGCGACAGCCCGGCGTCGATCGCGTTGCGGGAGATGGGGGGCATTCGGGGCGGGAGTATGGGCACATTGCTTCGAGCCTGCCACGGCATGAAGCGCGTTCGGTGGACATGAGGCGTGATTGCCACCCGGCGCTCGCCCAGGCAAACCGAAACTCAACGTTCCCGTCACGGTCACGTAACCTTCCAGCGTGATCGTCGACCTGTCCCTTTCGACCACGGATGAGCCCGACCACGGAAGATCCGGAGCGAGCCCCCGCTTGAGTCCCCTCCCCCCGACGGCGCGCGCGGACGAGACCCCCCGCAGGGTGTCGAAGCCTGCGCCCCACCCTCTCGTGATCGCCGTGGGCGCCGATCCCGACTGGGTCGGCCCCGTGTGCGAGAGCTTGCGCACGGCACCGCTCGTGATCGAGACCGCGGACTGCGGCTCGAAGGGCCTCGCGCTGGCGGCGCAGCGACGCCCCGACCTGATCATCGTCGACATGTTCCTGCCCGACGTCACCGGCCTCGGCTTCTGCCGGACCCTGCGGGAGCACCCGGAGCTGGGCGGGACGCCGCTCATGGTGGTGAGCCGCCACGCCAGCGAGGTGGACCGCGTCCTGGCCTTCGAGCTGGGCGCCGACGACTACCTGCCGGCGCCCTTCTTCGATCGCGAGCTGGCCTCGCGGGCCCGGGCCGTCCTGCGACGCAGCGCCGGGCGTGCGCGCACCGCCAAGCCCACCCCCCGCCCCGTCGAGCAGGGGGAGCTGGTCTTCGACCCCGGGGCGGGCCGGGTGAGCGTGGGCGGCCAGGTGATCGACCTGACGCGGACCGAGTTCGAGATCCTGGGCATGCTGATCCGCGAGGAGGGGCGGGTGCTGAGCCGCCGCCAGATCCTCGGCCGGCTCGACGAGGGCGCCAACCAGGCCAGCGAGCGCACCGTCGACGCGCACGTGAAGGCGTTGCGGCGCAAGCTCCGCAACAGCCGCGGCTGCATCGAGACCGTGCGCGGCTCGGGCTACCGCTTCGCGGGCGCGGGCGACCCCGCCGGCCCGCCCTCCGCCGGCTGAGCCGGTCCGACGCCCCTCCCGGGAGCTCCGACCCGCGGCATCCCCGCAGGGCAACACGCCGGCGGGCGCATTCGATAGCATGAATGCATGCGCGGTCCGCGCCTCGGGGTGCGGCACCAGGCCTCATGTCGGGGAGGACGTCCGGGCGCGTGGTGGATCCTCCTGCCAGCCAGGCCCAGCAGCTGCACCTGAGCGTCACGCCGGGCGGCGTGGCCAGACTCCAGAGCCACCCCCTGCTGCGTGCGCTCAGCCAGGGTCGTCCGCGCACCCTCGCGTTCTCTTGCGTCGCCTTCGACACCGCCGAGCGCGACCTCGCGCACGCGGGACTGGTGTTGCGAATTCGCAGCGTCGGCCGCTCCTTCGCGCAGTGCGTCGAAGGTCGGGAGCAGGCGGAGGGCGACCCGTTCGCGCGCCGCTCCTCCGAAGCCACGCTTCGCGAGGTGCGGCCGGCTCCCGAGCGGATCGCGGACCCCGCCCTGCGGGCGAGGCTCGAGGCGGCGCTCGCGGGCAAGCCGCTGCTTCCGGTGTTCGAGGTCGTCGTGCGCCGCACCCGGCGCCTCCTCGAGGAGGAGGACGAGACCGTCGAGCTCGTCCTCGACGTGGGCGAGGTGCACGCCGGCGACCGCCGCCTGCCCCTCCACGACCTCCGGCTCGACCTGCGCCGCGGAGCCACCGCCTACCTGCACCGGCTCGCACTGGAGCTCCAGGAGGAGGTGCCGCTCCGGCTCCAGACCGCATCGGTGTGGAGCCGGGCCGAGTCCCTCGCCACGGGCGAGCGGCCTGCGCCCCGCAAGGCGGGCGCCCTGGTGCTGCCCGGGCGGGCCACCGTCGAGGAGCTCCTCGCGGGGCTCGTGCGCAGCGGCCTCGAGCAGGTCCTCGCCAACGAGGTGCCGGCCTGGGAGGGCAACGATCCCGAGGGCGTTCACCAGCTGCGCGTCGGCGTCCGCCGGCTGCGCTCGACCCTGGCTCTCTTCGGGCGCATGCTGCCCGAGCGCGACAACGAGCGCCTCAAGGAGGAGCTGCGCTGGCTCGGCGCGGCCACGGGGCCGGCGCGCGACCTCGACGTGTTCCTGGAGGACCTGATCGAGCCCCTGACCCGGCGCTTCCCCGACGACCCGGGCCTCAAGCGACTGCGCGACGAGGCGCGGGAGCTGCGCGAGGAGAGCTACGCCCACGTGCGCGCGGCGCTGGACTCGCCGCGCCACGCCCGGCTCGGCCTGCTCCTGCACCGCTGGTGGGCGGAGCGCAGCTGGCGCGACCAGAGGCTCAGCGCCGAGTCGGCGCGGCTGTTCGCGCCGGCGGGGCGGGAGGTCGCCGACCTCCTGGGGCGCCGCCATCGCCAGGCCCTGCGCCTGGGCCGGAACCTGGCCGCCCGCCCCGTCTCGGAGAAGCACGCGCTGCGCATCCAGCTGAAGAAGCTGCGCTACGCGGCCGACGCTGCGCGGACCCTCTTTCCCCGCAAGCGCACGGACCGCTACCTCGCGCGCCTCGCCGATCTCCAGGACGTGCTGGGCCACCTGAACGACCTCGCCGCCGCCGAGCAGATCCTCGCCCGGGTGATCGAGCGGCTCGGGCCCGAGGCGGGGCCGTCCCACCACCACGCCGCCGGGTTCGTGGCCGGCTGGGCGGCCGCCGGAGCCGAGCGACGCCTGCGGCGCCTCGACAGGCAGTGGAAGGCCTTCGCGGCGGCGACGCCGTTCTGGGCCGAGTGACGCCCGGCCGAGTGACGCCGGCTGAGCTGCGGCGCAGCGCGCGGGGCCGGAAGGCCTCCGCGAGGATCGACTCGCCGCGAGAGGTGCGGATGGGCATCGCGAGGAGCAGTGCCGACGGCGCGGCGACGGGGATCGCTCGCATGATCTACGCCCTTCGAACGCCTCGACCCTGGTGCCAACGCGATCGCGCGCGCTTCCGCTCGGGCGCCACGGCCTGCGGCTTGCGGACGGCACCACCCGACGATTCGTCGACGACTCCGTGAAGGGAGGGCGCCCCCCAGGGATGCTACCCTCGCGCCATGCTGGACCCGCGCTCACTGGCCGAGCGGCGCGAAGAGATCGTCGAGAGCTGCCGGCGCCGCGGCGTCGACGCCGACGTGGACGCCGCCATCGCGCGCCACGAGGCCGTGGCGGCGATCCAGACCGAGCTCAACGAGGCGAACCGCCGCCGCAACGAGCACCAGGCGGCGGGCAAGCGCAAGCTCCCGGCGGAGGAGCGCGAGGCCCACGTGGCCGAGGGCCGCCGCCTCAAGGAGGAGGTCGCCGGCATCGAGGCCCGGCTCACCGAGGCGCGGGCCGCCCTCGACGAGGCCCTGCTCGCCCTCCCCAACCTCGTGCACCCCGAGGTGCCGGTGGGCGGCGAGGAGGACTTCCGGGAGCTGCGCCGCTGGGGCGAGCCGCCCCGCTTCGGCTTCGACGCCCTCGACCACCTGGGCGTCGCGGCACGCCTCGACGGGCTCGACTTCGAGGCCGCCGCGAGGGTGGCGGGCCAGAAGTTCTACTACCTGAAGAACGACCTCGTGCTCCTCGATCTCGCCCTTCAGCGCTTCGCGCTCGACGCGGTGCTCGCGGAGGGCTTCACCCCCCACGTGACGCCGGACCTGGCGCGGCCCGAGATCGTGGACGGCCTGGGCTACAGCCCGAAGGGCCTCGAGACCCAGATCTACTCCCTGGCGAACGCGGACCTGTGCCTGGTGGGGACCGCGGAGATCACCCTGGGCGGGCTCCACGCCGACCAGATCCTCGACGAGGACGACCTGCCCCTCAAGCTCGCCGGCCTCTCGCACTGCTTCCGCACCGAGGCGGGCTCGGCCGGCCGCGAGAGCAAGGGGCTCTACCGGGTGCACCAGTTCACCAAGGTGGAGATGTTCGTCTTCACGCGTCCCGAGGACTCCGAGGCGATGCACGGCGAGCTGCTGCGCATCGAGGAGGGCATCTTCCAGGCCCTCGAGCTGCCCTACCGGGTGATCGACATCGCGGCGGGCGACCTCGGCGCGCCGGCCTTCCGCAAGTTCGACATCGAGACCTGGATGCCCGGGCGCGGCGAGGCCGGCGACTGGGGCGAGGTGACCAGCGCCTCGAACTGCACCGACTACCAGGCGCGGCGGCTCAAGGTGCGCTTCCGCCGCAAGGGCGGCAAGAAGAACGAGTTCGTCCACATGCTGAACGGCACCGCGATCGCCAGCTCCCGCGCGATCCTCGCACTGCTCGAGAACCACCAGCAGGCCGACGGCTCCGTCCGCATCCCCGCCGCCCTCCAGCCCCATGTCGGCAAAGAGCTCCTCCGCCCCCGCAGCTGAGCAGCCCGAACTCGGCAACGGCGCAAGCCCGCAGGGCGCGCAGCTCGCCGAAGGCGAGCGGAGCTCGGCAGCAAGCCCGCAGGGCGCGCGGCTCGCCAAGGGCGAGCAGAGTTCAACAGCAAGCCCGAAGGGCGCGCAGCTCGCCGGAGGCGAGCGGAGTTCAACAGCAAGCCCGCAGGGCGCGGAGCTCGCCAAGGGCGAGCGGAGCTCGGAAGACCTGACCCTCGGGACCGCCGGCCACATCGACCACGGCAAGACCGAGCTGATCCGCGCGCTGACGGGCGTCGACACCGACCGGCTTCCCGAGGAGAAGCGCCGCGGCATCACCATCGAGCTGGGCTTCGCGCCCCTCGACCTGGGCGAGGGCCTGCGGCTCTCGGTGATCGACGTGCCGGGCCACGAGCGGCTGGTGCGCACCATGGTGGCGGGCGCCACGGGGATCGATCTCGTGCTGCTGGTGGTGGCGGCGGACGAGGGCGTGATGCCCCAGACCCGCGAACATCTCGCGATCTGCGAGCTGCTCGGCCTCGAGCGGGGCGTGGTGGCGCTCACCAAGACGGACCTGGTCGACGCGGAGATGGCGGAGCTCGCCATCGCCGAGGTGGAGGAGCTGCTCGAGGGCTCGTCCCTCGCCGGCGCCCCCGTGGCACCGGTCTCCGCGCGCAGTGGCGAGGGGCTCGACGCGCTGCGCGAGGCGCTGCGCAAGGCGGCCGTCGGCGCGACGGCCCGGACGGCGCGCGGCGGGCCGCCCCGGCTGTGCGTCGACCGGGTGTTCGCGGCCCGGGGGTTCGGCTGCGTCGTCACCGGGACGCTCGTGGGCGCGCCGCTGCGCGTCGGCGACCCGGTCGAGCTGCAGCCCTCGGGAGCGCGGGCCCGGGTGCGCGGGCTCGAGCGCTTCGGCGAGCGCGTCGAGGAGGCGTCGCCGGGCGCGCGCACGGCGGTGAACCTCCAGGGCGCCGACGCGAGCGAGGTGACGCGCGGCGAGCTGCTGACCCGGCCCGACGCCCTGGCGCCGACCCGCGTCTTCGACGCCGCGATCGAGTGGCTCGCCGAGGCGCCGGCCCTCGCCGACCTGCTCTCGGTGGAGCTGCTGGCGGGCACCAGCGAGCGCCGCGCGCGCGTCGGCGCCATCGGGCCGGACCCCATCGCGCCGGGCGGCGCCGGCCTCGCCCGGGTGCACCTCGACGCCGACCCCCTGGCGCTGCTGCCCGGGGATCGCTTCGTGGTGCGCGGCTTCGGAGCCACGGCGACCCTCGGCGGAGGCCGCGTGCTCGACGTCGCGCCGCCGCGGCGCCGCCGCTCGGACCCGAGGCTGCGCGCGGACCTCGCGCGCCTCGACGGCGCGGCGCCCGCCACCGCGGTGGCGGTGCGCATCGCCCGTGCAGGCTTCGAGGGGATGACGCCCGACGCGCTCTCGCGGCAGACGGGGCTCGCCGGCGACGCGCTCGCCGAGGCCCTCGCCCGGGTGCCCGAGGCGATCGAGACGCCCGCCGGGGCCTGGCTGGACGCCGGCCACGCCGACGCCCTCGCCGGCCGCCTGCGCGACGCCCTCGAGGACTGGCACCGCCGCGAGCCCCTTCGGCCCGGCATGCCCCGTGGCGCCTGGGCGGGCACCCTGCCCGCCAACTGCGCGGCCGGCGCCTTCGAGCTCGCGCTGCGACGCCTCGAGGACGAGGGCTTGGTGCGGGCCGAGGGGGACCTCGTGCACCTCTCCGGCTTCGTGCCGCGGCTCACCCAGGAGCAGGAGCTGCTCGCCGCGCACCTCCGCGCCGACGCCATGGCGGCCGGACTCGAGCCGCCGACGCCGGCGGACTGGGCACGCGAGCTCGGTACGCCGCCCGAGGCCCTTGCGGACCTGCTCGCCTTCCTCGAGCGCGACGGCTCCCTGGTGCGCGCTCCCGGCGACCTGTGGTTCGACCGCGGCGCCGTGGACGAGCTGCGCGAGCGCGTCGTCGCGCGGCTCCGCGCCGACGGCGGCATCGACACCAACGACTACAAGCGCCTGATCGGCGCCAGCCGCAAGTACGCGGTGCCGCTGATGGAGCTCTTCGACGCCGAGCAGCTGACCGTGCGCCGCGGCGACCGGCGGCTGCCGCGGCGGTCGCTCTAGCCCCGCTTCGATCCCGCTCGCCGAAGGGCGCGCCGCCGGGCTCCTGGCGTAGCGCGTCGTGGATCTCCACCCAGGGCGCCTTCGACGTGACCGAGAAGTGCATCTCTGCCCCGCTCTGCCCCGCAGCCCGAGCAGCCGGGGCGCCCCATCATGGCGCCTGTAGAGCGGGGAGCCGCAGCAGCCCCCGAAATGCCGACGGACGCCCGGACTCGACTCCCAGCTCGCGAGCAGCCGCGGACCTCGCCGCACGCGCGGGATCCCGGGAGCATGGCGAGACGCTATCGCAAGCTGCTGATCTCCCAAGGGAATCACGCCGCTTGCCCCTTCGTCCGGGAGGCTCTAGCTTAGGTTGACCGTTGGTCGGTCAATAAAGCGCGAGGATGGGATGAGCCGGAAGGAGCAGGCCGAGGCGTCCCGGGAGCGGCTGGTCGAGGCCGCGAGACGCTGCTTCACCAAGCACGGCTACGAGGCCACCACCGTGGCGGCCGTGCTCGAGGGCGCCGGGATGGCGCGCGGGGCGCTCTACCACTACTTCCCCGGCGGCAAGCGCGAGCTGTTCGACGCCGTCTTCGAGCGGATCAACGACGCGTTCCACCGCCGGCGCGATGCGATCGCCGGGCTCGACTCGCCCCTCGCCCGGATCCGCGGGGGCGTCCGGGTGTTCCTCGAGCTCTGCACCCGGGACGACTTCGCCCGCATCGCGCTGACCGACGCGCCGCGCCTCGTCCCGGGCCAGGCCGGGCGCGGCAGCTCCTACGCGCTGCTCCGCTCCCAGCTCGAGGAGGCCCGAGCCGCGGGAGAGATCGGCGATCTCGATCCGGAGGCGACCGCCATGGCGCTCTACGCCGCCGTGCGGGGCGCGGGCGAGCTCGTGATCGATGGGCCGGATCGACGCCGGACCCTGGCCGACGCGACCCGCACGCTGGAGCGGATGCTCGACGGCCTCGCGGGAATCCGAAGTCGATGACCGGGAGCGCCGGCTTCGACCTGGGGCTGGTGGAATGGCTCCACCAGCACCGCCTCGAGCCGGTCACCGGGGTGCTCCAGCTCTTCACCCAGCTCGGCGAGATCGAAGGCTACGTGCTCGTGGTCGCGATCATCCACGGCGCCTTCGACAAGCGCCTCGCCGTCCGGCTGGCGGCCCTGGCGCTGCTCACCATGTCGCTCAACCACGTGCTGAAGTCCGGGATCGCGAACCCCCGACCCTTCGTCGCCGAGGGGACCTTCGCCGAGAGGTGGGCGGTCTCGCCGGAGAAGGCGGACGAGCTGGTGGCCGAGTACTCGACGCCCTCGGGCCATGCCATGGCCGGGTCGGCGTTCTACGGCCACCTGCTCGCCTCTTCCAGGAGCAGCGCGGTGAGGGTGCTGGCCGTCGTGGCGCTGCTCGGCCTGGGAGCGTCGCGTCCCTACCTGGGGGTGCACTACGTGGAGGACGTGCTGCTGGGCTGGGCGCTCGGCATCCCGATCGCGCTGCTCGCGGTCCGCCTCGGCCCGCGGGTCGGTGCGGCCTGGAGCGCGCTCCGCCTGCGGAGCCGCGCGGCGATCCTCGTCGCGTCGAGCGTCGCCCTGTGGCTGGGCTCCCAGCCCGTCTACGCCGCCGCTCCGAACGGGCCGCCGCTTCCCTTCGTCGGCTACCTGGGCCTGCTGACCGGGATCGGGATCGGCTACCCGCTCGAGTGCCGCTGGGTGGGCTTCGATCCCCGGAGCCGGGGCGTGACGCGGAAGGCCCTGCGCATCGCCGTCACCGTGGCGCTCGTGATGCTCTCCCTGCTCGCGCTCGACGGAGCCTTCGCGCGGGTCGCCGCCGACGAGTCCGCCCTCGGGAGCCTGCTGCGCTACGTCCGCTACGCGGTGGCGGGGGCTCTCGGCGTGCTGGGAGCGCCCCTGCTCTGGAAGCGTCTCGGGTGGGTGGAGACGCAGGAGGGCCTTCGCGCGCCGCGCCGCGACGGCGTAGCATGGAGCGGCGAGGAGGAGACCGTGACCCGCTACGTGTGCGTGATCCAGGAGGGCCAGGCGGCCCAGCGGAGCCGGGCGGCCCTCGAGGAGGGCCTCGCCCGGATCGGGCAGGAGTGCTTCGGCGACGAGCCGGGAGGCACCCGGATCGACTGGACGCTGGTGAAGGAAGGCTTCGCCTGGACGGCCGGCGAGCCGAGCACCTCCTCCATCGTGGCCCGCTCGGTGCCCGTCGGCCTCCCCGGCGCGGAGCGCGAGGCGTTCCTCCAGAAGGTGGGGGACCTCTGGGCCGAGACCACCGGCTGCTCCCTCGACGAGATCGTGGTCACCGCCTGGGACGGGCCCCTGCCCCTCTAGGCCCCGGGTCGCCCCGGGAAGGAGGAGATCGAATGCCGCTCTACCGATGCACGGTTCGCGAAGGGCTCACCGGCTTGGCCCAGCGCGAGCGGATCGCCCGGGACGTGGTGCGGGTGCACTGCGGCGTCACCGGCGCGCCGCCCGCCTTCGTCCACGCCTTCTTCACCGAGGTGCCGGCCACGGAGCTCCCGGCGGGCAAGCAGGCGTTCGTGCTGGGATCGATTCGCGCGGGCCGCACGGACGCCCAGAAGGCCCAGATCGCGAAGGAGCTCACCGAGGCGGTCGCCCAGGCCACGGGCCTGGGGCTCGACGAGGTGGGCGTCGTGACCGTCGACGTGCCCGCGAGCTGGGTCATGGAAGGCGGCGAGCTGCTGCCCGAGCCCGGCGAGGAGGCCGAGTGGCTGGAGCGCCACCCGGACCTCTGAGCCCGGCGTCCCCGCCTAGAACAGCATCGCCACCGAGTCTCGGGTCCAGTCGAGGGCGCGGATCCACGAGAACAGGAAGATCGGGGCGTTGTTGGGGAACAGGCCGAGCACCAGCACCACGACGGCGCACACGGCCAGCACGATGCCCTCGCCGGACGCGATCTCGCGCCGCGGCACCTCGCCGCCGGGCTCGCGCATGTACATCGCCACGGGCAGGCGCAGGTAGTAGTAGACCGACACCACGCTGGTGAGCACGCCCAGGATCGTCAGGCCGATCACGCCCTCGTTCACCGCGGCCTTGAACACCAGGAACTTCGCCACGAAGCCGCCGGTGCCCGGAATGCCGGCCAGCGCCACCATGAAGAGCGTCATCAGCGCCGCGAGGCCCGGGCGGGACGAGGCGAGGCCCGCGAAGTCGTCGATGCGGTCCGTGTCCTGGCCGCGGTGGGCCAGGGCCACGATCACCCCGAAGGCGCCGAGGTTCATGAACACGTAGGCGAGCAGGTAGAACAGCACCGCCGAGTAGGCCTCGGGGGTGGCGGCCACGAAGCCGATCAGCAGGTAGCCCGCGTGGGCGATGCTCGAGTAGGCGAGCATGCGCTTCACGTTGTCCTGGACCACGGCCACGAAGTTGCCCACCACCAGGGTGAGGGCGGCGAGCACCGTGAGGATCGTCCCGAGCGCCGGCGGGGCGTCGCCGAAGGCCTCCACCAGCAGCCGCAGCAGGGCCGCGAAGGCCGCCACCTTCACCGTGACGGACATGTAGGCCGTCACCGAGGTAGGCGCGCCCTCGTAGACGTCCGGGGTCCACTGGTGGAAGGGCACCGAGGAGATCTTGAAGGTGAAGCCCACCAGCACCAGGCCGAGCCCCATGGCGGCCAGGGGGTTCGAGACGTCGAAGCCCGTCGCGATGCCGGCCAGGTCGGTGTGGCCCGTGGCCCCGTAGAGGAGCGCCATGCCGTAGAGCAGCAGCGCGCTCGCGAAGGAGCCCACCAGGAAGTACTTGAGGGCGGACTCGTTGCTGCGCAGCTTGCGGCGGTCGAAGCCCGCCAGCACGTAGATGGGGATGCTCATGATCTCGATGCCGAGGAAGATCATGATGAGATCCGTGGCCGAGACCAGCAGCATCATCCCGCTGGTGGCGAGCAGCAGCAGCGCGTAGTACTCGCCGTGGTTGATGCGCAGCTCGGCCAGGTAGCCCACGGAGAGCCAGCACGAGAGCAGCGAACCGAGCGCGATCAGCGCGATGGAGAAGCTCGCGAGCCGGTCGAGCCGCACCATGGGGTGCGACGGGTTGAAGACCTGGGCGCTCCCCACCACGAAGGTCTGCCAGGCCACGATCAGGGCGAGGATCAGGAAGAAGGACGAGATCACGGCCAGCATCGAGCCCAGCCAGGCCCCGGTGACCCGGCGGCCGAGGAAGCTCTCGCGGCCCGAGAGCATCACCTCGGCGACCAGCACCAGCATGGCCCCCACGCCGACCAGCAGCGTGGGGCCGACGGCTCCCAGGTGGATCTCGGGGCTCACGGACGCGGGCCTCCCGGCCCCTCGGCCCCCACCTCGAGGGGCGGCAGCCAGGCCGTCGCCTGGGCGGGCTCCTCGGCGGGCTCCGCCCTCTCGAAGCGCGCCGCGAGCTCCTTCACCGAGGGATGCAGGACGCGCAGGAAGGTGCTCGGGTACACCCCGATCCAGAAGATCGGGATCAGGACCGCCACCAGCACGCCCTTCTCGAGGGCGTCGAGGTCGATCAGGCCGCGGTTCTCGGGGTTGTCGAGGGGGCCGAACATGACGCGCCGGTACATCCACAGCATGTAGACCGCGGCCAGGATCACGCCCAGGGTGGCGAACACCGCCACGATCGGCGCCGCCTCGAAGGCCCCCACCAGGATCAGGAACTCGCCCACGAAGCCGTTCAGCATGGGCAGGCCGATGCTCGACATGGTGACGATCCCGAAGATCGCCGCGAACACGGGCATGGGCTTCGCGATGCCGCCGAAGTCGGCGATCTGCCGGGTGTGGCGCCGCTCGTAGAGCATGCCCACCAGGAGGAAGAGCGCGCCGGTGGAGAGCCCGTGATTCACCATCTGGAGGATGCTGCCCTCGAGGCCCTCGGCGTTCAGCGCGAACATTCCGAGCATGACGAAGCCCAGGTGGGCCACCGAGGAGTAGGCCACCAGCTTCTTCACGTCCTTCTGCACCATGGCGACCAGCGCGCCGTACAGGATGCCGATCAGCGCCAGGCCGAAGACGAGCGGCGCGAACTGCACCGTGGCCTCGGGGAAGAGCGGCAGCGAGAAGCGCACGAACCCGTAGGTGCCCATCTTCAGCAGCACCCCGGCCAGGATCACGGAGCCCGCCGTGGGGGCCTCCACGTGGGCGTCGGGCAGCCAGGTGTGGAAGGGCACCATCGGCACCTTGATGCCGAAGGCCAGGAAGAAGGCCGCGAACAGCCACGCCTGGGTCTGCCACCAGGGCGCGCCGCTCACCGGCACCTGGGTGTCGAGCAGTCCACGGGCCGCGGCGCCGGGCACGGCCACCAGGTCGAAGGTGAAGGAGCCGAACTGCTGGGAGTTCAGGTAGTAGAGCGCCAGGATCGCCACCAGCATCAGCAGCGAGCCGAGCATGGTGTACAGGAAGAACTTGATGGCGGCGTAGACGCGCCGCTGGCCTCCCCAGACCCCGATGATGAAGTACATCGGGATCAGCATCACCTCCCAGAACACGTAGAACTGGAACAGGTTGAGAGAGACGAAGGCGCCCAGCATACCGGTCTCGAGGAGCAGCATGAAGAACACCCAGCTCGGCACCGAGCGCTTGATGTCCCGCCCCGAGGTGAGCAGCACCAGGGGCATCAGGAAGGTGGTGAGCAGGACCAGCAGCAGGCTGATGCCGTCGATGCCCACGAAGTAGTGAACGCCGAAGGAGGGCAGCCAGGGCGCGTACTCGACGAACTGGAAGCCCGGGGCGCCGGCGTCGAAGCCGGCCCACAGCAGCAGCGAGCCGAGGAAGGCGAGCAGCGTGGCCCCGAGGCCGGCGGCCCGCCAGGCGGCGTCGGGAAGCCCCCCGCCCCCGGACCCGCGCGCGACGGCGTGGAGCGCCAGTAGCGCCACCGCCGCCAGGCCGGGGAGGAAGGTGACCCAGCTGAGCAGGTTGGAGACGCCCATCAGCGCACCAGCAGGCCGACGATGCCGATGGAGCCCAGCAGCATCAGCAGCAGGTAGTTCTGGGCCAGGCCCGTCTGCATGTACTTGAGGGCGTCGCCCGCCACGGAGCGCACCAGGTAGCCGATGCCGTTCACCCCGGCCCCGTCGATGGCCCCGGCGTCGACGCCGCGGTAGAGGACGGCGTCGGAGAGCCGGACCAGGGGCCGCACGATCGCCGCGTCGTAGGCCTCGTCGATCCAGTACTTGTTCTGCACCGCCGCGCGCAGGCCGCCGAGGGAGTCGGCGATGCGCGGCGCCAGGCCGGGCCGCGACACGTAGAGCAGCCACGCCAGGCCGAGCCCGGCGAGCGCCACCCCGACGGCGACCAGGGCGAGGATGCGCTCGGTGCCGTGGGTGACGTCGTGGTGCACGCTCGGCGTCACGTTCTCGAGGAAGTGGGCGAAGCTGTTGGCGTCCTTGATGGGGACGAAGGCCTCGGAGGGGCCCATGAAGCCACCCAGCACCGAGAGCACGGCCAGCACCACGAGCGGCGCGATCACGGTGCGCGCGGGCTCGTGGATGTGGGAGCGCACCTCGGCCGGGGCCCGGCACTCGCCCCAGAAGGTGCGGAAGTAGAGCCGGAACATGTAGAAGGCGGTGAGGCCCGCCGTCACCAGCCCGATGGCGTAGAGCGCGTAGTGGCCCGGCACGTCGTGGGCCAGCCAGGCCGAGAGCAGGACCTCGTCCTTGGAGAAGAAGCCCGAGAAGGGCGGGAAGCCCGCGATGGCGATCACGCCCATCAGGAAGGTCCAGTGGGTCCAGGGGATGAAGCGCCGCAGGCCGCCCATCTTGTCCGTGTCCTGCTCGTGGTGCATGGCGAGGATCACGGCGCCGGCGCCGAGGAAGAGCAGCGCCTTGAAGAAGGCGTGGGTCACCACGTGGAACATGGCGGCCGAGTAGGACATGCAGCCCGCCGCGAGGAACATGTACCCGAGCTGGCTCACCGTGGAGTAGGCGAGCACCTTCTTGATGTCCGTCTGGGCGATGGCGATGGTGGCCGCGAAGAGCGCCGTCAGCGCCCCGGTCCAGGCCACCAGGGCCGAGGCCCCCGGCGCGGCGGCGTAGAGGAAGCCCAGGCGGGCTACCATGTAGACGCCGGCGGTCACCATGGTGGCGGCGTGGATCAGGGCCGAGACCGGGGTGGGGCCGGCCATGGCGTCGGGCAGCCAGACGTAGAGCGGGATCTGGGCGGACTTGCCCGCGGCGCCCACGAAGAAGCAGAGCCCGATCAGCGTGGTGAGGTGCCACTCCGTCGGACCCGGGAGCCAGCCGGGCACCGTCACCATCTGGGTGGAGAGGTGCCCCATCCCGGCGCGCAGGGCCTCGTAGCTCACCCCGGCCTGGAGGCCCTCGACCCCCGAGAGCGACCAGAAGGTCAGGAAGATCCCGACCAGGAAGCCGAAGTCGCCGATGCGGTTCACCACGAAGGCCTTGGTGCCGCAGTAGGCGTTCCAGCGGTCGCTGTACCAGAAGCCGATCAGCAGGTAGGAGCAGAGCCCGACGCCCTCCCAGCCCAGGAACATCAGGACCAGGTTGTCGCCCAGCACGAGCACGAGCATCGAGAAGATGAAGAGGTTGAGGTAGCAGAAGAAGCGCTGGAACCCCTTGTCCTCGCGATGGTCGTCGTCCATGTAGCCGATCGAGTAGATGTGGATCAGCGAGCCCACGCCCGTCACGACCAGGCACATCACCGCGGACAGCGGATCGAAGAGCAGGGCCGCCTCGGCGCTGAAGCGGCCGGCGCCGATCCAGGTGTAGAGCTCGTCGGTGAGCACCCGGGCCCCGGCGGGCTGGCCGAGCAGGGACACGAAGGCCACGCAGGAGAGCAGGAAGGCGAGCACGAGGGCGCCGCAGGAGATGCCGATGGTGAAGCTCCGGGGCATCTGGCGGCCCAGCAGGCCCAGCATCACGCCGTGGACCACCGCCCCGAGCAGGGGCAGCAGCGGGATCCAGCGCAGCAGCGGGTAGCTCTCGCTCGGCTCTACCATCGCAGGAGGCTCACGTCCTCGACGTCCACGGTCTCGCGGTTGCGGAACAACGAGATCACGATGCCCAGCCCCACGGCGACCTCCGCCGCGGCGACCACGATCACCATGAGGACGAACACGTGCCCCTCGAGCCCGCCGTGCAGTCGGGAGAACGCCACCAGGGCGAGGTTCACCGCGTTCAGCATCAGCTCGATGGACATGAGGATCACGATCAGGTTGCGCCGGGCGAGGGCGCCCGCGAGACCGATCGTGAACAGCAGCCCCGAGAGCGCGATGGCGTGCTCGATGGGCACCACGGCGGTC
Source organism: Myxococcota bacterium (assembly GCA_028277885.1). Classification (GTDB taxonomy): domain Bacteria; phylum Myxococcota_A; class UBA9160; order UBA9160; family UBA6930; genus JANQFK01. The sequence continues at coordinate 19,347 of JANQFK010000073.1, forward strand.
AGATCCTCCGCTTCGCCAGGATGACCGCTCCCACCATGGCCGCCAGCAGCAGCAGGGAGGTCACCTCGAAGGCGAGCACGTAGTCCCGGAACAGCGCGAGGCCCACGTGGCGGTAGCCCCCGAAGTCCTCGCCGACGGCCGCGGCCTCGGGCAGCGCGCCGGGCAGCACCGTCACGAACCAGGCCAGCACCCCGGCGCCCGCGGCCACGCCCACGAACTTCCCGATCAGCCCCCGGGCCGGCGGGTACCTCTCCTCGCGCAGGTTGAGGAGCATCACGACGAACAGGAACAGCACCACGATGGCGCCGGCGTAGATCAGGATCTGGAGCACGCCGATCAGGTAGGCGTCCAGCAGCACGTAGATGGCGCCCAGCGCCACCATGGTGCCCACCAGGGAGAGCGCGCCGGCCACGGTGTTGCGGACGTTCAGCACCATCGAGAGGGCGCCGGCCACGGCGATCGCGGCGAACACGTAGAAGAGGGTGACGCTCATCGCAGCCCCTCGACGACCAGGATGAAGAGCCCCGTGACGAAGATGTTGGCGATGGACAGGGGCAGGATGATCTTCCAGCACAGGTCCATGATCTGGTCGTAGCGGAAGGCGGGCAGGGTCCAGCGGATCGCCATCTGGAGCCAGACCAGCACCACCACCTTGAGCAGGAAGGTGAGGACGTGGAGGATCAGGCACAGGGTGGTGCCGAAGCCCTCCCCGGCCACGGGCACCAGGACGCCGAGGAGGGTCTCCTGGGGCAGCCAGGGGATGGACCAGCCGCCCAGGAACAGCGTGGCGACCAGCGCCCCGATCACCGGCACCTCGAGGAACTCCGCGGTGTAGAACAGACCGAACCGCATGCCCGAGTACTCGGTGTGGTAGCCGGCCACGATCTCCGACTCGCCCTCGGGCGCGCTGAACGGAGGCCGCTTGTTCTCCGCCATGATGCAGGTGAGGAACAGGATGAAGCCGAAGGGCTGGAGGAAGATCCCCCAGCTCGGCAGGGTGATCCAGGAGAGCCAGGCCGGCAGGGTCTCGAACAGGCCGAAGTGCTCGAGGAAGCCCAGCACGCGGAAGGTGGCGTCCTGGGCGTACACCATCTCGGGCAGACGCAGGGTGCCGAGGGCCATGAACAGCCCGACGACGGAGAGCCCCATGGTGACCTCGTAGGAGATCATCTGGGCCGAGGCCCGCATGCTGCCGAGGAGCGACCAGTTGTTGTTGCTCGCCCAGCCCGCGATCACGGCGCCGTAGGTCGCGATGGACCCCACGGCGAACACATAGAGCATGCCCCAGTCGATGTCGGCGATGACGAGGTTGAGCTTGGTCTCGCCGTAGGTGTAGATGCCGCCGAAGGGGATCACCGCGAGGGTGATGATGGCGGGCACGATGGAGATCACCGGCGCCAGCAGGTGGAGCACGCGGTTGGCGCCCGCCGGCACCACGTCCTCCTTGGTGAGGAGCTTCAGCACGTCGGCGGCGGGGTGCAGCAGGCCGATGGCGCGAATGCCGCCGAGGTCGGCGCGGTTGGCGCCGATGCGGTCCTGCATGAGCGCCGCCTGCTTGCGCTCCACCCAGGTGATGAGGGGCAGGAAGGCGCCCATCATCACCAGCAGCATGAAGAGCGCCTTGATGACCAGCTCCACCACGGGTCAGGCGCTCCCGCCGGGCATCGGCTTGCCGGAGTCGCCCACGGAGTCGACGTCGCAGCCCGCGAAGGCGCGGACCTCCTGGGCCATGCGCTTCGAGACCGCGCGCGGGTCCCAGTCGGCCTCGAAGCCGGGCAGGGCCAGGGCCTCGCCCAGGCGGGTCAGGATCTCGCCCTCGGCGTAGGCCTCGAAGGGCGGCTCGAGGGCCGGCTGCACCCGCTGCACGCGCCCGGCGTGGTTGGTGAGCGTGCCGAGCTTCTCGGCGGCGTGGCGCGCCGGGAACACCACGTCGGCCACGCGCTCGAGCTCCGAGTGGTGGGTGTCGATCAGGATCACCGTGTCGAGGGAGCCGAGGCGGGACACGTCGGGACCCAGGGGGCCGAGCAGGTCGTGGCCGAGCACGATCGCGCCCTCGAGGCCGCCGCCCCGCAGCCGGTCGAGCACCGGGGCCGGGTCGCCGAAGCCCAGGGCCCGGGCGCCCGCGGCGTTGGCGGCCTTCTCGGCCTTGATGAGCAGGGCGTCGGAGCGCCCCGTCGGCACCGGACACGCGCGGCTCTCGATGCCGAGGGCGTCGAGCAGCCGGCGGAAGGTGAAGAGATCCTCGTTGGTGGCGTGGGCCGAGGCGATGCCCGCCAGGGCGCCGGCCCCCTGGGTGGCGATCAGGGAGCGCAGCTTCGCCGCCGCCAGGGTGATGGCCTGGTCGCGGCGGACCGTCTCCACCCGGCCGTCGGCGTGGCGCAGCTCGCTGGCGTCGAGCCGGTCCGGCGCGCCGATGGCCTTGTAGGAGAGCCGGCCCTCGTCGCAGATCCAGGTCTCGTTCACCTCGTCGTTGCGCCGCGGCACGTAGCGGTAGACCTTGTTGCTCGCGACGCCGAGGTGGATGTTGCAGCCGTTCGAGCAGCCCGTGCACACGCCGGGCACGTCGTCCAGGAACCAGACGCGCACCTTGAAGCGGAAGTCCTTGGTGGTGAGCGCGCCCACGGGGCAGATGTCCGCGACGTTCATCGAGTAGTCGTTGTCGAGCTCGACGCCCGGGTGCACGTCGATCGTGGAGCGGTCGCCCCGCGCGAAGACGGCCAGCTCGCTGGTCTCGGGCACCTCGCGGCAGAAGCGCACGCAGCGCCGGCACAGGATGCAGCGCTCCTGGTCGAGCAGGATGGTGGGGCCGATGTCGTAGCGCTTCTTCAGCGCCCGGCGCGGCTCCTCGGTGCGGGCGTGGGAGAGCCCGTACTCGAAGGCGTAGTCCTGGAGCTTGCACTCGCCGGCCTGGTCGCAGATCGGGCAGTCGAGGGGGTGGTTGACGAGCAGCAGCTCCATCACCCCCTCCCGGGCCCGCTGCACCGACTCGGTCTGGGTGCGCACCACCATGCCGTCCTTGACCGGCGTGTTGCAGGCGATCTGGAGCTTGGGGAAGCCCTCCACCTCCACCTGGCAGAGCCGGCAGGAGCCGTCGATGCTGAGCTTCGGGTGCCAGCAGTAGTGGGGGATGTCGACGCCGTTCATCAGCAGGCCGAGATCGTCGATGGCCTGGAGGATCGTGCGACCCTCGGCGACCTCGTACTCCACGCCGTCGATGCTGACGTTCGGCATCTAGAGCTCGAAGCTGTCCGGGAAGGGGCACTTCTGCCGCCGGACGTGCTCCTCGAAGTCCTCGCGGAAGTGGCGCAGCAGCCCCTGCACCGGCCACGCCGCGGCGTCCGCGAAGGCGCAGATGGTCTGCCCCTCCATCTTGCCGCACACGTCGAGCAGCACCTCGAGGTCCTCGTGGGTGCCCGCGCCGCGCTCGATGCGCTCGACGATCCGGTTCATCCAGCCCGTGCCCTCCCGGCACTGGGTGCACTGGCCGCAGGACTCGTCGCGGAAGAAGTAGGTGATGACGCAGGCCGCGCGGACCATGCAGGTGGTCTCGTCCATCACCATGATGCCGCCGGTGCCGAGCATGGTCTTGCGCTCGCGCAGGGACTCGTTGGCCATGGGGACGTCGAGCATGGAGGCGGGCAGGACCGGCATGGACATGCCGCCGGGGATCACGCCCTTCACCTTGCGCCCGTCGGGCACGCCGCCGGCGTGCTCGAACACGATCTCGTCGAGACGGGTGCCGAGGGGCAGCTCGTAGAGGCCGGGCCGCACCACGTGGCCCGAGACGCCGAAGATCGTGGTGCCCGGGCTCTTCTCGGTGCCGAAGCCGCGGAACCAGTCGGCGCCGCGGGTCAGGATGTGGGGCACGTGGCAGAAGGTCTCCACGTTGTTCACCGTGGTGGGCATGCCGAAGGCGCCGTACTGCGCCGGGAACGGCGGCTTCTTGCGGGGCTGGCCCTTCTTGCCCTCGAGGGACTCGAGCAGTCCGGTCTCCTCGCCGCAGATGTAGGCGCCGGCGCCGCGCATCAGCACCACGTCGTGGCGGAACCCCGTGCCCATCACGTTCGCGCCCAGGATGCCCGCCGCCTCGGCCTCGTCGATGGCCTGCTGGAGGCAGCGCGCCGGGTACGCGTACTCGCCGCGCACGTAGACGAACGTCTTCTCGGCTCCCGTCGCCCAGGCGGCGATCAGGATGCCTTCGAGCATCTGGTGGGGACCGCGCTCGAGCAGGATGCGGTCCTTGAAGGAGCCGGGCTCGGACTCGTCGGCGTTGCAGGCGAGGTACTTGGGCTTGTCGGTCTCCTTCGGCATGAAGGACCACTTGAGCCCGGTGGAGAAGCCCGCGCCGCCGCGGCCCTGGAGGCCGGCGGTCTTCACCAGCTCGACCACGTCCTCGGGCGACATCTCGGTCAGCGCCTTCTTCGCGGCCTGGTAGCCGCCCCGCGCCCGGTAGCCCTCGAGGGTGCGGAAGGCGTCGTCGCCGAAGTGCTCGCTCAGGTAGCTGGTGACGTAGGGAACCGTGAGCATCGCTTCACTCGAGCCCGTCGAGGATCTGCATCGCCTTCTCGAGGTCGAGGTCCTCGTGGTACGTGCCGCCCACGCGCAGCATGGGCGCGTAGGCGCAGGCGCCGAGGCACTCCTCGTGGCCCAGGGTGATGCGTCCGTCCGCGGTGGTCTCGCCGGCCTCGATGCCGAGCCGCGCCTCGATGCCCCGCATCAGGGTGCGCGCCCCGCGCAGGGAGCACGGCAGGTTGGTGCACACGTAGACGTGGTGCCGCCCCTGGGGCCGGTCGTAGAACATGTTGTAGAAGGAGACGACCTCCATCACGTCGATGGGACGGATCTCGAAGACCTCGGCCAGCTCCTTCGCGGTCTCGACGGAGATGTGGCCGAGCTCGGCCTGGGCGAGGTGCAGCGCCGGCAGCAGCGCGCCGCGCTTCTTCGGGTACTTCGCCATCTCCCGGGCGATCCCGTCCCGCACCTGCTCGGAGAGGCTCACCGGCTCACCACTCGAGGGCGCCCTTCTTCCACTCGTAGAGCAGGCCCACGACCAGCGGCACCGTGAAGACGCTGATGGCGCCGAAGCCGAACCAGCCGAGCTCGCGGAAGAGCGCGCCGTAGGGAAGGAAGAACACGGCCTCGAGATCGAAGATCACGAACAACATGGCCACCAGGTAGAACTTCACCGAGAAGCGCTGGTGGGGTGAGACGATCTGCTTCTCGCCGCACTCGAAGGGCTCGAGCTTCTCGTCGAAGCGCCGGCTCGGGCCGAGCAGCCGGTGGCCCGTGAGCATCCCGGCCGCGACGAGCAGCGCGATCGCCAGCATCAGCAGGACGCCGTTGAACTCGGCGAGCATCGGACCCCCCGGCGAGCGGCACGTGGTTTCGGCCGCCCGCATCGCGACCGACGGTGCGAACGAGCAAGTGATCCAGCAGGTGGAACGAGTGTTCGCATCGAGCCCGCGTGTCGCGCCAAACGCCCGAATACCCTGCGAAATCGCGCCGGACGGTAGCCGCGGCCCCCCACAGCGTCAAGAAATGTAGACTGCCCGGATGCCCATTCCCGTCGCGGTTCTCGGCGCGGGTAGCTTCGGCACCTGCCTCGCCATGCTCTGCGCGCGCCAGCACGACGTGATGCTCTGGGCGCGCGACCCCGAGGTCGCCGAAGCCATCGAGCGCGACCGCCGGAATCCCCGCTACCTGAGCGAGATCGAGCTGCCCCGCGCCGTCCGCGCCACGGCGGACCTCGGCGAGGCCCTGGCCAACGCCGAGCTCGTGATCCTGGCGGTGCCGAGCCACGGGATCCGTCGCGTGATGGCCGAGGCCTCCAAGTCCCTGGACCCCGGCGCGATCCTGGTCTCCACCATCAAGGGGATCGAGGTCGAGACCGGCCTGACCATGAGCGGGGTCCTCGAGGAGGTGCTGGACCCGGTCTTCCACCCGCGCCTGGTGTTCCTCTCGGGGCCCTCCTTCGCCAAGGAGGTGGCGCTCAAGAAGCCCACGGCGGTCACCCTCGCGAGCCGGGAGGAGGCCTACGCGATCTCGGTGCAGGCCTCCATCTCGTGTCCGTGGTTCCGCTGCTACTCCCACGACGACGTGGTGGGGGTCGAGGTCGGTGGGGCCCTCAAGAACGTGGTCGCGATCGCGGTGGGGATGTGCGACGGCCTCGACATGGGCCTGAACGCGCGCGCCGGCCTGATGACCCGGGGGCTTCGGGAGATCGGTCGGCTGGGGGTGGCGCTGGGCGCCAACCCGCTGACCTTCCAGGGCCTTTCGGGCATGGGGGATCTGATCCTCACCTGCACGGGCGACCTCTCCCGCAACCGCAGCGTGGGGATCGAGCTGGGGCGGGGGCGCCGCCTCAACGACATCGTGGCCGGCATGAGCCAGGTCGCCGAGGGCGTGCGCACCACCTGGGCGGTGTGCCGGCTCGCCGACCGCCTCGGGGTGGAGATGCCGATCGCCCAGGCGGTGAAGGGCGTGCTCGACGGCGAGATGACCCCTCTCGAGGCCGGCCGCTCGCTGATGACGCGGCAGCTCCGCGCCGAGCGGGAGTAGAAGCGGGAGTAGGGCGGTCCCACACTGAGGGAACGCGTTCGCGTTTCGCGCGCGATTGACAGCGCCGAGGCGCCGCCGTAGCCTAGGCGCCCGAAATCGAAATTCATTTTCATTGCGCGCCGACTCCCGGCCGGCGCGGAGTCCCCGTGGCCAGCACCCAGCCCCTCGCCCCGGCCCCCCGGCCCGGGGCCGCCACCAACCTGCGCCTCTGCGATCTCGAGCCCGGCGGCCGCGGCCGGATCGTCGCCGTGGACCCGGCCGCCGACCTCGGCGGGCGCCTCGGCGACCTGGGCTTCCTGCCGGGCACCGTCGTCACGCTGGTGCGCCGGGCGCCCCTCGGCGACCCGGCCGTCTACGCACTGCGCGGCACCCGCTTCTGCCTGCGCCGGGAGCAGTCGGCCGCCGTCCGGGTCGAGCCCCTCGAGGACGACGAGTCCGCCCGGTGAGCGGGGCGACCCTGCCCCTGCGCGTCGGCCTGCTCGGCGGGCCGAACTCCGGCAAGACCACCCTCTTCAACGCGCTGACCGGCCTGCGCGCCAAGGTGGCCAACTACCCGGGCGTCACCGTGGAGCGCCGGGAGGGGCGGTTCCCCGGCGGCGTGGTGCTCGACCTGCCCGGCACCTACAGCCTGAACCCGCTCAGCGAGGACGAGGCCGTGGTGACCCGGGTGCTCGCGGGCGAGGTCGAGGGGGTGGAGCCGCCCGACGCCCTGGTGGTGACCGCCGACGCGTGCAGCCTGGACCGCGCCCTGCTCTTCGTGGGCCAGGTGCTGCGGCTCGGCAAGCCCACCTGCCTGGTGGTCACCATGGTGGACGAGCTGCGGGCGCGCGGCGGCGAGCTCGACCTCGAGCGGCTCTCCGCGGCCCTCGGCGTGCCCGTGGTGGGCGTGGTCGGCCATCGCGGGCTGGGCCTCGACCGCCTGCTCGCGCTGCTCGACCGGCCCGAGCAGTGGAGCCGCCCGCCGATCCCGCCGCCCGAGGATGCGACGGAGCGCGGCGCCTGGGCGGAGTCGGTGCTCGAGCGCGTGCACCTGCGCCGGCCGGGCAGCCACCCGGTCACCGAGGCGGTGGACCGCGTCGTGCTGCATCCCGTCGCCGGCACCGCGCTCTTCGCGGTCGTGATGGTGCTGTTCTTCCAGCTCATCTTCGCCTGGGCGGCGCCCCTCATGGACCTCATCGACGCGGGCGTGGGCGCCCTCGCGGGCGCCGTGCAGGCCGCCCTGCCCGCCGGCCTGCTGGCGGACTTCCTCGCCGACGGCGTGATCGCGGGCGTGGGCTCCGTGGTGATCTTCCTGCCCCAGATCCTGCTGCTCTTCACCCTGCTCTACCTGCTCGAGGACGTGGGCTACATGGCGCGCGCCGCCTTCGTGGTGGATCGCGTGATGGGCCGCATCGGGCTCGAGGGTCGCGCCTTCGTGGCGCTGCTCTCCTCCTACGCGTGCGCGGTGCCGGGCATCATGGCGACCCGCACCGTGCCCTCGCCGCGCCACCGGCTGGTCACCATCCTGGTGGCGCCCCTGATGACCTGCTCGGCGCGGCTGCCCGTCTACGCGCTCTTCATCGCCGCCTTCGTGCCGGCCACCCCTGTGGCGGGGCCCCTGGGCCTGCAGGGCCTGGTGCTGCTGGGCCTCTACCTGCTGGGCGGCGTGACGGCCCTGGTCGTGGCCGCGGTGCTGAAGCGCTTCGTGGTGCCCGGCGAGACCCTGCCCTTCGTGCTCGAGCTCCCGCCCTACCGCCTGCCTCCGCCGCGGCTGGTGCTCTCCCAGGTGTGGGGCGCCGCCTGGGCGTTCCTGCGCCGCGCGGGCACCATCATCCTGGCGGCCTCGATCGTGCTCTGGTTCCTGCTGAGCTTCCCGCGCACCCCGGCCCCGGAAGGCGCCACGCCGGACGAGGCGGCGCGCCACGCCGTGGAGCGCAGCATCGCGGGACGCATCGGTCACGCCATCGAGCCCGTGATCGCGCCGCTCGGCTTCGACTGGAAGATCGGCGTCGGCCTGGTGGCGAGCCTCGCGGCCCGGGAGGTGATCGTCGCCACCCTCGCCCAGATCTACGCCACCTCCGAGGACGACGCCGGCTCCCTGCGCGAGGCGGTCCGGCGGGACCGGGACCCGCGCACCGGCGAGCTCGTGTTCACCCCCGCCACGGTGGGGGCGCTGCTGGTCTTCTTCGTCTTCGCGCTCCAGTGCGCCTCCACATTGGCCGTGATGCGGCGCGAGACCAACTCCTGGCGCTGGCCCGCCTTCGCGTTCGGCTATCTTCTCGCCCTCGCCTACGGCGCCGCCTTCCTCACGCAACGGGTGCTGAGCTAGCCGGTCCGGCGCGAGCAGGGACCCCTCCGATGCCCCTCCGGATCCCCCTTCGCTGCGGCCTCCTCCTCGTCGTCCTGCTCCTGGGCAGCGTCGCCTGCGGCCCCCGCTACGCGCGCGTCAAGGTCCACGAGGACCCGGAGCTGGTCGTCACCCTGCGCGCCCAGAAGAGCGCCGGAGGTCGCCTCGACCGCGGCTTCGCCCACCCCGCCACGATCTCGTCGGTCCGCATCGCCAACATCCTCTCGCGCATCGACGTGCGCCGCGTGGTGAAGGACGGCGCCGGCGAGCGCGAGCCGGCGGTCCCCACCGAGGCGATCCACACCATCGCGGACGGCGTCTCCAAGGCGCTGAACCGGGCGAACGCCGCCCAGGAGGTGGTCGTGCAGTCGATCCAGACGCGGCGCCGCCTCGGCATCTTCTCGGACAAGAAGCTCACGGGCCTGGTGCTCTGGATGCAGGACGACCAGCTGGTCGTGAGCGTGACCCACGTCGACTACGCGATCGGCCGGGGGCCCAACGACAAGCTGCCCGAGCCCTTCGCCAACCGGCCGGCCACGCGGATCAAGGTCGTGCCCGGCCCGTCCATGCAGGTGGCGGCGACCAACGCCGTCGCGGTGGACTGGCGGGCGCCGGGCTTCCGCCGGGCCAGCAACCTCCGGCTCGGCGCCGACGGCCGGGTGCGCCGCCGCACCATCCTGCTGGAGGAGCCCGCCCTCGACACGCCCGGAGCGACCCCGGCGGTGGAGATGCCCGCCGACCTCTCGCCCGAGACGCTTCGCGGGCTCGCCGACCTCGAGGAGGAGCGCCGCGCGGGCGCCATCTCCGAGAGCGAGTACAACCGCCGCCGGCGCGAGCTGCTCCAGGGCGTCTCCGCCCCGCGCCCGTGAGCTTCTCGGCTACCCTGTCGCACCGCGGCGCAAGGGGATCGAATCCGGGCGGCGAGGACGTCGTCCCACCCACTTCGCCACGGGAGAACCGTCTCTTGCGCGCCCCCGTCCACCGCACGCTCCCCGCGGGCCTCGCCTGCGCCCTCGCCTTCGCCGGCAGCGGACCGGCCTCGGCCGAGGCCGAGGCCGCCGCCGTGAAGCCGCGCTCGGGCGGCATCGAGCTCGTGATCGACACCCCGACCGAGGGCGGCGAGGTGCGCTCCGCGGTCCACATGGTCGAGGTGCGCGGCACCGCGGTGGCGGCGGGCGGGCGGCCCAGCGAGTTCGACCTCGTGATCGTGATCGACGTCTCCCAGTCCACCCGCGCCGCCAGCGGCGCCGACGTGGACGCGGACGGGCTGATCGGCGAGAACCCGCACCTCGGCCTCGTGCTCCCCGGCGAGTTCCCCGACGACATGCTCTCGACGGACCCCGACGACACCGTGCTCGCCGCGGAGGTGAAGGCCGCGCGCGCGCTGCTCGCCAGCGTGGACCGCCGGCGGGTGCGCGTCGGCCTGGTCTCCTTCTCCGGGGAGGTCGATCCGGCGACGGGCCGGCGCAAGAGCCGCGAGCAGCGCGACGCCACCCTCGAGGTGCCCCTCACCGACGATTACGAGCGGGTGAGCCGCGCCCTCGACGCGCTCCTGGCCCGCGGCTCCCACGGCGCCACCAACTTCGCCGCGGGCATCCGCCTCGCCACCCGCGAGCTGGCCGGGCTCTCCGGAGCCGAGAGCACGCCGCGCCCGGATGCCGAGAAGGTGGTGCTGTTCCTGACCGACGGCACCCCCACCTTCCCGATCGGGGCCGCCACCATCTCCGACGAGGGCGACCTCGAGGCCGCGGTCAACGCCGCGCGGCTCTCCCACGCCGCCTCGATCCGCATCAACACCTACGCGCTCGGCAGCGACGCCCTGGCCCGGCCGCTGGCCGCCACCGAGGTGGCGCGGGTGACGCGCGGCACCTTCACCCCGGTGCTCGAGCCCGCCAGCATCGTAGCCGCGCTCCAGTCCGTCTCCTTCGCCAACGTGGACGACGTCGCCATCCTGAACCTCACCACCCGCGAGCCCACCGCCGACGTGCGGCTCAACCCCGACGGCAGCTTCGTGGGCTTCGTCCCGGTGCGCGACGGCGCCAACCGCATCCTGGTGAACGCCGTGGCGAGCGACGGCAGCGAGACCAACCGCGAGCTCGCCATCGAGTTCCAGGTCGCCGAGAGCGAGGGCCGCATGCGCATGCGCGAGCTCGAGCGGCTGCGCCGCATCAACCGCGAGCTGGCGCTCCAGCTCGAGGCCGAGCGGGTGCGCCGCGAGCGGCGCCGCCTGCGCATGGAGCGCGAGCTCGAGATCCGCGCCGAGCGCCCCGACGAGAGCGGGGGCTAGGAGGCCGACCCGGGAGGGGTCGGCCTCCGCCGCGAAGCGAGCCCGAAGGGCTCGCTCGGCTGGCGGCACCGGGGCTCCCGGCCGCCCGTCACACGTGCAGCGGCGGCCGGCGCTCCCGCCACGGCCGCGCCTCCTCGAGCTGGGCCGCCACCCGGAGCAGCACGTCCTCGCGGCCGGCGGGCGCCACCAGCTGGACGCCGACGGGAAGCCCCTCGGCGGACTCGTGGAGCGGCAGCGAGATGCCGGGCTGCCCGGTCACGTTGAAGGGCGCCGTGAACATCGAGAAGGCCGCGGCGCGCCCGAAGCCGTGGAGCGGGTTGTCGGGCTTCGGCGCGAACTCGCCGAGGGGCGGCGCCGGCTCGCCGGTGGTGGGGGTGAGGAGCAGGTCGAAGCCGCGAGCGCCGTCGGGGGGGCTCCACCAGGCGGCGACCCGGCGCGAGAAGGCCTGGTTCCAGTCGATGGCGGCGAGCAGCTTGGCGGCGGAGTGCTGCCGGCCCAGCTGCGCCACCGCCCAGGTGAGGGGCTCGACGTCCCTCTCGGTGAGCGCGCGCCCGAGGCGCTCGCCCCACTTGTCGAGGGTGAAGGCCTCGTTGCTGGTCAGCACCGTCAGGAAGGCGCCCACGGCCTGGGGGTCGTCGAGGGCCGCGGGGTGGTCCTCCTCCACCGTGTGGCCGAGCTCGCCGAGGGCCGCGGCCGCAAGCTCCACGGCTCGCCGGCACTCGGCGTGGACGTCGCCGCCGCGCGGCGCGCGCGCCAGGAAGCCGATGCGCAGGCGGCCGGGGTCGGCCCCCACCTCGTCGCGGAAGGGCCGCTCGGGGGTGATGGCGGCGTAGGGGTCGCCGGGCTCGGGCCCCGCCACCACGTCGAGGAGCGTCGCCGTGTCGCGCACGCTGCGCGTCACGAAGCCCTCCACCGAGAACCCGCCCCAGCGCTCCCCGAGGTCGGGGCCGAAGGAGCTGCGCGCCCGGGTGGGCTTGAGCCCCACCAGGCCGCAGTGGGCGGCGGGGATGCGGATCGAGCCACCGCCGTCGCTCGCGTGGGCGATCGCGACCATGCCCGCCGCCACCGCGGCCGCCGAGCCGCCGCTCGAGCCGCCCGACGAGTGGTCCGGGTTCCAGGGGTTGCGCGTGGGCGGGTAGGCGTCGGGCTCGGTGGTGGGCAGCAGGCCGAGCTCCGGCGTGTTGGTGCGCCCGAGGCAGATCAGGCCGGCGCGTCGCAGGCGCGCCGCGAAGTGCGTCTCGCTCGGCTCGGTCCAGGCGGCCTCCTTCAGCACCCGCATGCCGTTGTGGCACGGGTCGCCGGGCCCGTGGGCGCCCAGGTCCTTCAGCAGGAAGGGCACGCCGCGCAGGGGGCCGTCGGGCAGGTCGGCCGAGGCCGCCTCCTCCCGGGCGGCTTCGAAGCGGGGCAGGATCACGGCGCCGAGCTCGGCGTTGCGCTTCTCGATGCGGGCGATGGCCGCGTCCACGAGCTCCGCGGGGGTCACCTCCCCGCGGCGCACGCGCTCGGCCTGGGTCAGGGCGTCCAGGGTCGCGTCGTCTTGGCTCATGGGCCGCATGCTACGCCATCCCGGCTCCAGGTTGACCCTCCCCGGGGGAGGCCTTACGCTCTCGGGGCTTCGGGTTCGAAGAATGGGTTGATTTCCGGCGCTTGCAGACCCTCGGACCTCCCGCCCAGGGCCCCCACGAGACCCATCGGGATCCGCCCGATTGCTAAGCGCCCCTGACGAAGAGCGAGTCCAGAAGAATGAGCGATCGCCCCAGGAAGCCGGGCGCGTCGACCCGCGCCGTGCACGGCGGGGAGCGCGACCATCGCGAGTCGAGCTCCGTCAGCACCCCGATCCACCAGACCTCGACGTTCTGGTTCCCCGACTCCGCGGAGCTGCGCGAGTACGCCGAGGGGCGTCTCGTGCGCGACGAGTACGGCCGCTACAGCAACCCCACCTGGCGCGCCGCCGAGGCGAAGCTCTGCGAGCTGGAGGGCGCCGAGGAGGCCGTGCTGTTCGCCTCCGGGATGTGCGCCGCCACCACCATGTTCCTGGCGCTGGTCCCCGACGGCGGCCACATCGTCGTCACCAACGAGTGCTACCGGCGGACGCGCCAGTTCATCGCCGAGTACCTCTCGAAGACCGGCGTGCAGGTGAGCGTGATCGAGCCCGCCAACACCATCGCGCTGAAGGACGCGCTGCGCGACGACACGGCGCTCTTCTTCACCGAGTCGCCCACCAACCCGACCCTGCGCGTCATCGACCTGCCCGAGGCGGTGCGCATCGCCCACGAGCGCGGTGCCCGGGTCGTGATCGACTCCACCTTCGCGAGCCCGGTGAACCACCGCCCCCTCGACGACGGGGCCGACCTGGTGATCCACAGCGCCACCAAGTACCTGGGCGGCCACAACGACCTGATCGCCGGGGTCGCGGCGGGCCCGGCGGACGTCGTCGCGCCGATCCGCAAGGCCGTGGGCGTGCTCGGCGGCATCCTCGACGCCCACGCCGCCTGGCTGCTGGTGCGGGGCATGAAGACCCTGGCGCTCCGCATGGCGCGCCACAACGAGAACGCCCTCGAGATCGCCCGCTGGCTCGAGGAGCGCCCCGAGGTGCGCCGCGTCTGGTACCCGGGCCTCGAGAGCCACCCCGACTACGCGGTGGCGACGCGCCTGCTCTCGGGCTTCGGCGGGGTCGTCACCTTCGAGCTCGAGACCGACCTCGACGGGGCGGTGCGCTTCACCGACGCCTGCCGGCTGCCCTACATCGCGCCGAGCCTGGGCGGCGTCGAGTCCCTGGTGGAGATGCCGGTGCTGATGTCCTTCTGGGACCAGACCGAGGAGGACCGGCGCAGCTGGGGCATCACCGACAGCCTGATCCGCCTCGCCTGCGGGATCGAGGACACGGCGGACCTGATCGCGGACCTCGACCAGGCGCTGCGCGCCATCTGAGGCTGATCCGGGCCGGGCGGGCCCGCGGCCCTAGAAGGTGTCGCTGCGCGCCTCTTCGACGTGGGCCTCGATGGCCCTGCGCGCGGCGTCGCCCAGCTCGAAGAACCGGACCCCGACCCCACCGGGCCCGGCCCAGGTGGGCTCCTGGACCCGCGCCACCACGGCCCGCACCGGCAGGCTGTCGCCGCCGCCCAGGTCGAGGTCGAGGTCGAGCACGGTGCCCACCGCCACGGGCCCCTTGGTCTCCAGGAAGGCGCCGCTCGCGCTCAGGTCCCGCACCTCCCACACGAGGTGGGGCGCGTCGCGGCGGCTCGGGTCCCAGACCAGGGCCTTGGCGAGGGAGCGCCGCCGCGCCGGCCGGTGGGCCACCCGGGCCTCGTGCCTGCGCAGCGCCGTGGCGATGTCGCGGAAGGAGAGGGGCTTGGCGAGGTAGGCGAGCGCCCCCATGGCCGCGGCCCGCTCGGCGTCGGCGGCGTCCCAGCGCGCCGTCATCAGGATGGCGCGCGCGTCCGGGGCCCGCTCCCGGACCTGGGCGAGGACGTCGAAGCCGGACCCGTCCGGGAGACCCACGTCGCTCAGCAGCAGCGTGAACTGCGGGCTCTCCTCGAGCACCTCGAGGCTCTCGGCCACGCTGCCGGCCGCCACGACGTGCTTGGCGTGGGGGGCCAGGACGGCGCGCATCACCTCCTGCACCACGCGGGAATCCTCGACCACGAGCACGGAATCCAGTCCGAACACGAGCCTCTCCTTCGGAGCCGCCATCCGGGGCGTGTCGTCCGGATCGGGGGCGTGTGGTTCGGATCGGCGCGTCACGAGCGCGCCTGAAGCCTCCAGTCCGGGCGGAGGGCTCCGCTGGGGCCGGACCGGCTTCGCCGCCTCCCCCGGGCCTCTAGGCCTTCCGGTTCCGGTAGAGGGAGCCGTCCACGGCGCCCCGCATGGCGCCCTCGTCGAGGGCGCCGCCGAGGAACGCGTTCACGCGCCGCGCGGTGGCGGCGGGGTCGGAGACGGTGTCGCGGTAGTGGACCTCGATCAGGTCGAAGTTCGGGCGCTTGCGGCACAGCAGGCGGGTGCGGACGATGTCGTTGCGGTAGGCCTCCTTCATGGCCTCCGCGGCCGCCGAGCTGTCGGCGGTGCCGAGCCGCTGGATCATCTTGTCCTGGCTGGCCAGCACCTCGTCGAGGTCGCGGCGCATGAACACGACCTTGTAGTCGTTGTCGTCGGGCAGGTCCTTGATCAGGAACGAGATCACCTTGAGGGCGTGGCCCCGACCCGCGCGCACGTAGGACTTGTCCGTCTCCTTCTCCAGGTCCTTGATGCGCTCGTACTCGAAGTAGCCCTTGGGGTTGTCGACGTCGGCGGTCCTCTCGCCGTCGGTCATCACCGGCAGCCCGCCGGCCTCGAGCATCTTCATCATCATCGACGTGCCCGAGCGCGGCAGCCCGCTCACCACCACCACGGGGTCGCCGGCGGCGCGCGGCCGGAGTCGGCGCAGCAGCGAGCCCAGCACTAGATCGTGACCCCGAACAGGCCCTTGAGGGAGAAGCCGGCGACGAGGGACAGCACCAGGGTCCACAGCAGGATGCCCACCTCGCCCTCGGGCAGGAAGCGGAGCGGCCGCGTGTGGGCCGCGAGCTCGAGGGAGCGCAGCGGTCCGGCCGCCGGCAGCGCGGGCTCGCCCGGGTACAGGAGCGCCTCCCAGCTGCGCAGCCGCTTCACCGGGACCTTGCGCGGGTCGCCCCCGACCGCCCAGGCCTTCTCGTAGGTCTCCCCACCCACCGCGACCTTGAGAACGTGGTCGCCCTCGCGCTCGGCGCGCAGGCGCCAGAACACCTGGCCGTCGGCGGTCCGCACCCCCGGCGCGTCGAGGGCGACGCCCGCGGGCAGCTCGAGGGAGACGTCCCGGGAGCTCACTCCGGCCCGGGGGTCCAGCTCCACCCGCAGCAGCTCCACGGCCCCGGCCGGCGAGGGCGCGTAGGCGTAGTGGGCCACCAGCTGCACCATCAGGGCGGTGATGGGAACGATCATCACCGCCAGGGGCAGCAGGTTGTGGCCGAGGTAGAGGCCGTTGCGGAGCAGGATGCCGCCGGTGGAGCGGAGCACCTGGAGGATGTCGTGGCTGAAGAGCCGGATCTCGAGCAGGCGCATCGAGATCTGGCTCTTGACCCGGGCGATGGCCTTCTGGTTCGAGACGTACTTGTAGACCTGGAGCGCGCCGATCCCCATCAGGACCGGCCACAGCAGCAGGTCGAAGAGCGGGAAGCGATGGCCGAAGGGGGCCATCACCACGTCGAAGAGCGCGCTCGAGGCGCCGTTGTAGAGCTCGATCACCGGTCGCGCCTCAGGAGATGTAGCCCAGCCCCTTGAGCTTCTCGCGGATCTGGTCGTCGGAGCCCGCGTCCTCGAAGTGCAGCATCTCCTTCTCGAGCACGTGGGTGATGAACTCCTCGGTCGTCGCGTAGCCGGCCACGTCGGCCACCTTGCGCAGCCGGTCGTGGAGGTCGCGGTCGATCTTCACCTTGACGGTCTTGCCTCCGAGCATGGGCGGGTCTCCTCGGTCTCTCGGTCGTCTCTCAGAGTATCGGCTCGCCGATCATGCCCGGTCGAGCCTCGATCCCGTAGTGGGAGAGCAGGGTGACGGTGAGGTCGGTGAGGTCGTGGCCGTCCGCGGCGAGCTTGCGGTTCACCAGCAGGATGCCCGGCACGACGGCGGGCGACATCAGGTGGTTGCCCGACCAGCGCGACGTGTTGTCCTCGATCACGCCCTCGGTGATCTCTCCCAGCGTGGACTCGTCCGAGCACCCGTAGCCCCGGTCGTAGCCCACCACCAGGTCCGGCCCCTCGGCGCGGCGGTCGCCGCTGTACACCCGGTCGGCCCGGTCCGCGTCGCGCACCACCCGCGCCCCGTTCGCGGGATCCCGGAGCGCCTCGAGGCCGCGGGCGATCTCGTCGAGGAGCGCGGGGGCCTCCGCGGGGTCCACGATGCCCTCGGCCTCGCGGCCGGCGAGGTTCAGGTAGAGGCCGTTGAAGCCGAGCCCGTAGGCCCGGGTCTTCGACCAGTCCACGTCCCCGGCCACGATGTGCCCCGTGGTCTTGCCGTCCTTCAGCCTCAGGTAGCCCTGGTCCCGCAGCCAGGCGTTCAGGTGGACGTCGCGGGTGAAGGGCTGGAAGCCGTGGTCGCTCATCACCACGAGCAGGGTCTCGGGCGGAAGCCGCCGCCGCACGTCGCCGAGCAGCCGGTCCACGTCGCGGTAGAAGCTCTCGATGTCCCCGGCGTGCTTCGGCGCCACCGCCGGATCGTGGGCCGGGTGCGGCGGAGCGCCGGGGTGCTTCGGGTCCTCGTGGCGCCACAGCATGTGGCATTGAAGGTCGATGTCCGACAGGTAGACGAAGGTGGCGTCGCCGGGCTCGAAGCGATCCAGGGCGAGGTCCACCAGGCGCCGCGTGTCCTCCTGCACCAGGGCCACCTGCTTCAGGTAGTCGTCGTCGTCGAACACGCCGTCGTTCAGCGCGTCGGTGTCCTCGGGCAGGCCCTGGGTGTAGAAGAAGCCGGTCTCTTCGAAGACCTCCTTCACGAAGTCGTCCGGGCTCGTGATGGGGACCGCCGGATCCGACGGCGAGACGTTCACCGGCGAGGCGTAGACCTGGAAGCGCGGCCGCAGCTCCTTGGCGTAGAAGCGCACCGTGCCGCGCACCGTCATCAGGCCCATGGGCAGCACGTCGAAGGGCACCTCGACCCAGTCCGACCACTCGCCCTGCTGGAGCAGGGTGCGCTGGCCCGCGACCTCGACGACGGCGGTGGGGAGCGCGCCGTTCCCGCCTTCGTACGGTCCCGGGCCCGGCCCCGGGTCCAGGTGGATCGTCACGCCGCGGGTCAGGTAGTCGCCGTCGCCCGGGGTCTCGCCGGGCTCGAGGCGGAACTGGTCCGGCGGGCCGCGCAGCACGCCGCTCACGGTGTCCGGGGTGCCGTCGAGGTCGAGGTCCTGCACCGAGACGACCTCGACGTCGCCCTTGGGATCGTCCTTCTCGACCAGGGTGTCGGTGTAGAGCGTGTAGGTGCCGAAGCCGCCGCGCACGTCCACCGTCCCCATGCCGTCCAGCACCTTGGCCTCGGATTCGGGCGTGGGGAAGTTGCCGGGGATCCGGAACACCTCGACGTCGACGCCCTCCTCCACCAGCACGTCCCACCAGGGCGTCCCGCCGCGGTTGTTGCGCACCTCGGGGGCGGAGAGCGGGATCACGTAGCCGAAGAAACGCAGCGCGGGGCCCGGGTCGCCGGCCGGCGGCGTCGCCGAGGAGATCGGATGGTAGGTGGCGGGGTCGCGGTGGATGAAGTCGAAGATGCCGTGGCCGCCGGGGTTCATGCCCGTCACGAAGTTCGACCAGGCCACCGGGCTCTGGGGCGGGTTCGAGGTGCCGAGGCTCTGGAAGCTCCCCTCCGAGGCGAGCTTCGCGAAGTTCGGCATGTGCCCCTCGTCCATCAGGCGCCGCAGGATCACCGGGTCCATGCCGTCCACGCCGACCACGAAGACGCCGGTCTCCCGCCCGGACTTCGCCCCGGCGAGGGAGGCGAGGACGCCGGCGACCAGCGCCGGCAGGGCCAGGGCGGCGAGGCGCCGGGCCCGGTGCGACCGGCGCGAGCTCACGACTGGCCGCTCGCCTTCCGGTCCGCCGGCGGGAAGATCAGCGCGCCCGGCGCGGCGCCGCTCTGGGGCAGGCTCGTCGGGTCCAGCATGCCCTTCACGCCCGCCTCCTCGGTGCCCTCGGCGAAGATCATCCGGCCCTGCATGTAGCCCGGGATCTCCTGGCCGAACAGCCGCAGCACGCTGGCCGGGACGTCGACCAGGCGCGGGCTCTCCTCCGCGATGGCGCGGTTGCAGAAGAACACGCCGGGAACGATGGCCGGGTCCACGCAGTGGTCGCCGGACCAGCTCTTGGTGTTGTCGCAGAAGACTTCCTCGGTGACCTGGCCCGTGGCGCACTCCCAGCTGTTCCGGTAGCCGCCCTCCCAGCCCACCAGGAGGTCCGGCGCGTCGAATCGGTAGGGACCCCGGAAGAACTTCTGGGAGACCGAGACCCGCCGCACGCAGGGCTCGCCCGTGGCGGGGTCGATCAGCCGGCCGAGCTTGTCCGCGAGCTCCTGCACCAGGGCCCGGTACTCGGCGCCCTCCTCGACGATCCCCGACCTCTCCCGGCCCTTGCGGTTGACGAAGATCCCGGTGAGACCGAGGGCGAAGGCCTTCGTGCGGCTCCAGTCGACGCCCTCGAACCAGTCGCCGCCGGTGCGGGCGCCGTCCTTCAGGTGCAGGTAGCCGTTGTCGCGCAGCCAGCTGTTGATGTTCACGCCGCGGCGGAAGTTGGTGAAGCCGTGGTCGCTGATCACCATGAAGACCGTGTCCGGGTCGTCCACCAGGTGCCAGACCTTGCCGACCAGCGCGTCGGCCCGCTCGTACACCCGGGCGATGGCGTCCTTCCACTGCTCCGTGTCCTTGCCGGCGTTGGCCGGGTGGGTCGGATCGAGGTAGCGGTAGAACATGTGCTGGACGCGATCCGTGGTGTCGAAGACCGTCGTGACCAGTCCCTTCTTCGACTGCGCGACGGCATCGAGGAACATCCGCTCGCGCTCCTCGTAGATCAGCATCGCCTGGTCGAAGAAGACCTTCTCGTCGATCACCCGCTCGTTCAGCGACCAGGTGTCCTCGGCGAGCCCCAGGGTGGCGAACTTGCCCTGCTTCTTGGCCAGGTAGATCGCGTAGACCTCGGGGTGGGCGATGGGCATCGCCGGGTTCTCGGGATCGATGTGGATCGGGGTCACGTACAGGTTCACGTGGGGCGAGGTCGAGACCAGGTAGAAGCGCGCGATCCCGCGCACCTTGATGCCGAGCCCGGCCGAGAAGGTGAGCTCCACCCAGTCCGAGTACTCGCCGAGGGTGAGGCGCACGGGCTCGTGGTCGTCGATCTCGAGCAGCGCGGACTCGCCGTCCTCGGCCACGCCGAGGGTGAAGGGCAGGGTCATGCGCCCGCCGGACTTGAGCATGGAGTTGTCCGGCCCGACCAGGCGCGAGCGCATCACGTTGCCCTTGCGCCGCAGCACCGTCTGCTCGCCGCCGGTGAAGCGCGGCACGTCGCCCTCGGCGTCGGTGCTGAAGAACGAGAACGTGCCCTGGCTGCCGCGCAGGTCCGGCACGCACATGCCCGAGAGCAGCAGCCCGTTCTTGAAGGGCACGGGCGGGAAGGTGATCGGGACGCGCTGGATGATCGAGAAGATGTGCTTCTCGCCCAGCAGCTTCCAGAAGTGCTGGCTCTTCTGGAGCAGCTTGATGCGCGGCTTGCCCAGCGGCACCAGGTAGCGGCCGATGTTGAGCACCCGCTTCGCACCGCCGATGTCCGTGGAGCTCAGCATCGGCGCGTAGGTGCAGGGGTCGCGGGTCAGGAAGTCGTAGATGCAGTGCTGGCTGGCGTCGACGCCCGTGGCGAAGGTGGACCAGGCGACCGGCGACATGGAGGGCACGCTGGTGTCGAGGGGCCGGAAGACGCCGCGCTCGGCGAGCTTCTGGAAGTGGGGCAGGCGCCCCTCGCGCATCAGCTTCGTGGCCAGGCCCGGATCCATGCCGTCGAGGCCCAGGATCACCACGCGCTTGCTGAGCGCCTTCTTGTAGGGGTTCCCGACCCGGATCAACCGGTAGAGCAGCCGCACCGGCCAGGTGAGGATGATCGCGAAGGCGAGCAGGAAGGTGACCAGCAGGACCAGCATCGAGCCCACGAAGGCGAAGCCCGCCCCGGGCCCGATGTAGGCCTGGGCCTCCTGGGCGCCGAGCAGCGTGACGGCGGCGACGCCGATCAGGCTCGAGGCGACGCGCCGGATGTTCGAAGGGATGCTCATGGGCCTCGATCGGTGCTCGGAGATCCGCGGCGGCGGGAGCGCCAGACCCGGTTCATCGAGCCCGGTATGATATCGGAAGGCCGGCGCAGCCCAAGAGGGCCTCGCGCGCGGCCCCGGGAGGCGTCCCCGTCGGTCGCCCCGCGGAAGGATCGGATCAACGGGAGCCGGTTATGAGGTGTTTCTGCGCGTTGCTGATGGTCGCCATCCTGGGCGGCTGCGGGGCCTCGGCCGAGGACCGCCTGGCCGACGCGCGCGCGGGCCTCGCCGACGCCGACTACGCCGCGGCGCTCTCCGCCGCCGAGGCCGGGCTGCGGGCGCAGCCCGACGAGGTCACGCGCTGGGGGCTCGAGCTCGCCCGGCTCGAGGCCCAGGCCCGGTCGGGCCGGGGCGAGGCAGCGAAGCAGCAGATCGAGCGCCTGGCCGACGCGTACCCCGAGCACGTGCCGGTCACCCAGTACGCCGCGACGGCCCACCAGCTGCGCAGCGCCGGCGAGGGCCCCGCCGCCATCGAGGTGCTCGACCTGGCCATGAAGCGCCACCCCGGCGACCCCATGATCGAGCGGCTGATCGCGGCCTCGGTGTCGGCCTCGGCGGGCGTCGACTCCGACGAGCTCGACATGCTGAGGTCCCTGGGATACGTCGAGTGAGCGCCGGGCCCGCCGAGCGGGCCGGGGGCCGCGCTAGAGCAGCTCGCCCCGGCTCTCCATGGCGAGCAGCTGCTGCTTGAGGGCCAGCCCGCCTCCGTAGCCGCCCAGGTGGCCGCCGGTGCGCACCACCCGGTGGCAGGGCACCACCAGGGGGACGGGGTTCGCGCCGTTGGCCGCTCCCACGGCGCGCACCGCGCCCGGGTTGCCGATCGCCCGGGCCACGTCGCCGTAGCTGCGCGTCTCTCCGTAGGGGATGCGGAGCAGCTCGGCGTAGACGCTGCGCTGGAACGCGGTCGCGCGCAGGTCGAGGGGAAGCTCGAACTCGCGGCGCTTGCCCTCCAGGAACTCGAGCACCTGTGCGATGGCGGCGCGGTTGGGTGCGAAGCCCTCGCGCAGCTCGGCGTCGGGCAACGCCCGGCGCTGCCAGCCCCGGAACCCGCACCCGCTCGCGTGGGGCAGCTCCAGGTAGGCGAGCCCGCGCTCCGTCGAGGCGGCGAACATCTCGCCGACGGGAGTCTCGAAGCGGGCGGTGTGGACGATCCCCATCCGCACGTCACAATACCACGCACGCGAGCGGGAGAGGAGGCCCTTGGCGCATCTTCTGGTGACCGGCGGAGCCGGCTACATCGGCAGCCACGCGCTCCGTGCGCTCCGGCGCGCGCACCACACCGCGGTGGTGATCGACGACCTGAGCAACGGCCGCGCGGACTTCGTCCAGGACGCGCCGCTGCTGCGCCGCGACATCGGCGACCGCGACGCCCTGGCCCGCGCGTTCGCGAGCCACGGCCCCTTCGACGCCGTGCTGCACTTCGCGGCGCGCGCCTCGGTGGCCGAGTCCGTCGCGAACCCCCTGCGCTACTACCGCGACAACGTCGCCGCGAGTGCCACCCTGATCGAGGTGGCGATGCGCCACGGCGTGCGCGGCTTCGTGCTCTCCTCGACGGCGGCGGTCTACGGCCACCCGGACTTCCAGCCCATCCCCGAGTCCGCGCCGCTCTCCCCCATCAACCCCTACGGCGCCTCGAAGGCGATGGTGGAACGCATGCTGGCCGACGTGGAGGAGGCCCACGGCATGCGCTGGAGCGCGCTGCGCTACTTCAACGCCTGCGGGGCCGACCCCGAGGGCGGCATCGGGGAGTGGCACGAGCCCGAGACCCACCTGATCCCGCTGGCTCTCGAGGCCGCAGCGGGGCTGCGCCCGGAGCTCAAGCTCTACGGCACCGACTACGCGACCCGGGACGGCACCTGCATCCGGGACTACGTCCACGTGACCGACCTGGCCGAGGCCCACGTGCTCGCGCTGGAGTCGCTCCTCGAGGACGGGCCCGGCGGCACCTACAACCTGGGCACCGGCTCGGGCCACAGCAACCGCGAGGTCATCGCCGCCATCAACGAGGCCGTGGGGCTCACCGTCCCGTACCGGAACGCCGCGCGCCGCGAGGGCGACCCCCCGGAGCTCGTGGCCGACGCCTCGCGCTTCCAGCGCGACCTCGGCTGGCGCCCGAGCCGCTCGGACCTGCGCACGATCCTGCGAACGGCCTGGAGCTGGATCCAGGAGAGCCGCGGGGAGGAGCTGGAGACGGCGGGGGGCGTCGAGGTCGACGCCTTCATCCGCTGAGTCGTGGTTCGAAGAATGGGTCGGCGAGGGGACGAACGGACCCTGCGTGCCGGGAATCCGGCTTCCTAGAAGGCCAGCTTGGCGACGAACCTCCGGCCCTGCGGAAGGCACCGCGTCGGAATCGCCCCCGCGTAGCACCGGGCGACCCACGGAGCGAGCCCGAGCCGCGACGGAAACAGTCGC
>JANQFK010000043.1 GCA_028277885.1 Myxococcota bacterium
TTCCGGGGAGCCTCCAGGAGCCCGGCGGCATCTCGACGCCTACGCCGCCGGACGCCCGCCCTGCGAGCGTTCCGGGGAGCCTCCAGGAGCCCGGCGGCATCTCGACGCCTACGCCGCCGGCCGCCCGCGCTACTGGAGCAGCGCGAGCGCCACGGAAGTCGACACGTTCGCCTGGGCGAGCACCGAGACGCCGGCCTGCTGGAGGACCTGGTTCCTCGTCAGGATGGCGGTCTCGGCGGCCACGTCCACGTCGCGGATCCGCGACTCGGCAGCGGCCGTGTTCTCGATCGCCACCGCGATGGACCGGATCGTGGACTCGAGCCGGTTCTGCGCGGTGCCGAAGTCGGCGCGCAGGCCGCTCAGCGTGTCGATCGCCGTGTCCACGGCGTCCATCGCCGACTGTGCGTTCGTCACGTCGGTGATGTCCTCGCCCGTGAGGCTGAGGCCCGTGGTGGTGGCGTCCACGCCGGTGACCGTGATCTGGTCGTTGGTGCTGTTGTTGGAGCCGACCTGGAAGGTGACGCTGAGTGCGGCGTCGTTCAGCGGGTTGGTCCCGTTGAACTCCGTCACTGCCGCGATCCGGTCGATCTCGCCCAGCAGCGCCTGGAACTCCTGGTCCAGGGTGGCGCGCTCCGCCGTGCCCAGGGTGCCGTTGGCGGACTGCACGGCGAGCTCGCGCATCCGGATCAGGATGCCGCTCGACTCGTCCAGCGCGCCCTCGGCGATCTGCAGCAGCGAGATGCCGTCGTTGGCGTTCCGCTGCGCCTGGGTGAGGCTGCGGACGTCGGCCCGGAAGCGCTCGGAGATCGCCAGACCGGCGGCGTCGTCCGAGGCCCGGGTGATCCGCAGACCCGAGGAGAGCCGCTCCAGCGAGCGCGACAGCATGTCCGTCGTGTTCGACAGGTTCCGCTGGGCGTTCAGCGAAGCGACGTTGGTGTTGACTCTCAGACCCATGTGATCGTGTCCTCCATGAACTCGTTGGTCGGGGTCGGGCCCGCCGATCCTTGGCAGGCCGGGTTCACGTTGCCTTCTTGGGGGGGAGGGCCGACGCCGGGACCCTCCCGGACGCGAACCCGAACCCCATGCACGCGGTCCCGGCACGCAGCCGGAGCCAGCCCTCCTGGTGCAAGGCGGGTGCCATGGGGTGGGGCGAACTCGCGTCGCCCCGCGCCGCGCGAAGTGCCGCCCGGAGCTTGGCGCCCCGGCTGCGTGCGGGTTGCAGACGCACGAGGACGCAGCGCGCTCCAGTCCGGCGCTCCGGCTTCTTCCCAGATGGAAACCCGGGTTTCGAAGTGAAACGTCTCGCGACGCGGCGCGCGCCGGGAGCCCGCCCGGACGCGGCACCGTTCTTGCTCGCTCCCTGCGCGATGCCGGGTGCCGAGGCGCGAGGCGTGGGAGAGGCCACGGGGGCGGAGCCGCAGGCCCGGGCGCCCGTCGCGTCCGAGTGGCCGGGGCTCCTCGACTGGCTCGACGACGGCCTGCGCCGGGGCCGGCGGGGCCGGCTCGCCGCGGAGTACCCCACCCTGCTCTCCACCCCGAGCCCGGAGCGCCACCGCGTCGTCGCGGCCGCCGGCGTGCCCCTCGCCCACGCGATGCTCCACGAGGCGCGTCTCGGGACGCCGAGGGGCGGGCTGCGGGTGGGCCTGATCGGCGCGGTCTACACGGATCCCCGGGCCCGCGGCCGGGGCCTGGCGAGCCGCTGCGTGGAGAGCTGCGCGGTCGAGCTCGCCCGGCGGGGCGTGCCCCTCGCCCTGCTGTGGAGCGACCGCCACGACTTCTACCGGCGCCTCGGCTTCGAGCGCGCCGGGGTCGAGACCCAGCTCGCCATCGACGCCGCCTGCTGCGAGCGCGCCGGCGCCGACCGCCGCGTCGAGGTGGGCCCCGCGTCGCCGGGGGACTTCGCGGCCCTGGAGCGCCTCCATGCGGAGAAGCCGGTCCGCGCCGAGCGGGCCGCCGGCGACCTCGCCCGGCTCGCCGCCACCCCCGAATGCCGGCTCCGGGTGGCGCGACGCCACGGCGGGGCCGTCGGCTACGCGGCGCTCGGACGCGGGGACGACTTCCAGGGCGTGATCCACGAGTGGGCGGGAGAGCCCGGAGCCGTGCTCGCCTGCCTGCGCGCGCTGTGCGCCGAGGCGGGAGCCCTCGAGCTGCTGGAGGGCCCGGGAGCCCCGGAGCTGGCACGGCGCCTGCGCGCGGCGGGCGCGGCGCCGCGGACGGGCTGCTTCGCCCTCGCCCGCCCCCTCGATGCGCGCTCCCTGTGGCGTGCCACGGGCGCCGGCGCGAGCGGGCTCGCGCTCGAGGCCGAGCCCGACGGGCTGCGGCTGCACGGCCGCCGCGGCCGGGTGCGGATCGCGCCCGCGGAGCTCCTCGCGCTCTGCTTCGGGCCGGGCGTCCCGCTCCGGGTGAGCGCGGCGCTCGACGCGCGCCAGCGCACCGCGCTCCGCGAGCATGGACCCTTCCCCCTCTACCTCTGGGGCTTCGACTCGATCTGATCCGCCGCCGGGTCGCCCTCCCCCGGCGCCGCCGGCAGGTGGGCGGGCAGCGGCTGGCGGGGCGACAGGCGATCGTCGTCGAGGATCCACTGGGCCCCGCGCCGCGAGGGCGCGCACAGCACCAGCGGAGCGAGCAGGTTCAGGGTCGGCTGGCCGTCGCGGACGCTCACCATCACCAGGACCTCGACGTCGTCCCGGCTCCGGGCGCCCAGCCGCTGCAGCGCCGACTCCCCCAGCGCCGGGGCGTAGTCCGGAAAGAACTGCCACGGGTCGGTCACCACGAAGGCGAGGCCCGCGTCGTCGAGGCTCACCAGCCAGGCCAGCACCTCGCCACGGTCGTGGGCGAGGAGCGCGAAGCGCCTCGCCTCGGGGAAGCCCGGCAGGCCCTCGAAGCGCAGCACGTCGGGCTCCGGGATCTCCAGCTTGCCGAAGCGCCGGTGCTCGATGGTGACGATCTCGCGGCCGCTCACCCTTCCTCCCCTTCCTCGTCCCGGGACCTTCCGTGGGCAACCAGGTCACCGAGGGCGTCGTCGGGCAGCCCCGCGGCGTCGCGGTTCGCCTGGGCGATGCGCTCGTAGACCTCCTCGCGGTGGATCGCGACGTCCGGCGGCGCCTCGATGCCGAGGCGCACCTGGTTCCCCGCGGCCGAGAGCACCGTCACGCGGACGTCTCCTCCGATGCGCAGGCTCTGGCCGTTGCGTCGGGTGAGAACGAGCATCGCTAGCGGAGGAAGTCCAGCAGGGTGGGCTGGATCAGCCGCTCCGCGGAGGAGAGGGCCGCGCGCAGGGCCGTCTCCTCGTTCACCAGGGCGGTGAAGACCTCGGTGGCGTCGGCGTCCTGGACCAGGGAGAGCCGCGAGGCGAGGTCCACGCTCCGCTCGGCCAGGCGATCCTGCCAGGCGTCGAGGCGGGTCTGGGTCGCGCCGACGTCGGTGCGCGCCACCGAGATCTGGGTCTGGGCGGTGTCGACCCGGGTCAGGGTCGCGGCGATGGCGGCGCGATCGTCCGCCTGGAGGGCGTCGCGCAGGTCGCCCAGGAGCGCGAACAGGTTCTCGCGGCCCGGGTCGACGCTGCCGTCCCCGTCGGCGTCGCCGAGGAAGACGTCGCGGCCGTCGCGGGTGGCGCGCACCGTCACGCCCTCGTCGATGGTCACCTCGATCTCGTTGGAGTCGCCCACGAAGCTCACGGCCGGCGCCGGCGAGCCGTCCACGAAGGGCCCGGCCACCTGGAAGGGGGCGGTCGAGGCCGCGAAGCCACCGAACACGTAGCCGCCCGCCGAGCGCGCGTTGGCCTCGGAGAGCAGGCGGGCGTGGAGGGCCTCGACCTCCTCGGCGACCAGCGCCCGCGAGGTGGCGTCGTTGGTGTCGTTGGCCCCCGTCATGGCGAGCTCCCGGGCCCGGATGAGCACGTCCGCGGTGGCGGAGAGCGCCGAGTCCACGGCGGCGATGCGGCTGCGGGCCTGGGTAAGGTTGCGGTCGTACTGCTCGGTGGCGTCGAGGCCCGAGCGCAGCAGCAGCGCCGCCGAGGCCGCGCTGGGATCGTCCGAGGGGCGGTTCACGCGCAGCCCGGAGGCCGCCTGCTCCTGGGCGCGGAACAGCCGCGCGCGCTGGCGCTGGACGTCGGCCAGGGCGGTGCGGATCAGTGCGGAGTTGGTGATGCGGAGTTCCATGGGGAGTCCTTCGGCCTCACAGCACGTTCAGCAGGTCGTCGAGGAGCCGGCTCACGGTGCTCATCACCCGGGCGTTGGCCTGGTAGGCCGCCTCGAGCCGGATCAGGCCGGTCATCTCCTCGTCGATGGAGACACCCGAGGCGGCGTCGCGGCGGTTCTCGAGGTCCTCGAGGATGCGGGCCTGCTGGGCGCTCGCCTGGGAGAGGGTGCGGGTCTGCTGGCCGACCTCGGCCAGGATGGCGCCGGCGTGCTCGAGGAGCGTGCGGGTCGGTCCGCTGGCGGGCCCGGGCGGGTCGCCGGGCAGGAACAGCGCCGTCGCGGCATCGCGCAGGTCGGCGAGGGCGAGGGCGTTGCGGTTGTCGCCCGGCGCCGGGGTGAGGCCCGCCGCGATGGCGTCGGGGCTGGCGGCCACCGCGGAGGCGATGGCCAGGTCGCGGGCGGCGTCCTCGACGGCGCCCGGCCCCACGAAGAAGTTCCCCACGCTGCCGTCGAGGCCGACCCCGGCGGCGTGCACCGCGTTGGTGGAGGCCGCCAGGTTGTAGGCCAGGGTGTCGAGGGAGCGGACCGCCGAGGGGATCAGGGTGTCGCGCACGCGCAGCAGGCCGCCGAGCTCCCCCGCCCCGACCTCGTCGGTGATGTCGTAGGTGGTGCCGCGCTCGCGGAACACGACGCGGGAGAAGGTGGGGTTGAAGGGATTGCCGGTGTCGAAGGCCGTCTCCAGGCTGGCGGCGTTCGGGCCGTTCACCAGCGAGAAACCGCCGGCCAGCATCACCACCAGGGCGCCGTTGTCCTCCTCGAAGGTCTGGACCTCGATCTTCCCCGACAGCTCGCGCAGCAGCAGATCGCGCTCGTCGCGCAGGTCGTTGGCGGGGGCCTGGAGCTCGAGCCGCACGATGTCCTCGTTGAGCTGCGCGATGCGGCCCGCGATGGCGTTGATCTCGGGCAGCGCCGTCTCGATCTGCCGGTTCGTGGA
The DNA here is from genome assembly GCA_028277885.1 of Myxococcota bacterium. Classification (GTDB taxonomy): domain Bacteria; phylum Myxococcota_A; class UBA9160; order UBA9160; family UBA6930; genus JANQFK01. The sequence continues at coordinate 5,134 of JANQFK010000043.1, forward strand.
GGTCTGGAGGTCGCGCAGCTGGGCGTCGGCGCCGCGGATCGTGTCCACCAGGTTGCCCGCCGCCGCCCGCACCGCCTCGCGCTCCGCCGGGGCGCCCGGCGCCGGGGCCGAGGCGAGATCCGCGAAGGCGTCGTAGAGCTGCGAGAGGGCGGCGCCGACCCCCTCCCCGTCCTGCTCGTTCAGCACCTCCTCCACCAGCTCGAGGGCCCGGGCCTGGGCCTCGGTGGAGGCCGCGCTCCCGTTCTGCTTCAGGAGCTGGGCCTCGACGAAGGCGTCGGTGACCCGCTCGATGGTGCGCTGCTCGGCGCCGGTGCCGAGGTGGCCGCTGACCGAGGGGATCGGGGGCAGCGCGGCCAGCACCTGGCGCTGCCGCGAGTACCCCGGCGTGTTGACGTTGGCGATGTTGTGGCCGGCGACGCGGATCCCCTGCTGGGTCACCGCGAGACCGCGGTTGGCCACGTCGAGCACGCCGAACAGTCCCGCCATGGGTCTTCCCTCGCTCGCTCCGGTCGCCTAGGGCCGCGAGGCGGCCCGGCCTGGTCTCATCGGCGGGACGGGATCCACGCCGCATCCGGGGAACTCCCGACGCCCGTCACGCACTGCGTCGCACCAGCCGGCCGGTCTCGCCCCGCGCCTCCGGGACGGGGCGGCCCGGGGCCGCGTAGGCGGGCTCCGTCGGGAGAAGCCGGCCCAGCATCTGCAGGGTTCCCTGGATGCGGCCCAGGTTGTCTCCCGCGAAGGCCACGTTGGCGTCGAGCAGCTCGCGCACCACGCTCACCAGCACGACGAGCCTCGTGTGGGCCTGGCGCAGGCGGGCCGCCGCGGGTCCCAGGGCCTCGCACAGCCGGGAGAGCGGGACGGGGCGCGGGTCGTCGAGGCCCAGGCCCGCCGCGAGGGCCTCGGCCACCGCGGCCCGGCTCTCCTCCACGAGCCGGCCCTCGTCGGCGAGGGCCTCCTTCTCCCGCGCCAGCTCACCCAGGCCCGTGGCATCCAGGCGGGCCATCAGCTCGCGCTCGCGCTGGAGCAGGTCGCGCATCTCCAGGTAGACCTTCTCCTCGGCGCCGAGGATCGCGACCAGGCGCTCGGTGTCCTGGATCGCCTGGGCGCTGGGCTCGCTCATTCCGACCCTCCCCGGGGCGCGCCGCCGAGCTGGCGCTCGATGCTCTCGGCGAGCCCGAAGCCGCCGCGCTCGGCCGCCAGCCGCGCCACCTCCTGGAAGAACTGCTCGCGGTACATGCGCGCCGCGGAGCCGCCGTCGAGCGGGCTCGTCCCGGGCAGCGGCGCCGAGGCCTGGCGCATCAGCTGGCCGATCAGGAGCCCCTCGAACTCCCGCGCCACCTCCCGCAGCGAGACTTCCTCGCGCGCCGCGAGGGCGGCGGCGGCGCCGAGGGCGCCGGACCGGCCGACCACGGCGTCGGGCCCGCTCACATCAGCTCCAGGTCGGCGGCCAGGGCTCCCGACGCCTTGATGGCCTGGAGGATGGCGATCAGGTCCCGGGGCGTGACCCCCATGGCGTTCAGCCCGCGCACCAGCTCGTCGATGGTGACCGGCCCCTCCACCACGGTGAGCCGGGCCTCCTCCTCGACGGCGGTGATGGTCGGGTTGCGCACGACCACGGTCTCGCCGTCGGAGAACGGCGCCGGCTGGGAGACGCGGTTGTTGGCCGTGATGCTGACCGACAGGTTCCCGTGGGACACGGCCACCTTGGCGATGCTGACGTCGGCCCCCATCACCACGGTGCCGGTGCGCTCGTTCAGGACCACGCGGGCGGCGCGGTCGGGCTCGACGTTCACGGACTCCACCGAGGCCATGAAGCCCACCAGGTCCGCGGCGGCGCTCTCGGGCACGGAGACGTGGACCGTGCCCGGGTCCGGCGCCGTGGCCAGCGCTTCCCCGAAGCGCGCGTTGATGGCCTCGGCGGTGCGCCGCGCGGTGGTGAAGTCGGGCCGGCGCAGGGCGAGGTCGAAGCCGTCGAGGGTCGCGAGGGCGAAGGGGATCTCCCGCTCCACCGTGGCGCCGCCGGCGACGCGCCCCACCGTGGGGTGGTTCTTCTGCACGCCGGAGCCGCCGCCCGCGGCCGCGAACCCGCCCACGGACATCGGCCCCTGGGCGATGGCGTAGACCTCGCCGTCGGCGCCGTACAGCGGCGTCAGCAGCAGCGTGCCTCCCTCCAGGCTGGTGGCGTCGCCCATGGAGGAGACCAGCGCGTCGAGCCGCGAGCCGGTGCGCGCGAAGGCGGGAAGCTCGGCGGTCACCATCACCGCCGCCACGTTCCGGACCTGGATCGCGTCGGCATCCACCCCGATCCCCATGCGCGCCAGCAGGCTCGCCAGGGACTGGACGGTGAACTCCGTCTGGATCCGGTCGCCGGAGCCGTTCAGCCCCACCACCAGGCCGTAGCCGATCAGCTGGTTGGAGCGGACGCCCTTGGTGGCCGCGATGTCCTTCACGCGGGCGGCGCCCACGGGCGCGGCCGGCGCGAGCAGCGCCGCGAGAGCGAGTGCGACGACGAGCCGGACGGCCCGCGACCTCAGAACGGATACAGCCAATCCATCAGCCTCGCGAGCAGCGGCGGGCGCTGCTTGTCGTCGATCACCCCGATCCCGTCGAGGGTGAGCCGGGCCTCGGCCAGCGCGGTGGAGGGGACCGTGTTGTCGATGGCGATGTCCTCGCGGCGCACCAGCCCCTCGACGGTCAGGTACTGAAGCTCGTGGTTCACCACGATGCTGCGCCGACCGCGGACGTGGAGGATCCCGCCGGGATGCTCGGCGAGCACCCGGCACGTCACGATGGCGGTGAGGCGACCCTCGCGGGTGGTCTCGCCGTCGCCCTCGAAGGAGCGCTCGGAGTCGGCCTCGATCACGTTCACGTTGGTGGTCGGGTCGACGTCGATGCCCGGATCGTCGACGCCGAACGCATCCAGCACCCAGGTGATGGCCGAGGCGATGGCCTGGCCGAAGCCCACGTCCGAGGCCACCGTGGCGCCCGCGGTGCTGGAGCTGTCGAGGGTGGTGGTGGCGGCGCCCTCGGCGCTGAAGTTCTCCACCACCTGGACGGTGACGAGGTCTCCCACGCCCCGCGCCTTGCGGTCGTAGAACAGGAACGAGCCCGAGGTGCGCTGGTCGCGCCAGATCGCACCGGGGCTGGGCTCCGGCGCCGGCGGCAGCAGCAGCGGCGCGTAGTCCGGCGGCTCCTTGGCCTCGCGCAGCGCCACCTCGACGCAGCCCGTGCCGACGAGCGCGACCAGGCCCAGTGCCAGGAGCGTCGGCCTAGTAGGCGACACGCACCACCCCTTCGCCGGCGACGCGGCCCGTGAGCTCGCGGCCGGAGTCGCGGTTCACCACCCGGATCCAGTCGCCGTCGTAGCCGTCGGCCCGCGCCTCGCCCCGGGCCTCGATGCGGAGCGAGCCCCGCTCGAGCTCCAGGCGCACCGCCTCGCCGCGCACCACCAGGGGCGCCGCCTCGATCCAGCCGTCGGCGAGGGCCTGGCCGGCGCGCAGGCTGCGGCGCACGCGCTGCCCCGTGAGAGCGGTCCCGGCGGCGAGCCAGCCCTCGGGCAGCTCGGAGGCGTCGCGTGTCTCGACGCGGACGTCGTCGGCGCCGAGGGTCTCCCCGCGCCGCAGGCTGCGCGCCGCCACCAGAACCTGCCGCTCCATGCGCACGCGCACGGTGACCACGCCGCGCTTGAGCTCGCGGTCGCCGGAGACGATGGCGACGCTGACGGGCACCCGGCCCTCGAAGCGCTCGCGCGGATGGGCGGAGAGGCGGTAGTCGAGGGAGCCCGCGCGGGCCACGGCCTCGGGCACCGCGAAGTCCGCCAGCGGCGGCACCTCGACACTCGTCGGCGGCTCCGGCGCGTGCCGGCGCACGAAGCCCTCGATGGCATCGCGGAGGGCCGTCTCCGCCGACGCGGCGGAGCCCAGGCCCGCCAGCAGCCCGACGAGCAGGACGAATCGCGTGCCGCGCATCAGCGCTGCAGCGAGGTGGCGATCTGGAGCATCTGGTCGCCGGCCTGGATGACGCGGGAGTTCACCTCGAAGGCGCGCTGGGCGAGGATCATCTGCACCAGCTCCTCCGCGATGTTCACGTTCGAGGACTCGAGGAAGCCCTGGGAGATCCGCCCGAAGCCGATCTCGCCGGGAGCCCCGGCCTCGGGATCCCCCGAGGCCTCGCTGGGCGTCACCAGGTTGTTCCCCATCGCGACCAGGCCCGCGGGGTTGGCGAAGCGCGTGAGCTCGAGGCGACCGAGCTGGGTGGGCTGCGTGCTACCCGCCACCAGTGCGGACACGGTGCCGTCGTCGAGGATCGTGATCGACAGGGCTTCGATGGGAACCTGGATGTTCGGCACCAGGGGGAAGCCCTGGGAGTTGACCAGGTTGCCGTCGCGATCGAGCTGGAAGGTGCCGTCCCGCGTGAAGAAGGTCTCGCCACCGGGCCGCTGGATCTGGAAGAAGCCCTCTCCGTCGACGGCCAGGTCGAGGTCCCGCCCGGTGCTCAGGAGCTGCCCCTGGCCGTACAGCTTGCCGATCGCGCCGAGCCTCACGCCGTGGCCCACCTGGGCTCCCGTCGGCAGGCTCGTCCCGTCGGCCGCGGTGGCTCCCGGTGCGCGCAGGATCTCGTAGAAGAGGTCCTGGAACTCCGCGCGCCCCTTCTTGAAGCCGGACGTCGTCACGTTGGCCAGGTTGTCGGCCACGGTGTCGATGCGGACCTGCTGGGCCTCCATCCCCGTGGCGGCGGTGAAGAGCGCGCGCATTACTCGGATACCTCCTGGATCAGGCGGTCGGTGGCCTGGTCGTCGGTCTGGAGAATCTGCATGGTTGCGTCGTAGGAACGCTGGAGGAGCATGAGCACCGCCATCTCGTGGACGGGCTGGACGTTCGAGCGCTCGAGGCTGGCCTCGAGCAGCTGGGGCGACTCGATCGGAAGGCCGACGATCTCGGCGGGAGCCCGGAACAGGGAGCTCCCCTCCTTCTGGAGCAGCGGCAGGTCGGCGGGATCGAACTCCACCACCCGCAGGCTGTCCACCAGCTGGCCCTCCTCGTCCACGACCTCGCCGCTCGCCTGGATCCGCCCCGACCTGCCACCCAGGGAGATCGGGCCGCCCTCGCCCAGCACCGCGTAGCCGTCGGGCGTGGCCAGGTTGCCGTCCCGGTCCACCGCGAAGGAGCCCGCGCGCGTGTAGCGGACGCCGGCCGGCGTATCCACGGCGAAGAAGCCCGGGCCCTGGATCGCCACGTCGAGGGGCGCACCGGTGCGCTGGGCGCCGCCGAAGGCGTGGTTGGTGGCCGACTCCCGCGGCAGCACGAAGACGCGAGCCGTCTCACCCTCGAGCTGGCGACCCTCGGGGTCGAGGAGCGCGGACTCGAGGGCCGCGTGGAAGACGGCGCGATCGGCCTTGAAGCCGGTCGTGTCGGCGTTGGCCAGGTTGTTGGCGACGACCTCGAGCTGGCGCAGCCGCGAGACCGCGCCGGAGGCCGAGATGTAGATGCTGTCTCCCACGGGCAGCTTCCTCCGCCAGGGGACCAAAGCAAGTGGCGTGCCGGCGCGAGAGTCCAGCAGCGCGTGCGAGGCCGGTGCGCCCGCGTGGAGTGGGAAGAATCTTCCGCGCCGACCTTCCCGGCCGTTCCAGGTTGAAAGGCCTCGGCCGAGGCGCGCCTCAGACGCGGACGTCGAGGCGCGTGCCCTTCTTCTCGTCGCCGGCGTCCTCGGCGGGCTCCTCGCGGTCCGCCTCGGGAGCCTCGGGGACGTCGGGCTCGGGTCGCCGCGCGGGCTCGCGCTTCTCGCGGCGGCGCTTCTCGCCCTTCGGCTTGCCGGACGTCGCGGGGGGAACCCGGTCGAGGGGGGAGATGCGACCGATGCCGTCCCCCTCCACGGCTCAGGAGCCGCCCGCGTTCGCGGGTCGCCGCACGTCGCGCAGCAGGTCCCGGGCCAGCGCGACCAGGTGGCGCGACGACTTCGCCGCCGGGAAGGCCTCCACGACCGCGCTCTGGCGCGCCACGGCGTCGGCGAGACGTGGATCCCGGGGCAGGAACCCCCGGAAGCCGAGGCTCGCGCCGAGGAAGCGGCCCGCGAGGCGCGCCAGGCGCTCGTGGGTGGCGTGGGCGGCGAGCTCGTCGCGCGCCGCGTTCACCACCAGCTCCACGGGAAGGCCGGGCGCCTCGGTGTGGAGCACCTTCAGGGTCGCGTAGGCGTCCGCGAAGGCGGTGGGCTCGGGCGTGGTGAGCAGCAGGGCGCGCCGGCAGCTCGCGGCGAGCGACACCACGGCGGGCCCGACCCCGGCGCCGGCGTCCACCAGCGCCAGGTCGTAGCGCTCGGCGAGGCGCCAGAGCGGCGCCAGCAGCGGGGCCAGCTCGCGGGGACGCAGCGCCGGCAGGTCGCAGCGACCCGCCGCCGCGGGCAGCACGTGGATGCCCCGCGGTCCCTCGAGCCGAGCCTCTTCGAGCCGGCAGCGGCCCTCCAGCACGTCGGCGAGGGTGAGGGTCGGGGTGAGGCCGAGGAGCACGTCGAGGTTCGCGAGGCCGAGGTCCCCATCCACCAGCAGCACGCGTGCGCCCTGCCCCGCCGCCGCCACGGCGAGGTTCGCCACCAGGTTGGTCTTGCCGACGCCTCCCTTGCCGCTCACCACAGCGATCAGCGAGTCCGGCAGCGAGGCGGCGTCGCGCACCGGCGCGGCGACGCCGGGCATCGGGACCACGGGAAACTCGCTCATGGCTGGACTCCGAGGACCCGGCAGGCGAGCTGGTGCGGGTCCGGCACGAGGAGGTCGTCGGGGACGCGCTGGCCCGCCCCGAGCCAGGTGAGCGGCGGCGCGTCGCCGTCGAGGAGCAGGTTGGCGAGGTTGCCGAGGTCGCCGCTCTCGTCGAGGCGGGTCACCACGAGGCCGTCGGGCTCGAGGGGACGGAACCAGGCCACGCTGCGCGCGAGATCGCTCTCCTTGGTGGTGGCCGAGACCACGAGGTTCACCCGCACCGAGCGGCCCAGTGCGCCGCGCAGGCGACGCAGCTCTCCCAGTGCGGCGGCGTCCCGGGGGCTGCGACCGGCGGTGTCGACGAGCAGCCGGCGGCCGCCGCTGCGCTTCGCCGCCTCGACGAGGGCCTGCTCCGAGACCGCCACGGAGAAGGGCAGCTCGAGGCCCTCCGCGTAGGCGCGCAGCGCCGCGTCGCCGCCGACCCGGTGGGCGTCGGCGCTCACCAGTGCGGGTCCGACCGCGCCGGGCTCCCGCGCCGCCACCTTGGCGAGGCTGGTGGTCTTGCCCGCGCCCGTCGGCCCCACGAAGAGCGTGCGGGGCGGATCGTCCTCCCGGGGCGGGGCGAGGCGGGAGTCGAGGCGGGCGGCCAGGCTCTGGACCAGCGCCCGCTCCTCGCACTCGCCCTCGGAGGCGCGCAGCCGCGCCTCGGCGACCAGCGGCTCGGCGTGCTCCCGGGCGATCCCCGCCGCCACCAGCCGCCGGGTCCACGGCGACTCGCTGGCGCCAGGCTCGGGGCGCGCGAAGGCCCGCGCCACCCGGCGCAGCTCGGCGATCTCGGCGGCCAGGGGCGCGGCGGGGGCCGGGACCGCGGGGCCCGGCGCCACGCCCAGCTGCTCCACGGCGCGACGCAGCGCGCTCACCTCCGCCTCGAGGGGCTCGATCAGCGCGCGCGTCCAGCGCAGCTCGCGCCAGGATGCGTCGGGGGCCACGCGCGGTGCGGCGGGCGGCGCCGCAGCGGGCCCGGACGCACCCGCGGCCGGCGCCGGCGCGACCGCGGCGCGGCGCACGTCGCGGTCCACGGCGGCGGTCACCTCGACCACGCCGCGACCGAAGCGGCCGAAGAGCCCGCCCTGGCGCCGCACCTGGCGCGTGGAGAGCACCAGGGCGTCGGGGCCCAGGGCCTCGCGCACCTGGGCCAGGGCCTCGGGGAGGGTCGCGGCCTCGAAGCGCTTAACGTGCATCGGCCAGCCCCACGCGTCCCGCCGCGATCACCTTCACGTCCGGCGGGAGCTCGTTGTGGGAGAGCACGGCGAGGCGGGGCACCACCCGGGCCAGCAGCCCGCGCAGCGGGGCGCGCAGGGTCTGGGAGGTGAGCAGCACCGGCGGCTTGCCGTCGGCGCTCGCGGTGGCGCCCACGCCGTTCTCGATGCCCCGCACCAGGCGGTCCAGCACCCCGGCGTCCACGGCCAGGAACGAGCCGCCCTCGGTGCGCTGGACGCCGCCGCGCAGCTGCTCCTCCACGTTCGGGTCGAGGTGGATCACGCGCAGCCCACCCTCGGCGTCCACGTAGGGGCGCGTCACCGTGCGACCGAGCCGCTCGCGCACCAGGTCCGTGAGCAGGTCCGGGTCCTGGATGCGCTGGGCGTACTCCGCGAGCGTCTCGAGGATGCTGCCGAGGTCGCGGATCGAGACCCCCTCGGAGAGCAGCGAGCGCAGCGTGCGGTGGAGCGTCGAGAGCGGGACGATGGCCGGGACGATCTCCTCCACCACCTTGGGCGCCTGGGCGGAGAAGGCCTCCAGCAGCTCACCCACCTGCTGCCGGCTCAGCAGCTCGGCGGCGTGGCCGCGGATCGCCTCGGCGAGGTGGGTGGCGAGGGCGGCGGGCGCGTCCACCACCGCGTAGCCCGCCGCCACGGCGCGCTCGCGGTCACGCTCCTGGATCCAGCGCGCGGGCAGGCCGAAGGCCGGGTCGCGGGTCACGATCCCCGGCACCTCGGGCGCATCGGGAGAGGGCTGGAGCGCGAGGGCACGGCCCGGCGGGATCTGGCCGGTGGCGACGCGGTTGCCGCGCACCAGGATCGCGTAGGCGCCGGGCTCGAGCTGGAGGTTGTCGCGGATGTGGACCAGCGGGATCACGAAGCCGAGCTCCGTGGCGAGCTGCTTGCGGGTGGCGCGCACCCGCGCCAGCAGCTCGCCGCCGCGCGCGGCGTCCACCAGCGGGATCAGCCCGTAGCCGATCTCGAGCTCGAGCTCGTCGAGGGCCAGGGCGCCGCGGATCTCCTCCTCGGGGCTCGGGACCGGGGCCGCGGGCTCGCTGGGCTCGGCGGGCTCGTCGGGGCGCTCCCGGCGCAGCCACGCGGCGAGGCCGCCGGCGCCCCCGGCCAGGGCCGCAAAGGGCACGAAGGGCAGCCCCGGCACCAGGGCGAGGCTGCCCAGCATGCCGGCCACGATGCCGAGGGCCCGGGGCTGGAGCACCACCTGGGTGCGCAGCTCGTCGGCCAGGGGCGCGCCGCCCGCCGCGCGGCTCACCACCACGCCCGCCGCGGTGGAGACCACCAGGGCCGGGACCTGGCCCACCAGCCCGTCGCCGACGGTGAGGATCGTGTAGGTCTCGACGGCCTCGCCCACGGGCATGCCCGCCTGGAGCACCCCCACCGCGAAGCCGCCCAGGATGTTGACGGCCAGGATCAGCAGGCTCGCGATGGCGTCGCCCTTCACGAACTTGCTGGCGCCGTCCATCGCGCCGTAGAAGTCCGCCTCGCGCTGGATCTCCGAGCGGCGGGTGCGCGCCTCGGCGTCGTCGATCACCCCCTGGTTCAGGTCTGCATCGATCGCCATCTGCTTGCCCGGCATGGCGTCGAGGGTGAAGCGCGCCGCCACCTCGGCGATACGGCCCGAGCCCTTGGCGATCACCACGAAGTTGATCACCACGAAGATCAGGAAGACGATGATGCCGACCAGGTAGTTGCCGCCCACCGTGATGTCGCCGAAGGCCTGGATGACGCGGCCCGCGGCCTGGGAGCCCTCGGAGCCGTGGAGCAGGATCAGGCGCGTGCTCGCCACGTTCAGCCCGAGGCGCAGCAGCGTGATCATCAGCAGCAGGGAGGGGAACACCGAGAACTCGAGGGGCCGGTCGGTGTAGAGCGCGACCAGCATCACGAGCAGCGAGACGGTGAGCGAGAAGGAGAGCAGCAGGTCGAGGGCGCTCGACGGCAGCGGCACCACCAGGAGCGCGAGGATCCAGAAGAACGCGAGGGCGAGCAGGGCCTCGGAGCGGCGCAGCTTCACGGCGTCGGGCTCCAGCCGCGGTGGTGCCCGGGCCGCAGCCGGTACACGTAGGCGAGCACCTCGGCGACCGCCTGGTAGAGCGCCTCGGGGACCTCGCGGCCCACCTCCGCGGTGCGGTGGAGGGTGCGGGCCAGGGGCGCGTTCTCCACCACGGGCACCCCGTTCTCCTCGGCGACCTCGCGGATCCGGCGCGCCACGTGGTTGCGGCCCTTGGCGAGCACCTTGGGGGCGCCCATCTCGCTGCGTTCGTACTGGAGCGCGACCGCGTAGTGGGTGGGGTTCGTCACCACCACGTCGGCCTCGGCCACCGAGGCGATCATGCGCTGGCGCGAGAGCTCCATCTGGCGCGCCCGGAAGCGCTTGCGCACCTGGGGGCTTCCCTCGCGCTGCTTGGCCTCGTCGCGCACCTCCTTGAGGCTCATGCGCAGGCGCTTCTCGTAGCGCCAGCGCTGGTAGAGCACGTCGAAGGCCGCCATCACGGCCAGCGCGCCGAGCACCGCCAGCCCCACGCGGCGCGCCAGGCTCCCGGCCACGCCGAGGCCGGCGCCCAGGCTGGCGCCGGAGAGGCCGAGCACCGCGCCGATCTCGTCACGGACCAGCCAGGCGGCGAGGCTCCCCACCACCACGATCTTGAACGCCGACTTCCCCAGCTCGAAGAGCCGGTCGAGGTTCACGAGGCGCTGGAAGCCCTTGATCGGGTCGAGGCGCTCGGGCTTGGGCTGGAGCGCCTCCAGGGTGAAGAGAGGGCCCACCTGGGCGAGCTGGGTCAGGGCCGCCGCGGCGAACAGCACGGCGAGCACGGGCAGCATCGCGAGCCCCACCACCGCGGCGTGGCGCAGCAGGGTGGCGTGGAAGTCGGCGAGGGTGCTCGGCGCCAGGGCCGCGCCGCCCCAGGCCCCGCGCGCCTGGCCCACCACGGCGTCGAGCAGGCCGAGGCCCAGGAACGAGCCGCCCGCCAGCAGCGCGGCCAGCAGCACCGCCACGCTGGGAAGCTCGCGGCTCTGGGCCACGTCGCCCTTGTTGCGCGCGTCCTCCTTCCTCTTCGGCGTCGCGGGCTCGGTCTTCTCGGCCTGGTCCTGGGGCATCTAGCCCTCCCCCGGGTCGAGCACGGCCTGGACGGCGCCCTCGGTGAGCGAGGTGAGGGCGTCGGCCACGGCGCCCGCGAAGGAGTTGGTGCCGAGGGCCAGCACCGCGAGGGTGATGGCGATGTGGGCCGGAAGCTGGAGCGCCATCAGGTTGAGCTGGGGGATGACGCGTCCCAGGGTGCCCACGGCGACGTTCGAGACCAGCATCACCGCCGTGACGGGCGCGGCGAGCCGCACCCCCACCTCGTAGAGCGTGCCGCCGAAGGCGCTCACCGCCCCGAAGGCCAGGCTCGGGAAGCCCGACGCGCCGATCGGGAGCGCCTCGAAGGAGTGCACCGCGGCGCGGAGGATGGCGTGGTGCCCCTCCACGGCGAGGAACACCGCCAGGGCGTAGAACTGGAGCAGGGAGGAGAGCACCACCGAGGACGACCCGCTCGCCGGGTCGAGCACCGTGGCGGCGCCGAGCCCGCCCTGGATCGAGATGAACTCGCCGAGCAGGCCGAAGCCCGCGAAGACCAGCCGCAGCGCGAAGCCCAGGGTCACGCCGATCAGCACCTCGCGCCCCACGGCGGCCGCCACGGCGAGGGTCTCGGGCCCCGGCACCGGGCCGACGGCGAGGACCGGGGTGCAGACCCAGGCGACGAGCACCGCGGCGGCGGCGCGCACCCGGATCGGCACGGCCCGGTGACTGAAGACCGGCGCCACCATGAAGAGCGTCGCGATCCGCACCGCCGCCAGCAGCCCGGCCCACAGGGTCTCGACGGGCAGGCTCGCGCTCACGGGCCGGCCCCCGCGGCCGCCTGGGCGAGGACCGCGCCGCCGAAGTCCACCAGGGTCGCCATCATCCAGGGGAAGATCGCCGCGAACACCACCAGGGTGAGGACGATCTTGGGCACGAAGGAAAGCGTCTGCTCGTTCACCTGGGTGGCGGCCTGGAGGACGGACACGATCAGGCCCGTCAGCATGGCGGTGGCCAGCATCGGGGCGGCCAGCAGCAGGGCGGTGCGGATCGTGGCGTGCAGCAGCGCGGTGGCCTGCTCGATGCTCATGCCCCTCCCCTCAGCGCAGTCCGGAGACCAGCGAGCCCACGATGAGGTTCCAGCCGTCCAGCAGCACGAACAGCATCAGCTTGAAGGGCAGCGAGATCACGATCGGGGGCAGCACGATCATGCCCATGGAGATCAGCATCGAGGCGATCACCAGGTCCACCACCAGGAAGGGCAGGTAGATCATGAAGCCGATCTCGAAGGCGGTGCGCAGCTCGCTGATCATGTAGGCCGGCAGCAGGGTCGTGAGGGGGACGTCCTCGAGGGTCTCCACCTCGGTGAGCCCGGCGATCTCGAGGAACAGGTCGAGGTCGCTCTCCCGGGTGTGCTCGAGCATGAAGGCGCGCACCGGCGTGAGCGCACGCTGGGACGCGGTGGCGGCGTCGATCTCCTGGGCCACGTAGGGCTCGTAGGCGTCCACGCGGATGCGGTCGCCCACCGGCGCCATCACGAACAGCGTGGTGAACAGGGCGAGGCCCACGAGCACCTGGCTCGGCGGCAGCTGCTGGATCCCGATCGCCTGGCGCAGGAAGGCCAGCACGATGACGACGCGGGTGAAGCAGGTCGCCATCAGCAGGATCGAGGGTGCGATGGAGACCAGGGTGAAGAGCGCCAGGATCTCCAGGCTGGAGGAGATGCCCTCGGGAGCCGTGGCGCCGTCGAGGGCCAGGGAGAGGGTCGCGGGGGAGAGCGCCTCCTGGGCGCCCGCGGCCACGGGATGGCCCAGGGCCGCGAGCCCCGCCGCTGCCAGGCCGAGGCCGCCGGCGCGCAGCACGGCGCGCAGCGGCGCGGGCAGGCGCGACGCCGCGCCGGCCGCCGCCTCCTCGGTCGGCTCCCGGTCGCGCCCCGGCTCGGGCTCCGCGCGCGGCAGCCGCCGCAGCAGGGTGAGGCCGCCCTCGCTGCTCCCCACCAGCATCCGCTCGCCGTCGGCCTCGACGACGTGGAGGCGTTGGCGCGGACCCAGCGCGCAGCTCTCCACCACGCGCAGCCGGCGCTCGCGGGTCGTGCTCCCGACGCCCCACGCCTGGAGCGCGAGGCGCAGCAGCAGGATCGCACCGAGCACGATCCCCAGCGCCGAGGTCACCTCGACCACCCCCCCTCCTTTCGGCTCCTGGTCGGCGCCCGGCCGGCCGCGAGCCGGCGGCGCTAGGCGCCGCGCTCACCTCCCATGCCGTCCACCACCTCGACCACGCGCACTGCGAGCCGGTCGTCCACCACCGTCACCTCGCCCCGGGCGAGGAGCTTTCCGTTCACGAGCAGGTCGGCGGGCTCGCCGGAGGCCCGGTCGAGCTCGATCACCGAGCCCTTGTCGAACTGGAGCACCTCGCGCACCAGCAGCTTCGCACCGCCCACCTCCACGGTGACCCGGACGGGCACGTCCATCACGAGCCCGAGGGACTCCGGGCCTCCCGTCGCTGCGGCGGTCGCGGCAGCCGCTGTGGGTGCGGCGGGCGGCGCGGCGCCGCCGGCGGGGGCCGCCGCCGCGGTCGGCGCCGCCTCGGGGCTGGCCGCCTCGGGCGCCGGGGGCGTCGCGTCGACTTCCGCGTCCTGGGTCATGGTCGTCTCCTCACAGCCTCTCGGTGATGCGCGCCGCGAGCCGTCCGCCCACGGCGCCCCGCTCGGCCCGGAACTTCGGCGCGTCCTCGACGCGCACCAGCAGGCCGAGGGCGTCGGCGCGGCGCAGCGGGATCACGTCGCCGGGCTGAAGCGCCACGATCTCGGCGAGGGAGAGCTCCGCGGTTCCGGCCTCGACGCGGACGGCCACGGGCATGTCGAGCAGCGGCGCCTCGAGGGCGGCGCGGGGCGTGGCGCCCGCGGCGGCGGGCTCGCTGCGGTCGGCGGCGTCGAAGGCCTCGGGAGGCAGCAGCACCCGCAGGCGGCACAGCTCCCCCATGCCCTTCACCTCGTAGCTGACCGAGAGCAGCGGCCCCGGGTCGCCCTCGACGATGCGCTCGGGCTCCTCGATGGAGCGCAGGGTCGCGGTCAGGCCGTGGCGCGGGCTCCAGCTGCGCGCGAGCTGTCGGGCGAGCTCGCCGGCCACGCGGCGCAGGAAGCGCTCCTCGATGCGCGTGTAGGCGCGCTGGGGCAGCGCCCCACCGGAGGCCGCCTGGCGGGCGCCGAAGGCGAGGCAGAGCCAGCCGAACAGCAGCCCGCGGTTCACCAGCAGCAGGGCGCGCTGGCCGCCGGGCGAGAGGTCCAGCACCGCGATGCGGTCCGTGTCGAGGAGCGACGAGGAGAACTCGCGAGGCGTCACCTCCTCCCAGCCCACCGGGTTGAAGGAGATGGCGACCTGGTACTGGGTCGAGAGGGTGCGGCCCTGCTCCTCCCCGAACTCGTCGAGGATGCGCAGCAGAGGCGCCAGGCGCGCCGGGCGCGGGCGCTCGCCGCCCTCCCCCGCGAAGGGACGCGAGCTGCGCCGCGCCTGCTCCTCGCGCAGCTGGCCCTCGGCGGCGCTCTCGAGGAGCGCTTCGAGCTCCTCCCGGGAAAGCAGCCCTCGGCTCACCCCCGCGGCGCTCACTGGACCACGAACTCCGTGAAGAGCACCGAGCGCACCTCCCCGGTCTCGAGCAGCCCGTTGATGCGGTCGCGCAGGTCGTCCTTGAGGAGCGCCTTGCCCTCGAAGTCCCCGATATCCTCGAGCCGCTTGCTCGAGAGCAGCAGGATGATGGTGTCCCGGATGTGGGCGAGACGGGCCTCGATCTCCTCGCGCGCCGCCGGCGCGTCGGCCTCGAGCTCCACCTTGAGCTTGAGGTAGCGCGGATAGCCGTCGCCGGTGACGTTCACCACGAAGGGCTCCAGGGCCACGCTGCGCTCGGCCAGGTCCTGGGCGGGGTTCACCGGCTCGGCCTCCGCCGCGGCCTCCGCGGCCGCCGCGTCGCCGCCTCCGCTGCCCAGCAGGAAGAAGGCGCCGCCCGCTCCGAGCCCGAGGCAGAGCACGGCCACGATCAGGACGACGATCATCGACATGCCGCCCTTCTTCTCGCCGCCCTCTTCGGTCGCGTCCTTTTCTTCTTCGGCCATCGGTCCTCTCGTTCCCTTCCCGTGCCCGGCTCGCGCGTCGCGCTCAGCCGTTCACGTGCGCTCGGGGGTCGCCGGCGGGCTCCAGCCCGGCCCCCGCGGCGGCGGCCCGCTCCCGGGCGGCGTCGCGATCGAACCCGAACTCCTTGAGGCGCCGCCACAGCGTGGTGGTGGAGATCTGGAGCAGCGCCGCGGCCCGCTTGCGGTTCCAGCCCACCCGGTCGAGGGTCTCGAGGATGTGGCGCTTCTCGAGGGAGGGCAGGCTCTGCACGCCCTCGGTGGGCGCTCCCGTGGGTCGCTCGCACAGGCGCCGCGGGAGGTCGTCGAGCCCGATGCGCGAGCCACGGCACAGGGCCACGCCGCGCTCGATCACGTTCTCGAGCTCCCGGACGTTGCCGGGCCAGGCGTGCTCCATCAGCAGCTGCATGGCGTCGTCGTCGATGCCCTCGAGGCTCTTGCCCGCCCGCGCACCGACGTGGCCCAGGAAGTGGGCGCACAGCTCCGGGATGTCCTCGCGCCGCTCGCGCAGGGCGGGCACGTGGATCGGGATCACGGCGAGCCGGTAGTACAGGTCCTCGCGGAAGCGGCCGGCCTCGACCTCGCGCTCGAGGTCCTTGTTGGTGGCGGTGACGAGCCGGACGTCGACCCGGCGCACGCTCTCGTCGCCCACGGGCCGGATCTCGCCGGTCTGGAGGAACCGCAGCAGCTTGGCCTGCATGGAGAGCGGCATCTCGGCCACCTCGTCGAGGAAGACGGTGCCGCGGTGGGCGTGCTCGAAGAGCCCCTTCTTGTTCTGGGAGGCGCCGGTGAAGGCGCCGCGCCGGTGGCCGAAGAGCTCGCTCTCGAGGAGCGTCTCGGGGAAGGCCGCCGAGTTGACGGCGCAGAACACGCGGTCGCGGCGGCGGCTCGCCCGGTGGATGGCGCGGCCCACCAGCTCCTTGCCCGTGCCGGTCTCGCCGGTCACCAGGGCGGTGCTGTCGGTCTCCGCCACCTTGGCGACCAGCTCGAGCAGCTCCCGCATCTCGGAGGAGCTTCCGATGATCTCCGGGAAGCGCGCGTCTCCGCGCGGCGCGGGCGCCGGCGCGGAGGCAGGCCTCTCGGCGAGCAGGGAGGCCAGCTCGTCGAGGCCCGCGGCCTCCCAGGGCCGCGCCAGGAAGAAGTCGATCCCCGCGCGGTTCACCGCCCGGGCGAGCACGCCCGGGTCACGGGCGTCGCTGGCCAGCACGCGCCGCACGCCGGGCCAGCGCCGCCGGACCGTCGCCAGCAGGTCGATCCCGTCTCCATCGGGAAGGCGCGCGTCGGTCACCACGGCGCGGGCCGGGCCGCGCTCGAGGCGGGCCAGCACGCTCGCTGCGTCGGCCACGGGCTCGCTGGCGATCCCACGCCCGCCCAGGCACTGCACCAGGGGAGCCCACGCCCCGGCGTCCCGCGCGACCACCAGCACCGCGCGCCCGGCCCGGCTCGGATCCGTCTCTTCCGCCTCGGCATGCACTTTGAACTGCTCCTCCCCAGCCTGGAAGCCCGGGGCGTCCACCCGGATGGGGCGAGCCGCCGTGCGTCGTTGCCGGTCGGATCGGCGCAGGCGCGGGCATACTTGACGGTATTCTTGGAGCTTTCCGCCCGGGGCGGAATCCGGCCGGCGCCCGGGGCGGGCCGGGAGGCCCTCGGGGCGGCGTTTCAGCCCGAAACCGCCCGGGGCAGGAGCTGCCCGGTCAGCCCGAGCGCGTGGGCAGCGGCGGCCGCTGGAAGACGAACTCGACCCGCCGGTTCTCCTCCCGGTGCGCCGGCGTGTCGTTGGGCACGATGGGCTTCTGGTGGGCAAAGCCCGCCGCGGAGAGCCGCTCGGCCGCGATGCCCTCCACCCCCACCAGGTACTCGAGGGCCGCGATGGCGCGGTCCGCCGAGAGGTGCCAGTTGGAGGGGAACTCGCGGGTGCGGATGGGGCTGTCGTCGGTGTGGCCCTCGATGGAGACGTCGTTCTCCACGTCCCGGACCAGCTCCGCGATCTCGCGCAGTACCACGTAGGCGCCGGGCAGGAGCTTCGCCGAGCCCGGCTCGAAGAGCAGCTGGCCGCGCACCCGCACCACGACGCCGCGGGGCGTCTCCTCCGCCTCGACGAGCTTCTCGAGCTCGTGGTTGGCGATCATCAGCTCGATGCGCCGCTTCAGGTCCGCCTCGGCGACCCGCAGGCGCTGGGGCAGGTCGATCACCTGGATCACCCGGGTCGTCTGGTCGTCGGAGAGGCGGACCAGGGTGGAGGCGAAGGCCTCGAGCTCCCCCGGGTCGACCTGCTTGGTGCCGAAGGCGTCGCGCAGGGAGCCCACGGCGGCGGAGAACTTGATCACGTCCATGTTGGCGAAGGACAGGATCAGGATGAAGAAGGTGAGCAGCAGGCTCATCATGTCGCCGAAGGTGGCCATCCAGGCCGGGGCGCCCTCTTCGGCGGCCGGACCCTCCTCGTCCTCGCCGTCGAGGCTCACTTGCGGGCCTCCTCCAGGGCGCGCCGCTCGCTGGGCGACAGGAAGGACTCGAGCTTCGACTGGATCACCAGGGTGTTGTCGCCCTTCAGGATCGACTCGACGCCCACGATGGCGAGGCTCTTCTGCGAGACCTCCTGGCCGCTGCGCACCTCGAGCTTCGACGCGATGGGCCCGAAGATCAGGAAGGCGAGCACCGCGCCGTACAGCGTCGTGAGGAGCGCGACCGCCATGGCGGGCCCGATGTCGTCGGGGTTCTCCATGTTGCGGAGCATCTGCACCAGGCCGATCAGGGTTCCCACCATGCCCATGGCGGGCGCGGTGGAGGCCATGAACTTGAAGATCTGCTGCCCGCGCTGGTGGCGCTTCTTCAGCGCCAGCAGCTCGCTGGTGAGGGTGGTGCTGATCACCTCGGGGCTCAGGCCGTCGACGCCCAGGCGGACGCCGCGGGCCAGGAACTCGTCCTCGATCACCTCCCCCTCCAGGGAGACGAGGCCCTCCTTCCGGGCCTTGGCGGCGAGGTCCACGATCTGCTGGATCATCCCCTCCGAGGGATGGCTACGGTCGAAGAAGGCGTTCATGGAGATCTTGAACGCGCTCATCACGTGGGAGAGGCTCTCGTTGATGAGCGTGGCCGCGAGGGTGCCGCCCACCACGATGAGCAGGCCCGCCACGTTGAAGAAGGCCATGATGGACCCGCCGAGCGCCATCGAGCCGATGATCAGACCGAGTCCGGCGACGATCCCGATCAGGGTCGCGAGGTCCATGGGTGGTCGCCGGAGCCGGGGCTTCGATGGGAACTCGACCCGCGGGGCAGGTCGGGGCCTCGGCGCACGGCGGCCGCTCCACGCCGTCCGGTGCGCACGGGCTTCCTATCGGCTGCCGTCCCATGGCAATCAATCCAGCGAAGTCGGAATCCCGTCTGGGGCGAACGCCCCGGGCGGCCCCCGGTGGAGCCCCGGGGCGCGCCTGCGGCGTTGGCCCGACGTGACGCGCTGGCACGTTCGGGAGCGTCGCGTATCGTCGATCGGATGAGGGGTTGGCCGCAGGCGGGAGTCGCGCTGGCGCTGGCGTGGGGCTGCCTCCCGGGACTGGCCCCGCCGGCCGCGGCCCAGGACGTGCCCTCGGTGGCGCGACCCCGCTTCGAGTCCGGCGGCCGCGAGGCGGGCTCCGGGACCGCGTTCTTCCTGGCGGCGCCGGGCAAGCCGGGAGCGGTGGCCGTGGCGGCGGCCCACTCCTTCGACTTCTCCGCCCTGGCACGCGCCCGCACCCTGGTGTTCCAGCTGCCGCGGAGCCGCCGCCAGGTCGCGACCTCGAGCCGCTTCCACGCCGAGCCCGGGCGGCCCTTCTCCGAGCCCGGGGCCAGCCTGCGCGACGACTTCGTGGTCTTCGGGCTGGACGCCGCGCCCCGCGGCGTGCGCGTCCTCGAGGCCGACGCCGCGCCGCCGGCCTCCGGGAGCCGGGTGCGCATCCTCGGCGTCCCGGCCGCCATCGCCCAGGACGAGGACGACATCTACGGCACCGTGGGCGACGTCGGGCGCGACCGCATCGAGGTCGTGCTCGACGTCCCCGCCGACCTGCGCGGCTGGGGCGGCGCACCCGTGATGGACTACCGCAGCGGTCGGGTGGTGGGGATCCTCCAGGCCGCCTGGCCCGACGACGGACGCATGCGGCTCGGCGTCTCGCCCATCGAGAGCGTCCTCGAGGCGATCGCCCGGCCCCTCGCCCAGGGCCGGGGTGCGCCCTTCGCGCGCTACGGCGACCGCGGCTCGGCGGCGCCCACCGCCACGGCGGCGACGAGCGGCGCCCCGAGCGCGGCGCGCCCGCCGGCCCGGGCCATCTCCCGCGCGAGCCGGGTGCGGCCCGAGGGCGAGAGCCTGCTCGGCAAGGCGGGCGCCGTGGGCACCGAGCTGATGGTCGAGGTCGAGCACCCGGCCAACGGCTCGGTCATGGGAGACCCGGCGGGCGCCTTCGTGGCGGGCCGCGCCGTCGCCCACCTCGGCGACTTCCGCCGCTTCGACGTGATCCTGGTGATCGACACCTCGGGCTCGGCGGCCCAGATGAGCGGGTCGGACATCAACGCCAACGGCGTGACGGGCCAGGGCGGCTTCCGCGGCATCTTCGGCCAGGCCGACGCCGGCGACTCGATCCTCGCCGCCGAGGTGGCCGCCGCCCGCCAGCTGCTGCGCGGCCTCGACCCGCGCAGCACCCGCGTCGGCCTGGTGACCTTCGCCGGGGAGCCGCCCCGGGACGGCGGCTTCTTCTCGCGCGGCCGGCGCTCCGCGGCCATCACCGAGGAGGCGCTCACCACGGACTACGCCCGCATCGAGGACGCCCTCGACCGCGTGCTCCAGCGCGGCGCCGAGGGCATGACCCACATGGCGGCGGGGGTCGACCAGGCCACCATCGAGCTGCTCGGCCTGCGCGGCTCGGCCTCGGACCCGGACCCGGACAGCGACAAGGTGGTGCTGTTCCTCACCGACGGGCAGCCCACCCTGCCCTACGACGCCATCTTCGAGGCCGACAACGTGAAGGCGGTGCTGCGTGCCTCGGACCGCGCCGCCCGGGCCAAGATCCGCATCCACTCCTTCGCCCTGGGGCCCGAGGCCCTGGAGGGCCCGATCGCCACGGTCGAGATGGCCGAGCGCACCGACGGCTACTTCACGCCGGTGCGCCATCCCGGCGACATCGTGGACGTGATCGAGAACGTGAGCTTCTCGAACATCGAAAAGCTGGTGGTGCGCAACCTCACCACGGGCAAGGAGGCCGAGCACCTCGTCACCCACGCCGACGGCCGCTTCGGTGCGCTGGTGGCCCTCGAGGCCGGGCGCAACCAGGTCGAGATCTGGGCCCGCACCGCCGACGGCTCCGAGGCGCGCACCGAGGTGGTGCTCCAGTACGCACCGGGCGTCGCGGACCCGATGGTGCCGCCGCGCCTGATCGCCGACCGCAACCGGCTGCTCGAGCAGCGCCTCCTCGACCTGAAGCGCGAGCGCATCGCGGCCGAGCAGGAGGCCGCCGAGCGTACGCGGCGCGAGCTGGTGCTCGAGATCGAGCGCGAGCGCGACGAGGCGCGCGAGCGCGCCCGGCGCCAGCGCAAGGAGCTCGACCTCGAGGCCGAGAACCCGGACGCGGTGCGCTAGGAGCCCGACCCCGGGGTGGGTCGCTGCGGCTAGACCCGGACCTCGTAGAACGCGTTCACGGGGTGGGGGAATTCGAGGCGCTCGAAGCGGCCGAAGCCCGCCTCCCGGGCCATCTCCCGCGCCAGGTCCTCGTGGAAGCCGAGGGTGCCGAGCCCGGCGCCGCCGGGCTCCGAGAGCGCCGAGGACATGCAGGTGAGCACCGAGAAGCCGTACATGAGCGGGCTCATCGGGTTGCGCTCCACGTTCTCCGCGTAGGTGGGGTGCGCCTTCACGTCGGCGATCAGCCAGACGCCGTCGGGACGGATCGCCTTGCGGATCGCCCGCATGATGGCCTGGGGGCGCGTCATGTCGTGGAGGCAGTCGAAGGTGAGCACGAGGTCGAAGCGCTCGTCGGCGGGCAGCTCCTCCTCCTCGGCGTGGTGGAAGTGCAGGTTCCCGAGCCCGGCCTCGGTCTTGTTCCGCTCGGCGCGCTCCAGGGCGTGGACCGAGATGTCGTAGCCGTGGAAGCGGGAGGCCGGGAACGCCCGGGCCAGCTCGAGCAGCGCCACGCCCCCGCCGCAGCCCACGTCCGCCACCTCGGCGCCGGCCTCGAGGCGCTCCTTCACGCCGGCCAGCCTCGGGATCGCGAAGGGCACCAGCAGGTTGCGGTACCAGGGAGCGAAGCCCCGCTCCTGGCCGCGCGCACCCTCGGGCCCGAAGGCGTCGTAGGAGAGGCCGATGCCCGTGCGAAACGCCTCGGGGAGCCGCTCGAGCACGGCCATGGTCTGGGGCAGCTGGGAGAACAGGCCGGCGCCGAAGGCGGCGTGGTCCTCGTCGGCCAGGGTGACGACGGCCTCGGGCGAGAGTCCGAAGCGCTCGTCGGCGTCCCACTCGAGCACGCCGGCGGCGCCCTGCTGGCGCAGCCACTCGCGCAGCCAGCGCTCGTCGAGGCCGGTGCGCTCGGCCAGCTCCACGCTGGTGGCGGGCCCGTCCTTCCACAGCGCCCGGAACAGGCCCAGGCGGTCGCCGAGGTGGATCATGGCGGCGGTCACGGCGCCACCCATGGCGCCGAACACGAGCTTGCCGTAGGCCTTGAGCCGCTCGGGGTCGAGGGACCGCTCGGCGGTCGGTTGGTCGGGGCTCACGCGGTTCTCCTCCGGGATGGCGTCGGGGGTCGGCGGCTGCGCCCGTCGGCGAGCAGCCGGGCGGAGCGCGGGTCGCGGGCGTACTCGTAGACCCAGACCGCGGCCGGGGCGCCGTCCCTGCACCGCGCCACCGCGCGCACCCGGCGGAACAGGGGCGCGGCGCCGTCGGTGCCCTCGTAGGTGTCGAGCAGCGCCCAGAAGCCGGGGTCGCGGGGCACACGGGCGATCTCGCCGTGGATCCGCGTCGTGGCCCGGGGGTCGAGCACGGCGCCGGGATAGGGGCCGAGGTCGTAGAGCCGGCCGGCCAGGCTCGCTTCGCCCTCCCAGTCGAGATCGCGGACGCGCTCGGCCAGGGCGGCCGGGGCATGGCCCCGTCGCAGCGTGCCGTAGGCGAACAGGCGCTCCTCCATGACCGCCGGTGTAGCGCGCCCGCGCGCCCGGCGCCCTAGACTCCGGCCCGGTGAGCGACGGCCTTCCCTACGACTACGTGGACTCGAGGCTCCACGAGCGGCGCGAGCGCGTGTTCCTCGTGCTGGCGGGCCTGTTCCTGGGCTCCATGACCATGCTGAACATCCTGGGCGTGTCGCGCTTCCTCGACATGTCCTTCGAGGTGTTCGGCATGCGCATCCCCTTCGCCCTCGCGGTGGGGGTGCTGCCCTACCCCGTCACGTTCCTGTGCACGGACTTCATCAGCGAGCTCTACGGACGCCGCCGCGCCAGCCACGTGGTGTGGGTGGGGCTCGGCCTGAACCTCTGGGTGATGGCGTTCCTGTGGCTCGGCGGCGTGCTGCCGCCGGCTGCGGAGCTGGGCGCCGACGGCCTGCCGGACCCGAGCGCCCACGACTACGCCTTCTTCCGGATCCGCCAGCTCACCATGGGAGCCGTGGTCGCGTCGATGCTGGCCTACCTGTTCGCCCAGCTCTGCGACGTCTACCTGTTCCACTTCTGGAAGTCCCTCACCCGGGGCCGTCACCTCTGGCTGCGCAACAACGGGTCCACCCTGGTGAGCCAGTTCGTGGACTCCTTCGCGGTCATCACCATCACCCACTTCTGGGCCGGGGGCCTGCCCGTCGACGACGCGGCGGCCCTCTGGCCCCAGCTCTGGGTCTTCATCCTGTCGGGCTACGTGTTCAAGGCCGTGGTGGCGCTGATCGACACCGTGCCCTTCTACGTGGGGGTGGGGCTGCTCTCGCGCTACCTGCGGATCGATCCGTTCCAGGAGCACGACGCCGACGTCGAGGAGGTGCTGGGGACGCCTTCCTGAGGCTCAGCGCCCGCGGGAGGCGAGGATCCGCTCGGCGGTGAACTCCTCGTCCTCGCTGAACACCTTGAGCGGCATCCACTCCGGCACCTCGGACATGCGCGGCATGCCCGTCGTCATGGCGCCGGTGGGGTCGATCACCCAGGGATCGCTCCGGTCCTCGAACCACAGGGTCACCATGTGGTGCTGGCCGTCGGAGCGTCGGTAGACGATGGCGCGGAAGATCTCGTCGTCGCCGAAGCCGATGTCGCGCAGGAAGTGGTAGACCAGCAGCTCGAGGCCGTCGCAGTCGTCGCCGTTGCGGTCCAGGGTCTCCTCGAGGGTGGCCCAGTGGTCGATGGCGCCGTCGGGCAGGTAGTGGCCCTTGGCCTGGGCCTGGATCCAGGCCGCCGTGTCCCGGGCCAGCTCGCGCTTCCGCTCGCTGCGCCACTCGAAGTACTTCTGGCGCAGGTCCGGGATCGCCGGGGGCTCCGCGGCGACGCCGCCCGGCCCCGAGACCGACGCCGGGGCGCGGAGCTGCTCGGTGTCGGGCTGGGCCCGCTCCCGGGACTGCCAGCCGGCGATCTTCGGGCTCCAGGGGTCCGTGGGGGCGGGCTCGACGAAGTAGTCGAAGGAGTCGGGGCTCTGGAAGGGCAGCGTCACGCAGCCGAGCCCGAGCAGGGCGGCGAGCAGCGCGATGGCAGGCGATCGGAGGGGAGCACGCACGACTGGGGGTGAATCGACTCACCCCGGGCGTGGGTTTAGCCCAACATACCGGATTCGAACGAGTTTTTTGGTCGGAGGCCCGCTTCGCCCGCAGGCACGACGAGTCGCGGGCCCAGCTGCCGGCGCGCGGGGAGGCAGGGCCGCGGCAGCCGGCCGGAGGGCCGGCGGCAGTGGCTCAGGCCGGCACCGAGGGGAACCAGCGGACCAGTGCGAAGAGCAGCACGATGAAGCCCACGATGGCCGGGATGCCCCCGAGGATGTAGAGCACCGCGACGGCGTCGGCGCCGCCCTCGGACTCCTGGTTCTCGCTGCCGTCGGTCGGATCGCTCACGGGGCCCTCCTGGAAGGTCCGCCAAGCTAGCCATTCGTCGCCGTAGCGTCGAACCCCCGGGATGCGCCCGGGAGCTCCGGGCGCGGCCGCGGCTGGCCGTGGGCGGGGGCCGCCGCGATACTGCGCCGCGGGGGGTTCCGCGTGACGCTGCGCCGCAAGCTCGCGGTGATCGCGGGTGTGTACGTCATCGAGGGCTTTCCCTTCGGCGTCTTCCGCGACGTCTGGCCCGCCTTCTTCCGCACCCACGGCGTGTCCCTCACCGCCATCGGGGTCCTGAGCGGGCTCCACCTGGCCTGGTCCGCCAAGGTGCTCTGGTCGCCGCTCCTCGACCGCTTCGGCGATCACCGGCACTGGATCGCGGGCGCCCTGGCGGTGATGACCGCGATGCTGCTGGCGCTCGGGGGCCGGGACGCGCAGAGCGTGGGCGTCGTGCTCAGCGCGATCCTGATCGCCTACTGCGTCGCGTCCGCCACCCAGGACGTCGCCATCGACGCCTACACGATCGGGATCATCGACCGCGGCGAGGAGGGCCACGCCAACGCGGTGCGCATCACCGCCTACCGGGTGGGCCTGCTGCTCTCGGGCGGCGGCATCCTGCTGCTCGCCGAGCCCTTCGGCTGGAGCACCGCCTGGGCGGCCGCCGCCGGGCTCTCGGCGCTGTTCGCCGTCGGCGTGCTGCGGGCCCCGCCGGTCCGCATCCCCCGGGAGGCCCGGCGGCACCCCTTCGCCGCGCTCGGGCGCTGGCTGCGACGCAGCGGCGCGCTGCCCGTGTTCGGCTTCATCCTGCTCTACCGCGTCGGCGACATCGCCCTCGGCCCCATGCTGAAGCCGTTCTGGGTGGACCGGGGGCGCAGCCTCGCCGAGATCGCCTGGGTCTCCAACGTGGTGGGCGCCGGGGCCACCTGCCTGGGCGCGATCGTGGGCGGCGCCATCGTGGCGCGCTGGGGGATCGGCCGCGCGCTGTGGGTGGTGGGCGTGCTCGCCCTGGCCTCGAACCTCGCCTACGCGGCGGCCGCCGGGTTCCCGGAGAGCGGCCGGGCCGGCATCTACGCCGCCTCGGTGGTCGAGTCGCTGTGCGCGGGGCTCGCCGCCTCGGGCTTCCTCGCCTTCCTGATGCGGATCTGCGAGAAGGAGCACGCCGCGGTGCAGTACGCCTCGCTGACCGCGGTCTACGCGCTGCCGGGCACCTTCGCGGGCGCGCTGTCGGGGCGCGCGGTCGAGCTGATCGGCTACGCGCCCTACTTCGCGCTCACCGCGGCCATCGCCCTGCCCGCCTTCGCGCTGCTGCCCGCGGCGCAGCGCTGGATCGGGCCGGAGCCCGGCCGGTCCTAGCCCAGCGCCTCCCCGTCGCCCCCGCCGCCCGACGGATCGAACCGGTACCCCACGCCCCACACCGTCCGGATCCAGCGCGGCTCGTTCGGGCTCGCCTCGAGCTTCGCCCGCAGCCGGTCGATGTGGCTGTTCACGGTGTGCTCGTAGCCCCGGTGGGAGGTGCCCCAGACCCGGTCGAGGAGCGTCGCCCGGGTGAAGACGTGGCTGGGGTGCCGCGCGAAGGGCACCGCGAGCTCGTCGAAGACCCGCTCGATCCGGCCGAGGTCGCGGCTGTCGCCCGGTGAGCGCAGCGCCCGCTCGAGGGGGTCGGGGATCACCTGCTCGAGGTGCTCGAGCTGCTCGCTCGGGCGTCCCAGCCGGGCGAGGGTCGCCTCGTGCCGCTGCTCGTAGCGACGCCGGGTCTCGTCGCGCAGCGCGCGCTCGCCGGTCTGGCGGATCCCCAGGGAGAGGGCCCAGGTGGCGAGCATGGGGAACATGATGCCGAGCCGGACCGCCGGATCGCTCGAGGAGAGGTCGGCGGCGAGCCCGGTGACGTCGAGCCACCCGCTCGCCGCGATCGCGTAGGTGAAGCAGGCCAGGAGCAGCGCGATCCCGCCCGCGCGGGGGCCGTAGAAGATCGTCGCCGCCAGGATCGGGGCCACGTAGCCCGCCGCCAGGGGCGACCCCAGCATCCCTCCCAGGTAGAGGAGGACCGTGACGAAGAACACGTCGAGGGCGAGCTGGATCGGGAGCTCCGAGGAGCACCGGCGCAGCCTGAGCACGAGCAGCGCCTCGTTGGCGAGCACGTAGAGGACCCCGACCCCGAGCATCGCGAGCCCGGTGCGCGGCTCGCCCAGGATCGCCGCCACGGTCACGGCCTGGGCCGAGGCGAGGCCGCTGGCGACGCAGCGCGCGCGAGCCATCCAGCGCCGCGTCCTCGGCGCGAAGGGCAGCTCGTCCCGAGCCCGCCGGGAGCGGGCAGAGGCGCCGGGCGGCAGCGTGGCGGTGCGCTGCATGGCGGTTCGTCCAGCCCGGACGAGTGGCCAGTCTGCGGAGCGGGGCGAGGAGCGCCTCCGTGGGGGGCGGACCGCGGGCGCTCAGGAGGCGGGTGCGAAGGAGAAGCGGGGCACCAGCGGATTGAAGTCGATGGAGCCCGAGTAGAGCTCGACGCGGCCCCGATGACGGAACGCCACCCGGGCGACGTCGAGCTGCAGGGAGCGCAGCCCGAGGTCGATGCGCAGGTCCCGCATCACCTCGCCGCCGGCGTTCAGGCGGCCGACCTCGAGCCGGCCCGCCTCCACCTCGAGCCGGGCCAGCTGGCCCCGCTCGGCGTGCAGCATCGCGACGGGCGGCTCCGCCGCGGCCACGATCGCGCTCGGCAGGGGCCCGGCCCAGTCCTCGGCCGCCTGCCCGTCGCCCGCGATCCCCAGGGCGTCGAAGTCGAGTGCCGCGGCGCGGGCCGCGAAGCGCAGCCGCGCGGGCTCGCCGCGCGCGGGCAGCTGCGCCGCGAAGTCGAGCTGGAGCGGCACGCCGCCGAGCTCCGCCACGAGCCCCCGGGCCTCGAAGCCCCGGGTCGAGAGCCGACCCCGCCCGGTCAGTCCCGCCAGCGGAAGCGGGCAGCGCCGGCCGGCGAGGTCCACGCCGTCGAGCTCGAGCTCCGCGTGGAAGTCGGGAGCCTCGGAGGAGCCGCCGGCCGCGATGCGGAAGTGCGCCACGCGCAGCCGGCCGCCGGTGGCGCGCTCGCGGGCCGGGGCCAGCCAGCGCGCGAGGTCCGCGGCGGGCAGCCAGTCGGTGCGGCCTTCGAAGGGCCCGTCGCCCTCGCGTCGCGCCTCGGCACGCAGCCCGCCCAGGACGACCTCGACGTCGGTGCGGCGTCCTTCCGGCGCGGGGACCGTCTCGAGACCGAGCCGCGCCACCACCCCGCTCGGCTTGCGCAGCGCGTCGCCGTGGCGGAGCTGGGCGTCGTCGAGGCGCAGGTCGAGGCGGACGCGCGGATCCCCGACCGCACCGCTCAGGCCGATGCGCGCCTCCACGGGACCGACCAGCCGCCGCTCCCCGGCTCGCTCGCCGGCACCGCCGGCACCGCCCGCCCCGGCGACGTGGCGCACCCGGCCCGAGAGGCGCAGCTCGGAGCCGTCCTCGAGCACCCGGGCTTCGGCGTCGCCGGTGGCGGCGAGGTCGCCCCGGGCGTGGAGCTCGAGCCGGGTCGCCGCCGCACGTGCGTGGCCCGCCCGCAGGTCCAGCGCGAAGCGGTGCACGTCCCGGCCGTCCCCGCCGAGCTCGGCGCGCCAGTGGCCCGCCGCCGTCAGGTCCGGGAGCGGGACGGGGGAGCCCGGGAGCAGGGCGGCGATGCGCTCGCCGAGCGAACCCAGGGCCAGGGCCTCGGGGAACAGGTCCACCTCGAGGGCGTCGCGGCCCTCGGCGTTGCGCACGCGCACGTCGAGGCGCCCGCCGCTCGCCTGGCGTCCGCGGATGGCCAGGCGCGGCGAGCCCGTGTCGTGGCGCACCTCGAGCTCGAGCTCCCGGAGCAGCGGCGGTCCGTCGATCACGCGCAGCCGGCCGCCCGCGAGGCGGACCTCGATCTCGGGCAGCAGCGCGTCGGGATCGAAGTCCTCCAGGATGAAGAAGTCGAACCGGCCGGCGCGCAGCACGCCACGCGGGTCGGCGACCACGAGCTCGTGGAGCCGGGGGCGCCACACCGCCCGCGGAACGCTCAGCCGCCAGCCGCGCCCCTCGACCACGAGGTCCCGGATCACGACGCCGCCGGCGCCGAGGGCGTCGGCGCGCACCGACCCGAACTCGACCGCGCCCCCGATGCGCGCCGCGAGCCCGGCGCGCAGCGACTCGAGGGGGGAGGTGTGCTCGAGGGGAACCCGGGCCACGCCGAGGCACAGCAGCGCGACCGCCGCGATGGCGAGCGACGCCCGGCCGAGTCGGGTTCCGGAGATCAGTCGGGTTCCGGAGATGGAGCGCAGCGGCTCCGACACGAGGGGCTCCCCCGGGCGCGCGAGCGCGGCGCCCGTTTCAGGCTGGAAACAGCAAGCGGGGTGCCAGAGTGAGGGTGATTACACCCGGCCGCAGGGCCGCCGGTGGAACGCGAGGAAGACCCGGCCACTGTCCCGGAAACCTGCGCCGCGGCTGCCGGCTGCCGAGCCGCGACGCGCGGGGGCCCGGGCGCGAAACTCGGACTCGCGGGTCACGAGATGGTGACCCGCCCGCCCCTCACTCGCGCCAGTCCTCCGGGACGCCCGCCAGGTTCGCCTCCACCTCGAGCTCCCGCAGCTCCTGCTCGAGCACCTCGACCTGCTCGCGGTGGCGGCGGATCTGCTGGCGCAGGCGGTAGTCGAGGGGCGCGTCACCGGCCTGGGCGCCGGGGATCGGCGGCCCCACCTGCCAGGCGTCGGAGTTGACCGCCACCTTCTCGAGCTCGCTCCGGGCGCTCCGCAGGGCCTCGCGCTCCGAGTCGAGCTTCTGGCGGGCGCTCTCGAAGCGCACCCGCCACTCGCTGCGCGTGGACCCGCGCCGGCTCGCCGGCGTCGAGGTCTGGAAGGAGTCCGGCAGCTTGAGGAGCTGCTCCAGGGCCACGGGCGGCGGGTCCTTCGCCGCCGGGGCCTCCGCCGCGGACTCGGCCGCCCCCGGGGCGGGAGCCGGGCCCGGCGCGGGGTCCTCCGCGCCCGCCCGGGAGGCCGCGAGGGCCAGGGCGAGTGCGGGAATCGACGCGAGATGCAGCGCGTGCCGACGCACGGGGACCTCCGAAGCCGTCCGATCCGGGAGGATAGCCGAGGCCCTCCCCGCGGCCCGGTGGCTGCGGTGGGCCCTCCGCGGTCAAGCGCGGCGCCCGGAAGCCGATATGGGGGAGCGAGAGCGGTGCCCGCTGCCTGCGGGCCCGGCCATGGGAGCCATCGCGATGGATCGGGAGAAGTTCTGCCGCCTCCTGCGTCTCGGTGTCGAGAAGGGGGCGTCCGACATCCACTTCCAGGTCGGCAACCTCCCGCTGTACCGGTTCAACGGCAACCTCGTGGAGCTCCGCTACAAGGTGCTCACCGCCGAGGACACCGAGGCGATGACCCGCCTGCTCGTCGAGGACGACCCGCGCGCGTCGGAGCTCGACTTCGAGGAGCTCGACCTCGCCTACGAGCTGCCCGGCGAGGGGCGCTTCCGGGTCAACATCTCGCGCCAGCGGCGCTCCTTCAACATCGTGCTGCGGGTGATCCCGCTCCAGATCAAGTCCTTCGAGGAGCTCAACCTGCCGGGATACCTCCAGGACCTGGCCAACCTGCGCCGGGGCTACGTGCTGGTCACCGGCGCCACGGGCATGGGCAAGAGCACCACCCTCGCCTCCTTCATCAACGAGATCAACCGGGTGCGCCGGGCGAAGATCATCACCATCGAGGATCCGATCGAGTTCGTGTTCACCCACGACAAGAGCATCATCACCCAGCGCGAGGTCGGCACGGACACCTCGAGCTTCCCCAACGCGCTGCGCGCGGCGCTGCGCCAGGACCCGGACGTCATCATGGTCGGCGAGATGCGCGACCTGGAGACCGTGGACACGTCGCTCAAGGCGGCCGAGACGGGGCACCTGGTGTTCTCGTCGATCCACACCACCGACGTGGCCTCCACGATCGGCCGCCTGGTCTCGTTCTTCCCGGTGGCCGAGCACCTCCAGGTGCGGGCGCGGCTGGCGGACAACCTGAAGGCGATCGTCTCCCTGCGGCTGCTGACGGACAAGAAGCAGACCGGCCGGGTGCCCGCCGTGGAGGTGATGCGCAGCACGCGCACCATCCAGGAGTGCATCAAGGATCCCGCCAAGACCGCGGAGATCACGGAGTACCTCGCCCGGGGCCGCGGCGATCGCATGCAGACCTTCGACCAGCACCTCCTCGACCTGCTGCGGGCCAACAAGATCTCCAAGGAGACCGCCCTGGCGGCCGCCTCGAACCCCGCGGACTTCCAGACGAAGCTCGCCCTCGAGGGCGCCATCGACGACGAGCCGGTCGAGGACAAGCCCGCCGATCCCCTCGAGATCGACTCCGACAGCCGGTTCTAGCCATGGCGACGGACCCCAAGGCAAGCGTCGCCCGCTCCGACCTCGGCGAGGCCCTGCGCGAGGCCGCGGCCCACGCCGCGGCCCGCATCGAGGGCCGCGTGCTGGTGTTCGTGGGCGGCGGCGACGAGACCGCTCCGAAGCTGCGCGCCGCCGCCGGCTTCGCCAGCGCCGAGGAGGCCCGCGGCCTCGCCGACGACCTCGCGGCACCGGTCGCGGACGTGCTGGGCGGCGGGGATCCCGCACCGCGCACGGACGACGGGAGCGCGCTCTGGGTGCTGCCCCTCGCCTGGGAGGACCGCCGACACGGCGCCCTGGCGGTGGTGACCGCCGAGCCCGTCGACGCACCGGGCGGCCAGCTGCTCGAGGGCGTCGCCCGGGAGGTGGCGCTGCGCCTCGACCACGCCGACGCGCGGGCCCGCCTGGCCCGGGGCCCGGCGGACCCCGAGGAGGACAAGAGCGACGAGCTGCTCAAGCTCTCCGAGGCGCTCTTCAACCAGGACATCCAGCTGCTCCAGAACAACGAGCGTCTGGGCAAGGTCGAGAAGCTCAAGAACGACTTCATCGAGAAGATGTCCCGGGAGCTGCGCACCCCGCTCAACAGCATCATCGAGTCCATCATCAGCGTGCTGGCGGGCGAGAACGAGCGGCTGTCGGACGGCGCCAAGCAGAGCCTGCGGACCGCCCTCGACGACGGCAGCTGCTTCCTGCGCACCCTCCAGAACATCCTCGACCTGTGGCGCATCAAGCAGAACGAGCTGCCCGCGGAGTTCCAGGAGGTGAACTTCCGGGAGGTCGTGGACGAGGCGATCTTCAGCGTCCAGGACGTGCTGGGCGACAAGCCCGTGGTGATCGAGAAGCAGCTGAGCGAGCCGCTCCCCAAGGTGCGCACCGACCTCGCCAAGGTGAACCAGATCCTGTTCCTGCTGCTCGAGAACGCGGTGAAGTTCACCCTCGAGGGCCGGGTCCGGATCTCGGTCGAGGTCGCGGCCGGGCAGCTCTGCTGCTCGATCCAGGACGAGGGCATCGGGATCTGCCCCGACGACCGGCAGTTCATCTTCGACGAGTTCTTCCAGGTGGACGAGTTCGCGAGCAGCGGCTACCGCGGCGCCGGGCTCGGCCTGGCGCTGGTGCGCGACCTCGTCGGGCTGCTCGGCGGCGAGCTCGAGGTGAGCAGCGAGGTGGGGCGCGGCAGCACCTTCACCTTCCGGGTGCCCGTGGAGGTCCTGGGCTAGGAGGCGGGCCCGAGAGGGTCAGCCGACGACGCGAGAGGTTCCGCGAAGCGGAATCGCAGCCAGCCGAGCGAGCCCTCCGGGCTCGCTTCGCGGCGGAAGCCGACCCATCCCGGGTCGGCCTGCTGGCCGCCCGACCCGGCTCGGTCCGGCTCGGGCCCCTCGGGGAGCCCCCGTGCCGAGGGCCGACCTACTCGACCGGCGCCTCTTCCTCGTCCTCGGGGTAGTCGGGCTCGATGTAGCCCGCCGCGATCTCGCGCAGGGAGGTGACCACCTCCTTGTTGCCCTCGGTCTGGACCAGGGACCGCGCGCCCTTCTTGAGCTGCTTGCTGCGGATCGAAGCCATCTGCACCAGGTGGAAGCGGTTCGACACCCGACGGGTGCAGTCCTCGATGGTGATGCGCGCCATGGCGGGCCTCCGGAGAGCGGGAAGCGAGGAGGCGGAGACTAGACGACGCCCCCAGAGAAGGAAACCCCGGCCGACTCGCGCCGGCCGGGGTCCCAAGACCCTTTCGGAATCGGGCGGTTAGGCCTTCTTCCGGCGTCGACGACGCGTGGTCTTCCTGGCGGCCTTCTTGCGAGTGGCCTTCTTGCGGCGGGTCGCCTTCTTGCGCGTGGCCTTCTTCTTGGTGGCCTTCTTCCGGCGACGGGTCGCCTTCTTGCGCGTACCCGCCTTCTTGCGGCGAGCCTTCTTGCGCGTGGCCTTCTTCTTCGTGGCCTTCTTGCGTCGGGCCTTCTTGCGCGTGGCCTTCTTCTTGGTGGCCTTCTTGCGCCGGGCCTTCTTGCGCGTGGCCTTCTTCCGAGTGGCCTTCTTGCGCGTGGCCTTCTTGCGGGTGGCCTTCTTCCGCGTCGTCTTCTTGCGACGCGTGGCCTTCTTCCGCGTCGCCTTCTTCCGGGTTGCCTTCTTCCGAGCTGCCATTCTTGGGTCACCCCCCTTGTGGTGGTCTGGAGCGCCGCGATCCCGCCGCTGTGGCATCGACGGAAGCGTTCAGCCGTTCCACGGTCTCAGCTGGCGTTCCGCGCGGTACGCTCCTGCCCCCTATCGGAGCGCGGATCGGGCGACTTGACGGCAAACTGCCCTCGTTTCCACCGCAATCCGCAGCACTAGAGCCACAGTTGCGGCTGACGCTAACACCCGCTTTTCCGAGCCGTCAAGAGAGAAGCGCAAAAAAAACGCGAGGCTGGGAGAGTCAGCTGCGGGTGACCGGCCGGTTTCGTCGCGAAGGGCCGGATCCAACCCACGGGGGTGTGGCACACGACGTGACACTCCCGACGTGCCGAGCCGGGACGCTGCGAGCCGGGAGACGGCTCGCCCGAGCGGTCGGGAGACCCGGGAGAACGGGACGGGAGAAGGAAGTAAGTAAGGAAGGGACGCGACCCGGGCGGGTCGGGAGCGTCGGCCTACCGCTTGCGCTTGTGCCGGGCGCGCTTCAGCAGCTTCTTCTTCTTGTGCTTGCGCATCTTCTTGCGGCGCTTCTTGATGACGCTGCCCACGCAGGCTCCTCTCGCGGAGAGGACTGGATAGTGGCTCCGCCCCATGGCGTCAACCGGCGCGCCGGGCCCGGAGGCCGGCCGGCCGCTGGCCGAGCGAGCCCTCCGGGCTCGCCTTGCGGCGGAAGGCGACCCATCCTGGGTCGGCCTCCTGGGGGGCTGACCCGAGAGGGTCAGCCGACGACGCGAGAGATTCCGCGAAGGCGGAATCGCGGCTAGGCGGACTGGGGGGCGTGCTCGGGCAGCGGGGTCTCGCCCAGGCCGCGGCGCAGCCGGCCCAGCAGGCGGTTCAGCGGATGCCGCCGGGGCAGGAAGCCCAGCACGGGCCGGCGTCGCTGGCCCAGTGCCGCGAGGTCCCGGGCCATGGGGGAGTTCGCCGGGTCGATCATCAGCCCGCGGCGCAGGTAGCGGATCGCCTCGGCCTTGAAGCCGAAGGCCAGGTGGACCCGAGCCAGGTTGTGGTAGAGCTCGGGGTTGAAGAACTCCTCCTTCGCGGCGGAGCGGCACAGCTCGAGGGCCTGGTTGAAGCGTCGCTCCACCATTGCCAGGGCCAGTCCGTAGAAGGAGCGGTAGCGGGGGTTCGCGCGGTCGAGCTGGTGCGCAGCGCGGAAGTGCTCGAGGGCCTCGGCGGGCAGCTCGTCGGCGACGAGCAGCTCGCGGCCTCTGCGGTACTCCTCTTCAGCGGTGAAGGTCGCGTCCATGGTCGGGGGTGCCTCCTGGTCGTCCTTGCCGGCGGGTGCGGGGGTGCCGTGACCCGCCTCACCAACCGCCCGTCCTCAAGGCAAACTGCGTGCCGATCCCCACGATCGGCAGCTGGGGCCCCAAGTGCCCGGGAACCGGGAAGATCGCGCGGAGGCGGCCGCGCCGGCGGCGGCGCGGCCGGGGACGAATCCGTAATCGCGGTTACGAGAGCGTGCGTCCGGTCCCGGCTCAGCGCTCCAGGAGCGCGCCGCGCTCGGTGGCCTCGAAGGCCTCGCGGAGGGCGGCGAAGTCCTCGGGGCGGAGCTCGCGGAAGCTCTCGTCGCCCCGGGTGCGCCAGTAGAGGGGCGCGTCGGCGAGGCGCTCGCGGTGGAAGTGGTCGCGCTTCAGGTCCCGCACCAGGATCTTCTGGGTCTGGGTGAAGGTGAAGTCGTCCACCACGCGGACGTAGTCCGGGAACCACTTGCGGTCCATGCCGCCGTTGCGCACCCGGTCCTCGCAGAAGTCGAAGAAGCCCTGGGGGTCGAAGCGGGCTCCCGGCCGCAGCCGCAGGGCCACCATGACGTGCTCGTCCGAGACCGGGCAGGGCACGCCGTAGGCCGCGGCCAGGTCCACGTCGGGGTGGTCCTGGATCAGGCGGGCGATCGGGGCCGCGGAGAAGTTCTCGCCGTCCTTGCGGATCCAGTCGTCCGTGCGGCCGTCGAAGAACAGGAAGCGGCGGTCCTCCACCACGCGGACGTGGCCCAGGTCGCCGGAGTGGTAGACGCCGTCGCGGTACTTGCCGGCGTTGGCCTCGGGGTTCTCGAAGTAGCCCTGGAACAGGCCCGTGTCCGCGGCGATGCGGCAGATCTCGCCCACCGCCTCGGCGTAGTTGAGGATCCGGCCGTCGGCGTCCACCTCGGCGGGAGGGCACTCGGAGCCGTCCTCGGCGAGGATCTTCACCGAGGCGTCGGTGATCTCGCCGACGCTTCCGCGCGGGTCCCCCTTGCGCCGGAACGTGCTGATGGCCGCCTCGGTGGAGCCGTACAGCTCGAACACGTCCTCGAGGCCCAGCCAGCGCTCGAAGCGGTCGAGGTCCGGCGGCGAGGCGCCGTTGCCCAGGGCGTAGCGGAGGCGGTTGTCGGGGTGGCGCGCCACCTCGGCGAGGATGCGCTCCTCGTCCCCCGCGTACTTGCGCTCCAGGGCCGAGAGCACGTAGTGGACGGGCTCGCCCACGTAGTTCCAGAACGTGACGCCGTGGCGCAGCACGTCCGGGACGAACTCGCTGGCGCTGAAGCGCTCGCGCACCGCCAGGGCCCCGCCCACCTGGAAGGCGGGGTGGAAGCCCAGGAACAGCGCGTTGGAGTGGAAGAGCGGCATGCAGGCGTAGCCCACCGCGTCGGCAGCGAGCCCGATGTTGCGCGACACCACCGTCCCGATCATCAGGAACTTGAGGTGGTTGTTGAGGATGCCCTTGGGCAGGCCGGTGGTGCCCGAGGTGTAGATCACCATCAGCGGCTTCTCGGGCGACACCGCGGCGTCGGGCGCGGCGAGGCCCGGGCGCGCCGGGACCTCGGCGTCCAGGCAGCCCCGGAAGTCCCCGCCCGGGGCCCCCTCCCCGCCCCCCACCACCAGGACGTTCTCCGGGGCGAGGTGCTTGAGGGAGGACTGGACCCGCCGCAGCTCGGGGAGCAGCGCGGCGTCCACCACCAGCACCCGGGCCCGGCTCTGGTCGAGGACGCCGGCCAGGGTCTGGCCCCGCAGGCCCGTGTTGATCCCGAACAGGGTGAGGCCCGCGTAGCCGCAGGCGCCGTAGAGCGAGAGCAGCTCCAGGTGGTTGTGGAGGAACATGGCGACGTGGCCGGGCCGCTCCTCGCTGATCGGCCCCAGCCGCGAGAGCAGCAGGTGCGCGGTGCGCACGCACTCGTCGCGGTACTCGCGGTAGGTCCAGCGCCGGTCCGCCGCCAGCAGGAAGGGGCGCTCGCCCACCTCGGGGTGCTCGGCGCGCGCCTCGATCTGGGCACCGAGGATCCAGGGGGCGTCGAAGGTCGGAGAGGATGCCTTCGGCTCGGTCACGGGGTCACCTCCGGAGCAACTCGGGAAGGTAACCCAGCCCCGAAGGACGGGCGCAAGGGGGCGGCCGGGGGCTCGGGAGTGGCGCTAGAACTCGATGATCTCGAGGATGTAGCGCTTCTTCTCCTTGCCGCTGGCGGCCGCCATGATGGTGCGGATCGCGGAGGCGTGGGCGCCTCCCTTTCCGATCACCTTGCCCAGATCGTCCTTCGCGACCCGCAGCTCGAGAACGTGAGCGTGCTCGCCGATCACTTCCTTGATCTGGACTTCGTCCGGCTTGTCGACCAGCGCCTTGACGATCGCTTCGATGAGCGGCTTCATGCGCCCCTCCGGCCGTTGAGCAGCCTGGATCTCTCTGCATCTGCACGGGACCTTGACACCGGGTCCGGCGCACGGTTGCGGCTCCAGTGTACGCCGGATCTGGGCGCCTCTGTGAATTTTCCTGCCACGGCGGGCGGTTTCCCGCCTCGACGAGGCGGAAACCCCCCGTAGCGACAGCGGGATCGGCCGGGCGCGGCTCCCGCCCGAAGTGCCGGCCTCCGCTCAAGTTTCCCCGCCGGGGGACGAATCGAGGCGGGTGGGGCTCCGGGAAAACATGCAGGTCCGGGCGGCGCGAAGCCGCTCCGAGGCGCTGCGGATCGAGGGGCTCGTCCAGCGCTTCGGACGCCGGGTGGTGCTCGATCGCGTGGACCTCGTGGTCGAGCCCGGCGAGTTCGTCGGGCTCGTCGGCGCCAACGGCGTCGGCAAGTCCACCCTGCTGCGCTGCTGCGCCGGCATCCTGCAGCCGTCGCGCGGCGCGGCGTCGGTGTTCGGACAGCGCGCCGCGCGGGCACGGCGTCGCGGCTGGATCGGCCTGGCGGCGGGCGGCGAGCACCGCTTCGACCGGCGCCTCTCCCTCGCCGCCAACCTGCGCCACCACGCGCGTCTCGCCGCACTGCCCCGGCGCCGGGCCGAGGCCCGCATCCCCGAGCTCGCCGAGGCCTTCGGCGTGGCCGAGCACCTCGACACGCCCGCTGCGCAGTGCTCGAGCGGAGCCCGCGCGCGGGCGGACCTGGTGCGCGCGCTGCTGCCGGCTCCGCGCCTGCTGCTCCTCGACGAGCCGTTGCGCAGCATCGACGCCGAGAGCCGCGCGCGCGTCGCCGCCGCGCTGCGCGAGCGCGCGCGGGGCGCCGCCTGTGTCTGGGTCTCCCACGAGGCCGACGACCTCGCACGCCGCACGCAGCGTGTGGTGCGCCTCGAGAAGGGAACCCTCCAGCCCGGGCCGCTGCCGTGAGGCGCGCGCTGCACCGCGCCGGCGTCGCGGTCCGGCGCAGCGTCGCCGTCGCGCGGCGCGACCTCGCGCTGCGCCGCACCTACCGCGCCTCCCTGCTGCTCGGGCTGGGCTCGGGCGTGCTCGGGCTGCTCTCCTACCACTTCATCGGGCGCCTGGTGGAGCCCGGGGCCGCGGTCGGGAGCCAGGGCTACTTCGGCTTCGTCTGCGTCGGGCTGATGGTCCAGGGCGTGGTGGCCGCCAGCCTGGGCGGGCTGGGCAGCGGCCTCGCCCGGGAGGCCAACGAGGGCACCCTCGAGCCCGCGCTCCTGGCCGGGGCGGGCCCGGGCTCCCTGATCGTCGGGGCCGCCGTCACACCCGCCCTGCTGGCCCTGCTCCAGGCCGGCCTCTACGCCGCGGCGGGGGTCGGCCTGCTGGGCCTCGACCTCGGCGCCGCGCGCCCGGCCCCCGCCCTGCTCGCCCTCGCCCTCACCGTCCTGGCCTGCGCGCCGGTGGGCCTGCTGGCCGCCGCGGCCTGGCTCTGGCTGCGCCGGCCCGGCGCCGTCACCACGCTGGCGGTGTTCGGCTTCGGCTTCCTGGGCGGCGTCTACTTCCCCGTCGGCCTGCTGCCCGAGCCGTGGTCGCAGCTCGCCGCGTGGGTGCCCGTCGAGCCGGGGCTGTCGGCGATCCGCGCCGCGCTGCTCGAGGGCGCGGGCTTCCGGGAGATCGGCCCCGCCCTCGCGCGCCTCGTCGTGCTGGCCGCCGTCGCGCTGCCGATCTCGGCGGGCGTGCTGCGCGCGGCGGTGGAGAGCGCCCGGCGTCGCGGCAGCCTGTGCCACGTCTAGGCTCAGGCCCCGGGCGGCACCAGGCGACGCAGGCAGCGCGCCGCGGTGGCGAGGGCGAGTCCGCGCCAGCGGTCCTGGGCGCGGTCGAGGCGGTGCCAGCGTCCGCCGCCGTCGGCCTCGGCGTCGCGCCGGAAGCCCGTCGCCACGGCGAGGATGCGCTCGGGCTCGTGCCAGCCGTCGGCGCGGGGCCGCGCATCACCGCGCACCAGCCAGCGTCCGGCGCGGCGGCGCACCAGGCGATGCAGCACCACGCGGTCCTCCAACGCGACCAGCGCGACGTCGCCGCGGCGCGGGGTGCGGGGGGCCAGCTGGACGCGATCCCCGCTGCGCAGCAGGGGCCGCATGGAGACGCCGCGGGCCACCAGCTCGAGGCCCCCGGCCTCGAGGGCGCGGGTGAGGAGCGCCACCTCCTCGGGCGCACGCAGCCCGCTGGCGAGGTCTCCCCCGGGCATCGGACCGCTCAGGCGCCGGGCGGCCCGGGCGGCGGCGCCACCCGCGGCGGCCGGGCGCGGCGGGCCGCCCGGCCGGCGGCGTCGGGCAGGCGCGCGGAGCCGAACGCGTAGCGCACCAACCGCTCGTCCTTGGGGAAGCCGAGCCGGATCACCGGCGCGCGCTCCACCAGGCGGGCCGCGAACTCCAGCGCCGCGGCGGCGCCCGCGGGATCGTGGGCGGGAAGGAAGGCGTTGCCCAGCACGGCGGCGGCCGCGCTGGCGCCGGCCAGGGGCTCGGCCACGACGTCCTTCGCGTGGCGGATCACGTGGAGCGCCGCCACCCGGGCGGCGGCCGGCTCGGACAGCGGGGCGTCGCCGTGCCACGGCGTGCCGTGGGCCTGGAGGACGCCGTCGCGCAGGCGCAGCGCGATGCGGTCGTCGGAGAGGATGCGCGCGCCGGCCCCTTCCTGGAGCAGGCGCGCGATGGTGGTCTTGCCGGCGCCCGAGGGCCCCGTGAAGAGCAGCGCGGAGCCCTCGCGCTCCGCGCCGCAGGCGTGGAGCAGCAGGCCGCTCTCGCGCACGATCCGGTGCAGGAACACGACCTCGTCGAGGGGGTAGGCGAGGGGGTAGAAGCACTCCCGGGCGTAGAGCGAGTCCGGCGCCACCACCACCTCGCCCTCGCGGAAGTCCTTGTCGAAGCGCGCCACGCGCTGCAGGCGACCGCGGATGCGCAGCGCGATCACGACGTCGCCGTCGTCCCCGTCCTCCCGCGCGACGTCGAAGATGCCGCCGCCGGAGTCGTAGCGGAGGCTGCTCTCCCGCGGCGCGCGGACCTCGCCCACCCGCACGCCGATGCGCAGGTCCGCGTCCTCGGCCGGGGTGACGAAGCGGAGCAGCGGACCCTCGGGCCAGCGCCAGGGCAGGCTCGGCGGGGCCTCGATGGCCATGCGGATGCCGGCGACGGTGATGCCTCGCAGCCTGGAACGTGCCATGGCGAGCCCTAGGAGCCGATGTTCATGCACATCACCGTCGGCGTGCTCGACTGCTGGCACGATCCGACGGAGCCGCCGAAGCCACCGGCCCCGACGTCCATCTTGCAGTTGTCCGGGAAGCTCGCCATCACGTCGAGCTCGACCAGGCGGATCTTCGGCGGCTCGTAGGGCTTCCGCTCGCTCATTTCGCTCCCCCGAGTCCTGCGATCTGGAGCAGCCCACCGGGGCCGGAGGCGGAGCCGGACCCGCAGCCCCCGCCGCCGCATCCGCCGCTCGCGCAGCCGCCGGCCGAAGCGCCCGGAGCCCCGGCGTCGGCGGCGGCCTCGCGGGCGGCGCCCGGGTAGCTGCGCGCGCGCACCTGCGAGAGACCGCAGGCGAACTCGACGTGGGACTGGTTGGTCCCGGTCTCCCAGAGCGCCATGCCCGGACAGTTGTTGCAGGTGACCCGGTGCTCGCAGCCGCCGCACTTCGAGGCCTCCTCCCGCTTGATCGAGAGGATCTCCGGGAAGTCGTCGCGGTAGATGCGCTCCAGGGGCTTCTCGCGCAGGCTGTGCCGGAAGTTCTTCACCATCAGGCAGACCTGCACGTTCCCGTAGGGATCCACGTGCAGCGAGTTCTTGCCGGCACCGCAGGAGAAGAGCGCGTCGTCCTTCGGGACGGGGAGCTTCTCCTCGGTCAGGTACTTCCGCCAGGCCCGGTCCTTCTCCACGTCGGCGGCCTCGAGGGCCACGATCTCCTCGGCCGAGAGGCGCAGGGCGTGGGGATGGGTCTTCCCCTCCATGGTGGCGAGGATCAGCGGGTCGTAGCGGAAGTCGACGCCGAGGTCCTTGGCGAGCTGGGCGAGGCCCGGGATCTCGTGGGCGTTCTCGCGGGTGGCCGGGCACTTGAGGGCCAGCGGGTGGCCATCGGCGAGCACCCGCTGGATGCCCGCGAGGCAGCGGTCGTAGGAGCCCTTCACCGCCACCACCTGCTCGTAGACCTCGCGGGTGAGCCCGTAGAGCGAGATCTCGACCAGGTAGGGCGGCAGCTCCTCCCAGAGCGCCGCGATCTGGTCGTCGATCAGCGTGCCGTTCGTGAACACGGTCACCAGCAGGCCGAGCTCCTTGGCGTGGCGGTAGAGCTCGGGGAAGTCCTTGCGCAGCAGCGGGTCGCCGCCGGTCATCAGCAGGAAGAGCGTCCCCATGCGGGCCAGCTCGTCGAGCACGTCCTTGATCTCGCCCGTGGAGAGCTCCTGGGAGCGCTCGCCGGGCGGGCAGTAGCAGTGGGTGCAGTGCAGGTTGCAGCGGAAGGTCAGCTCGATGGAGGCCGAGACCGGGACGCGGTCCTCCACGATGCGCCGCTTGTAGTCCCGGGTGATGGCATTGCTCGGCACGGACTCGAGGTCGGGCCGGGTGGCGTGGGAGCGTGCGAAGTTCACGGCTCCACCTCCGCGGCGCAGCCCGCCTCGGCGAGGCGCCGGGTGAAGTCGAGCAGGTCCTCGCCGGCCCGGGGAGCGTCCACCTCGAAGGCCTCGGTCAGCTCCGTCGCGATCGCGGCGAGGGGCCGGGCGCCGTCCAGGCGCTCCCACACGAAGGTGCCGACCTCGTTCAGGGTGAAGAGCCCCATCTCCTGGGCCCGCTTGGTCACCGGCACCAGGATCGTCTCCCCCGCGATGCGGCGGGCCACGATGCCGGGCACGCGGCGCAGCGTCGCGTCGAGGTTCACGACGGCCCCTCCGTGCGCCGGGTGGCCGGGCGGCGCGACGCGAGCGCCCGGGCCGGGTGGCGCAGCCGTCGGGTGAGGTCCGCGGACTCGCCGCGCTTCTCGTACCAGGCGCGGCCCGGCGCCACCGCCCAGGCGGCGGTGCGGGCGACGTCCCACCAGGACTCGCCCAGCAGCAGCTTGGCGACGCGTCCCGAGCGCGGGTCCGGCTCGCGATCGGCGCGGGGTGTGCCCGAGCCGGCCAGGCTGCGCTTGAGCAGCTGGCGCCGCACCGGCCCCGGGGCGAGCTCGGCGAGCACCTCCTTGGGGATCGGCGTGCGCAGCAGCTCGCGGGTGGCGGCGAGCCCGGCGTAGAGCGGGCGCCGGCAGCGGTAGGCCTCGGCCTGGCTCAGCAGGTCCGCCCAGTCGAGCAGTCCGCTCTCCACCAGGCGGTGCAGGTCCAGCAGCCAGATCCAGCGCGAGAAGGCGTGGCGCGCCGCGTGCACGGCCACGAACAGCAGGTGCCCGACCCGGCTCGGCGCGAGCCCCACTCCGCCCTTCCCGGACTCGCACAGCCCGGCCAGGAACTGCTCGCCCGACACGGCGAAGCCCCGCATCAGGCTCTCGCTGCCCGCCCAGGCCCAGTGCAGCTCGACGAACAGGTTCACGCCGGCGATGCGGCGATGGAAGGCGATCTCGTGGCCCCCGGCGAGGCGCGCCGCGGCGCGGGTCTGCACCGGCGCGAAGCCGTGCTCGCGCAGCACCCGGCTGGCGCGGTCGCAGTCGTGGCGTCCGACGATCAGGTCGAGGTCGTCCATGGGCCGCACGCCGGCGTCGGGGTAGACGGCGCCCGGCCCCTCGGCGAGCGCCCAGCCCTTGAGCGGGGCGGCCGCGACGCCCGCGGCGTCGAGGTCCGTCAGCAGCGCCGCGCCGAGCTCGAGAGCGATCACGTTCTTGCGCAGGGTCGCGTAGTAGTCCCGGCGCAGCGCCTCGCGCAGGCCCTCGGGCAGCGGGTCGGCCACCCGCCCGTCCACGAGCCCGCGATGCAGCAGCGGCGCGACGCGGTGGCGCAGCGCCAGGGCGCGCACCGCCGCCGGATCGAGGGGCAGCTGGTCGTCGAAGCGGTCGCCGGGCCGCACCGAGCCTGCGGCGACGCGCACCAGGTGCGCGAGCCAACGCCTCGCGGGCGACGCATTCGGCGGGATCACGAACACCGGGCACCTCCGAGCTTCCGTGCAGCCGACGCGCGGGGAAACCCCGAGCGTCCGTCGGGCTCATCGGCGCCTCGAGGGCCCGGCTTTAGCGCGATTTCCGGGGGGATTCCGGGCGCTTGGGGTCGGGCCTGCGCGCTCCTTGGGGCGCAGGCGGCGCGCAGCGCCCGGCGGCCGCCCAGGAGGCCGACCCCG
Organism: Myxococcota bacterium; assembly: GCA_028277885.1. Taxonomy (GTDB): domain Bacteria; phylum Myxococcota_A; class UBA9160; order UBA9160; family UBA6930; genus JANQFK01. Next base: position 47,735 of record JANQFK010000043.1, read on the forward strand.
GAGGGGTCGGCTTCCGGCGCAAAGCGAGCCCGAAGGGCTCGCTCAGCTGGCTGCGATTCCGCTTCGCGGAATCTCTCGCGTCGTCCGCCGACCCTCTCGGGTCAGCCTCCTGGGCGGCGCCGGGCAGGGACGCCGCGAGCCGGGGCGCCTCGGCGATGGGGAGCTCCCGGTACGCCCGGCTCACCCGCTCGAAGACCGCGCGCTCGTCGAAGCTGGCCCGGGCGTGGCGCCGGGCCGCTCGGCCCAGGCGCCGCAGCCGGGCGGGATCCCCGAGCACCGACTCCAGGGCCGCGCGCAGGTCCCGCGGGCTTCCCACCGGGACCAGCAGGCCCGTCTCGCGGTGGCGCACCACCTCGCGGCAGCCGCGGATCGAGGTCGCCACCGCGGGCCGCCCCATGGCGGCGGCCTCGATCAGGCTGCGCGGGAAGCCCTCGCGGTGGGACGGCAGCACCAGGGCGTCGAGGGCGGCGTAGAGGGGCGGCATGTCGCGCTGCAGCCCGAGCCAGCGCACGCGCCCCGGGCGCTCGAGCGCGGCGGGCGGGATCGCGTCGCTCTTGGCCGCCGCCTCGTCGGGTCCGATCAGGAACAGGCGCCAGCCCCGCCGCTCGCCCACGGCGGCGTGGAGCTCGAGCACGCCCTTCTCGCGCACGAGGCGCCCCACGAAGCCCACGGCCCGCTCGCCGGGAGCGAGGCCGAGGCGGCGGCGCAGCGCGGCGCGGTCCTCGCCACCGAAGCGCTCGGGGGCGAAGCGTGCCAGGTCGACGCCGTTGCCCAGCGCGCGCAGCCGCTCGTCGGGCACGATGCGGCCCCGGCGCGCGGTGCGCACGTCCTCGGCGCTCTGGCACAGCACCAGGTCGGCGAGGCGCGAGGAGGCGGCCTCGAGGCTGCGCCAGACGCGCCGCGCCAGGGGCCGCTGGCCGTCGTGGGAGTAGAGGCCGTGCAGGGTCGAGACCACGCGGGGCACCCCGGCCCAGCGCGCCGCCAGGCAGCCCAGCGCGTTCACCTTCGGGTTGTGGGTGTGCACGAGGTCGTAGTCGCGCCGGCGCAGCAGCGCCAGATAGCCGGCCAGGCTGCGCAGGTCGGCGACGGGATCCAGGCGGCGCGAGCTGGCGACGACGTGGGTCGGGAAGCCCTCCCGGCGCAGGTCCTCCACCAGCGGGCCCGGCCCGCAGCAGATCTCCACCTCGTGGCCCTGCTCGCGCAGTGCGAGCAGCTGGGAGCGGAGCAGGAAGGCACAGAAGTAGTCGGTGTTGGTGACGTGCAGGATGCGCATCAGCCCGCTCCCCCCGCCCCGGCCCGGGCGCGCCGCGCCGCGAGGGCGGGGCCGATGCCACGCCACTGGTCGCGCAGCGCGGCGCGCAGGTGCGGGCGCCGCAGGGACTGGGCCGCCTTGCCGACCTCGAAGGCCACCAGCCCGGGCAGCTCCGCCAGGAGCTCGGTGGCGCTCGCGTTGCGCAGGCTCACCCAGAGCCGGTTGCGCACCAGGTGGTACTCGACGAAGGACGAAGCGGCGCGCGAGCCGCCGCGCCGGTGGCGCGCCTCGGCGCCGGGCACGTAGCGGGTGCGCCAGCCCGCCCGACGCAGCCGCCAGGCCAGGTCCACGTCCTCGTAGTACATGAACAGGCCCTCGGCGAAGGGGGACTCGCCGGGGCGCGAGACCTCCTCGAGGGCGCGTGCCCGGTAGAGCGCCGCCGCCCCGCAGGCGCCGAACACCTCCTGCTCGGTGTCGTAGCGCCAGGCCGGCTGGCCCTCGCCCCGGTCGACGAAGCGCGTGCGCGCCGGCGACCAGGCGATGCCCGCCGAGTCGAGGCGGCGCCCTCCCCCGGGCCGCAGCAGGCGGCCCGTCACGGCCCCCACCCGGGGAGCGCGCTCCAGGGCCGCGACCAGACGCTGGAGACAGCCCGGCGCGAGCTCCACGTCGGGGTTCAGCGCGAGGAAGAGCTCGCCCCGCGCCCGGGCGAAGTTGCGGTTGTGGGCCGCCGCGAACCCGAGGTTGTCCCCCAGCGCCAGCACCGAGACCTCGGGGTGGTGGCGACGCACCCACTCGACGCTGCCGTCGTCCGAGCCGTTGTCGGCCAGCAGCACCTCGCCCACCACGTCGCCCTGGGCCGAGACGGCCGCCAGGCAGGCGGGCAGGTCGCCCCGGCTGCGGTAGCCCACCAGGCTCACGCTGACGCGGCCCCTCACGGACACGGGACGCCCTGCCGGAGTCGCTCCTCCGGTGCCTCGGATCGGGGACGCGCGATGCTGCACTCCTTCCCCTCCCAGCGGGAGCGCGCGATGCTGCGCTCCCGTCCCTCCGACCCGAAGCGCGCGATGGCGCGCTCCTGCCAGGGGGGCTCCTCGCGCCGGCGGGCGGCCACGACCGTCTCCAGGGCGGCGACCATGCGCGCCTGGCTGCGCGCGGCGTCGAGGGCGGTGCGGCCGCGTGCGGCGGGCCGCCGCAGCCCGTAGCGCGCCTCCCGGCGCAGGCCGTCGAGGCGGCGGACGAGCCCGGCGGCATCCCGCGGGTCCACCCACTCGCCGAGGTCGAGCTCGTCGATGAGGCCCGTCACGCCGCCGCGGGGCGAGAGGGCGAGGAGTCGCCGGTCGGCGCCGGCGGCGTCGAAGAGCTTGCCGGGCACCGGGTCGGCGCCGGCGCGGCCCGCGGGTGCCAGGTAGAGGCAGCGGTGCGCCCGGGCCAGCCGCGCCGGCAGGGCGCGGCGCGGCAGCGCGGGCTCGACGTCGACCCAGCCGGCGAGACCGGCCTGCGCGATCCGCTCGGAGAGTCCGGCCTCGCCTCCGACGAAGGCGAGGCGCACCTCGGCCGCATCCGCGGGCGCGCGGCGGCGCCAGCGACGGAGCGCGTCGAGGAGCTGCGCCAGGGTCTCGTCCTTCTGGTCGCGCAGGGCGCCCCCGGCGTGGACGACCGAGACCGGGCCCGGGTCCGGCGGCACGCCGGCGGCCGGGGCGAACTCCGCCGGGTCGAAGCCGGTGAGCACCGTCTCGCTGCGCGCCGCCAGGCCGGGCCGGCGCTCGATGCTGCGCTGCCGCACGGCGTCGGAGGCGAACAGCACGCGGTCGGCCGCGCCCAGCACCGCCCCCTCGAGCCGCGACTCGAGGGCGCGGCGCCAACGCGGGAAGTCCTGGCGACCGTCGTAGCCCGTCCAGGCGTCGCGGAAGTCCGCCACCCAGGGCAGGCCCAGGCGCCGCGCGAGCCAGCCGGCGAGGTGGGCCGAGTACGGGGGACCGCTCGAGTAGACGGCCTGCACCGCGCCGCTGCGCGCGAAGCCGGCCGCGAAGGCGGCCGCCAGCGCGCTCCAGCCGACGTGGAGATCCGGCACCAGCCAGCGGCGCAGCAGGCCGCGGCCCGGCCTCGCGTCCGGGGCACGGCCCTGGGCGAGCGCCCGGCGGGAGGCGACCCGGCCCCAGTCCGGGTTCGGCAGCCGCACCACCCGCGCGCGCTCGGGCACCGCGGCGAGGAGCTCGGGGTCGTGGGCCCAGGCGGCGTCGTCCACGGTCAGCACCACGGGCTCCCAGCCCGCCCCCGCGAAGGCGCGCACCGCCTTCAGGGTGCGGTTCACGCCGCCGCCTCCGATGGGCGGGAAGTAGTAGGCGAGCACCAGGACGCGTCGGCGCGCGCTCACGGCGTCGCGCCCTCCATCCAGCCCGCCAGCCGGGCGGCGGCGGCGTCGAGGCGAAAGCCCTCGAGCACGGTCTCCCGCGCGCGGCGGCCCAGGCGCGCGGCGGCGTCGGGGTCGTCGAGGAGCCGCGCCAGTGCGGACGCCAGTGCGCGGGAGTCGCCGGGCGGCACCAGCAGGCCGTTGCGCCCGCTCTCGATCGCGTCCGCGATCCCGCCCACGGGCGTCGAGACCACCGGGAGCCCGCTCGCCATCGCCTCGAGGAGCGCCACGGGCAGGCCGTCGTGCTCGCCCCGGCGATCCACCACGCAGGGCAGCGCGAAGACGCTGGCCCGCTCGAGGGCGCGCGAGACCCGGGCGTGGTCGGCCGCGCCCTCGAGCCGGACGCGGTCCGCCAGGCCCGAGGCCTCGATGCGGCGTGCCAGCCCGGCGCGCAGCGGGCCGTCGCCGAGGATGCGCATCCGGAAGCGACGGCCGCGGCGCGCCAGCTCCGCGGCCGCATCGACCAGGGTGCCGATCCCCTTCTTCGGCACCAGCCGCGCCACGGCGAGCACCTCGGCGCGGCCCGGGGCGGGCGCGCGGCGCGGCGCGAAGCGCTCGACGTCCACGCCCAGGTGTCCGACGCGGACCCGGCCGCCCCCTTCCCGGCCCTCGCGCCGCAGGCGCGCGCCGGTCTCCTCGGAGATGGCGCGCACGAAGGCGGCCTGCTCGACCAGGCGCGGCAGCCAGGGACGCGGCCGCTGCACGTCGTAGGCGTGGCCCGTGAAGCTGAACCGGAGGTCCGCCAGCTCGGCCACCGCCCACGCGGTCCAGGCGGGATAGGTGGCGAAGCTGCCGTGGACGTGGCTCCAGCCCTCGCGGGTGGCGCGCCGCGCGAGGTCGGCCGCGAGGGCGACGAGGCGCAGGGGCGCGCCCTCGGCCCGCGCCGTCGCGGCGAGTCGCGCCAGCCGGCCCGGCCGCCGCGAGGTGTCGCGCAGTGCGCGGGCGAGCCAGCCCGCCCGGCCCCGCGCCGGGTACCAGACCGGGCCCTCGAAGGCGCGCTGCCAGCGCTCCGGCGGGTCCGGCCGGAACACCGAGGCGACCTCCACGCGGTGGTGCAGGCGGCGCAGGGCCGCGACCTCCTCGCTCACGAAGGCGACGTCGTTCTCGACCAGCAGACCGACCTTCACGCCCGGCTCTCCAGCACCGGGGCCGGGCGTGCGCCGAGCGCGCCGGGCCGCAGCGCGAAGCGGCGGCCCGCGGCGCCGACCGCGGCGAACAGCAGGAACAGGACCATCACCTGGGCGCGGTGCCGGTAGGCGGTGCCGAGGTTCCCCTCGACCAGCGCGTAGGTGATGCTCGCGAAGGCGGCGAAGAAGGCGGGCGGCGCGGCCGCCGCGAAGCGCGTGCGCAGCGCGTCGCGGAGGCCCAGCACCACCAGCGGGATGAGGGCGTACCAGGCCAGCATCTCGGGCAGGGTGAAGAGCTGCCGGCTGTTGAAGAGCTGCCACGGCAGGGGCGCCAGCAGGAAGTAGACGAGCCCGACGGGCAGGAAGCCGAGGGCGCGAGCCGGCGTGCTCACGTCCGCATCGGCCAGGTAGGCCGAGGCGCCGAGGGCGAGGCCCCGCCGCGCGCGGTCGATGGACTCGAAGCTCGCCTCCTCGGCCAGCTCCTGGATGGGCGCGACCTGGCCGAGCATCACGCCCACCGCCCCGAGCAGCGCCAGGGAGACCACCGGCGAGGTGCGGAGCCGGGGCAGCAGCCAGGCGAGGGCCACCGACGCCCCCGCCACCCAGGCCAGGTAGTTGCGCAGCATCGCCACAACGAAGAAGCCCAGGGCGAGCTGGAGGACCGGCGCCAGTGCGATGCGGCTCGCCAGCCGCTGGGCCCCGCGCAGCAGCAGCAGCAGCCCGAAGATCGCGGAGGCGTCCTTCAGGTTGAGGCTCGACCACAGCACCAGGGAGGGCCAGAAGGCGGCGATGCCCGCGGCCAGCAGGCCGGCCCGGGGGCCGCCGAGCTCCCGCGCGATGGAGTGGGCGAGCAGGCAGGCGACCCCGCCCAGCACCGTGTTGACGAACACCGGCGCGAGCGGCGAGGGCCCGAGCAGGGTGAACAGGAACGCGTTCCAGGCGTAGTAGCCGAGCCGGCCGTAGATCTCCGGGAAGGGCCCCTCCCCCGCCCAGTGCGCCGCAAGCTCGATCCCGTACCGGGTGTACTTGTGGTCGTCGAGCGCGAAGAACTGGCTCGGCGCCGCGTAGGCGACGAGGAGCGCGACGCCGAAGCGGACGAACACCGCCGCCAGGAAGATCGCCAGCAGCGCCCGGGACTCGTCGCGGGGCTCGCGGGCCGAGAGCACCAGGCACACGGGGATCAGCACCAGCCCCCACACCGCCAGGGCGCCCGCCATGTCGTCGGGCGCACCGGTCGCGAGGGCGCCGCCGAAGGCGCCCAGCCCGAGCGGGACGCCCCAGAGCCAGAGCGCCGACCTCACCCCGCGCCCCCACCCCCGGAGCCCTTCCCGGCGGCCGAGGCGTCCGCCGCGGTCCCCCGGGCGTGCAGGCGGGCGAGGCGGTCGCGCAGCCGGGGCTCCGCGGGGGCGCGCTCGAGGGCCCGGAGCAGCACCGCGCGAGCCGCGGTCGCGTCCCTGGCGCGCTCGAAGTAGGACGCGGCGCGCAGCGCGGACTCGACGTCCTCGGGCGCCGCCGCGTGGGCGCGGGCGTACTCCTCGGCGGCCGCGCGCAGGAAGCCGTGCTCCGAGAAGAGCGAGGCAGCCGCGCGGTGGCCCCTGGCGTCCCGGGGCAACGAGGCGCGCACCAGCGCCGGCTCGCCGGTGGCCACGAGCAGGGCCCGCAGCCCGGGGTCGACCACGCGCGGGTGGCGCTCCAGCGCGTCGCGCAGCGAGCCCAGGGCGGGATCCGGGGCGCCGCGGTCGAGGTGCAGGCGCGCCATGGCGAGGTGGGGGACCGGCGAGCGCGGGTCCAGGACCGCGGCGGTGGAGAGGTCCTCGAGGGCCCCCTCGCCGTCGCCGGAGCGCGCGCGCAGCCGGGCGCGGGTCACGCGCAGCTTCGCGTCGGCGGGAGCCAGCGCGACGGCGCGCACCAGGGTGGAGACGGCGAGCTCCCGGCGCGCGACGCCGCCGCCGGCGAAGCGCCACTCGTGCTCGGCCGCCCGCGCCAGCACGGCGTGCAGCCCGCCCCGGGCCGGACGCAGGCGCAGGCCGCGCTCGGCGCTCGCCACCGCGCCCGCGAAGTCGCCCCGGGCGAGACGCAGGCTCGCCTCGCGCTCGCTCCACACCGCACCGCCCTGGGTTCCGGCCAGGACCAGCGCGGTGAGGGACAGCGCCGCGAGCCCGGCTCGCGTGCCCCACCCGCCCGCGCCCCGGGGACGCGGCCAGAGCGGGCCGGCCAGTGCGGCGGCGGCGAGCGCGACGGCGGGAATGTGGAGCGGGAAGTCCACCAGGCTGTGGGCGGCCAGCGCGAGCAGCGCCGTGACGGCGCCCCAGGTCGTCCGCGAGGCACCCCGGGCAAGCCGGCGGCCCACGCTGCGCACCGCCACCACGCCGGTCGCGAGGGCCAGCACCAGGAAGGGCAGCCCGAGCTCCACCAGCCCGTGGAGCGGCTCGCTGTGGGCGTGGCGCGCCGCGTAGGGGACGCCCGACGGACGCTCGCCGAGGAAGGCGGCGGGGAATGCGCCGGCCCCGACGCCCAGCGGGCCGGCCTCCCAGGCGGCGCGCGCCGAGGCCCCCCACACCGCCCAGCGCAGGCCCGGCGACGACTCGGCGCCAGCCGCCTCCGCGGGCACCCAGCCGGGCCAGGCGGCGGGGAGCAGCGTCAGCGCGATCGCGGTCGCGACGAAGCCGAGTGCCGCCAGCACCACGCCGCGCCGCGCGCCGAGCCACGAGAGCGCGAGGTAGCCGCCCAGGCCCGCGGCTACGGCGAGGCCCGCGCCCACGGACCGGGTGGCCGCGATGCCTGCGCCGGTGATCGCCACCAGGCCGAACCAGAGCAGCCCGTCCTCGCGGCGCCCGCGGCGCACGGACTCCCGGGACGCGCTCGCCGCGAAGCCGATCCCGGCGGGCAGCAGCAGCCACGCCGCCAGGTGGTTCGGGTTGCCGAAGGGGAAGTCGGCGCGCTCGCCGAGCGCCACGGCGCCGACGGCCAGGCCCGCCACCACGGCGCCCAGCACCGCGAAGCTCCCGGCGAGCTCCCGCCGCGCCGTCGCGTCGGGCAGCAGCGTGGCGACCAGGAAGACGACGCCGGCCGCCGCGATGGCGGCGGCGGCGTCCAGGGAGGCGTCGGCGCTACGGCTCCAGAGCACCGAGGCCAGCGCCAGTCCCGTCCAGGCGATCGCCAGCGCCAGGGCGGAGCCCGGCGCGGCGGGCCGCCGCCCGCGCAGCGCCACCGCCAGGCCCAGGACCCCCGCGGCGGCGTGGAGCGCCGCGGCGCCCCCGGGCGTGACGCCCCCCCGCAGTGCGACGCCCGCCGCAAGCAGGGCCATCAGCCCGGCGATGAGCCAGCGTCCCCTCGCCATGGCTCAGGCGGCCTCGCTGGCCGCCGCGTCGCGATCGGGCTCGCCGCGGCCGTAGTGGTAGTAGCCGTAGAGCGAGGCCCCCTCGTCGCGGGCGGCCTTGTTGAGCACCGCGCCGTAGACCCGCGAGCCGGCCCGGGACAGCTGGGCGAGGGTCGAGCGCAGCATGCGCCAGTCGTAGCGGCGCGGCTCCACCACGAAGATCGCGCCGTCGGCCAGGGAGGAGAGCAGGCTGGCGTCCACCAGGCCGCCGGCGGGCGGCGAATCCAGCAGCACGTAGTCGTAGCGCTCGCGCATGCGCACCAGGAGCTCCTGGAGGCGCGTGGACTCGATCAGCTCCGCGGGGTTCACGGGCACCGTGCCGCAGGGCACGGCGTCGAGGCCGTCGATGGGCGTGCCGCGGATGGTCTCGTCGAGGTCGACGTCGCCGGCCAGGATGTCGGCGAGCCCCGTGCCCTTCGCGAAGCCGAAGATGCGGTGCAGCGACGGCCGGCGCAGGTCCGTGTCCACGAGCAGCGTGCGCCGACCGCTCTGGGCCAGGGACACGCCCAGGTTCGCGAGGATGGTGGACTTGCCCTCGGCGGGCCCGGTGCTCGTCACCAGCACCACCCGGCGCGGCTTGTCGACGTGGGCGAAGCGCAGGTTGCTGCGCAGGGTGCGGAACATCTCGGCCTCGACGGAGCCGGCCCTTCCCGCCGCCAGCGCGTCGGCGCCCTCGGCGAAGCGGCTCACCACGCCGAGGGTCGAGAGGCCCAGGGCGCGGCGCACGTCGTCCGCCGACGCCACGCCCCGGTCGAAGTACTCGACCGCGTAGGCGAGGGCCACGGCGAAGCACAGCGCGAGCAGCGCCGCGATCGCGACGTTGCGGGCCACCCGGGGCGCCACCGCGACGCCGGGCCGCTTCGCCAGCTCGAGGACGCGGATGTCCGACTCGCCGAGGCCGTCGGAGACGTCGGTCTCCTTCAGCTTCTTGAGCAGCACCTCGTACATCTGGTGATCGAGGTCGGCGTCGCGCTTGAGCAGCCGGTACTGGATCAGGTTGCGCTGGGACTCGGTGTGGCGCTCCTGGCCCGACGCGATGCGGCGTCGCAGGGCCGACACCTTGGCCCGCGCCTCGACCACCTTGGGGTGGCGCTCGCGGTAGCGACCGAGCAGCTCGCTCAGCTTCACCTCGGCGGCGGCGAGCTCGGCGCGGTGGGTCTCGCCGCCCGGCGCGGGCGCCTCGGCGGCGGCCTCGGGCTCGCCGCCGAGATCGTTCTCGGCCAGGTAGTCGAGCAGGCGCTCCTCGGAGCTGCGCAGCTTCTGGCGCAGCTCGTCGATCTCGTCGGTGAGCCACGCGATGGACTGGGTGCGGGCATCGCTGCCGCGCTGCTGGGCGTAGTCGATGTAGGCGTGGGCGACCGCGTTGGCGACCTGCTGGGCTTCCTCGGGCGAGGCGGCCCGGGACGAGATCAGCACGATGCGGGTGTCGCGGAGGTGGCTCACGCTCAGCGCGCCCTTCACCCGGGCCGCGGCGGCCTCGAGCTCCGCCCGGGGCGAGTCGGCCGCGATGCGGCCGAGGCGCTCGGCGGCCAGCATCGCGACGGGCTCGCTGCGGATCACCTCGAGCTGGGTCTCGAAGGAGCGGCGCTCGAGGAGGTAGCCCTCCATGGGCGTGAGGCGGTCCGAGAGCAGCCCGCCGCCCCAGGTACCGCCGACCACGATGCGCGCCGTGGACTGGTAGACCTTGGGCAGCCGGGCGTTCATCGCGACGGCGACCCCGGTGAAGGCGAGGAAGGTGACCAGCACCGTCCGCCAGCGGCGCCGCAGCACCGCGAGCTGGTCGGCGAGGTGACTGCCCTCGATGGCAGGGACGTGGCTCTCCATGGGCTCGGCTCCATCGCGCATCAGAAGAAGGACTCCGGGACCACGATCAGGTCGCCGTCGCGAAGGCTGCGGTTGGGCTCCTCGGAGCTGCCCTCGAGGAGGTCCCCGAGGCGCACCCGCAGCTCCTCCCGAGCCCCGTCGGTCTCGCGCACCAGCCGCGCGCGGTTGGCGGCCGCGTACTCGCCGAGGCCGCCCGCGGCGAGCACCGCGTCGAGCAGGGTCGGGGCCTCGGAGAGCGGGAAGTTGCCCGGTCGGCCCACCTGCCCCACCACGCGGATGCGGCCGCCACCGGCCGGCGGCGGGCTCGCGACGTCGCTGCCCCGAACCACCAGCACGTCGCCGATCCCGACGGGGTGGTTGGCCGAGAGGTCGGCGCCCGCCAGCAGGCGGTTCAGGTCGATCTCGATGCGCTCCCGGGCCTCGGCCTCGGAGCGCGCCGCGCCCTGCTCCGGCGCGTCGTCGAAGCGCAGCAGCGTCGCCTCCCCGCTGGCGGCGGTGGAGAGGCCGCCGGCAGCGGCGATCAGGTCGAGGACGCGCGCCTCGCTGCCCACGGGATAGGCGCCGGGGCTCTCGACCGAGCCCAGCACCGAGGCGCGCCGGCGGCTCGACTCGACCAGGGTGACGGCCACCCGGGCCTCGCGCAGGAAGTCGTGCTCGAGCCGCTCGCGTAGCCGGGCGGCGAGCTCGTCCACGGTGCTCCCCTCGGCGACGACGCCGCCGGCGAGGACGTGCTGGACGCTCCCGTCCACGCCCACGCGGTGGCGCCCCGAGAGGTCGGGCTCGCGCCAGACGCGGACGTCGAGGACGTCCCCGGGTCCGATGCGGTAGGGGCCCCGCTCGGCGCCGGCCGCTCCCGTGGGAGCGGCGACGAGGAGCAGCGCCAGGAGCAGCCGGCGCCAGGTCGCCGGTCGGTCAGCGTGCGTACGTGAAGCCAAGGGTCACCCTGTTCTGCGTGAAGTCGTCGTCGTCTGCGGAGCCGGAGTTGCGCCAGCGCTGCCAGGCCAGCACGGCCTTGATGCGCCGGGTGAGCTGGCGCTCGAGAGAGAGGTCGAAGGCCGTCACCCGGTTCGCGTCGGAGTCGGGGGAGTCCGCGCGGAAGCGGGTCCAGAGCAGGCCGGCGGAGGCGCGGGTCCGCTGGCCCAGGACCTTCGAGACGCCGAAGCGCGCCGTGCTCTCGTCGAAGTCCGTGCCGCCGGCGCCGGCACTGAAGCGCTGCACGAAGGCGCCCTGGAGCCCCCAGCCCCGGGGCAGGACGTAGTCGAGCTCGGCGCGGCCGATGAGGCGCGAGTCCGAGGGCAGGTCGTCGTAGTCGACGCTGCCGTAGCCGAGCGCCATGTCGAGCTCGAGGCGCTTCGCGATCTGGCTGCGCAGGCCCAGCTGGCTCGACCACTCGGAGAAGTCGGAGCGCGGGATCTCGTCGAAGGTGCGCTCCCGCAGCTCCCCGCGCAGGTAGACGAGGGAGTGGCGGCCGAGGGACTGCTGGGCCTCCAGGTAGGCGGCGCCGCTCCAGTAGTCCGAGCGCAGGTTGCCGACCAGGTCCGGGAGCCCGTCGGCGTCGAGGTCGAGGGAGGCGGCGAAGCCCTGGCTGTCGAAGCGCGAGCCGCGGACCCCGAGCTCGACGGCGCGGCGCCGCCGCAGCTCGCGGCGGTAGTTGAGCTCCACCATGGCGAGGTTCGACTGGCGCAGGTTGCGCACGTCGTCCGAGGGCGAGCCCAGGCGCACCGCCTGGGGGACGAATTGGTCCGAGATGCGCAGGGTGAGGCCGCGCAGGAGCTCCCACTCCACGAAGGCCGAGAGGTCGAGGAACGCGTCGCGGAGCGCGGGCTCGTCGACGGAGTAGCGCAGGTCGGCGCCGATCGCGGTGCCGGCGCGCAGGCGGGGCCGCTCGTACTCGAGCTCGAGGCGCGGCTCGAGGGCGGCGCCGTAGGTCCACTCGGTGTCCGTTCCGTCGAGGGCCTGGAGGCCGTTGTCCGTCGCCTCGAAGCTCAGGGTGACGGACGGGCGGAAGGAGAGCCGGTCGCCCTGGGACTCGGCGCCGGCCGCGCACGGCGCGAGGACCAGGCAGGCCCCCAGCCACAGCACCCGGCGTCCCTGCGGCCCGGCGCTCACGGGCCCAGGTCCGCGGGCAGCACCGGCGAGAGGGGCCGCTCGAAGTAGCGCTCGAGGTCGTCGGCGAGCAACGCCAGGGGATCGCCGGGGCGTCCTCCCACCCGGCGCAGCAGGTCCGCCACGAGGAGGTCGAAGCCCGGGTTCGACAGGTTCCGCGCCGCGGCGTCGGCCGTCACCGGGGCGCCCGGCGCGCCCTCCCGGAAGCCGAGCTGGTCGAGGAGCGCGAGGTAGTCGGCGTCCCGGGTGCGGCGGCGCACCAGGTGGACGCGATCCACGCCCGAGCCCGGCGCGATGCGGGCGCGCAGGACGTGCTCGCCGCCGTCGAGCGGCAGGGTGGCGACCTCGCCCCACGCGAAGGCGTCGCCCGAGGGCTCCGGGGAGTGGCGCACCTCGAGGTAGCCGTCCATGGACCACAGCTGGCGCTGGCCGCCGTGCACCCGGGCCACGACGCTGAACAGGCCCGGATCCTCGATCTCGAAGCGCCAGGCGAGCTCGGCGGGTCCGCCGCTGGCCGTCGCCCAGGCGTCGCCCGAGGCCGGCTCGCGCAGCCGCTCGTTGGTGCGGCGCGCGTTGCGGCTCCCCTCCTCGAAGGCCTCGCCCTCGAGGGCGAGGGGCTCACCGTCGGCGGGCAGCCGACCCTCGATCCCGAAGGCGCGCACCAGGGTGCGTGCCTTGGCGCCGAAGTGGAGCGGGCCGTCGCCGCCCCAGCCGCCGGCCGGCGCGATGCAGAGCGGCCGGAAGGCGGTGAGCTCCACGCGCTCGATCCGCGTCCCGGGCGCCGCGACGGCCTCGAGCTCGTGGGGCCCCCGGGAGAGCGGCACCAGCACGTCGCCGACGTCGACGCCGAGGAGCGTGGGGTCGACGCCGCCGACGCTGCGCCGGTCGAGGGACCAGCGCGCGTGGCCCCGGCCCTTCACGCGCAGCACGTAGAGCGCGGTGGCGGGCGCGGCCACCACCATGCGCAGGGGTGCGCCGGGCTGGCCCGTCGGCTGGTCGATGCTCACGTGGAACGGGGGACGGGTCGGCACGCGCCGCCCCTCGGCCCGGACGCTGCGCTCGACCCGCGACGGACACAGCAGCGAGTAGACGTCCTCGGGACCGTGGTCGGGAGGCAGGGCGTCGGAGAGGTCGAGGGCCTCGACGAGGCGCGCCGCCCACTCGCGCTGGTCCACGATGCGCCGGTCCGCGCCTCCGGGGATCTCGAGGTCGCGCCAGTCCCCGGTGAAGCGCTCGCGCGCCGCGCCCGGGGCGGAGACCCACACGAGCGCGAGCGCGCAGGCGAGCCCTGCCGCCCATGCGCCATTTCGCACGACACTCGATCCCGGCAACTTCCGACGCATCCTCCGTGGTTCCGCCGTGACTGGCGTCGGTAGAACGCGGTGCGCGAAAAACATCGGCGAGCCCTGGGGTTCCTTTACCGAGTCGCGTACCAGCGGAGATTCCAGTGGGGCTGGAAGTGCGAAAGGTGGAGTCCGCGCGGCGACCCGCGCCCCGAGTTGCGCAAGGGCGTCGCGCGGGCTGCCGGCGCACGAGCCCAGAGCGCGCTGGCAGGCGGGCGGCAGGCGCCGCGCGGCAGGCCGGAAGCTCCGGCGCAGCCCCGACGCACGACGCCGGAGCGGGGCCGGCAGGGGGGCGGCAGGAGCCGCCGGGTCAGTCGAGCTGGAGGGTCACGATCCTGTGCGCCGGCAGCACGAGGCGCAGCTCGGATCCGTCCCAGTGCACGGCCGGGGAGTCCAGGCCGCGACCGGCGAGATCCACCACCCGCACCGCGCGCAGCGCCGGCACGCCGAAGCGAAGCCGCAGCTCGCGGTCGGCGCCGCCGATCTCCACCAGGCGCAGCCGGCTGCCGCCCTCGGCCCGGGGCTCGAGGGCGCTGATCGAGACGCCCGGGTCGTCGAGCCGCACCAGCCGGTCGCCGTCGCGAAGCGGCGTGGCCTCGGCGGCGCTCTCGCCGCGGCGGATCGGCAGCGGCGGGTGCGCGAAGCGGTGGGCGGCGGCGACGCGGGCGGCCTCGTCCGCCGCATGCAGGCGCAGCCCGAAGGCCAGGCGATGCACGCCGGGCACCTGGGCGCCCGGCGTCTCCAGGCGCGGCCCCGCGTCCATGGGGCGCAGCGCGAGATCGCCCCGGGAGAGCCAGCCCACGGCGCGCAGCAGGGTCACGGCCAGGGCGCCGCGCCCGTGCCCGTCGTCGGCGAGGGCCTCCACCTCGCCGCCGCCGCGGTTGGCGACGCTCAGGCCCAGCGTCTCGCCTTCGAGGGTGGCGAAGCCGCGCTGGGGAGTGGCCCCGATGGGACGCTCCGCGGGGTGGGGACCGAAGTCGTCCGGGCCCGGCTCGATCGGGCGCTCCGCGATCTCGAAGGCGCTCTCCACCTCGAAGCGCCGCGCCGGGAAGGGCGCGCTCACCTGGAGCCGCAGGCGATGGTCCCGGGCGGTGTTGTCGAGCTCGACCTCGAGCTCGAGCGTGTCGAGGCCCTCGCGCAGGCGCAGGCCGAGCCGAACCGGGAGCACCGCCCGCTCGCGGCGGCGCCGGTCGCGCCCGGCGACCAGGCCGCGGGGCACGCGGAAGCGCGCGGCGATGCGCACCGACGCCTCGCCCCCCGCCGCCGGGTCGAGGGCGACGCGCACGCGCTGCGGACGGTCCACCACCTCGCCACCGGGGACCGGGTCGAAGTTGTACTCGTCGCCGCGGTCGCCCTCGGAGACGATGCGCAGGGCGTCGCGCACCTCGCAGCCGAGGCCGAGGTGGTGGAGGTCCACGCGGCCGTCGATCGCGACCTCCACCCGCCAGTGGGCGTTCCCGATCCAGGCGCCGCCGTCGGCGCGGTGCCCCGAGCGCACGCCGGCCGCTCCGGGTGCCTCGCCCGGCGCGACGCGGTACGCGCTCACCCCCCAGCCCGGCAGCTCGTCGGCGAAGCGCAGGCGGACCCGGGGCACGGTGCGGGCGCGCAGCCGCACCGCGTCCACCCGGCCTTCGCGCAGCCAGGCGCCGAGGCGCCGCCGGGCCGGCTCGACGTCGAAGGGCTCCGGGTGCCGACCGAGGCGCAGGTCGACCACGGCGCGGCGACCACGCCGGCGCAGCCGGACGCCGCGCACGAAGGCCCCGCCGATCTCGCCCTCCATCAGGCGCAGCACGACGTCGCGCAGCGACGCGGGCAGCACCCAGTCGAAGCGGTCCGCGCCCGCATCCAGGAGGTCGGCACGCGCCGGAAGGCTCCGGCCCCGGGCGTCGCGCAGGTGGAAGGGCGCCACGCGCCGGCCGCGAAGCGGCAGGTCGAGCTCCAGCTCTCCGTCGACACCGGCGCGCCCTGCGGCGTTCGGGTTCCACACCACCAGGGCCTCGCCCGGCTCGCCCAGCCCTGCCGTCGCCGCCGGGGGCGGCGCGGCCACGAGGCGCGCCAGGTCTGCCGCGACGCGGGCGCGGTGGGCCGCCACCCAGGCCTCGGCGCGGGCCAGGCGGGCGTCGACCTCGTCGTGGACGGCGTCGATCGAGCAGCCGCAGATGGAGTCGTGGGGGTGGTTGCGGAGCACCTGTCGCCAGGCGTGGTCGATGGCGTCGGTCCCGGGATCGCCGCCGTGGGCCGAGAGCCAGGCGGCCAGGGGCTCGAGGTAGCGGGTCAGCTCGCGGTCGAGCGCGAAGTCCCGGCGCTTCTGCTCCATGCGCGCCGACGCGCAGCCCGGCAGGAGCGGCGCGCGCAGGCCCGACCGCAGCTCCCCGCGATGGCGCGGCAGCGGGCCCGACGCCTCGCTCCGCGCCCGCTCCCAGAAGCCGGGCAGCGTGCCGATCTCGACGCTCGCGTCGGTGAGCCGTGCGCCGGCGGCCTCGAGGGCGCGGGGCAGCCCGGGCTGGGGCGCCTGGTGGTCGGCGCCGTTCATCAGCAGCAGGGTCGGGACCCGCGAGTGCCTCGCGAGGCGGGTCGCGATGCGCTCGAGACGCGCGGCCAGGGCGCCGGGCTCGAGGGGCAGGCGCTCGGCGTTGCCGTAGCCGAAGGGCAGGTAGACGGTGGGCAGGCGCGTCCCGTCGGGCGCCTCCCACTCGAAGAGCGTCTCGTCGACGTCCGCTCCGACGCCGCGCCAGAGCGCCGCCGCCGGGAAGCCGAAGCCCGCGAAGAGCTGGGGAAGCTGCCCCACGTGGCCGAACTGGTCGGGCACGTAGCCCAGCTCCATGGCGGCGCCGAGGGCGCGCGCCCGGGAGAGGCCCAGCCGCAGGTTGCGGATCAGCGCCTCCCCCGAGACCAGCCACTCGTCGGGCAGCACGTACCAGGGACCCACCAGCAGCCGCCCGTCCCGGACCAGCTTCGCGATGCGCTCGCGCTGGGACGGCCGCACCTCGAGGTAGTCGTCCACCACGATGGCCTGCCCGTCCAGGGTGAAGTGGCGGAAGGCCGGGTCGCCCTCGAGCAGGTCGAGCAGCCCGTCCACCAGCCCGACCAGGCGATGGCGGAAGGCCTCGAAGGAGTGGTGCCACTCCCGGTCCCAGTGGGTGTGGGGAACGACGACGAGGTGTCTCACGGGGACCCTCCCGGCCCCATCCTATCACCGCGCCCGGCCAGTCGGCGGGGTAGAGAAATCCCCGGAGCTGCGGTAGAAATCGTCCTTCGACGATGGAACGGGAAGAGACCGCCGACAGCGCGGACCAACGCGGTCCGCGACGCGCGACGAGGATCCTCCCCGCCTGACCCTCCCGGGCCCGGCGGGAGAGCGGGGCCCTTGCCATGGCGACACCTCAGGAGACCTTGCGGATCCTCCGCCGCCTGCTGGCGACGGGCGTGAGCTCGCGCGCCGAGCGGCTGCTGGCCCGCATCCATCCCGCCGACCTCGGCCCGGTCTTCTCCGGCCTCACCCCGCCCGAGATCCGCACCGTGGTGGAGCTGCTGTTCCGCCAGCGCCGCGCCGCCTCCACGCTCACCGAGCTGCCGGCCGAGATGCTGCCCATGGTGTTCGAGGCCCTGGGCGACGAGCGCCTCGCCCAGGTGATCGCCCGCCTCGAGCTCGACGACATGGTGGAGATGGTGGAGTGGCTCCCCGAGGAGCGGCGCGAGCGCGTGCTCGCCCTGCTGCCCGAGTACAAGCTCGCCGAGCTGCGCCAGGCGGAGCTCTACCCGCCGGCGAGCGCCGGCCGCGTGATGACCACGCGCTTCCTCGCGCTCCACGAGGACATGACGGCCCAGGAGGCCATCGACCGCATCCGCGAGGCCGGCGAGGACTTCGAGGCGATCTTCTACCTCTACGTCACCGACGAGAAGGGACACCTGCGCGGCGTGGTGCCGATCCGGCGCCTCGTGGCCGCCGGTGCCCAGCGCCGCTGCGGCGAGCTGATGATCGAGGACCCGGTGTCGGTGGGCGCCCACGCGGACCAGGAGGAGGTCGCCCAGATCGTCGCGCGCTACAACCTGCTCGCGGTGCCGGTGGTGGACGCCGACGACCGCATCCTCGGCGTCATCACCGTGGACGACGTGATCGACGTGATCACCGAGGAGGCCACCGAGGACATGTACAACCTCGCGGGCCTCTCCGAGGAGGACCGCGTCTTCCGTCCGGCGCGGGAGTCGGTGCGCCGCCGCCTGCCCTGGATGCTCCTCAACCTCGCCGCGGCCTTCGTGGCCGCCTGGGTGATCGGGCTCTTCGAGCGCACCCTCGAGCAGATCGTCGCCCTGGCGTTCTTCATGCCCGTGGTGGCGGGCATGGGGGGCAACAGCGGCATCCAGGCGCTCACCGTGATCACCCGCGCCATCGCGCTGGGCGAGATCGAGTTCTCGAGCGGGCTGCGCGCCGTGGGCAAGGAGATGAGCGTCTCCCTGGTGATCGGCATGGCCACGGGGGCGGTGAGCGGAGCCCTCGCCTACCTGTGGCAGGGCAGCCCGTACCTCGGGCTGGTGCTGTTCGTCACCATGATGCTCACCATGGCGGTGGCGGGCATCCTGGGGGCCGCGGTGCCGCTGCTGCTCAAGGCCATGAACCAGGACCCGGCCGTGGGCTCGGGGGTGGTGGTCACCAACCTCACGGACATCTTCGGCTTCGCGAGCTTCCTCGGGATCGGGACCCTGCTCCTCGACCGCCTGCTCTAGCCCACCGCGTAGGTGCGCTCGAGGTAGGCGACGATGTCGGCGGACTCGAACATCTCCACGCCGGTGTTGGGGTCCACCAGGAAGGGGACCTGCATCTTGCCCGAGCGCTCCACGAAGGCGGCGCGGCCCGCGCTGCCCTTGCCCACGTTGTGCAGCAGGTAGGGCAGCTCCAGGCTGCACAGCGCCTCCCGGGCGATCCGGCAGAAGGGCGAGCCCTCGAAGCTCCACAGCTCGAGGGGGCGCTCGGGCGGCTTGGCGGCCCGGTAGCGCGCGCCGAGGCCGGGGCGCAGCGCGCTCGCCAGCATGGCGCCGGCGTCGGTGAGCGGGCCCAGGGAGAGCAAGAGCGGCACGTCGCCGCCGCCGTAGTGCTCGAAGAGGTGCTTCACGATGGCGTCGGACTCGTACAGCGAGTCGCCGGTGTTCGGGTCCACGAGCCACGGGAACTGCGCCTTGCCGCCCTCGCGGATCACGTGCTCCCGGAAGCGCGGGCCCTGCTTGGGGCAGGGGTACACCATCGCGTCCAGGTCCAGGATGGTGAGGGCCTCGCGCACCTTGCGGCAGTAGGGACAGCCCTCGAACTCGTACAGCTCGAGGGTCTTCTCGGGCCGGCGGCCCGGCCTCCCCACCGAGATGCCGGCCCCGAGCCGCGCCACGCTGGCGGCCAGCGAGCTCCCCACGTCGACGATGCGGTTCATCGGACCCCCTCCTCGGCTCGTTGCGGAGCCCCCAGTGTAGCTCCTAGAAGAACCACTCGGCGATCACGAAGCCGATGGGCTTGCGATCTCCGTACTCCGAGAGCCGGGGGCCGCCGAAGAGCTGGGCGCCGAGGGTGATCTGGGCCGAGTTCCAGCCGTCGAAGACGACCGCGGGGGCCAGCGCGGCGCTCCGGCCGCTCCAGTCCCAGAGCAGCAGCACGTCGCCGCGCAGCGCCGTGGAGAGCTCGTAGGAGACCTGCAGCCCGGTGATGTGGCGGGCGCCGGAGACCACCCGGCTCCCGCCGAGGATGGCGGGCGAGGCGGGCTGGACGTACAGCGCCCCGGGCACGACGGGTGCGCCCGGCGGCGGCCGGGGGGTCGCCTCGAAGAAGGGCAGCAGGGTGCCGGCCCGTCCCCGCCCGAAGCCCAGTGCGTTCTCGTTGTAGAGGTGCTCGAGCAGCACGTAGAGGCCCGAGCCCAGGTCGAAGTTGTTGTCGATGGAGGCCACCACCTGCCAGAAGGCGTCGAGGTCCTCGGCGTCGCCGTGGCCCACGCGCCAGACCTCCCGCTCCGGGGCGGTGTAGACCGCCTCGAGGCGCACGGCGGCGTCGCCCAGGTTGGTGTCGAGGTCCAGCCCGAAGGTGGGCGCCTCGTCGATCACCCCGGCCACCAGGGAGTAGTCCACGTCCTCGAGCACCCCGTGGAGGCGCAGCGCGTAGGCGGCGTCGTCCCGGCGCGGGCCCGGAGCGTACACGAGCTGGAGGTAGGTGAAGCCGCTCCACAGCCAGCGGGCGTCGACGGAGTCGATCCCCACGGCCTGGTCGGCCTCGATGGCCAGGGGCGGGATGGCGTTGAAGCGATCGATGGGGTTCCAGAGCCGCCCCACCCCCCAGGCGATGCGCTGGCGGCCCACGGAGACGCGCACGCGGTCGCCCTCGTACTCCACGAAGGCGCGGTAGAGCAGGTGGCGCCAGCGGAAGTGCTCGTCGTCCTCGCGCAGCCCGAAGGCGTGGATGTCGCGCTCGAGGCCGAGGAAGCTGTCCTCCTCGAAGGCCGACCCGATGCCGTCCTCCAGGGTGTCGAGGGTGCCGCCGCGCAGCTCGTGGTCGTAGCTCAGGGTGGCGGACCAGCCGCGCCCGAGGGAGAGGTCGAGCCGGGTGCGGAGCCGGGTGAGGCTCTGGACGAGGTCGCGCTCGTTCACCTCCTCGAAGGCGATGCAGTCCGGGAAGCTCGCGGCCAGCCCGCAGCCGAGGGGGTCCGAGAGCGCGGCGTCGGCGAAGTCGTCGGCGTCGGTGCCCCGGGTCGCCACGGCGACCTCGCGCACCGAGCCCGTCAGCTCGAGGGCGGCCTCGCCGCGGCGCCACAGCTCCCGGGCGGAGGCCGCCGGCCCGCCGGCACCGAGCAGCGCGGCGGCGAGCAGGACCCCGACCCGGCGGTCCTTCACGCGCGCTCGTCCGAGACCACGCGCCCGTCGTGGAGCCGCACCCGGCGCCGCGCCTTGTCGATCACCAGCGGATCGTGGGTGGAGAACAAGAAGGTGATGCCGTGGTCGCGGTTGAGCTGCTCCATCAGGTCGAGGAGCTGGCTCGCCGTCTTCGAGTCGAGGTTGGCGGTGGGCTCGTCGGCGAGCACCACCTTCGGCCGGCTCACGATGGCGCGCGCCACCGCGACCCGCTGCTGCTGGCCGCCGCTCATCTCCGTGGGGCGCTTTTCGGCCAGCTCGCCGAGACCGACCTCTGCGAGCACCGCCAGCGCGCGCTCGCGTCGCTCCGCCGGCGCCACGCCCTGGAGCTCCATCACGAACTCGACGTTCTCCCGGGCGCTCAGCACCGGGATCAGGTTGTAGGCCTGGAAGATGAAGCCCAGCTTGTGGAGACGGCGCGCCGCGAGCTCCGCCGGCGAGAGGCTCGAGAGGTCCTCGCCGTCGAGGAACACGCTGCCCTCGGTGGGCTCGTCGAGGGCGCCGAACACGTTCAGCAGCGTGGTCTTGCCCGAGCCGCTCGGCCCTGCCAGGGCGGTGAACTCCCCGGCCTCGACGGCGAGGTCCACGCCGCGCAGGGCGCGGGTCTCGACGCCGCGGGTCTCGTAGACCCGGGTCACTCCCTTCGCCTCGAGGATCGCCACCCTGCCCTCCCCTCCTCAGACCCGGCGCACGGCGTCGGCCGGGCGGATGCGCACCGCGTGGAGCGCGGGCCACAGGCTCGCCAGCACGGCGGTCACCAGCGCGACGGCGAGCGGCGTGGTCACGTCCTGGCTGCGGATCACCGGGACCAGCCGCGTGCCGATCCCGTAGGCGTTCAGCCCCTCGGCGAAGTGCGACAGGTCCACCCCGTCGGAGAGCGCGGCGGTGGTCGCGAAGGCGGCGCCCAGCCCGAGGCCGAGGCCGATCGCGGCGAGCAGCAGCGACTCGGCCAGGATCATCGCCACCAGCCGGCTCGGACGCATGCCCACGGCCATGATGACGCCGATCTCCCGGATGCGTTCGTAGACCGCCATCAGCAGCACGTTGGCGATCCCGAACGCCATGGCGATGAAGACCGCGGCGTACACCCACCAGGCGCTCTGGTCGAAGGCGGAGACCATGTAGTCGAGGAGCGGCTGGAGCTCCTTCCAGGTCTGCACCTCGAGGCCGTCGCCCAGGCGTGTCTCGATGGTGTCGCGCAGGCCCTCCACCCGGTCGCGCTCCTCGGCCACGACGACGAGCTCCGAGACCGCGCTGCCCAGGCCGAACAGGCGCTGGCCCTCGTCGAGGCGCAGGAACACCACGCCGCGGTCGATCTCGCTCCAGCTGGTGCGGAACAGGCCGCCCACCCGGTAGGCCTCGCCGGTCATCTCGCCGTCCACGTCCTGGACCGAGAGCACCAGCTTCCCGCCGAGCCCGAGGGAGAGGCGCTTCGCGAGGGCCTCGCCGATCAGCACCCGGCCGCGGCCGCCGTCCAGGTAGCTGCCCTCCACCAGGGAGCCCGACACCCGGGAGACGCCGGACTCCCGCTCGGGATCCACGCCCAGGACCCGCACGCCCACGCTCGCCCGCGGCGAGTAGACGAGCCCGTCGCCGCGCACCCGGGCCGCCCAGGCGCGCACCCCGGGCAGGTCGTCCAGGTGGCGCTCGCCCCAGGCCTCGCCGTCGGGGATGCGGTGCTCGAGGCCGGGGCTGCGGTCGAAGCCCGCGGCGTGGACCTGGAGGTGGCCCAGGTCCGTCGAGATGGCGGTCTCGACCATCTGGAACACCATGGCGAAGTTGAGCGCCATGGTGAGGAAGACGCCCCAGATCCCCACCGCGATGGCGACCAGCACGATGGCGGTGCGCCGCGGATGGCGGCCCACGTTGCGCCAGGCGAGGCGCCAGACCGTGGCGTCCACGAGGGCCGGGCGCGGCATCACGCGCTCCGCAGGGCGTCCACGGGACGCCCGCGGCTCGCCTTCCAGGCCGGGTAGGCGGCGGCCAGGGCCGCCACGGCGAGGATCGTCATCACCGAGCCGATCGGGTTCATGGGCTTGAGCTTCCAGGTCATCACCGGCTCCATGCCGAAGAGCTCCAGTGCGCCCGCCATCTCGCCGCCCAGGTGCACCGGGTTGGCCTGGAACCAGAGCACCGCCGGGATGGCGAGCGCCATGCCGACCACGAGCCCGAGCCCGGCCAGCAGCATGGACTCGGCGTAGACGAGGCGGAACACCGCGCCCGGGCGCAGGCCCAGGGCCAGGAGCACGCCCAGCTCCCGGGTGCGCTCCAGCACCGACATCAGGATGGTGTTCAGGATCCCGAAGCCCACCACCACCACCAGGATGGCGAGCATCAGGTACATGCCCGCGTCGTCGAGCAGGATGAGCTGCTCGAGCTCGGGCATCAGCTCGTTCCAGGCGTGGACCTCCACCGGGCCCGAGCCGTTGCCACCGCCGGCCAGGGCCGCCCGAGCCGCCGTCTGGACGGCCTCCACGCGGTCGCCGCTCTCGGCCAGCAGCGCCACCTCGGTGACGCGCTCGCCGAAGGCGAAGAACTCCTGGGCGTCGGCCAGGGTCACCACCGCCAGCGCCCGGTCGAGCTCCGGCGCGGGCAGGCGCATCACCCCCACCACCTCGAACAGCTCGTAGGCCATCTCGAGCGAGTAGGCGACGGAGTAGAGCAGCAGCGTGTCGCCCACCCGGGCGCCCAGGTTCTCGGCCAGGCGCTCGCCCAGCACCAGCCCCCGCGCCGTGTCGTCGGAGACGAAGCGTCCCCGGCGCAGGCGCTCGGGAAGGGTCGAGACCGTGCCCTCGCGCTCGGGGTCCACGCCGAGCACGATGGCGCCCTGGGTCGCGGAGTCCTTGGAGAGCAGCCCGAAGGCGGTCACCCGGGGCGCATGGCCGCGCACGCCGGGCAGCGAGGCGAGCCGGTCGCGCAGCTCCGGGCCCAGCACCAGGTGCTGCTCCAGGGTGCGGTTCTCGAGGTAGCCCTCGCCGGTCACGGTGACGTGGCCCGAGTTCACGCGCACGCTGTCCTCGATCATCTTCTCGTGGATGCCCGCCGCCATGGCGACGAAGAACACCACCAGGAAGACGGCGAAGACCGTGGCCGCGACGGTGAGGCCCGTCCGGCGCGAGTTGCGCCACACGTTGCGCCAGGCCAGCCGCAGCTCCAGGGGCACGTCAGTCCCTTCGGGTCAGGTTGCGCTTGGTGAAGAGCCCGGGCTCGATCTCCGGCTCGAAGAGGATCTCCTCCACCTCGATGCGGGTCTCGTGGCCGGGCTTGTCGAGCGGCCGCATCACCCAGCGGTGGGGATAGGGGCGTCCGTCCACGTCCCGGAAGTCCGAGAAGGTCATGACGCGGAGCTTCTCGCCCTCCTCGTCGAAGAACTCCTGGCGCAGTGGCGCGGCGCGCTCCATCTCGACCCAGCTGAGGATCTTGCCCCAGACCACCGGCGCGTCCTCGTGGGGCCGGTAGTCGAGCACCCAGGCCCGCGCTCCCTCCCCGACGCCCTCGGGCGCCGGGTCGATCCCGACCAGGAAGTGATCGTAGTCGTCGAGCTGGCTCGCCTCGCGCACCAGGTCGTCGTTGGTGAAGTCGCTCCCCATCCAGGACTGGAGCATCATCGAGGGCGGGATGCGGATGGTGCGCTCCACACGCGGGATGTAGTTCCAGAGGTTCGGGTGCAGCTTCAGGAACGTCATGCCGGCGTCCTTGGGCGGGGACAGGATGCGGATGAAGGCGCGCTTGCCCGGCCGGTCGTCCCAGGAGCGGAAGCGCAGCTCCCGCGGCGCCGGCAGCCGCGGCGAGACCACGACCATGCGCGCCGCCAGCTCGGTGATGGAGCCGCGGAACACGTCCTCGACGCGCTCCGCGATGGCGCGGGCGTCGGCGCCGTCGGGCGCGGGCTCGAGGGCCGCGGCCTCGGGCGGGACCGCGGCGGCGGTCGCCGCCGGGAGGGCGTCCTCGACGGCCGCCGCCGGCGCGAGCGCGAGCCCGAGCCCGACGGCGAGCAGCGGGACGAGTGCGGCCCTCACGGCGCGTACCCCCGCAGCACCCCGTCCCACAGCACGCTCCAGTGGGACTCGGTGTCGAAGTCCGGGTCCACCATGGCCTGGAGCAGCATGCCCTCCATGGCGGCGGTGAGCCCCGCCGCCATGCCCTCGGCGGGCAGGTCGCGCACCTCGCCGCGATCGATCCCCACGCGCAGCAGCTCCGCGATCTGCTCGCGGGAGGCGCGCAGCACCTCGGCGTAGCGCTGGCGCGCGCTCGGGTGGCTCAGGAACTCCGCCCAGGCGCCCAGCAGGGCGCCCTCCCCCGACAGGCGGCGCAGCAGCAGCTCGGCGCCGGAGCGGATGCTCTCGAGCACGCCCCTGCCGTGGGCCGCGGCGTCGCGCCAGGCGCCGAAGATCTCCTCGGCGTAGCGGTCGAAGAGCGCCAGGAAGACCTGCTCCTTGCTGTCGAAGTGCCAGTAGAGGCTGCCCTTGGAGAGCCCCGAGGCCTGCACCAGGTCGTCCATGGTGGCGGCGTGGTAGCCCTTGGCGGCGATGCAGCGCAGCGCCGCGTCCAGGATCTGGGCGCGCCTCACCTCCGGCGGCTGGTTCCGGCGCATGGGGGTTGGACGCACGCGGCACTCCGATCATCGGGGTCACAAACTGACTGGTCAGTCTAGTCGATCTCCCAGGAACCGCAAGGGCGGCCCGGCTGCGTCGCCCCCTACCCCTCCGCCGTGACCAGCGCGATCGCGAAGCCGTCGTGGCCCTTGCTGCCGACGGTCTGGATCGCCGTGGCGGTCACCCGGGGCTCGGCGGCGAGGCGCTCCAGGAAGGTGCGGATCCCCTGGACGCGGTCGTCGCGGGAGCCGGCGTCGAGGATCGCTCCCTCCCGCACCACGTTGTCGGCGACGAGGAGCGTCCCCACCCGGGAGAGCTTCAGCGCGTACTCGAGGTACTCCGGGTTGCGCGGCTTGTCGGCGTCGATGAAGACCAGGTCGAAGGGCCCGCCGTCCTCGGCGACGAGCTGTGCGAGGGCGTCGAGGGCCGGGCCCACGCACACCTCGACGCGCCCGGCGAGCCCCGCGCGCTCGAGGTTGCGCCGCGCCACCTCGGCGTGGAGGGGCTCCGCCTCGAGGGTGACGAGACGGCCCTCGGGCGGCAGGGCCCGCGCCAGCCAGATGCTGCTGTAGCCGGCCAGGGTGCCGATCTCGAGGATGCGGTGCGCCCGCGCGAGGCGCGCGAGCAGGCCCAGGAGCTTGCCCTGGTTGGGCGCGACCTCGTGGGGCGGGAGCCCGGCCTCGCGGCTCTCGCGCTGCGCGGCCTCGAGCGTCGCGTCCTCGGGCGCGAGCCGCTCGACGAGGTACCGGTCGACGGCGCTCCACAGGTCCGGCCCTCCCCCGCTCCTGCCGCCCTCGCCCATCTCAGACGGCCGCCAGCCGCGCCGCGACCTGGCGGGCCGCCTCGTCGGGCGTGTGGGTCTCGGTGTCGACCTCGAGGTCGCACCGGAGGGGCGGGTACTCGAAGGCCCCCGCCTCGCGCAGCTCGCGGTAGCGCTCCACCGAGGTCAGCTTCCCGAAGGTCTCCCGGGAGACGTTGGGCATGCGCCGCTCGAGCTCGGCCTCGCCGCAGCGCAGCCCGACCCAGAGCACCCGGCCGCCGTCGGCGCGCACGACCGTCTCGGCCTCGGCGGGAAAGCCCGGTCCCACGGTCCGCTCGGGCGCGAAGGTGAAGATCAGCGAGAGGCCGCCGCGCGCGGCCTCCCGGAACACCGACAGCCAGAGCTCCTCGCGCAGCGCGACGAAGGGTGCGCTCCCGAACTCGAACACCGACTCCAGCAGGTCGACGGCCAGGTGGTTGTGGAACAGGCGGAAGCCCGTGAGCGCCTGGAGCTCGCGCCCCACGGTGAGCTTCCCGGCGCCGGGCGGTCCGTGCAGGAATACCAGCCACACGACGCCGCCACGATACCCCAGCCAGGAGTCCGACCCAGGATGGGTCGGCCTGCTCCGCCGAGCGAGCCCGAAGGGCTCGCTCGGCTAGCGGACCGGGGACCCGACCAGCTCGAGCACGTGGGTCGCGTCGGGCTCATCGACCCGGACGAAACCCAGGCTCTCGTAGAACGCGCCTGCGTGGCGCGTGCGCAGGCGCAGGCGCTCGAAGCGGGGCGCGGCCCGCCGGACGAGCTCGCGCACCAGCGCCGCGCCCAGCCCCCTCCCGCGGGCTCCGGGCTCGACGTAGAGGTGCCGGACGCGCCCCACCCCCGGCTCCGCGCAGTACGGGTCGACGTTCAGCCCACCGAAGCCGCGGAGCTCCGAGGCCTCGTGGACCCCGAGGAAGACCTCGCCCGGCGCATCGAAGCGGTTCGCACCCGAGTGCCACTCCCGAACGAGTCGCTCGACGAAGGGAAAGCCCTCGTCGAGGCCGGCCTCCACCAGGCGTCCGATGCCGTCGGGGAGGTCGCGGTGGAGGCGAACGCCCTGGCCGTCGTCGCTCACGATCGAGCCCCTTCCGACCCCGTCGGGCTCACCGAACCCGCCGAGCCGACGGGAACCTATCGCAGCTCCCTCGGAGCGGACGAGATTGCGCTTGACCCCTTGGCGGGGATGGGATGGAGGCACTCTTCCTCCAACGGGAGACCGACCCTGTCTGCACGGAAGCGCGGGCTGGCCAGCTGCGCGCGGCACGTCTCCCCGGTGGCCCTCCCCCCGGCCCCGGGACCGCCGCGCCTCCACACGAAGCAAGCCCCACTCGCGGCGGAGCCCGGCTCCGCCGCCGTCCTGCATGCGCCGGGCGCGCTCGCCCGGCGTCGAAGGAGACGTCCGTGTCGACTCTGGTGATGGTGAAGAAGGATGGCGAGCCGTGCATGGCCGCGGAGACCCTGACGTGCTTCGGCTCGCGCAAGCACGGCCCGCTACGTCGCGCGCCCCGAGAAGATCATCCGGGTGGGGAGCTCCTACCTCGGCGTGGTGGGGTGGAGCGTCTCGCGGACCGTGGTCGAGAGCGCCCTCGGGCACGGCCTCGAGCTCCCGGAGTTCCGCGACGAGGGCGAGCTCTTCGAGCTCTCCCGGGAGCCCCACCGGAAGCTCGAGGAACCAGTACTTCCTGCACGCGGCCGGGGAGCGGGCTCGATCCCTACGAGCCGTCCCACCTCACGATGTTCGTGATGAACCGGTTCGGCCTGTTCGCGCTGTACTCGCTGCGCTCCGTGGAGCAGTGCGAGCGCTTCGCCGCCATCGGGAGCGGATCCCGCTACGCGCTGGGAGCGATGCACGCGGCCTACGAGCTGGAGGTGCCGGCCGAGGACGTCGCCCGGCTCGGGGTCGAGGCCGCGATCGAGTTCGACGACGGCTCCTACGGCCCGGTCACGCTCGAGAGGATGAAGCTCGAAGCCTGAGGGCACGGAGCCGGTCGCCGCTAGGAGGCCGACCCAGGATGGGTCGGCTTCCGCCGCAAAGCGAGCCCGAAGGGCTCGCTCAGCCAGGCGGCCGGCTCCGACGCCTCGGGGGCCCGCCCCACCGTGCCTCGGGACGGGGGGAGCCGCCAGGCCGAGATGGGGCCGTAGCGGCCCCGAGCCCGGATCGCCCAGGGGACGACGAAGGCCAGACCCAGCACGGGCAGCCACCAGGCGGCGCGAAGCTGGGCGACGGTGCCGAGGTCGACCGGCAGCGGGTGGTGGGAGTCGAGGGCGGCCAGGAGCCAGACGAGGGCGTTGTTGGCGACGTGCACGAGGGTGGGTGGCCACGAGCCGGGGGAAGTGCGGGCACAGGTCCGTCGGCGAGAGGCCGGCGCGGCGCACCCAGAGGGCCGGGAAGACCAGGATCAGGAGACTCGAGCACAGCGCGAGAGCGGCGTCGGGAGCCGGGTCGTCGAGAACGGCACCGTCCAGCCACGCGGGCCAGATCGCGACGACGGCCAGCCCGCTCAGCACCTCCGCGAAGAGCAGCCAGGAGATCAGGTAGCGCGCGCGGATCCTGTCGAAGGGAGACACGGCGGCTCCCTAGGGCCCGACCGACGCCTCGCGCCGCCACACCCCGTCCGGCCCGCGGCGCAGCTCGCTCGTCGGCCAGTAGCGCAGGTCGAGCTCGAGGGTGCGGACCTCGGGCTTGCCCTCGAGGGTCTCGAGGCGCAGCTGGATGGAGCCGCGGTCCTCCACGCCCGCCACCGCGGCGAGCAGGGCGTCGAGATCGGGCGTGGGCACGCCGTTCACCGCCAGGATGCGGCGGCCGGCGCGCAGGCGGTGGCGCTGGGCGGGGGACCCGGCGCGGCGGGCGGCCACGTAGACGCCCTCGCGCGGCACGCCGCGCTGGACGGCGACGCTGCGGTGGGGGCGCTGGAGCACGGCCCCGGCGAAGAGCAGCACGCGGTCGGTGTCGGCGCCGCCCACCTCGGTGGTGGGCACGCGGAGCTCGAGGGGCGCGCCGTCGCGCACCAGGCGCAGCATCACGTCGGGCGCCTGGGACGCGCGCTCCACCTCGCGGAAGCGGGTGACGGTCCGCCCGTTCAGTGCCAGCAGGATGTCGCCGGGCTCGAGCAGGCCCCGGGCCGCGGTGTCGGCCGCGATGCGCAGCACCGAGAGCGCCTGGCGACCCTCGGCGTCGTGGGCCTCCAGGGCGGCAGCCTCCGCCTCGGGCAGGCCCCGCGCCCGGGCCTCGGCGAGGGAGAGCGGCGCGAGCTCCACGCCGAGGGTCCGCCAGCCCAGGCCCTCCCCGGAGCGCAGGCCCGGGAGCAGCTCGCTCACGAACCCGATGGGCAGGCCGGCGAGCGAGGCCCGGGGCTTGGCGCCTCCGCCCGAGAAGGAGCTCCAGAGCCCGAGCACCCGCCCCCTGCGGTCGGCCAGCACCCCGCCCACGGTGGAGAGGGTCTCGGTGAGGAGCGCCAGCTCGATGTTGGACTCGCGGAAGCGCGGCGCGCCCGAGGGCGCCACCGCGGCGGCCTCGAAGCGTGCCACCTCGGTCTCCCGGGCCACCGGGTTCTGGCGCGCGTTCAGCCCCACCAGCCAGAGCTTGCGGCCCGGCTCGAGCCTGCCCGGAGCGAGGCGCGCGCTGCGCACCGGGGTGCCGGCCAGGAGCACCGGGTCGTAGCCCACGAAGGCGAGGTTGTGCTCGGGATGCAGGGCCAGCACGCGGCCCGGCACCCGCGCCGAGCGGGCGAAGGTGAGGGTCACGTCGCCGAGCGTGATGGGGACGGTGTCGCGGTCCACCACCACGATGCCGGCCTCGGCGTCGACGACGAGTCCGGTCCCGGAGAAGGCGGCGCCGTGGACGCCGTCGATGCGGTGGGGGATGTCGAACTCGACGAACACCAGGGACGGCGCGAGGGCCCGGGCGGGGCGCGGTCCGCCGTTCGGGAACGCGGTCGCGATGGGCTCCGGGGCGCGCGGCTGCGGAGGCGCCGGGGCCTCCTCGCAGGGCCAGCTGCCGTCCTCGGGCGACAGCCGGCACGTCCGCAGCGGGAACCAGCGCCGGTCCACCTCGAGCACCGCGACCCGCGTCCGCTGGGGCTCGCCGAGCGCCCGCCAGCGCAGCGGAACCCGCGTGCGGTCCGGGAGCGCCGCGATGCGCGCGGCGAAGTCCTCGAGACCCTCCACGGGACGGCCCGCCAGCTGGGTGAGGATGGCGCGGCCGGGCACCCGCGCGCGCCGCAGCCCGTAGCCCGGCGCGGCCACGTAGACGCCCCGCGCCGGCACCCCGTAGCTGCGCGCCTGCTGGTAGGAGAGCGGGTGGATCACGCCGCCGCCCATCTCGAGGTAGCGGTCCGGCGTGATGGCGTGGAGGTCGCCCACGACGAGCTCGATGGCGAGGGGCTCGCCGCGACGCTCGACGTCGAGGACGACGCCCTCCCCCACCGCCTCGTCGAGGTGCGCCTCGAGGATCGCGAAGTCGTCCACGCGCCGGCCGTCCACGCGCAACACCACGTCGCCGGGCTCGAGGCGCTCGTGGGCCGGCCCCTCGGGCACGACGTCCCGCACCACCAGGCGCCCGGTGGCGTCCGGGACGGCCTCGCGCAACGCGCTCTCGGTCTCCCGGCGCAGGCCCAGGCGGCGCAGCTCGTCGAAGGGCTCGTGGCGGAAGGTGGCCTGGAGGGTGCCCCGCGGCACGGGCTCGCCGCGGCGCACCAGCTCCAGGGCGCGCACGACCCGGTCGAGGGGCAGGAAGAAGCTCGCCGACGCGCCCGAGCGCGCGCCGGCGTTGAGCGCCACGGCGCGGCCGCGGCGATCGATCACGGGCGAGCCCGAGGAGCCGCCCGAGGTGCCCGAGGCCGCCTGGAAGTAGAAGGTGTTGAAGTCGTTGTAGCGGCCGCGCCCGTAGGTCGGGGCCTCGCGGTCGAGGCGCGCCAGGGTGCCGTCGAGGATGGAGAGCTTCTCGCCGGCGTCGTTCCCGATCACCCGCACCTCGATCCCCACCCGGGCGCCGCGAGGCTCCAGTGGGATCTCGCGCAGGGTCATGAAGCGCACGTCCGCGGGATCGAAGCGGAAGAAGCCGAAGTCGTGCACCGGGTCCCGGTAGATCGGCACCACGTCCACCTTCTCGTGGTTCAGGAACACGGCCTGGGCGGTCACCGGGCCGGGCCGCACCACGTGGCGGTTGGTGAGGATCAGGCCCCGGCGGGCGTCCACCACGAAGCCCGTCGCGTTGGCGACGGCGGCGCCGTCGGTGTCGAAGGGGCGCGTGGCGCTCACCCGCAGCGCCACCACGGCGGGCACGGCGCGATCGAGCACCGCGGTCCAGTCGCCGGGCGCGGCGGGAGCCGGCGCGGGAAGCAGCAGGGCGATCAGGAGGCCCAGCCGGGCCGGCCGGCCTCGGCTCACGTGGTGCCCGCCGCGCCGCGCGACGGGAGGATGCGGTCGAGGTAGCGCTTCACGTACTTGCCGAGCACGTCGGCCTCGAGGTTCACCGGCGTCCCCGGCGCCAGCTCGCCGAGGGTGGTGACCGCCAGGGTGTGGGGGATGAGGGCGACGTCGAAGCCCTCGGCCTCGACCCCCACCACGGTGAGGGAGACGCCCTCGATGGCGACGGAGCCCTTCTCGACCAGCCAGCCGGCGAAGTCGGCGTCGCAGTCGACGAAGAGCTGCACGTCGTCGCCGCGGCGGCGCAGCTCGCGCACCCGGCCCGTGCCGTCGACGTGGCCTTGCACGATGTGGCCGTCGAGGCGCGCGTCGGCCCGCATCGCCCGTTCGAGGTTCACCCGGGAGCCCTCCCCGAGGCGCCCGAGGGCGGTCCGCTCCAGGGTCTCGCGCACGGCGTCGAAGGCCAGGCACCCCTCGCCGAGCTCCGCCACGGTGAGGCAGGCGCCGTTCACCGCCACGCTGTCGCCGAGCGCGACCCCCTCGGTGACCTCCGGCGCCTCCACCACGAGGCGCACCCGGCCCTCCTCGGGCTTCAGCGAGGTGACGGTGCCGACGGTCTCGACGATCCCGGTGAACACGGCCGGCCCTCAGGCGCCGAAGCGGCGCTCGATCTCCCGGAGCATGGTGTCGCGCACCCGCTCGTAGTCGGCGGGCAGCTCGATGGGCGGATTCGGCAGCTCGGACTGGATGCCCTCGAGCTCCATGTTGTGGTAGCGCACCTTGAAGTCGACGAACTTGAGGCCGTGGGCGGTGGAGATCACCACCACGCGGTCCGAGGGCTTGATGCGCCCGTCGTCCACCAGCTTGCGCGTCACGGCCAGGGCCACGCCGGTGTGGGGGCAGTTGAACAGGCCGGTGCGGTCGGCGTGGGCACAGGCCTCGGCCAGCTCGGACTCGCTGGCCTGCTCCACGATGCCGTCGAAGCGCTGGATGGCGTCCACCGCCTTCCGGTAGGAGACCGGGTTCCCGATCTGGATCGCCGAGGCCAGGGTGGGCCGCGCCGCGATGGGCTCGAACACCCGGAAGTCGCGCTGGTAGGCGAGGTAGAGCGGGTTGGCCTGCTCCGCCTGGGCGCACACGATGCGCGGGCGACGGGACACCAGGCCCAGCTCCAGCATCATGTCGAACCCCTTGGCGAGGGCCGACACGTTGCCCAGGTTGCCGCCGGGAATCACGATCCAGTCCGGCACCTCCCAGTCGAACTGCTGCACGATCTCGATGCCGACGGTCTTCTGGCCTTCGATGCGCAGGCTGTTCATGGAGTTGGCCAGGTAGATCCCGTCGCGCTCGGCCACCTGCTTCACGATCTCCATGCAGCCGTCGAAGTCGGTGTCCAGGGCGAAGACGATGGCGCCGTTCGCCACGGGCTGGATCAGCTGGGCCAGCGAGATCTTGCCCCGGGGCAGGAACACGATGGCGGGGATCCCGGCGCCCGCCGCGTAGGCGGCCAGGGCGGCCGAGGTGTCCCCCGTGGACGCGCAGGCCACGGCGCGCACCGGCTTCCCGCGGGCGATCATCTCCTTCACCATGGAGACGAGCACCGTCATGCCGAGATCCTTGAAGGAGCCGGTGTGGGTGTTGCCGCAGAGCTTGAGCCAGAGGTCGTCGAGGCCGAGCTCCCGGCCGTAGCGCTCGGCCCAGAACAGGTTCGTGTGGCCTTCGTACATCGAGACGACGTTCTCGTTGTCGATCTCGGGGAGCACCCACTCCTTCTTGCCCCAGACCCCCGAGCCGTAGGGCCAGGAGTTCTTGTGGGCGCGCTCCTCGAACAGGGCCTTCCACTCCGCGCCCGGGGTCTTGCGCAGCTCGTCCATGTCGTGGACGACCTGCAGCAGCCCGCCCTCGGCGTCGGTGTAGACGACCTCGTCGAGGGGATGGCGCTCGGCGGGGTTCGCGAGGCTCTCGAACCAGGCGCGGTAGCGGGGCTTGTCGTCCACCATCAGACCCCCTCCTCGATGCGGATCAGGCGCGTCGGCGCCGTCACCTCGGGAAGCCCGTCGATGCGCTCGAGGGCCTGGCGCACCGCCCCTTCCCGCGCGGGGTGGGTGAAGACCACGACGGGCACCGAGCCCCCCTGCTCCTTCTGGGCCACCTCGCCCTTCTGCACCACGGACTGGATCCCGATGCCGTGGTCGCCGAGCTCGCCGGCGATGCGCGCCAGGACGCCGGGGTGGTCGAGGGCGGTGAAGACGAGATAGCAGCGCCCGTGGAGCTCGGCGAGGGGAACCAGGGGCTTCGGGCGCAGGTGGTCCGGCACGTAGGAGAGCGGCGCCACGCGGCCCGCCTGGCCGCGCCGGATCTCCCGGGCGATCTCCATCAGGTCCGCCACCACGGCGCTCGCCGTGGGCATCTCGCCCGCCCCGGCGCCGTAGAACAGCGTCGGGCCCACGGCGTTGCCGTGCACCGCGATGGCGTTCATGGCGCCGTCCACCTTGGCGAGCAGGCTCGAGGCGGGGATCAGCGTCGGGTGGACCCGGGCCTCGATGCGCTCGCCGCCGTCCTCTCCGACGTGGAGCTTGGCGATGCCGAGCAGCTTGATGCGGTAGCCGAGGTCGCGGGTCACCTCGATGTCGAGGGGCGTCACCCCGCGGATGCCCTCGGTGGGGATCTCCTTGAAGGTGAGCTCGGCGCCGAACGCCATGGCGGTGAGCAGGGTGAGCTTGTGGGCGGCGTCCACGCCGTCCACGTCGAAGCTCGGATCCGCCTCGGCGTAGCCCAGGTCCTGGGCGCGCTTGAGCACCGCCTCGAAGGGCTCGCCGGTCTCCTCCATCTCGGTGAGCACGTAGTTGGTGGTGCCGTTCATGATCCCGTGGAGGCTGTCGATGCGGTTGGCCGAGAGCCCCTCGCGCATGGAGCGCAGGATCGGGATGCCGCCGCCGACGCTCGCCTCGAAGGCCACGTCCACGCCCTTGCGCGCCGCGGCGTCGAAGATCTCGTTGCCGTGGAGCGCGAGCAGCGCCTTGTTGGCCGTCACCACGTGCTTGCCGCGGTCGATGGCGCGCAGGGTGAGGCGCCGCGCGGCGTCGTAGCCGCCCACCAGCTCCACCACGATGGAGACCTCGGGGTCGTCGATCAGGGCGTCGGAGTCGTCGTCGAAGCGCACGCCGTCGAGGGGTACGCCCCGGTCGCGGCGCGTGTCGAGGTCGGCGATGCGCACGAGCCGCAGCGGGAAGCCGAGCCGCTCCGAGAGCACGGACTCGTTGCGCTGGAGCACCTTCACCACGCCGGTCCCGATCGTGCCGAAGCCGATCAGACCGACCCCGACCGCGTCCCCGGCCACGGCCTAGTCCTCCGAGCCGCGCAGGAAGCGGCGGATGCCGCGAACGGCCTGCCGGATGCGGTGGACGTTCTCCACCAGGGCGAAGCGGACGAAGCCCTCGCCGTTCTCGCCGAAGCCCACGCCCGGCGCCACCGCCACCTTGGCCTCGCGCAGCAGCCGCTTCGAGAACTCGAGCGACCCCATCGAGCGGAAGGGCTCCGGGATCGGGGCCCAGACGAACATCGTGGCCAGGGGCTTCTCGATCTTCCAGGAGCCGGGCCCCGGGGCCTCGAGGCCCTCGATCAGCGCGTCGCGTCGGGCCTTGTACTCGTCCACGGTGGCGTCCACGCAGTCCTGGGGTCCGCGCAGCGCCACGATGGCGCCGATCTGGATGGGCTGGGGGATGCCGTAGTCGAGGTAGCTCTTGATGCGGGTGAGGGCCTGGACCATCTCGCGGTTGCCGCAGGCGAAGCCCACGCGCCAGCCCGCCATGGAGTGGCTCTTCGAGAGCGAGATGAACTCGATGGCGACGTCCCGGGCCCCGGGCACCTCGAGGATGCTCGGCGGCTTGTAGCCGTCGAAGGCGATCTCGGCGTAGGCGAAGTCGTGGATCACCATCAGGTCGTTCTCGCGGGCGAAGTCGACGATGCGCTCGAAGAAGCCGCGGTCCACCACCTGGGTCGTGGGGTTGTGGGGAAAGGACAGGATCAGCAGCTTGGGCCGCGGCCAGGTGCGGTGCAGCGCCTGCTCGAGGTTCGCCACGAAGTCGCTGTCGGCGGTGAGGGGCACGTGGCGCAGGTCGCCGCCGGCGATGATGGTCGAGTACTGGTGGATGGGATAGGTCGGGTCCGGTGCGAGCACGACGTCGCCGGGTCCCACGGTCATCAGCACGAAGTGGGAGAGGCCCTCCTTCGCGCCGATCACCGCGATCGCCTCGCCGTCGGGGTCGAGCTCCACGGCGTGGCGGCGCTGGTACCACTCGCAGATGGCCGCCCGCAGGTTGGGGACGCCGCGGGAGGACGAGTAGCGGTGGTTGCGCGCGTTGCGGGACGCCTCGCAGATCTTGTCCACCACGTGGGGCGGCGTGGCGATGTCGGGGTTTCCCATGCCGAGGTCGATCACGTCCTCGCCGGCGCGGCGCGCGGCGTGGCGCAGGTCCGTCACCTCCGCGAGCACGTAGGGCGGCAGGCGCAGCAGCTTCGAGAAGTCGTGTCGGATGCGGTCGGGCATGGCGGGCGAGTGCCGGGCACCCCTCCGTAGATGCCCGAGGTTATTGGAGAAATCGGGCCCCGGCAAGCCGGGCCGGGACCCGGATCCTACCTGGCGGCGGAGCGCGCGAACAGCGCGTAGCAGGGCAGCCCGGCGGCCAGCACGAACAGGCCCGTCAGGGCCTCGCGCGGGCGTCCGAGCCCGAGCCCGAGGGCGATGGCGACGTTGGCGACGACGTAGACGGCCGGCACGACGGGGTAGCCCCAGGCCCGGTAGGGCCGGGGCCGGTCCGGCTGCCGGCGCCGCAGGGCGAACAGCGCCAGGGTGTCGGCGGTGGTGGCCAGCACGATGGCGAAGGTGGTGAAGTCGAGGACGCTGGGGAAGCTGCGCAGGAAGACCACCAGCGCGACGGAGACCGCGCCCTGGAGGACCACGGCGCCGGTGGGGGTACCGAAGCGCGCGTGCACGCCGTCGAGCCCCCGGAAGAACAGGCCGTCGAGCGCCATCGCGTAGGCGATGCGCGGACCCACCAGCACCGTCGCGTTCAGGGTGCCGAGGATCGAGGCGAGCACGAAGCCGGCCACCAGGCGCCCGCCGAGCCCGCCGAAGAGCGCCCCCGCCGCCGCCTCGCCCGCGTTGGAGGTCTCGCGCAGCTCCGCGACGGGCAGGGCGTAGAGGTAGGCGGCGTTCATCACCAGGTAGATGCCGGTGCAGACCGCCAGCCCGAGGAAGAGCGAGCGCGGCAGGTTGCGGCCGGGGTCGCGGATCTCGCTGGCGACGTAGACCGAGGCGTTCCAGCCCAGGTAGCTGAAGAGCACCGGCGAGAGCGCCAGCGCGAAGGCGCCCGCCGAGAAGGCCTCCCCGGCTCCCCGGACCAGGGGCTGCAGGTGTGCGGCGTCGCCGGCGCCGCTCAGCGGCGCGAGCAACCCGAAGGCCAGCAGGGCCCCCACCTTCACCCAGCCCGTGGCGTTGTTGGCGCGAGCGCCCCAGCGGACGCTCACGTAGTTGAGCGCGGAGCTGGCCGCGATGGTGGCCACGGCGAGGCCCAGGGCGGCGGACTCGCCGAGCCCGAGCCAGCCCGCCACGCCGTCGGCGAACCCAACCGCCAGGGTGGCCACGGTGCCGGCGAAGATCGCGAAGAAGGTGAGCCAGCCGACCGCGAAGCCCGCCACCGGGTGGAAGGCCTCGCGCAGGAACACGTAGTCGCCGCCGGCGTGGGGGTACATGGCGCCGAGCTCGGCGTTGGCGAGGGCGCCGGCCAGGGAGAGCAGGCCCCCCGCGATCCACACCGCGAAGATCAGGCCGACGTGGGGCAGCCGGTCCGCGATGGGACCGGGGGTGAGGAAGATCCCCGACCCCACCACCGAGGCCACCACCAGGAAGACCGCGTCCTGGAGGCTCAGGACCGGCCGCAGCCGGTCCCGCGGGTCGCGCGCCGACGTCTCGCTCACGGCGCGACGCGCGCGCCCCCCGGCATCCGGGCGAGCCCTTCGGGAGGGCCTTGCAGCGGACGCCGACCCATCCCGGGCCGGCCTCCTAGCCGAGGAACGGGATGATGAGCAGGGCCACGATGTTCACGAGCTTGAGCATCGGGTTGATGGCCGGGCCCGCGGTGTCCTTGTAGGGATCGCCCACGGTGTCTCCGGTCACCGAGGCCTTGTGGGCCTCGGAGCCCTTGCCCCCGTAGGCGCCGGTCTCGATGTGCTTCTTGGCGTTGTCCCAGGCCGCGCCGCCGGTCGTCATGGAGAGCGCCACGCACAGCCCCGCCACGATGGAGCCGATCAGCAGGCCGCCCAGGGCGTCGGCGCCGAGGGTCAGGCCGACCACCAGGGGCATCAGGGCCGGGATCAGCGCCGGGGCGATCATCAGGCGCAGGGCCGACGCGGTGACGATGTCGACGCAGGTGCGGTAGTCGGGCTGGCCGGTGCCCTCCATGATGCCCGGGATCTCCTTGAACTGGCGGCGCACCTCGTCCACCACCTGCCCACCGGCCTTGCCCACGGCGTCCATGGCCAGGGAGGCGAACACGAAGGGGATCATGGCGCCCACGAAGAGCCCCGCGAGCACGGCGGTGTTGGAGAGCGCGAAGTCCGCCTCGATCCCGCCCAGGGTGCGCAGATCCTCGATGTAGGTAGCGAACAGCACCACCGCGGCGAGGCCCGCCGAGGCGATGGCGTAGCCCTTGGTGACGGCCTTGGTGGTGTTGCCGAAGGCGTCGAGGGGATCGGTCACCGCGCGCACGTCGTCGCCGAGCTCCGCCATCTCGGCGATGCCGCCCGCGTTGTCCGTGATCGGCCCGTAGGCGTCGATGGAGACGACGATGCCCGCCATGGAGAGCATCGCCATGGCGGCGATGCCCACGCCGTAGAGGCCGGCCAGCTCGTAGCAGCCGATCATGGCGGCGACGATCACGAGCACCGGCGCCACCGTGGCCTGCATGCCCACGGCGAGCCCGCTGATGATGTTGGTGGCGTGGCCGCCCTCGCTCGACTTGGCGATGCGCTCCACGAAGGGCGAGCCGTCGCCGGTGTAGAGGTCGGTGATGGCCATCATGGCCCCCGTCACCAGCATGCCGGCGCCGGCGCACAGCCACAGCGTGAAGCCGCCGAGCTCCTCGCCGGTGGCGTCCCGGGCCGGGATGTCGACGAAGCCGTTCACGAAGGCCAGCAGGCCCATGGCGATCACGGCCGAGAGGCCCAGGCCCACGTACATGGCGCGCATCACCGCCGGCGACTCGTTGCCCACGGGCTCGTTGATGCGCACGAAGGGCAGCGCGATCAGGGTGCCGAAGATGCTGACGGCGCCCACGAGGAGCGGGTAGAGGAACATGCCCTCCTCACCCGGAAAGATGATGTGGGCGAGCAGCATGACCGCCGCCGCCGTGACGCCGTAGGTCTCGAACAGGTCCGCCGCCATGCCGGCGCAGTCGCCGACGTTGTCGCCCACGTTGTCGGCGATCACGGCGGGGTTGCGCGGGTCGTCCTCGGGGATGTTGGCCTCGACCTTGCCGACCAGGTCCGCGCCGACGTCCGCCGCCTTGGTGAAGATGCCGCCGCCGAGGCGCGCGAACACCGAGATCAGCGAGCCGCCCAGGGCGAGGCCCACCAGGGCGTCGGGGCGGTCGTAGCCGAGCAGGTGCATGAAGAACACGATCAGGGCCAGGGAGAGCAGCCCCATCCCCACCACCATCAGCCCCGTCACCGCGCCGCCGTCGAAGGCGATCCCGAAGGCCCGGCCGAAGCCGCTGCGCGCCGCCTCGGCGACGCGCACGTTGGCCCGCACCGAGACGTTCATGCCGATGAAGCCCGCGGCCGCGCTCGCCACGGCGCCGAGCACGAAGCCCGCCGCATAGGCGAAGTTCAGGAAGATCCAGATCAGCAGGAAGATCGGGACGCCCACGAGGGCCACGGTGCGGTACTGGCGGCTCAGGAAGGCCTCGGCGCCGGTGCGGATCGCCGAGGCGATCTCGTTGGCGCGGTCCGTCGAGGTCGCCGAGGTCTGCACCCGGGTGTAGAGGCGTCCGGCGGCGACGATGGCCATCACACCGGCCACGAAGGCGATCAGGGTCGTGAGCATTCCGGTCTCCCGAAGCACGCGCGAAGCGGGCGCGAATGGGGTTGGGCAGCCTGGCGCGGGACGGGTTCCGTGCGCGGTGCAGCACGTTCCGCGACGCCCCGCGGGTCGGAGCACTGTAGGGGTCCGGGCCGTCTTTCTCCAGTCTCCGGAGCCCCGAACGAGGCCCGTGGGGCCCTCGCGAGCGCGGTTCCCCAGGGGGCGATCTGCTGGGAGGCCGACCCAGGATGGGTCGGCTTCCGCCGCAAAGCGAGCCCGAAGGGCTCGCTCCGCTAGGCTGCGGCGCGCCGGTCCAAAGAGGCCGGACCCGGGCCGGAGGGCCACGATGAACGGTGCCGAGAGCGCGCTCCACACGGCGCGGGCCGCGGGGATCGACCTGTGTCTGGCCAACCCCGGCACCACCGAGATGCCCCTGGTGGCGGCCCTCGACGCCGTGCCCGGCATCCGCGCCGTGCTCGGGCTGTTCGAGGGCGTGTGCACCGGTGCCGCCGACGGCTACGCGCGCATGACGGGCCGGCCCGCCCTCACCCTGCTCCACCTCGGCCCGGGCTTCGCCAACGGCATCGCGAACCTCCACAACGCGCGCCGTGCGCGGACGCCCGTGGTGAACCTGGTCGGCGACCACGCCACCTGGCACCTCGACGCCGACGCACCGCTCACCTCGGACATCGTCTCCCTGGCGTCGCCGGTCTCGGCCTTCGTCCGCACCACGCGCACCGCGCGGGAGCTCCCGGGCGACGTGGCGGCGGCGCTCGCCGCGGCCTGCGAGCCGCCCGGCGGCGGCGCCACCCTGGTGGTGCCCGCGGACTGCCAGTGGGAGGAGGCCGGCGGGCCGGCGCCCGTCGCCGTCCCGGGCGCGCCGGCGGCGCCGGACGCGGATGCGGTCGCGGCGGCCGCGGAGGCGCTCGGCGAGCGCGCCGCGCTGCTGCTGGGCGGCGCCGCGCTGAGCGCGCGCGGGCAGCGCGCGGCGGCGCGCGCCGCCGGGGCCCGCGGCGCGCGGGTGATCGCCGAGACGTTCTGGTCGCGCATGGAGCGCGGCGCCGGGCTGCCCGCCCTGGAGCGCCTGCCCTACTTCCCCGAGCAGGCCCTGGAGTCCCTGCGCGCGGTCACGGACCTGGTCCTGGTGGGCGCCACGGATCCCGTCGCGTTCTTCGGCTACCCCGGGCTGCCGAGCCGCCTCGCCGCCGAGGGCTGCCGCGTCCACGTCCTCGCCGACCCCGCCCAGGACGCCGAGGCCGCCCTCGAGGCCCTGGCCGATGCGGTGGAGGCGCCGCCGCGAGCGCCCGAGGGCGCCCCGGCCGAGCGCCCCGCCCCGGGAAGCGGAGCCCTCGATCCCGGCAACCTCGGCGCCACCCTCGCCGCCGGCCTTCCCGAGGGCGCCATCGTGGTGGACGAGGGCGCGACCTCGGGCCTCCCCCTCTACCTGGCCTCGGCGGCGGCGCCGCCCCACGACTTCCTGACCCTCACCGGCGGCGCCATCGGGCAGGGCCCGCCGTGCGCCACCGGAGCGGCCCTCGCCTGCCCCGACCGCCGCGTGCTCTCGCTCCAGGCCGACGGCAGCGGCATGTACACCCTGCAGGCCCTCTGGACCCAGGCGCGGGAGAGCCTCGACGTCACCACGGTGGTCTGCGCGAACCGCAGCTACCGCATCCTCCAGATCGAGCTCGGCCGCGCCGGCATCGCCGAGCCCGGCCCGAGCGCCCGGGCGCTCACCGACCTCACCCACCCCGAGCTCGACTGGTGCGCGCTGGCCCGCGGAATGGGGGTCCCCGGAGAGCGCGTGGAGACCGCCGAGGAGCTGGCGCGCGCCCTGGAGGCGTCGTTCCGCGAGCCCGGCCCGCGCCTCGTCGAGGCGGTCCTCGGCTAGGAGGCCGAGCCATCCCGGGTCGGCCTCCTGGCGGCGACCCCGCTCCGCGGGATCCCGGCGCCGCCTAGACGAGCGGCTTCTCCGCCATCTCCTCGGGCACGTCGATGCCGAGCAGGCTCAGCACCGTGGGCGCGATGGCGGTGAGGGGAGCCTTCTCGGCGTGCTCCACGTGGCGCCGGTCCGGGGTGCGGATCCAGAGCAGGCCGTCGGGGTGGTGCACGCCGCTCTTCACCGAGTCGGCCAGGTAGAGCAGCTCGAAGAAGCCGCGGGCGGCGCCGCTCGCGCTCTCGAGGCGCGCGCCCTCGGGGAGCACGTGGTGGATCGCGCAGCCGACGTAGAGCTCGCGGCCGGTGCGGTCCACCCGGAAGGCGGACTCGCCCGCCACGCCCAGGGCCGCCAGCGCCGCCTCGCCCTGCCGGGCACCGGCCTCGTCCTCGAACTCGAGCCAGAACTCCTCGGACATCACCGGCGAGAAGCGATGCGGCGCCGTCACCCCCGCGAAGGCGGCGAGGGGGCCGATCTCCCGCGGGCGGTAGAAGAGCTTGCCGCCGCTCTCCTCCCAGGCGACGTCGGGCTGCTGGCTCAGCGCGCTGCAGAAGATCAGCGTGGTGTCGGGCTCCAGCCCGTCGAGGAAGCGCGCCACCAGCTCGTCGGTCTGCTCGTAGCCCCAGCGGATCGCGTCGGCGTAGCGCAGGCGCTCCTCCGGGCTGGGCTGGAGCGAGAAGCGCTCGGGCTCCATCTCGCGCCAGTGGGTGTGCTGGAGGTGGGCGACGCAGTTCGAGAAGAAGCTCGCGAAGCTCGGCCGGAGCTCGCGCCGGTACCAGCGGAACACGTCCCACTGGAGCAGGTCGAGGATGGCGACGCGCTGCCACGCCACCGGAGCGCGCCGCTCCCGGAACAGCTGGCGCGCGATGGCCAGGGTGGTGGCGGCGGAGAGGCCGTGGCCCGCCATGAAGCGCAGGAAGGACACCAGCTCGCGGCCGCCGAAGGACTCGTCGGGGTTGGTGTGCTCGGCCACGTGGTGCTGCACGAAGCGGAAGAAGGGCTCGAGCTCCGCGGGGCTCGGCAGGGCGTCGGTGGCCCAGGGGTCCGGCAGGAAGACGCCCTTCAGCTCGGGACCCGGGCGCACGTTCATGCTCCCGCACTGCCACACCGGAAGCCCGGCCGCCGAGACCCGGTCCGCGAGGGTGCGGCCGGCCACGCGCCCGCCCTCCCCGAGCAGCCGCACCCCGTGCTCGGCCAGGGGCAGGCCGGTGTGGACCGTCACCCACTGGATCCAGGGGTTCAGGTCGAGCCCCGACTCGGCGGCGTCGGTGACGAAGACCCGCGACTCGTCGTGGAGGCGCCGGAAGGCCGGCAGCCTCCCCTGCTCCATGAAGCGGAACATGAGGGGCGGGGTGAGCTCGTTGAGCTCGAGCAGGATCACGCGCTGGGGGCCGGCCACGCCGCTCCTCCCGGATTCCCGAAGGGGGTCAAGGTACCACTTCTAGGCGCCGTCGGAATCCGTATCGGTCTCGGGCTGCAGGTACGTGACCCGGGCGGCGGGCACCCGGGCCCGCAGCCGCTCCTCGATCTCGTCGATGGCGCGGCTGAGCTGCTCCACCGAGAGGCCGGGGTCGAGCTCGAGCTTGGCGCCCACCAGCAGCTCCTCGGGGCCGAGGTGCTGGGTGCGCAGGTGCACGAGGCGCTCCACCGCCGGATGGGACTCGATGGCGGCCACGATGGCGGCGCGCTCCCCGGGCTGGGCCGCCTCACCGATCAGCAGGCTCTTCATCTCGACGGCCAGCACCACCGCGATGGCGCCGAGCAGCACCCCGATCGCGATGCTGCCGAGGGAGTCGTAGCGGGGGTCCCCGGTGAGCGCCGAGAGTCCCACCCCGATGGCGGCGAGCAGCAGTCCCAGCAGCGCACCGGTGTCCTCGAGCAGCACCACCGGCAGCTCCGGGCTCTTGGCGTGGCGGATGAACTCCCACCACGAGGCGTCCCCCCGCACGCGATCGGCCTCGCGCCGCGCGTTCCACAGCGCGTAGCCCTCGAACACGGTCCCCACCGCGAGCACGCCCAGCGCCCAGCCCACGTGATCGAGGGGCTCGGGGTGGCCGAGCTTCTCGATGCCCTCGTAGATGGCGAAGAGCGAGCCCAGGGTGAACAGCACCAGCGCCACCACGAACGCCCAGAAGTAGCGCTCGCGCCCGTAGCCGAAGGGGTGGACCGGCGTCGGGTCGCGCCGGGCGCGGCGGCCGCCCCAGAGCAGCAGTGCCTGGTTGCCCGTGTCCGCGACGGAGTGGACCGCCTCGGCCCCCATGCTGGCGGCGCCCGTGAAGCTCCACGCGACGAACTTCGCCACCGCGATGCCGAAGTTCGCGAAGAGGGCCGCGAGAACGGCGCGCCGACTGCCTTCCTGCATGGGCTCGGGACCCCCCGGGCGCGGGATCCTAGCGGGCCGCGCCCCGCCTCACAGGTCGAGGGCGAAGCCCGGCCCGGCGCCGAGCCCGGCGCCCCCGGTCCCGCTCCCGCCGCGGCACAGGGCCCGCAGCGACGCGTCGTCCACCTCGGGCACCCGGTCCGCCAGGGCCTGGAAGCGATGGAAGGCGCGCTCCAGGGCCTCCCCGCCGAGCTCGATGCCCAGCGCCGCCACCCGGGCCGCGAAGCCGGCCCGCCCGGAGAGCTTACCCAGCACGATGCGCGTGCCCTCCGGGTGCCCGATGTGGGCCGGGTCGATCACCTCGTAGGTCTCCCGGTTCTTGAGCACGCCGTCTTGGTGCACGCCCGAGGCGTGGCGGA
The DNA here is from genome assembly GCA_028277885.1 of Myxococcota bacterium. Lineage (GTDB taxonomy): Bacteria > Myxococcota_A > UBA9160 > UBA9160 > UBA6930 > JANQFK01. The sequence goes on from JANQFK010000043.1 coordinate 91,571, forward strand.
AGGCGTTGCGACCGACGATCGCCTTGTTGGGCGGCACCGCGATGCCGCTGCGCTCGGCCACCAGGCCCGAGAGGCCGTGGATGCCGCGGGCGTCGACGCCGGTGTGGACGCCGAGCGCCTCGCCGTGGACGCGCAGTGCCATCACCACCTCCTCGAAGGAGGTGTTGCCGGCCCGCTCGCCGATCCCGTTCACCGCCACCTCGACCTGGCGCCCGCCCGCCTCGACGGCGGCCAGCGCGTTGGCGGTGGCGAGGCCCAGGTCGTCCTGGCCGTGGAAGGAGAGCACCGCGCCCTCGAGCTCCGGGACCTGCGCGCGCAGGCCGGCGACCAGCGCCGCCACCTGGCCGGGGCGCGCGCAGCCCACGGTGTCGGGCACGTTCAGCGTGGACGCGCCGGCCGCGAGAGCGGCCCGGACCAGCTCGACGAGGAAGTCGGGGTCGGCCCGGGTGGCGTCCATGGGGCTGAACTCCACGTCCTCGGCGTGGCGCCGCGCGCGCTCCACCATGGCGGACGTCATCGCGACGACCTCGCGACGGCTGCGCCGCAGCTGGTGGGCGAGGTGCATGTCGCTGCTGTTCACGAAGACGTGGATGCGCGGGCGGGCCGCGCCGCCCAGGGCCTCGGCGGCGGCGTCCACGTCCGCCGCGACGGCCCGCGCCAGCGCGCAGACCGTGGTGTCGCGCACCGCGTCGGCGACGCCGCGAACGGCCTCGAGCTCGCCCCGGGAGGCGCCGGGGAAGCCCGCCTCCACGGCGTCCACGCCGAGGGAGGCCAGGCGGGCGGCGATCTCGCGCTTGTCCCGCGGCGAGAAGCAGACCCCGGCGGTCTGCTCGCCGTCGCGCAGGGTGGTGTCGAAGATGCGGACTCGCTCGGACATGGCTCGCTCCTGGCGGCCGCACCGTCCGAGGGGAGCCCGGGTCCAGAGACACGAAACCCCCTCCGGCCGGCGCGGCGGGAGAGGGTCGGTGACTGCGGACCTGGATCGGCTAGCGGCGCAGATCCCCCTCTCCCGCCGGGGTAAGCAGCAGGTCGAGAAGGCTCGTGAGACGCTGGCGCCGATCGCTCATCGTTCCTGGGGGTACTCCACGCCCCCGGTGGCGTCAAGTCGGGTACCCTGGCCCCGCGTGTCACGGCCCCCCGAGCGCATCAACGTCGAAGGCCTGGGTCGCCTCCCGGTGTTCTCCCACGCGAGCCGGGCCGAGGGCTGGATCTTCGTCTCCGGCACCCTCGGGACCCGTCCCGGCGGCTTCGAGCTGGTCGAGGGGGGCGTGGGGCCCGAGACCGCCCAGACTCTGCGCAACCTCGAGCGCATCCTGGCCGCCGCGGGAGCCGGCTGGCGCGACGTCGTGAAGGTGAGCGTCTACGTCGCCGACATGGCGGGCTTCGGCGAGATGAACCGCGCCTACGCGGAGTTCTTCCACGACCAGGACCCGCCGGCCCGGATCACCGTGGGCGGCGTCGCGCTGGCCCTGGGCGCCGCGGTGGAGATCGAGTGCGTGGCCTGGCGCCCCGAGCCCGGGGCGTGAGCGACGCCATCCAGCGGGAGACCGGGCTCCTCGAGCACGACGGCGAGTCCCTCTACTGGGAGAGCCTCGGCGCGGGCCCGCCCCTGGTGCTCTGCCACGGGCTCGGCGGCAACCACGCGGTCTGGTACCAGCAGGTCCCGGTCTTCGCCGCGACCCGTCGCGTGATCGTCTGGGACCACCGCGGCTTCGGCCGCTCCACGGACCGCGCCCGCCGCTCGGGCCCCGAGGCCGCCGTCGGCGACCTCGCCGCGCTCCTCGACCACCTGGGCGTGGGCCGGGTGGACCTGGTGGGCCAGTCCATGGGAGGCTGGACCGCGCTGGGCTTCGCGCTGGGCGACGCCGGGCGCGTGGACCGCCTGGTGCTGGCCGACAGCCTGGGCGGGCTCCACTCCCCCGGCATCGAGGCCGCCTTCGCGCGGGAGCGCGAGCGCGGCGGTCCGCCGCCGCTGGCGCCGGTGCCCGAGCTGGGCCGCCACGTCGCCATCGACCCGGCGCTCCTCGGGCGCGACCCCGCCCGGGCCTGGCTCTACCAGGCCCTCGGCGGGATGGGGAATCCCGATCTGCCGGGCGTGACGCCGCGGCTGCTCGCCAGCCGGCGCGCGGTGGGCGACGTGCAGGCCCTCGCGCACCCGCCGCTGCTCGTGGTCGGCGAGCGCGACCCGCTCTTCCCGCCGGCCGTCCTGCGCGCCGCGGCGGCCGAGCTGCCCGGCGCCCGGGTGGTGGAGATCCCGGGCTGCGGGCACTCCCCCTACTTCGAGGCGCCCGAGGCCTGGAACGCCGCGGTGGCGGCCTTCCTCGAGGCCTGAGCCCGGCGTCACGCGCGGGACGGGCGGGCTCAGCCCACCTCCACCAGCGCGAGCCGGTCGCCCCAGCGCGCCTCCACGGCCCGGGCCAGGGCCGGGGAGCGCCGCAGCCCGGGGTCGCGGCGCACGGTCCCGAGAGCGGCCTCCCGGGCCACGGAGACGAGGCGGGCGTCGCGGATCAGGTCGGCCATGCGCAGGTCCGGGAGCCGGCCGTGCTGGCGCGTGCCGAGGAACTCGCCGGGCCCGCGGATGCGCAGGTCGGCGTCGGCGATCCGGAAGCCGTCGGTGGTCTCGAGCATGGCGCGCAGGCGGGCCTCGCTGTCCTCGGTGGAGGAGCGGGCCACGAGCAGGCAGGTGCCCGGCGCGTCGCCGCGCCCCACCCGGCCGCGCAGCTGGTGGAGCTGGGCCAGGCCGAAGCGCTCGGCGTGGTCCACCACCATCAGGCTGGCGCGGGGCACGTCCACGCCGACCTCGATCACCGTGGTCGAGACCAGCAGCCGGGTCTCGCCCGCCTCGAAGCGCGCCATGGCGGCGGCGCGGTCCGCCGCCGAGAGCCGCCCGTGGACCAGGTCGACGCCCACCTCGGGGAAGGCGGCGCGGATGCGCTCGGCCTGCTCGGTGGCGGCGCGCAGGTCGAGCTTCTCGCTCTCCTCCACCAGCGGGTAGACGACGTAGACCTGCTCGCCGCGCTCGAGGGTGGCCCGGATCCACTCCATCACCCGCGCCCCCTCCCCGGGCCGCAGCACGTCGGTCACCACGGGCTCGCGGCCCGGCGGCAGCTCGTCGATCACCGAGAGGTCGAGGTCGCCGTAGAGGGTGAGGGCCAGGGTGCGCGGGATCGGCGTCGCGGTCATGACGAGGGTGTGGGGCGAGACGCCGCCGCGGGTCTTCCCCGAGAGCGCCTTGCGCTGGAGCACGCCGAAGCGGTGCTGCTCGTCCACGATCGCCAGGGCGAGACGCGCGAACGCGACGTCCTGCTGCACCAGGGCGTGGGTGCCCACCACGAGGTCCACCTCCCCCGCCGCGAGCCCGGCCCGCACGCCGTCGCTCTCGGTGCGCGGCATGGAGGCGGTGAGCCGGGCCACCCGCACGCCCGGCTTCGCCGCGGCGGCGAGCTTGCGCAGCGTCCGCTCGTGCTGCTCGGCGAGCAGCTCCGTGGGCGCCATCAGCGCGGTCTGGTGGCGGTTCGCCGCCACCGCGACGGCGGCGAGGAACGCCACCGCGGTCTTGCCGCTGCCCACGTCCCCCTGGAGCAGGCGGTTCATGGGGTGGGGCCGCGCGAGGTCCGCGCGGATCTCCGACCAGGCGCGCTCCTGGGCCGCGGTGAGGCGGAAGGGCAGCGCGTCCGGGGCGGAGACGACGCCCGCGCGCTCCACGTCGAGGGCGATGCCCGGCTCCGCGGCGCGCGCCGCGTGACGCAGCGCGAGCCCGGTCTCGAGCAGGTAGAGCTCCTCGAGGACGAGCCGCTCGTGGGCGCGGGTGGCGTGGCCGCGCAGGGCCTCGACGTCCTCGAGCGGTCCGTCGGGCGAGAGCGCGTGGATCGTGCGCAGCGCGTCCGGAACGCTCGGCAGGCCGCGCTCCGCCACCAGGCGCGGCGGCAGGTGGCCCTCCACGAGGTCGGCGGCGCGCGCCACCGCGGTGGCGACGGCGCGGCGCAGGGTCCGCGGCGGGAAGCCCTCCGGCGCCGCGTAGTCGGGCACCACGGCGGGGCCCCGGGCGGCCTCGGCGCCCTCGGCCAGGATCTCGACCTCGGGGTGGATCAGCTCCTTGGCGAAGCGGTAGCGGCGCACGTCGCCGGTGGCGAGGAGCCGCACGCCCTTGCGCAGCCGGCCGTGGAGCGCCTCGGCGCCCCGGAACCACTTGAGGTTCACGGTGCCGGTGTCGTCCCCGAGCACGACCTGGAAGGTGCGCCGGCCGCGGCCCCGGAAGGCCCGCGGCATCGACCAGTCCGCCACGCGCACCTCGCCGGCGAAGGTGGCGCGCCGGCCCACCTCGAGCTCCCCGATCGTCGTGAGGCGGCGCCGGTCGTCGTAGCGCACCGGCAGGTGGAAGAGCAGGTCGAGCACGCTCCCGAGGCCCCGCCGGGCGAGGCTCTCGGCGCGCTTGGGCCCGACCCCAGGCAGCTCCGCCACCGGCGCGGCCAGCGCGGCCTCGGCGGCGCCGGGGCGCGTCAGGGGCTCGGTGCCGGCGAGGGCGCGCTCCACGGCGGCGCGGCGGTCCTCGGCGGCGAGCGGCTTGGCGAAGAGCTTGGCCACGCCGGCGAACACGCGTTGCCACTCGGGGGGAATGGCGAGCCCCCGCGCCCGCTCCGCCGCCGCCGCCACCGTGGCCTCGAGCTCGTGGACGCGGTCGGCCTTGGAGAAGTCGGCGGCGGCGAACTCGAGGGGGCCGCGGACCGCGGCCAGGGCCGCCGCGAAGGGACTCTCTTCCCGCGAGACCGCCATGGGAGCCTCAAGCCGGCGGAGGATGGATCTCCTGGAGGGAGCGCACGCCGATCGAGCCCTGGCCCAGGGCGCGGATGGCGCCGGCGGCGGCCCGCAGGGCCGCGAAGGTGGTGAAGTACGGCAGCCCGCGCACCAGGGCGGCGCGGCGGATCGCCGAGGAGTCGCGCACGGCCTGGGGATGGGGCGAGACCGTGTTGATCACCAGGTCCACGTCCCCGGCCTCGATGCGTTCCACCACGTCGGGGTGGCCGTCGCCCACCTTGGGCACCACCGTGGCCTCGATGCCCAGGGCACGCAGGTCGTCGGCGGTGCCCGGCGTGGCCAGCACCTCGAAGCCGGCCCGGGCGATCTCCTGCACGGCGTCGCCGAAGCGCGCCCGGTCCTCGCGGCGCACCGAGATGAGCACCCGCCCCGTCGCCGGGATCGGGTTGCCCGCCTCGATCTGCGCCTTCGCGTAGGCGCGTCCGAAGTCCGAGTCGATGCCCATCACCTCGCCGGTGCTCTTCATCTCCGGGCCCAGCACCGTGTCCACGCCCTGGAACTTCACGAAGGGGAACACCGCCTCCTTCACGCTGAAGTGGGAGGGCACGATCTCCTCGGTGAAGCCCAGCTCCGCCAGGCTCTGGCCCGCCATCACCAGCGACGCCAGCTTGGCCAGGGGCTGCCCGATGGCCTTGGAGACGAAGGGCACGGTGCGCGAGGCCCGGGGGTTCACCTCGATCACGTAGACGGCCTCGTCCTTCACCGCGTATTGGACGTTCATCAGCCCGCGCACGCCGAGCTCGAGGGCGAGGCGGCGGGTCGAGTCGAGGATCTCGTCCACCACGCGGTCGGGCAGCGAGTAGGGAGGCAGCGAGCAGGCGCTGTCGCCGGAGTGCACCCCCGCCTCCTCGATGTGCTCCATCACGCCGCCGATCACGACGCGCTCGGCGTCGGCGATGGCGTCCACGTCCACCTCGACGGCGTCGGCGAGGAAGCGATCGATCAGCACCGGGTGCTCGGGCGAGGCCTTCACCGCGTAGCGCATGTAGCCCGAGAGGGCCTCGGCGTCGTGGACGATCTCCATGGCGCGGCCCCCGAGCACGTAGGACGGGCGCACCAGCACCGGGTAGCCGACGCGCGCCGCCACCTGCTGGGCCTCCTCGGCGCTCCGCGCCACGCCGCCGGGCGGGCGCTTCAGGCCGAGCTTCTCGAGCAGCTCGTCGAAGCGCTCGCGGTCCTCGGCCCGGTCGATGGCGTCCGGCGGGGTGCCGAGGATGGGGACGCCCGCCTTCTCCAGGGGCACGGCCAGGCGCAGGGGCGTCTGGCCGCCGAACTGCACGATCAGGCCCTCGGGCCGCTCCCGCTCCACGATGGCGAGGACGTCCTCCAGGGTGAGGGGCTCGAAGTAGAGCCGGTCGCTGGTGTCGTAGTCCGTCGAGACCGTCTCGGGGTTGCAGTTCACCATGATGGTCTCGAAGCCCGCTTCGCGCAGCGCGAAGGCGGCGTGCACGCAGCAGTAGTCGAACTCGATGCCCTGGCCGATGCGGTTCGGGCCGCCGCCGAGGATCATGACCTTGCGGCGCTGCGTGGGCTCGGCCTCGCACTCGTCCTCGTAGGTGGAGTAGAGGTACGGCGTATGGGCGCGGAACTCCGCCGCACAGGTGTCGACGCGCTTGTAGACCGGGCGCACGCCCGCGTCGGCGCGCATGCGGCGAACGTCGGCCTCCTCGACGTGCCACAGGGTGGCGAGCCGCCGGTCCGAGAAGCCGAGCTGCTTGGCGGGGCGCAGCCACTCGGCGCGCTCGCCGGGGGCCGCGGCCTCGAGGGCCGCCTCGGCCTCCACGATCTCCTGGAGGTTGCGCAGGAACCAGGGGTCGATGCCCGAGCGGCGCCGGACCTCCTCGAGGGAGACGCCCCGGCGCAGGGCCTCGGCGATGGCCCAGGGCCGCCCCGGCCGCGGCACCTCGATCTGGCTCCACAGGGCCTTCAGGCCCTCGGGGCCCTCGGGAACCTGCTGGCGCTCGAGGCCGGCGTGGCCCACCTCGAGGGAGCGAAGCGCCTTCTGGAAGCTCTCCTTGAAGGTACGGCCGATCGCCATGGCCTCGCCCACGGACTTCATCTGCGTGGTGAGGACGTTGTTGGCGTTGGGGAACTTCTCGAAGGTGAAGCGCGGGATCTTCGTCACCACGTAGTCGATGGTGGGCTCGAAGCTCGCCGGCGTCTCGCGGGTGATGTCGTTGCG
>JANQFK010000019.1 GCA_028277885.1 Myxococcota bacterium
TGCCTCGGGCGGGGAAACGCTCGCCGAAGGCCTGGAGCATCTCGCCGCGCCCGCAGCCCACGTCGAGCACGCTGTCGAAGCGGAGCCGGCGCGCCTCGGCGAGCAGCAGGCGACGCCGGTGCCAGGGGGCCGGCGAGAACCGGATCATGTCGCCCCAACGGCCCCAGCCCGCGTCGTAGTCGACGGCGGCGTTCGGCGCGATCAGGGGCGGGTCGTCGTCTTGCATGGGCGGGCTCTGCGTCCGCCGAGCGCGCGTGGGCCCATCGGTCGCCGCGGAGAGGCATCGTACCACGCCGGCGCCGAGCGGCGGAAGCGCGGCGTCACGGGCGGGACCCGGCCAGCAGGAAGCCCAGGGCGATGCGCAGCAGCAGCAGCAGGGCGGCCACGTGGGCGAACAGGAAGTAGCGCGTCAGGTCGAGGTTCAGCGCCGCGAAGAGGAGGGCGTTGGCGAGCACGCAGCCCGCTACGGGGAGCCAGGCGACGGCGAAGTCCGCGGAGCCCCGGAAGGGGAGGGCGGGGCTTCCGGTCCGCAAGCCCAGGGCCGCCAGGCACAGCGCGACGGCGAAGCTCGCGCCGGCCACAGCCACGGCCAGTCGCGAGATGCCCGGGTGGTGGCCGGCCAGCCTCGTGTACGTGAAGGGCACCACCTCGATGCGGGCCACGGCGTCGAGGTCCGCCCCGCCGAGCATCCAGCCCGCCCAGCGCACGTAGAAGGGGGCCGTCACCACGGCGTTCTCGAGGGTGTCCCCCAGCGCGTCTCCCAGGATCCGAGGCCAGCGCTCCTTCCAGGCCGTGCGTGCCAGGTCGCCGGTGAGCGCCTCGAGGAGCCTCGCATCGGAGCCCACCACCGCGTCCATCACCCGACGCGGCTGGACCACGCTGCGGTCGTAGAGCCGTGCCTGCTCCCGGGAGAGCACGGACCGCGCTCGCTCGGGCAGCGCGTCGTAGACGGCCTCGAGGTTGCCGAGGACGACGCGGTAGTGGAGCAGGGTCTGCTTCGACGACCAGCGCTGCTCCTCGCCGCGCAGGCCGGTCTGGAGGAAGACCAGGGGTGCGGCCACGGTCGCCATGACGGCCACCACGAGCCCCACTCGCCGCCACGGCGAGCCGTGCGCCGGGCTCCGGCGGGCCGCGAGCCCCCAGGCCGCGAAGGCGACGAGCGCGCCCGCGCCGAGCACCGCCGCCTTCTCGATGCGCACCGCCGCCGCCACCGCGAAGGCGACGCCCAGCACGAGCGCGGGAAGCGCGCGCCGCGCGGGGCGCCGGCCCAGGTCCGCCAGGGCGGCGCAGAAGGCGAGGGAGGCCGACGTGGAGAGCGAGTCCGTCATCACGCTCAGGTTCGCGTGGCTCGCCAGCGGATCGAGCCACGCGACGCCCACCAGCAGTGCACCCCCCAGGCACGGCCCCGCACGCCCGAACCGCCCGGCGAGGAACCCGAGATCGAGGACCGCGGCCGCGAAGTAGGCGAGGGCGAGCGCCGAGAGCAGCAGCTGGATGCCCTGCACGAGCTGGAGCGCGGGCGCCGCGGCACACGGTGCGGGCGGCCCGTCCCACAGCGTGCGCTCGTAGGGGATGGCGTGGAGGAAGCTCGGCCCGGCGTGGAGGCCGTCCACCGCGCCCAGGAACGCCGAGTACCCGAAGCCCCGGTGCTGCTCGACGCGGCCCGCGCGCGCCTCGGTGAGATAGCGGTTGGTGTCTCCGTAGTGCGGAACCTCGCCGAGGTTCACCGCCGTCCAGGCCGCGCCGAGGCCGAGCCCGAGCGCGAGCAGCAGCACGAAGCCGGCGGCGAGGAGGCGATCGAGAGCCGCGCGCCCGGACACGCCCGCAGCCTACTCGATTCCGGGGTCCATTCCGACGGCCGAGCCGCAGCGCCCGGCCCGCGACACCCGCGCGTCCGAAGGGCGCGAGCGAAGTGCCGAGGAGCGGACGCTCGCGAAGAGCAGGCGCGGCCCGGCAGCGCCGGGCTGCGCGCGCAGCGAGCCCTGGCGAGCGAAGTTCAGGAAGCCCTGGATCCCCGGGGAGGATTCGAACCTCCATTCGCAGGTTCAGAGCCTGCTGTCCTGCCGTTAGACGACCGGGGAACGGGAGCCTCGATCGGGGCATCGGCGCCCCTCGACCCCGCCTTGATACCTGAGGGCGCCGCGGGCCTCAAGCCGAGTGGCGCAGGTGGTGGAGGGCGTCGGCGAGGCGCTCGAGGGTCCGCTCGCGGCCCAGCACCGCGAGGGTCTCGAAGATGCCGGGGGAGACCGCCTCGCCCGTCATGGCCACGCGCACCGGCTGGGCGAGCTTCCCCATGCCGAGCCCGTCGTGGTCGGCGCGGGTCGCCTCGAAGGCGGCCTCGAGGGCGGCCTCGCTCCAGTCGGCGAGGGCCGCGAGGCGGTCGTGCAGGGTGGAGAGCGGCGCCAGGGCCTCGGGCTTCAGGTGCTTGGCGGCGGCCTTCTCGTCGTAGGCGATGACGTCGGTGGCGAGGAAGCGGGCGCGGTCCGCCATCTCCTCGAGGGTGCGGCTGCGCTCGCGCATCAGCTCGAGCCCGGCACGCAGGGCCGGCGTGGCCTCCACCGGGTGGCCCACCCGGGTCTCGAGCCGCGGCAGCAGGCCGGGCAGCAGCGCGTCGGCGGGCAGCGTCTTCAGGTAGTGCTGGTTGATCCACTGGAGCTTCGCGACGTCGGCGCGGGCGGCGCCCCGGCCCACGCTCGCGAGGTCGAAGAGCTCGCGGATCTCCCGGCGCGAGAAGATCTCCTGGTCGCCGTGGGACCAGCCCAGGCGCACCAGCCAGTTGCAGAGCGCCTCGGCGAGGTAGCCGGCCTCGCGGAAGTGCTCGACCGCCACGGCGTCGCGCCGCTTGGAGAGCTTCTTGCCCGCCTCGTTCACGATCAGCGGCACGTGGGCGAAGCGCGGCGGCGCCGCGTCCAGGGCGGCGTAGATGGCGAGCTGGAGCGGCGTGTTCGGGTGGTGGTCGGCGCCGCGGATCACCGTGTCCACCCCCATGTCGAGGTCGTCCACCACCACGGCGAGGTGGTAGAGGGGGTTGCCGTCGCTGCGCCGGATGATGGCGTCGCCGACGTCCCGCGCCTCCTTGCCGCTCTCGCCGAACACGAGGTCGTCCCAGGCGAGGCGTCCCTCGCCGGCCACGCGCAGGCGCACGGTGTGGGGGCCCGCGCCGGCGCCGTGGGCGGCCCCGGCGCAGCGGCCGTCGTAGACCCAGTGGCCGCCCTTCGCGACCGCGGCCTGGCGGCGCTCCTCGAGCTCCTCCCGGGTGCAGGTGCAGCGGTAGGCGCGGTCCTTGGCGAGCAGCTCGTCGATCACCGCGTCGTGGCGCCCGCGGCGCTCGCTCTGGCGGTGGGGGCCGTCGTCCCAGTCGATGCCCAGCCACTCGAGGGCCTCGATCAGCCGGGCCTCGGACTCGGCGCTCGAGCGCTCGCGGTCCGTGTCCTCGATGCGGAGCACCAGGGTGCCCCCGTGGCGCCGCGCCCAGGCCCAGTTGAACAGCGCCGTGCGGGCGCCTCCGATGTGGAGGAAGCCCGTCGGGCTGGGGGCGAAGCGGGTGCGCGGGCCCGGCATGGCGGCCGAGCCTATCAATTCCCCCGGGGCGCGCTCCACCCGCCTCGCGCGTGGCCCGGCGGGTTCGCGTCTGCTATCGAATCGGGACGGCAACGCATCGAAGTTGCTGGGATTTTCTGTCCGACTCGGTCTCCTGCCCCCACCACCGGCCCCATGAAGCTCCTCGTCGATCGCCTGAGCGACACCCCGGATCGCCACGACTTCTCCGCCACTCCGGAGTGGTGGCGCGAGCTCGCCGAGGGCGCCGAGGAGGTCGCCGAGATGCTGGAGGAGGCGGTGGAGTGCCGGGTCGACGCCCACCGCATGGGCGAGGACGTGTTCCTCTCGGGGGAGCTCGAGGGGAGCCTCGCGCTCACGTGCGGGCGGTGCCTCGCGCGCTATCGTGCGCCGGTCCGCGAGCGCTTCCGGCTGGTGCTGGAGCCGGCGGGGAGCCGGGTCCCGGCGGATCCGGAGGGCGCGGCGGCTCTCGCCCGGTTCGGCCTGTCCCTCTCCGACGAGCTCGAGTACGGCTGGTTTCGCGGCAGCGAGATCGACCTGTCGGTCTTCCTTCACGAGGTGATCGCCCTGCTGCTTCCCGTCCAGCCCCTGTGTCGCGAGGACTGCCGCGGCCTGTGCCCGCGCTGCGGGATGGATCGCAACGTGTCGTCCTGTGAGTGCGTCGAGACCAACCCGGCCTCTCCCTTCGCGGTGCTCGAGGTGCTGCGCGGGGGCTCGCCGGGAGGAGACGAGCGATGATCGTTCCCAAGCGTCGGACCTCCCGCGCGCGGCGCGACAAGCGCCGCAGCCACCACGCCCTGCGGCCGCCCGCCAACGCGCCCTGCCCCCAGTGCAGCGCCCCGCGTCCTCCCCACCGCGTCTGCGCGAACTGCGGCTTCTACCGCGACCGCACGGTGGTGGAGACCGACGAGGACTGAGCCTCCGTGCTGGCGTTGCTGTTCCCGGGCCAGGGCTCCCAGGAGGTGGGGATGGGCCGGGACGTCGCCGAGGGCTCGGCGGCTGCCCGGGCGGTCTTCGAGGAGGCCGACGCCGTGCTCGGCTGGTCCCTCTCGAAGCTGTGCTTCGAGGGCCCCGAGGCGGAGCTGCGTCGCACCGAGATCCAGCAGCCCGCCATCCTCGTCACCAGCGTGGCCCTGCTGCGCGCCCTCGAGGAGCGCGGCGAGCTTCCCACGCGCTTCGTCGCCGGCCACAGCCTGGGCGAGTACACGGCGCTGGTCGCCGCCGGCGCGCTCAGCCTGGCCGACGCCGTCTCCCTGGTGCACGCCCGGGGCCGCTTCATGCAGGAGGCGGTGCCCGAGGGCCGCGGCGCCATGGCGGCGGTGATGGGCTGCGACGCCGCCGTGGTGGAGGCCGCCTGCGCGGCGGCGTGCGAGCAGGGGCGGGGCGTGGTCGAGCCCGCCAACTACAACGCGCCCGCCCAGACCGTGGTGGCGGGCGACGCCCCGGCCGTCGAGGCCGCGGGCAACGAGGCCCGCCGGCGGGGCGCGCGGCGCGTGGTGCCCCTGGCGGTCTCCGCGCCCTTCCACTGCTCGCTGATGGCGCCGGCGGCGGAGAAGCTGGCGGGCGACCTCGCGCGGGTGCGCTTCGAGCAGCCCCGGGTGCCCGTGGTCCACAACGTGGACGCCGCACCCAACCAGGCCGCCGGGCGCATCCCCGAGCTGCTCCAGCGCCAGGTCACCGCGCCGGTGCGCTTCGACGCGAGCGTCCGCCGGCTGGCCGCCGAGGGCGCCACCCGGGTGCTCGAGGTGGGCCCGGGCCGGGTGCTGTGTGGCCTGGTGGGACGCATCGACCGGAGCCTCGCGCGGGGGAGCCTGGGCAGCCTGGCCGAGCTCCCCGAGGCCGCGGCCCTGGCGGCGGGCTGAGGCGGCCCCGGCGACGGGCCGAGGGCCGGCCCCGCCAAAACCGCTAGCCTCGCGACGCGATACCATACGGCCGGATCCGGGTGCGGAGGTGCGAGCATGGCACTGGAACAGAGGGTGCAGGAGATCATCGTCGAGCAGCTCGGCGTCTCGCGGGACGAGCTCTCCGCCGAGGCGTCCTTCATCGACGACCTCGGCGCCGACTCCCTCGACATCGTCGAGCTGGTGATGGCGATGGAGGAGGAGTTCGACGTCGAGATCCCCGACGACGACGCCGAGAAGATCCAGACGATCGGCGACGCCATCACCTACCTCAAGGGCAAGCTGGAGGGGTGACGCCGTGACGAGGCACGGCGGCGGAGGTCGCCGCGTCGTCGTCACGGGCATCGGGTGCGTGACGCCACTCGGCGGCGACGCCGAGGGCACCTGGGAGGGCGCCGTCGCGGGGCGCTCGGGCGCGACGCGCCTCGAAGGCCCGGAGCTCGAGGCGCTCCCGGTCCGCATCGCGGCGCCGGTGACGGCGCCGCTCGATCTCGCCGACGTGCCGGCCAAGGAGCGCCGGCGCCTCGATCGGGTCTGCCAGCTCGCCTGGGTCGCCGCCCGGGAGGCCCTCGCCGACGCCTCCCTCGCCGAGCTGCCGGACGCCCTCGACCCGGAGCGCGTCGGCGTCGCGATCGGCTCGGCGATCGGCGGCATCGGCACCATCCTCGCCGACCACCGCGTCTTCCTCGAGAGCGGCCCGCGGCGCGTCTCGCCGTTCCTGGTGCCCATGAGCCTCGCGAACCTGCCCAGCGGGTTCGTCGCCATCCGCCGCGGCCTGCGCGGCCCGAACCTCACCCACGCCACCGCCTGCGCGACGGGCGCCCACGGCATCGGGGAGGCGGCCCGCGCCGTGGCCACGGGCGCCGCGGACGTGATGCTCGCCGGTGGCGCCGAGGCGGCGATCCAGCCGCTGGTGATCGCCGGCTTCGCCAACATGCAGGCGCTCTCGCGGCGCAACGACGAGCCGCAGCGCGCGAGCCGCCCCTTCGACGTGGGGCGCGACGGCTTCGTGATCGGGGAAGGCGCCGGGGTGCTGGTGCTCGAGGCGCTCGAGCACGCCCGCGCGCGGGGCGCGCGGGTGCGCGCCGAGCTGCTGGGCTACGGGGCCGGCGCCGACGCGAGCCACGTGGCCCAGCCCGATCCCGAGGGCCGCGGCGCCGAGGCCTGCATGCGCGCCGCCCTCGACGCGGCCGGCGTCGAGCCCGCCGTCCTCGACTGGGTGAACGCCCACGCCACCAGCACGCCCTCGGGCGACCTGGCCGAGGCCCGGGCCCTCGGCCGGCTGCTCGGCGAGCACGCCGCCCACGTCCCGGTCTCGGCCCCGAAGAGCGCCACGGGGCACCTGCTGGGCGCCGCCGGCGCCGTCGAGGCGCTGCTCTGCGTGCGGGCGCTCGAGAGCGGACGCATCCCGCCCACCCGGAACCTGGAGACGCCGGACCCGGCCTGCCCCCTCGACCACGTGAGCCACAAGGCGCGCGAGGTCCGCGCCCGCACCGTGCTCTCCAACTCCTTCGGCTTCGGCGGCACCAACGCCGCGCTGGTGTTCGGCCGGGGGGACGGCGGGGAGGCCTGAGCGGTGCGCTGTCCCTACTGCGGCAACGCGACCAATCGCGTCATCGACTCGCGCCTGAGCCGCGAGTCCCAGGAGATCCGCCGGCGCCGCGAGTGCCTCGAGTGCACCCGTCGCTTCACCACCCGGGAGCGCGTCGAGGAGGTGATCCCCAAGATCATCAAGCGCGACGAGCGACGCGAGGAGTACGAGCGGGCCAAGCTCGAGCACAGCATCCAGAAGGCGTGCGCGAAGCGTCCCGTCAGCGAGAACCGCATCCAGCAGCTGGTGGACCGCATCGAGAAGGGGCTGCAGGAGACCGGCGAGGCGGAGGTCACGACCGGCTTCGTGGGCGACCGCGTGCTCGGCGAGCTGACCGCCATCGACCGCATCGCGGCGGCCCGCTTCGCGTCGGTGTTCCGCCGCTTCGAGAGCGCCGGGGACTACGCGGCGTTCTTCGAGGCGGCGGATCGCGAGGCCGACGCCGCGGACGAGGGCTGAGCGCGGCGTGGATCCCGAGCAGGCGATGCGCGAGGCGCTCGCCCAGGCGCGCCGCGCCTCGGGGCGCACCTGGCCGAGCCCGGCCGTGGGCGCGGTGGTGTTCCGCGGCCGCCGGGTGCTCGGGCGCGGCCACACCCGGCCGCCCGGCGGCCCCCACGCCGAGATCGTGGCCCTCGAGCAGGCGCGCCGGCGCGCCGGGGCCGCGGCGCTGCGCGGCGCCGGGCTGGCGGTGACCCTCGAGCCGTGTCGCCACACCGGCCGCACCGGCCCCTGCGCCGACGCCCTGATCGAGGCGGGCGTCGGGCGGGTCTGGATCGGGCACCGCGACCCGAACCCCTCGGTGACGGGCGGTGGCGTGGCGCGGCTGCGCCGCGCGGGGGTGGAGGTCGAGGTGGGGGTGCTGGAGGAGGCGTGCCGCGAGCAGCACCGGGGCTTCCTCCAGGTGATCGAGCACGGCCGGCCCTTCGTGGCGCTCAAGCTGGCCGCCACCCTCGACGGCCGCATCGCCACCGCCCGGGGCGAGTCCCGCTGGATCAGCGGCGAGCGCTCGCGCGCGACGGTCCATCGGCTGCGCGGCCGGGCCGACGCGATCCTGGTGGGCTCGGCGACGGCTCGCAGCGACGAGCCGGCCCTCACGGCCCGCCGCGACGGCCGCATCCTCCACCGGCCGGTGCGGGTGGTGCTGGACTCGCGCCTCGCGGTGCCGGCCGGCTCGCGGCTGTTCCGCGCCACCGAGGGCCAGCCCACCTGGGTGCTCGCCGCGAAGGACGCGCCGGCCTCGCGGCGCCGCGCCCTCGAGGCCCGCGGCGCCCGGGTGCTCGCGGTGGGGCGCCGGGGCCGGGCCCTCGACCTGCGCGCCGCGCTCCGGCGTCTGGCGCGGGAGGGCCTCACCGAGGTGCTGGTGGAGGGCGGCGGCGGCCTGGCCGCGGCGCTCCTCCAGGCGCGGCTCGTGGACGAGCTGCACTGGTTCGTGGCGCCGTCGCTCCTCGGAGGCGACGCCCGGCCCGCGCTCGGGCCCCTCGCCCTCGCGCGCCTTCCCGCACGACCCGCGCTGCGGGACCCGGTGGTGTCGCGCTCGGGCGACGACGTGTACGTTCGGGGACGGATCGACTACCCGGGATCGCCCTCGGAACGCACGAGGGCGAAGAGCGTGAAGAACGGGGACGGCGGGAAGAAGCGGTGAAGTCCTATCCGGCGGAGGTGGACGCGACGGGCCTGGTGGTGGGCATCGTCGTGGCGCGGTTCAACCACCCGGTCTCGATCCGTCTGCTCGAGGGCTGCGTCGGCGAGCTCGAGCGCCGCGGCTGCGCTCCCGGCGACGTGCACGTGGCCTGGGTGCCCGGCGCCTTCGAGGTGCCCCAGGCCGCGCGCCGCCTCGCCCAGAGCGGACGCTACGACGCCCTGGTGAGCCTCGGCGCCGTGATCCGCGGCGGCACGCCGCACTTCGACTACGTGTGCCGCGCCGTGACCGACGGCGTGCGCGAGGTGATCCGCGACACCGGCGTTCCCGTCGCCTTCGGGATCCTGACCACCGACGACGCCGAGCAGGCCCTGGCGCGGACCGGCGGCAGCGAGGGCAACAAGGGCTGCGAGGCCGCGCTGGCGGCGGTCGAGATGGCGCGCCTGCACCGGACGCTCGCCGAGGCGCCGGGCCCGTGAGTCGCGCCCGCCCGGCCAGCCGCCACCGCTCGCGGGAGGCGGCCCTCCAGGTGCTCTACGCCGTGGACCTCGCCCGGGGCGACGAGCCGGCGATCCGCGTCGCCGAGCGCGCCCTCGAGGACGTGATCCAGCACTTCGAGCTTCCCGAGGGCGCCCGCCTGTTCGCGGGCGAGCTGGTGCGCGGCACCACCGAGCACCTCGAGGAGCTCGACGCCTGCATCGCCGAGCACGCCGCCCACTGGCGGGTGGAGCGCATGGCCGCGGTCGACCGCAACGCCCTGCGTCTCGCCGCCTGGGAGATCCTCCACGGCAAGACGCCGGCCGCCGTCGCCATCGACGAGGCGGTGAGCCTGGCCCGGCGCTTCGGTGGCGAGCGCTCCTCGGCCTTCGTGAACGGCGTCCTCGACTCGCTCTCCCGGGCAGCGGCCGAGCGCGTGCCGTGAGCGTGGCGCTCGGCGTGGCGGTGGCGGGCGAGCGCACCGAGCGCCTGGTCGCCGACCTGCTGGTCGCTCCCTTCTTCGCCGGCGAGCGCCCCCTGCGCGGAGCCGCCGGGCGCGTGGACTGGCGCCTGTGCGGCCTGCTCTCGGAGCAGCTCCTCGCGGGCGGGCTGACCGGCGCGCCGGGGGGGGTGCTGCTGGTGCCGTCCGGGGGCCGGCTCAAGTGCCCGCGGGTCCTGCTGCTCGGCCTCGGTCCGAGGACGGGCTTCGCCGAGCCGGAGCTCGAGGGCGCGGTGCGCGACGCCGTGGGCCGCGCCGCCGGGCTGCGGGCCGGCCGCACCGCGGTCGCCCTGCCCGAGGAGCGGCGCAGCGGTCTGGCCACGTCGGCGGCCGCCGCCGCCGTGCTCTCCGGGGCCGCCCAGGCCCTGGCGGAGACGTCCTTCCCGCTGCACCTGCTGATCGGGGTCGAGCCCGATGCCGTGGGTGCCGCCCGGGCGGGGATCGAGGAGCGGGCCCGCGCCAGCCTGCCGGCCGGGGTGCGGGTGCGCCTGGCGGGGGAGTCGGAGCGCTTCCGGGGCCGCGCAGCGGCCGCCGCGGCACTGGGATCCCGCGGGGCGGCCGGCCCCCTGGCCCCGGTCTCGAAGCCGCGCGAGCTGCCTTAAGTCGCCCCCGCGCTCGCCGATGGGGACCGAGGTGTCGAGCGACGGAGGTCCGTCGTTTCGGCCGCACCCGTATGCGTCCCCGGGCGCCGGAGCGTGGATGAGCCTCGTCGGCAGTCTCGAAGATCTGGGCCTCGGCGACATCCTCCAGATCATCAGCCTCTCCCGGAAGTCCGGGGTGCTGGTGCTGCGCGCCGACGAGGGCGAGGGCCAGATCGTGTTCTCCGAGGGCGCCATCGCGACCGCCTACGCGAAGGGCGGCCCCACGGACCTCCGCGAGCTGCTGGGCCGGGCCGGCTCCGTGGGCGGCGCCGACCTCGAGGCCGCGGCCCAGGAGGCGAAGACCCGCGGGCGCTCCTTCCAGGAGGTCGTGGTGGAGCGCGGCCTCGCGCCCGCCGAGGACCTCGACGCCCTGCGCCGCGACTACATCGAGAACACGGTGCTCGGCATGTTCACCTGGCCCTCGGGCGAGTTCAGCTTCGAGATCTCGGACCGTCCGGCGGAGCTCGCCGGGGACCTCGGCGTGGTGCCGGGCATCAATCCGCAGTTCATGGCCCTGGAGGGCACGCGCTTCCGCGACGAGAACCAGCGCGACGAGGCCGACGCCCCGCTGGTCCAGGGCGAGCTCGTCGAGGCCGAGGCCGACTCCGACGCCACCGGCGGCCTGGATCTCGATGCGGCCTTCGCGCCCCACGAGCCCGAGCCGACGTCCGTCGAGGCCGCGCCCGTCGCCGAGCCCGAGTCGGCCGCCGACTCCCCCGCACCGGCGGCTCCGCCGACGCCGGGACCGGCTGCGGCCCCCGCCGGCGTCGATCCCCTGGAGGGCTTCCAGGCCGAGGGCGCCGCGTCCGAGGAGGCGGGCGCGGCCCCGGCGCCTGCCGCGCGCCCGAAGCCCAGCCGGGCCCCGGTGCCGCCGGTGATCGTGATCGACGCGGACCTGGGCCTGCTCGAGTGGGTGAAGGACGCCCTCGAGGGCGCCGCGCCGTTGGTGCACATCTTCCAGCGCCCGGACCACGGCATGAACCGCATCCGCCAGTACCTGTCCCGGGCGCGCAGCCCGCTGGTGCTGCTGGCCGCCGACGTCCCGGCGGACGCGCTCTCCGGGGCACGCAACGCCCGGGAGATCGTGAAGCGCCTGAAGTCCCAGGCGTCGCGCATGCCGATCCTGCTCCTCGCCGAGGAGGGGAGCGAGGAGGCCTCCTCGCCGCCCAAGGGCGTCGACGGCGTGGCGATCCGGCCGACGGCCACGGAGCTGGCCGATCCGCGCTGCGTCGAGGCCCGGGCCGCCCTGGCGGCGCGCCTGCGCGAGTCCGTGGCGGGCCACGCCGAGCTGCTGCGGCCGGAGGCGTCCCCGCAGGCGCTCCCGGCGGACCTCTCCCCCGAGACCCTCGAGCGCATCAAGAGCGTGAGCGAGCGGCTGCGCAACCGCGAGGCGAGCGGCGAGACCCTGCGCATCGTGATGCACTTCGCCCTCGAGTCCTTCCGTCGCGTGGCGCTCTTCATGGTCCGCGACGGCGTCGTGCACGGCCTCGCCCAGCTGGGCCTGCCCCGGGCCGGTGGACCCGACGACGCGGGCGTGCGCGAGGTGGCGGTGCCGGCGACGGACTCGGGCTGGTTCCGCAGCGTGCTCGAGGAGCGCCGGCCGGTGCGCGGCGGCCCCTCGGACGACGGCGACCAGCGTCTCACCATCCTGCTCGGGAACGCGATCCCGGCAGAGGCCTACGTCGCCCCGATCGAGAGCGGCGACCAGATCGTCGCCCTGCTCTACGGCGACAACCTCCCGGGGGGCGAGCCGATCCGCGACACCGGCGCCCTCGAGGTGGTGCTCCAGCAGGCGGGCCTGGTGCTGGATCGCGCCTGCCTGGAGCGGATCCTCGAGGAGGCCGAGCGGTCCTGAGACCGCGGGGTCCCGGCCCCAGCGCCCCGGCCCCACCGGGCCCCGCGCGTCGCGCGCGACTCGGCCACCGAAGTCCCCTCGGCGGTTCAAGAATCCGCCCACGACGGCCGATGGGAGGACGTCGGAGCGCCCCCGCGCATGGGGGGCGCGTTGGAGGAGGTTCGCGCGTGCCCAGCATCCTTGTGGTCGAGGACTCGGCGACGATGCGCTCCCTGCTGGCCTCGGCGCTCGAAGAGCTCGAGCCGGCGGTGAAGATCACCGAGGCTTCGAGCGGGTTCGAAGCCCTCCGGCTGCTGCCCCGCAGCTCCTTCGATCTGATCGTGACGGACATCAACATGCCCGACGTGAACGGGCTCGAGCTGGTGTCCTTCGTGAAGAACGACCCCGCCTACCGCTCGATCCCCCTCATCATCGTCTCCACCGAGGGCTCGGAGCGCGATCGCGAGAAGGGCCTCGGCCTCGGCGCCGACGCCTACGTGGTGAAGCCCTTCGAGCCGGACCGGCTGCGCGAGCTGGCCAGCGACCTGATGGCGCGAAGCCGGGGGCAGGAGTAGCGCGGTGGCGGCGCGGCGCACGCGCAAGGGTCGCACCCGCAGCCGGGCGGAGCGCGAGTTCGTCTCCGAGGCCGAGGAGATCGTCGAGCGCATGCGCGACGACCTGCTGAGCCTCTCGGAGCAGCAGGCCGCCGGCGCCGATCCCGACCCCGATCTGGTGAACCAGCTGTTCCGCGCCGCCCACTCGCTGAAGGGGCTGTCCGGGATGTTCGGCCTCGACGGGATGAGCGAGCTCGCCCACCGCCTCGAGGACGTGCTCGACCGCCTGCGCCTGGGTCGCGTCGCCGACCCCACCGGGGCGTCCGCGCTGGTGGAGGAGGCGGTGGCCCTCGTGGCCTCGAGCCTCGCCGGCCTGGGCGACGACGCCTCGACGGCCGCCACCGTGGGAGCCATCTCGGACCTGACGGGGCGCATCGACGCCTGGCTGGTCCTCCCGACCGAGGCCGCCGGCGACGCGCCGGACCTCGCCATCGATCCCACGCTGCTGCGTGCCCTCACCGAGTACGAGGAGCACCGGCTGCGCCACAACGTGGCCCGGGGCCGCTACGTCCACCAGATCGAGACCTGCCACGACCTGCAGTCCTTCGACGCCGCCCTCTCGGAGCTCGGCGAGGCGATCAAGGTCGATGGGGAGCTGATCTCGACCCTGCCCTCGGCCGCCGGCGGCGACGGCTCGGAGATCCGCTTCCTGCTGCTGGCGGCGTCGGACCTGGACGCGCCGGACCTGGCCGCGCACCTGGGCCTGCCCGAGAGCGCGGTGCGCTGCACCGGTCGCTCGGGAGACGCCGCCGGGGAGCCGGCGCCCGCCGCCGGCGCGGCGGCCCCGGCCGTCCCCGCGGCCGAGCCGGCTGCGGCGGGCCGCGCCCCGGGCGACGAGGTCGAGACCCTCAAGTCCATCGGCGAGACGGTCCGGGTCGACATCCGCAAGCTCGACGAGCTGATGAACCTGGTGGGCGAGCTGATGATCCAGCGCCGCACCCTGGGCGCGCTGGCCCAGCGCCTGCTGGCGGACGACCAGACCACCCGCGTCGGCGCCGAGCTCGACAAGGTCCACAAGGGGCTGGAGCGCAAGCTCCAGGAGCTCCAGGCCGGCGTGCTCGAGGTGCGCATGGTCCCGCTGCGCCAGATCTTCGAGAAGCTCTCGCGGGTGGTGCGGCGCCTGCGCCGCGACCTCGACCGCGCCGTGAAGCTCGAGATCCGCGGTGCGGACACCGAGCTCGACAAGCTGATCGTCGAGGAGCTCGTGGACCCGCTGGTCCACGTGGTGCGCAACGCCTTCGACCACGCCATCGAGCCCCCGGCGGAGCGCGAGGCGGCGGGCAAGCCCGTCGAGGGCACGATCCGCATCGAGGCCTACCAGCGTGGCAACGACGTCATCGTGGCGGTCTCCGACGACGGCCGCGGCATCGACTCCGAGCGCGTCCACCGCAAGGCCCTGGAGCGGGAGCTGGTGGACCCGGAGCAGAACCTCTCACCCAAGGAGAAGCTCGACCTCGTGTTCACGCCGGGCCTCAGCACCCGCGACGAGGTCACCGAGACCAGCGGCCGGGGCGTGGGGATGGACGTGGTGCGCGCCAACGTGACCGCGCTGGGAGGGCTCGTGGGCATCGAGTCCACGCCGGGCCAGGGCACCTGCCTCACCATGACGCTGCCCATCACCCTCGCCATAGTCCAGGCCCTGGTGGTGAGCGTGGGCGCGCAGCGCTTCGCCGTTCCCCTGAGCGCCGTCCACGAGACGCTCTTCGTGGCCGAGGAGGACCTCCAGCGCAGCCGCGGCGGCGAGCTGCTGAACCTGCGCGGCCAGGCGCTCCCCGTGCGGCGGCTCGCCCGCGAGTTCGCGCTGCCCCAGACCGATCCGCCGGACAAGATGAGCCTGGTGGTGCTCGGCCTGGGCGAGCTGCGCGTCGGTCTCCTGGTGGACCGGCTCGAAGGGCAGCAGGACGCCGTCATCAAGCCGATCCAGGGGCCCGTCGCGGACCTGCGCGGCATCGCGGGCGCCACGGAGCTGGGCGACGGCGAGGCCGTCCTGGTCCTCGACGTCGCGGCGCTGGTGGAAGACGCCGGACGCCTGCGGGAGGCCGCATGAGCGCGCCCACCGAGACCCCCACCGGAGCTTCGTGGGAGGAGCTGGCCCGCAGCGGCGCCGCCCAGGAGGCCGAGGCTCCCGCCGCCCGCCGGCTCGAGCTGGTGACCTTCGAGCTGGACGGCGACCCCTTCGCCGCTCCCGTCGCCCAGGTGCGCGAGATCGTGCGCCTGCGGCCCATCACCCCGGTGCCCCGGGTGCCCGACGCCGTGCGCGGCGTGATCTCCCTGCGCGGCGAGATCGCCCAGGTGCTCGACCTGCGCCGCTGCCTGGGCCTGAAGCCCGCGGTGGCGAGCCGCTCCAGCCGCATCATCGTGATCCACGGCGAGGAGGGCGGGGTGTGCGGGCTGCTCGTCGACGCCGTGCGCGACGTGCTCCGCATCGACGAGGACGAGACCCTGGCGCCGCCGCCGGGGGAGGGCGACCTCGTGGTGGCGCTGTGCCCCCGTGGCGATTCCTTCGTCTCCCTTCTCGACCTCGAGCGCGTGATCGAGCTCGGCCTGGCGAGGACGTCGTGAGCGGCGCCGCGAGCACGCGACGCAGCCAGCTCGACCTCGCCTGCTTCGAGGTGCACGGCCGCACCTACGCGGTGGACGTGATGGGGATCCGGGAGATCGTCCGGGACGCTCCCGTGACCCCGCTGCCCCGCGCGCCGGAGCAGATCGAGGGCGTGGTCGAGGTGTCCGGCCGCACGCTGCCGGTCTTCGACCTGGGCCGGGTCCTGGGGGGTGCGCCCGTCGAGGCGAGCGAGGACAGCCGCATCGCCGTCCTCGAGCGCGACGGGCTGCTGCTGGGCATGCGCGTGGACGCCGCCGTGGACGTCCTCAACGTGGAGGCGGCGGCCCTCGAGACGCCGGCGGCGGTCGGCGCCGACGCGGTGGTGGCCGCGGTGCTGCGCCGCGAGCAGGCGGGGCCGGTGCTGGTGCTCGACCTGGCGGCCCTGCTCGACGGAGTGCGCGGTCGCGCACGTCCGGCGGCGGCCGCGGCGGAGGGAGCCGGATGCGCGGCCTGAGGCGCGAACCGGGTCGGGAACGACGAGTCAGACCGGCGGCGGGCAGGACGCGCGCCGGGCGAGGGGGTCGGAGATGATTGCCGCCTGTCCGAAGTGCGGTTCGCGGTATCGGATCGAGCGGGAGCGCATCGAGCCCGCGGGCGCGCGCCTGCGCTGCTCGCGCTGCGAGGTCGTCTTCCGCGTGCGCCCGCCGAGCGAGGGCGTGGCGCCGGCCGCCGTCCCGTCCGCGCCCCGGGCGCCCGAGAAGCGCGCCCCCGGGCCGCGCATGCTGGTCGCCACCCCGAACGCCGACCTGGGCAAGGAGACCTGCGCCGCGCTGGAGCGCTGGGGCTTCGAGACCGCCCTCGTGCACGACGGCGTCGAGGCGATGCTGGAGGTCCAGCGCCAGCTGCCCCGCGCCATCGTGGTGAACGCCAACCTTCCCGGCATGTACGGCTTCCAGATCTGCGAGATGGTGAAGCGCAACGAGAGCCTGCGCCGGATCCACGTGGTGCTGATCGGCGCCATCCACGCGGCGGACCGCTACCGCCGACCGCCCGACGACCTCTACGGCGCCGACGCCTATCTCGAGGAGCCGGACCTGCCCGACGGGCTGGCCCCGATCCTGGAGGGCCTGGACCTGCCCCTGCGCCGGCCCCCCCGCACCGAGCCGCGTCGCCGGCCCGCCCGCCCCGCCGAGGCCGCAGCGCCGACGGTCGCCGAGGAGGCGCCGGCCCCGGAGCCGGCGGCTCCGCCCGCACCGCCGGTGGACGACGGGCTCGGCGAGCTGCGCGAGGAGGCGGAGCGCCTCGCGCGCATCATCGTGTCCGACATCGTGCTCTACAACGCGGAGAAGTTCGGCGCCGCTCTCGAGGGCGGCGACGTGGCCGCCGCCATGACGGCGGAGCTCGACGAGGGCCGCTCCCTGTTCCGCGAGCGCGTCGACGAGCGCGTGCGTCGCGAGAAGGACCACCTGCTCGAAGAGCTGCTGCGCGTCGCGCGGCTTCGCGCGGGGGCGTGAGCCCATGGCCCCGAGCCCCGATCCGCGAGAGCGCGAGGCCCTCGGACGGGACCTCGCCAGCACCGACGAGGAGGCCCGCCGCCTGGCCGTGGAGCGGGTGACGGCGCTCCCCACCGACGAGGCGGTCCCGCTGCTGATCGAGTGCCTCGGGGACGCCAGCTGGCGGGTCCGCAAGACCGCCGTGGAGCGGCTGGCGGTGCTCTCGGACAGCGACCGCATCACCCGCTCCCTGGTCGAGGCCCTGGCCGACGCGGAGAACTCCGGGCGACGCAACGCGGCCCTGGAGGCCCTGATCCGCTGCGGCGCGGCGGCGGTGCCGATCCTGCTCGACGCCTCCACCGATCCCGACGGCGACGTCCGCAAGCAGGTGGTGGACGCCCTCGCCGGCATCGGCGATCGCCGCGCCGCGTCCCGGCTGGTCGCCATGCTGGAGGACCGCGACCCCAACGTGCGCGGCGCCGTGGCCGACGCCCTCGGCGTGCTGGGCATGCCCGAGCTCGCGCCGCCCCTGCTGCGCGCCGCCCACGACGACATGGAGCGCCTGGTCCGCCTCTCGGCCCTGCGCGCGCTCTCGCGCCTCGAGGTCTCGCTGCCGGCGCGGGAGGTCGCGGGCCTGATCCACGATCCCCACCTGCGCGGCTCGGCCTTCGAGCTGCTGGGCCACTCCGACGATCCCGAGGCCTTCGAGCAGCTGCTCAAGGGGCTGGAGTCCACCTCGCGCGGGGCCCGGGAGGCCGCCATGGCCTCGCTGCTGCGCGGCCTGGGGCGGGCCGAGCCCGACGAGCTCGACGACCGCGCACGCCGCATTCGCGAGGCCGCCGCGGCCAGCCAGACCCTGCTTCCCGTCGCCCTCGAGCGCCTCTCCCAGGCCGGGCTGCCCCAGCGGCTGATGTTGATCCAGTTCCTGGGGCTGCTCGGCGACGGCGCGTCGGCGCGGCCGATCCTCGAGGCGGCGCGCGACGAGGCCCTGCTCCAGGTCGCCCGGGAGACCCTGGTGCACATGGGGGCCGCCGCCGAGGAGGCGCTCGTGGCGGCCTGGCCGGACCTGGACGGCGAGCTCCGCCTGATCGCCTGCGAGGTGCTCGCCCGCACCGCGGGTCGCAGCGCCGAGCCCTGTCTCCTCGTCACCCTGAACGATCGCGATCCCGCCCTGCGCGCCGCGGCCGCACGCGCCCTGGGCGCGCGGGGCTGCGCGGGCGCACTGGAGCGCCTGATCGAGCGGCTCCACGCCGCGGCGGGCTCGGACCCCGCCGAGGGCGGCATCGCCGAGGCCGAGGCGCTGTGCGACGCCATCGTGGCGCTGGCCTCGGAAGGAGACGAGGGCGCCAGCGCGGACGTCGCGGTGCAGCGTCTGCTCGGCGGGCTCAGCGGAGGCCGCGAGGCGTACCGCTGCGCGGTGGCCGAGGTGCTGGGCCGGCTGGGTCGCGCGGACCACGGCGAGGCCATGGGCCTGCTGCTCTCGGACCCGAGCGCCTCGGTGCGTCGCGCCGCGGTGGAGGGCCTCACCGAGCTCGACGACGAGCGCGCCGCGGAGCCGCTGCGCCTCGCCCTCGCCGACGAGGCGCCCGAGGTCCGCACCGCGGCCGCCGCCTGCCTCGCCCGGCGCAGCGACCCCAGCGCGTTCCCGCATCTCGCCGCCCTGGCCCAGGATCCGTCCCCGGAGGTCCGCGCCGCCGCGGTCCGGGCCACCGGCCAGCGGCTGCATCGCGGCGTTCGCCCCGAGGAGCGGCCCGCCGCCTTCACGCTGTTCGAGAAGGGCCTCGCCGACGACGGACCCGTCGCCATGGCGGTGGCCGACGCGCTCCTCGCCGCCGGCGGGGCCGACGCGGCCCGCGTCGCCGTCGGGCTGTTGCGGCGCCCGGAGCCCGAGCTGGCCCAGGCCGCCGTGGCGTGCATCGGGCGCCACGGCGAGGCCGAGGTGCTGAGCGAGCTCCAGCCCCTGCTCTCCCACGCGGCCTGGTCGGTGCGCGCCCAGGCGGTGCAGTGCCTCGCCGCCCGCGGCGTGGTGGCGGCCACGCCCGCGATCCTGCGCCGCCTCGAGCTCGAGCAGGACCCCTTCGTGCGCGAGGCGATCCTGGCAGCGCTGCGGCGGCTGGAGAGCTGAGGTGTCCCTCGTGGCCGCCACCGAGGGGCTTCTCGAGCTCGGCGACGCCGAGTTCCGCCTGTTCGCCGACCTGTTCCGCCGCCACTGTGGCCTGCACTTCAACGAGGACTCCCGCTTCCTGCTCGAGAAGCGCCTGGCCCGGCGCGTCGCGGAGCTCGGCCTCGGCAGCTTCTCGGCCTACCACTACCTGCTGCGCACCGACGCCTCGGGGGACCGCGAGCTCTCCCACATCGTCGACGAGCTCACCACCAACGAGACCTGGTTCTTCCGCGAGCGCGGCCAGCTGCGCGCCCTGGTGGACGAGATCCTGCCCGAGCTGCTCCTCGAGCGGGGCGAGCGCAGCCCCACCCCGGTGAGCATCTGGTGCGCGGGCTGCGCCAGCGGCGAGGAGCCGTACTCCATCGTCGCCATGGCGCTCGAGGCGGGCTTCCAGCCGGGCCGGGACTTCCGCGTCTACGCCTCGGACATCTCCCGCACCATGCTCCAGCAGGCGCGCCGCGGCGTGTACCGCCCGACCTCCCTGCGCGAGTGCGACTCCTACCTGCTCGGCAAGTACTTCACCGAGCAGGACGGCCTGCACCGGGTCGCCGACGACGTGAAGCGGAACGTCGTGTTCATGCACCTGAACCTGCTGGACCGGCCGCGCCTGTCCCTGCTCGGGCCCATGGACGTGATCCTGTGCCGGAACGTCATCATCTACTTCGACGCCGACACCAAGAAGCGCGTCATCCAGGCCTTCGAGGAGAAGCTGCGTCCCGGGGGCTACCTGCTGCTGGGCCACTCCGAGTCCCTGATCAACCTGTCGAGCGCCTTCGAGCTGCGCCACCTGCGCAACGACCTCGTCTACCGCCGGCCCCATCCCGCCGAGGAGCCCCGGGACCGCTGGCAGACCCGCGCCCTGGCCGAGCTCGAGGACGAGGAGGGCGGCGGCAAGTGAGCGCCGAGCGCCCCATCCGCGTGCTGGTGATCGACGACTCGGCCTACAGCCGTCGCGCCATCACCCACATCCTGAAGGCCTCGCCCCATACCGAGGTGGTGGGCTGGGCCGAGGACGGCGAGGAGGCGCTGCGCAAGGTCGTCGAGCTGAAGCCGGACCTGCTGACCCTCGACCTCGAGATGCCGCGCATGGACGGCTTCACGTTCCTGCGGCTGGTGATGGCCAAGTGCCCGACGCCGGTGATCGTGATCAGCGGTCGCTCGGGCCATCCGGACGTCTTCAAGGCCCTCGAGCTCGGGGCCGTGGACTTCCTGGCCAAGCCGCCGCCCCACGCCACGCCCTCCCTGGCCCGCATCGAGGTCGAGCTGCTGCGCAAGGTCCAGGCCGTGCGCGAGCTGCGCTTCGAGAACCTGCGCGCCCGCATCCACGCGCCGCCCGCCGCCGTGCCGCGCAGCCGGGGCGGGCGTCGCCTGTCCGACGTGGTGGTGATCGGGGCCTCCACGGGCGGGCCCGCCGCGCTCATGCAGGTGTTCGGCGCCTTCACCGAGCCCCCGCCCTGCGCCTTCCTGGTGGCCCAGCACATGCCCTCGGAGTTCACCCGCAGCTTCGCCGAGCGCCTCGAGCGCCTCACGCCCTTCCGGGCCGCCGAGGCCCGGGGCGGCGAGGAGCCCGGGTCCGGGACGGTGCTGGTCGCGCCGGGCGGCAGCCACCTCGAGCTGCAGAGCGACGGCGAGCGGGTGCGGACCCGGGTGGTGCCGAAGGTCGAGAGCGACCGCTGGGCGCCGCGCATCGACCGCCTCTTCGAGTCCGCGGCCAAGACCTTCGGCGCCCGGGTGCTCGGCGTCGTGCTCACGGGCATGGGCAACGACGGGCGCCAGGGCGCCCGCGCCATCAAGGCCGTGGGGGGAAGCGTGATCGTGGAGTCCGAGAGGACGGCCGTGATCTTCGGCATGCCCCAGCAGGTGATTCGCGAAGGAGTCGCCGACGCCATCCTGCCTCTGGACGGAATCGCATCCACGATCCGCTCCGGACTGCCGGGAGAGGACGACGGCAATGGAGCCGAGCGATGAGTGACGAGAACGAAACGTCGGAGCGCGCAGCGGAGTTCGTGACGATGTTCCGCAAGGGCATCGAGTTCACCCGCGAGCTGCTCGAGGAGAACCAGCGCCTGCGGACGCGGGTCTCCGCGATCGAGAGCCGCCAGAACGACGCCGCCCAGAGCCCCACGGAGTGGGAGAAGCTGCGCGAGGAGCTGCTCGAGCGGATCCGGGGCCTCGAGGTCGATCGCAACGACGCCATCGAGCGCCTGCAGGAGGTCGAGCGCGAGAACCAGCAGTTCGTGACGCGGTACCTCGAGGTGGAGGAGGAGAACAACAACCTCGCCAACCTCTACATCTCGAGCTACCAGCTGCACTCGACCCTCGACGTCTCCGAGACCCTGAAGACGATCCTCGAGATCGTGATCAACCTGATCGGGGCCGAGCGCTTCGCGGTCTACGTCGCCGACGAGAAGACCGGCCAGCTCCACGCCGTGGCGGCCGAGGGCGGCAAGCTCTCGGAGTTTCCCGCCGCGACGGTGGGGGAGGGGAGCATCGGCGCCTGCCTGGCCACCGACGAGGTCGCCTACCCGGTTCCCCTGGACCAGGCCGGCGGCGGCGAGCCCATCGTCTGCATCCCGCTCTGCGTCCAGGAGCGCAAGGTGGGCGCGATCGCGATCTACAGCCTGCTCCAGCAGAAGCAGGGCTTCTCGCCCCTCGACCACGAGCTGTTCTCCCTGCTGGCCGGACACGCCGCCACCGCGATCTTCGCGGCGCAGCTCCACGGCCAGTCGGAACGCAAACTCAGCACGATTCAGGGATTCATCGATCTCCTGAGCCAGTGAGCCCGGAGGAGCCAGGAACATGAACCAGCACCGCATCCTCATCGTCGAGGACAGCCCGACGATGCGGCAGCTGCTGCGCTTCGCACTGCGGCGGCTGCCCGGCGTCGAGGTGGTGGAGGCGTCCGACGGCATGGACGGGCTGCGCAAGGTCACGAGCGACGCCTTCGACCTCGCCCTCGTCGACATCAACATGCCGGTGATGGACGGCCTCAAGCTGATCAGCCTGATCCGCGGCGAGGAGCGGCTCGCCGAGATGCCCATCGCCGTGATCACCACCGAGGGGGCCCAGGAGGACCGCGAGCGCGCCATCGCGCTGGGCGCCAACGAGTACCTCACCAAGCCGATCCAGGCCCAGCAGGTGCTCTCGGTGGCGAAGAGCCTCCTCAAGATCGGCTGACCCGGACCGCGGCGCCGCCGCGCGCCGGCGAGCGGCGCGTGTGGTATCCATGCGCCCGTGAGAGGCGCCCCGTCCCGCACCCTCGTGCTCCTCGCGGCCTGCCTGGCGGTCTCCCCGCCGCTCGCCCTGGGCTGCGGCTACCAGCTCGTGCGCTACCGCGACGCCCTCGGCGACGCGCGCAGCGTCGCGATCCTCGGGGTCCGCAACGAGACCCTCGAGCCCGGGGTGGACTCCCTCGTCACCGACGCCCTCCAGCGCGAGTTCCTGCGCCGTGGCGCGCTGCGCATCGTGCAGGACGCCGACGCCGCGGACCTGGTGATCGGTGGAGCGGTGGAGCGCCTCGCCACGCGCAGCCTGGCCTTCTCCTCCATCCAGTTCGCCGTCGAGTACGAGGTCACCCTGGAGCTCGACCTCGAGGTGCGCCGTCGCGACGGCTCGCCCGTGCCCCTCGACCCGCGCGGGCTCGCGGAGACCGAGCTCTACCTCTCGAGCGCCGACGTGGAGTCCGCCCGCAAGAACCGCCAGGAGGCCCTGCGGCGGCTCTCGTCCCTGCTCGCCGAGCGGGTCCACGACGCGCTCTTCGAGCGGCTGGCGCCGTGAGCCCGGCCCGCAGGTCCGCGAAGGCCTCGGGCCTGGCGCCTCCGGACCTGGCCGCCGAGCTCGAGGCGGGCCGCGTCCGTCCCGCCTACCTGCTCGCCGGCGAGGAGGCGCTGCTGCGCGACGACGCCCGGGCCGCCATCCAGGCCGCCGTCCTGGGAGACCCGCCCTCGGACTTCGACTTCGAGCGCCTCGAGGGCGAGAGCTGCGGGCCGGGCCGGCTCCTCGACGCCGTGCGCTCCCTGCCCGTGCTGGCCCCGCGCCGGCTGGTCTGGCTGCGGGAGGTGGAGGGCCGGCGCGGTGGCGCGACGGCCCTGGCCGAGGCCGTGGCCGAGGCCGTCGCGGAGCTGCGCGAGCGCGAGGACTGCGTCCTGCTGGTGAGCGCCGCCCGCGCCGACCGCCGGGCGCGCTGGGTGAAGGCCTTCGCGGAGCCCGCGGCGCGGGTGGACTGCGACCCGCCCCGGGGCGAGCGGGAGCTGGTGGGCTGGATCCGCGCCGAGGCGGAGCGCCAGGGCGTCGCCCTCGCGTCGGGCGCCGCCGAGGCCCTGGCGGAGCGGGTGGGTGGACACCTCCTGCTGCTGCGCCAGGAGATCGCCAAGGCGGCGCTCCACGCCGGCGACGGCGCCACGGTGACCCGGGACGACGTCGCCGCTACCGCGAGCGACGCCGCCGAGGAGCCGGTCTGGGACCTCACCGACGCCATCGGCGAGGGCCGCGTCGCCGACGCGCTGGCGGTGCTGGGCCGGCTGCGCGAGGCCGGCGTGCCGCCCCCGATGCTGCTGGGCTCCCTCGCCTCGCACTTCCGCAAGCTCGCCCGGCTGCGCGCGGGCGGCAGCGTGGCGGGGCACCCCTTCGCGGTGCGCAAGCTCGAGAGCCAGGCGCGGCGCTACAGCGCGCCGCGGCTGCTGGCCTGCCTGCGCGCGATCCAGGGCACCGACACCGCGCTCAAGGGGGAGGGCGTGCTGACGCCGGCCCTGGCCCTCGAGCGCCTGGTGCTCGGTCTCGCATCCTGAGGCCGGGACCCGCGGGCGGCGGGCTCAGGCGGGGCCGGCCCCCATGCGGTGCACGGCCTTGGCCAGGCGCGAGACGTTGCGGCTCGCCCGGCGGCTCGGGAGGACGCCCTTGCTGGCCGCCCGGCTGAGCTCGCGCTCCGCGGCGCGCAGCCGGGTCGACGCCGCCTCGGCGTCGCCCTCGGCGACGGCGGTCCGCACGCTCTTCACCACGGTGCGCACGCGGCTCTGCACCTGGCGGTTGCGGTCGCGGCGCACGCGGTCCTGGCGGGCGCGCTTCTTGGCGGACTTGTGGTTGGCCACGGCAGGCCTCCTCGGCGAGCGGAGCCGCGCAGCATAGAGGCCGGGGCGGGGCCGGTCCAGCCCGCCAGGGGGCCCCGGCCGGGGCCGGGACGGCCCGCCGCGGGCGCCCGGCGGCGCCCCGCACGGCCCCGGAAGGCGTCGCGGCCGGGGCGGGACGAGGCCCGTCGCACTCCCCGACGAGCCCCGCAGGCCGGGCTTCAGGGCCCTCCTCGATCGGCCGATGAGCCTTCGGCACGGGTGCTTTCGGGGGGAAGTGCGTGACCGGGAAGGCGGCGCAGCGGGCGGGGCAGCGGAGGGGCCGGATCTCCGGGCTCGGCGTGATCCTGGCCGTGGTGCTCGCCCTGCTCCCGGCGCTGGCGGCCCCGGCCCAGCCCGAGGCCGCCCCGCCCGCCGCGCCCGCCGACGGGGCCGCGTCCGCGGAGCCCACCGCCGGTGCCGAGGCCCGGCCCGAGCCGGTTCCCGCGTCGCGCGCCCTGGAGGAGGCCTGGCACGGCCGCCGGCAGCTCGACCAGCGGGTCGACGCCCTGCGCCAGGCCGGCTTCGCCCACGGCATCCGCAGCCTCGACGCGGCGGCGCGCAGCCTGCTCCTCGACCGCGAAGCCGGCGACCCCTTCGCGCGCGCCCGGGCCGCCGCGAGCCTCGCGCCGGACCTCCCCGACGCGCGCTTCGCACTGGCCCGCGCCCACTGGAGCGAGCGCCGCGCGCCGGCGGACGCCGCCTCCGAGGTGCGCGCCGCCCTCGGTGCACTGGGGCGGCACCTCGAGGCGTCGCTCTGGTTCGACGCCGCCTGGCTCCACGCGCTCTCCCGCGCCGCCGCCTGGGCGGGCGCGCTCTTCCTGCTGGTCGCCGCCCTCGTCAGCGCTCCCGGGGCGGCGCGCCAGACCGCCGCCGCGTTCCCCGGCGGCATCCCGCTGGTCTCGGGCTTCGCCTGGGTGGCGGCCGTCGTGAGCCTGCCCGTGGCCCTCGGGGAGGGCTGGGCGGGCGTGGTGCTCGGGGCGTCGGCGATCGCCTTCGCCTACGGGACCCTCTCCCTGCGCATCGCCGCCGCCGCCGCCGCCGGGCTGCTGCTGCTGGGCCTGCATCCCCTGGCGGACCGCGCCGGCCGGGCCCTCGCGACCCTGGCCGCCGACCCCGTCGCCGAGGCCGCCTGGCGGGCGGAGCGCGACCTCGCCACGCCCCTCGAGATCGCCCGCCTCGAGCGCGCCGGCGACGGCCATCCCCTGGCGGCCCGAGCCCTCGCCCTCCACGCCCGGCGCGAGGGCCGGCTCGAGGAGGCGGACCGCCGCTTCGGCGCGCTCCTCGCCGGCAGCGACCCGAGCCCGGGGCTGCTCCACAACCTCGCCAACGTCCGCCTCGGCCAGGGGCGCGACGCCGAGGCGATCTCGCTCTACGAGCGCGCCCTCGCGCTGCGGCCCGAGGCCGCCACCTACTGGAACCTCTCCCAGGCCTACGGGCGCTCCATCCGCATCGACGAGCAGGACGACGCGCTGCGCGCCGCCCAGGCGATCGACGCGACCTTCGTGAAGGAGCTCACCGCCGCGGCCGGCGCTACCGGCTACGCCGCGGTGCTCGACCTGCCCCTCGACCCGGACACCGTGCGGGCCGCCCTCGGCGCCGCGACGCCGGCCTCCGCGGACGGCCGCGCACTGCGCCGGCCCTGGGCGCCGGGGCGTCTCGGCGCCAGCCTCGTCGAGGCGGCCGCGGGCTTCGGCGGCGTCGCCGCGCTCGCCGTCCTGCTCGGCCTCTGGCTGCGCTCGCGCCCCTCGGCCTCGGCCGACGAGGACGTCTACCTCGGCATCGCCCGGGCGCTCCAGGGCGGCGAGGCCGCGGACCCCGCCGCGCGGCGTGCGCGGCTCAGCGCGTTGCGCGACCGCCGGGCGCGCCACGACCGCGTCGCGCGCTGGGTCTCGGTGGTCGTGCCCGGTGCGGCGGGCATCCTGGGCCGCCACGCCTTCCTCGGGCTCGCGGCCTCGGGCAGCTTCGCCGCCGCCCTGGCCGGCTGGCTGTCCCGCGAGGGGCCGGTGCCCGACCCCCTCGCCGGCGGGGAGACCGGCGCCTTCGCGCTCGGCGCCGCCATGGTGCTGGCCGCCGTCGCCTACGCGGCGGTCACCGGGCTCAGCCTGGTCCTGCGGGAGCGGTCGTGAGCGTGGCGCTGCACGGGAACCTGCGCGACTTCGGGATCGGCGAGGTCTTCCAGCTGATCGGCCAGCAGCGCAAGACCGGCGTGCTCGAGATCGAGGGCGAGGGCGAGCCCATCGCGGTGGTGTTCGACGAGGGCTCGGTGGTGTCGGCGGCCGCGGCGGCGGCGGGCGAGCACGGCGCCCTCGGCGACTTCCTGGTGCGCTCGGAGATCCTCTCCGCCGAGCAGCTGGTGGCGATCGAGGGCGAGGCCGCCACGAGCGAGCTGCCCTTCCCGCGCCTGCTGGTGCGCCGCACCGACCTGAGCGCCGAGGAGGTCCAGCGCACCGAGGACCTGCTCACCCAGGAGACGATCTTCACGCTGCTGCGGCTGCGCGACGGCTCGTTCCACTTTCGCCCCCAGACCGTCCAGCACTCCCGCGAGGGCGCCCGGCTCCTGCCCGCCGAGGAGATCCTGATGGACGGGCTGCGCATGCTCGACGAGTGGCGCACCCTCGACGCCGACGCGACCCGTGAGGACGCGGTGTTCCGCCGTTGCGGCCGCTTCGAGAACTACGAGGAGTGGGCCAAGAACGAGTCCCCGGAGAAGCTCGCTGCCGCCGAGCGCATCTTCATCTCCGTGGACGGCCGCGAGACCGTGCGGCGCATCATCGACCTCGGGCGCACCGGAACCTTCGAGGGCGCGCGCATCCTCACCGCCCTGCGCCGCTCCGGCGTGATCGAGCCCGTGGACCCGGCGAGCCTGCCCCGGCTGCGGCGCCGACCGCGGGCGGCCTCGGAGCTGCTGCTCGGCGCCCTGGGACGCCTCGGCGCCGCGGCGCCCTTCGGCGTCCTCGCGCTGTGGGCCTGGCTGGCCCTCGTCCCCGGTGCCGCGCCGCCGGAGAGCGGGCGCTTCGAGGTTCCCCGGGACGCCCTGGCCGCGGCCCGGGCGTCCCTGGCCACCGAGCGCATCCGCAACCTCGCCGAGGCCCACCGCTTCGCCACCGGCGCCTGGCCCCGGGACCTCCGGGACCTCGCGAACGGCGGCTGGCTCGGGGAGGACGCGTTGGCAGCCGCCGACTCCGATCCTTACTATTTCGCCGAGGGCGAGGGAGGGGTCCTGGTCCTCGCACCCGTCCTCGCTCCGGTACGCTCCCCGGTACGCTGAGTGGCCGAGCGCCGGCCCCAGGACGCCCGTCCAGCGACCCGATCCCACAGCCGAGGTGAGCCCTGGCCCGAAACGAAGCCAGCACCCGCCAGACCCTGATCTTCGACGACAACCAGACCGCGGCGGAGCTCTACGGCGAGCGGGAGCGCACGCTTCGGGTGCTGGAGCAGGAGCTGGGCATCGACGCCCGCGCCCGGGGCAACGAGGTGCGGCTGATCGGCGCCGAGCCCAAGGTGCGGCTGGGCCGCAAGGTGCTCGAGGAGCTCTACGGCCAGATCCGCCAGGGCACCACGGTGCGCGCCCGGGACGTGCGGGCCGCGGTGCAGATGCTCGAGCGGCGCCCCGAGACCCGCCTCGGCGAGGTGTACGAGGACGTGCTCTCGGGCGTCGGCGGGCGCCGCAGCATCACGGCCAAGAACCTCTCCCAGCGGCGCTACGTCGAGCTCATGCGCACCTGCGACGTGGTCTTCTCCGTGGGGCCCGCCGGGACGGGCAAGACCTACCTCGCCATGGCGATGGCGATCGCGGCGCTGAACCGCCACGAGGTGTCGCGGGTGATCCTGACCCGGCCGGCGGTGGAGGCGGGCGAGAAGCTCGGCTTCCTGCCCGGCACCATGGCGGAGAAGGTGAACCCCTACCTGCGCCCCCTCTACGACGCGCTCCACGACATGATGGACTTCGACAAGGCGGCGCGGCTGATGGAGCGCGACGTCATCGAGGTGGCACCGCTGGCCTTCATGCGCGGCCGCACCCTGAACGACGCCTTCGTGATCCTCGACGAGGCCCAGAACACCACGCCCGAGCAGATGAAGATGTTCGTGACGCGGCTCGGCTACGACTCCAAGGCCGTCATCACCGGCGACGTCACCCAGGTGGACCTGCCCTCGGACCAGCGCAGCGGGCTCGTGGACGCCATCGAGATCCTCGAGGGCGTGGAGGGCATCGGCTTCATGCGCTTCAGCGAGGCCGACGTGGTGCGCCATCGCCTGGTGCAGTCGATCATCCGCGCCTACGACGCCCGGGAGCGCCGCGGACCCGGCGGCGGGCGCGGCGGCTCGGGCAACGGCTCGGACCGCCCCTCGGGCGACGGCGGCGACGGCCCGGAATGACGGTCCGCCTGGCCGCTCCGCCCCCGGGTGGCGGCCTGCCGACGCTCGACCTGGACCGCCTGGCGGAGCGCGCCCAGGCCCTGCTGGGCGCCGTGGGGCGCCCGGACGCCGAGCTCTCCCTGCGCCTCGCCGACGACGCGGAGATGGCCGAGCTGAACGGGAGCTGGCGCGGCCGGCCCCGGCCCACGGACGTGCTCTCGTTCTCGCTGGTCGAGGGCGAGCACGCCGACCACCGCGGCGCGCTGCTGGGCGACGTGGTGATCGGGCTCGCGGTGGCGGACCGCCAGGCCGGCGAGGCCGGCCACTCCCTCGAGGACGAGCTCGACCGGCTGCTGATCCACGGCCTGCTGCACCTGCTGGGCCACGACCACGAGCAGGCCGAGGAGGCCCGCGCGATGCGCCGGGAGGAGGAGCGGCTCCGCGAGGCCCTGGGCGCGTGAGCCGGCGCCGGCGCACGCTCCTCGCCGCCCTGTACGCGGTGGCGAGCTTCTTCGCCTTCCCCCAGGCCATGGGCCAGGGCTCCATCGACCTCGGCGTCGTGCTGGCGCCCGCGGTGCCCCTGCTGCTGCTGCTCGTGCTGCGCCAGCTCCCGCCGCGCCGCGCCGCCGGCGTCGCCTTCGCGACGGGGCTCGCCGGCCACGCCGCGGTCCTGCACTGGATCTACGTCGTCACCGTCGTGTACGGCAACGGCGCGCCGCCGGTGGGCGTGGCCGCGGTGCTGCTCCTCGCCGCCTTCGTGGCCGCCTTCACCGCCCTGTTCGGCGCCGGCTTCGGCTGGCTCGCCGCGCGCGACCTCGACTCGCCGCTGCCCGTGGCGATGTGGTGGACCGCCGTGGACCACCTGCGCAGCTTCGCGTTCACGGGCTTCCCCTGGGCGACCCTCGGCTACGCGTGGCACGGCAACGCCGCGGTGCGGGCCTTCGCGCCCTTCACCGGCGTCTACGGCCTCTCCTTCGCCGCGGTGCTGACCGCGGCCGCCGCCTTCGAGATGCGGCGCGGGCGCCCGCGCCGCGCCGCACTGGCCGCCGCCGCCGTGGCGGCGATCCACGGCGTCGGGCTCGGCCTCGCCGCCGGCGACGCCGCGCCCGCGGCGCCCTCGCTCCGCGTCGCCGTGCTCCAGGGCAACATCGAGCAGGGCGTGAAGTGGGATCCGACCTGGGCGGAGCGGACCTGGGAGATCTACGCCTCCCTCACCGCGGCGGCCGCGGCGCGGGGCGCCGAGGTGGTGGTGTGGCCCGAGACCGCCGTCCCCGGCTCGCCGGACGCGAGCCTCGACCTGCGCGAGCGCCTGGCCGAGCTGGCCCGCCGCCACCGGCTCACCCTGGTGGTCGGGGCCGTGGGGATCGACGGGTTCGACGCCGTCGCGCGCCGCCCCCGCGGCACGGTCCGGTACTACGACAGCGCCTACGTGATCTCGCCCGCCGGCGAGTTCCTGGACCGCTACGACAAGACCCAGCTGGTGCCCTTCGGCGAGTACGTGCCGCTGCGCGCCCTCCTGGGCCGCTTCGTGAAGGCGCTCGCCACCGGCGTCACGAGCGGCGACGTGAGCCCCGGCCCCGAGCCGCGCGCCGTCGCGCTGCCAGACACGCTCGACGTGGAGGACGGCCGCCGCGTGTCCGTGGGCGTCCCGATCTGCTATGAACTCATCTTTCCGGACCTGGTGCGTCGGTTCGTCCGCGCCCGGGAAGGCCCGGGCGGAGAGCGGCGGGACGGAGCCCGCGTGCTCTTCGGCGTGACGAACGACGCCTGGTACGGGCGAACGGGGGCGCCCTACCAGTTCCTCGTGATGACGGCTCTGCGGTCGGCGGAGACGCGCACCTGGACGGCGCGGGCCGCCAACACCGGGGTCTCGGCCTTCATCGACGAGCGGGGTCGGGTCCAGGAGAGGACGCGGATCTTCGAGCGGGACTTCCTGGTCCGGGACGTTCCGCTGCGACCCCCCGACGAGCGAGGAACCTTCTACGTGCGCCACGGCGACCGCTTCGCACAGGCCTGCTGGCTCGGCATCGCCGTCGTCGCCGCGCACGGCGCGCGGCGCTCCCGCAAGAGGCGGCCGGCCGCCAATCCGCCCGGCGTGCCCCACGCGCCGGAAGAGCCCATCCCGTCATGAGCGAGAACGAGAGCGCCCCGAGCCTCGACCCGACCGAGCTCGCCGAGCGGCTGCGCAGCCTGCGCGGACGCTTCGACGAGTTCCGGGGGCGTCTTTGACGAGGCCGGTCTGCGAGAGCGGGCGGGCCGGCTCGAGGAGGAGTCGGCCCGGCCGGACCTGTGGAACGACCGGGAGAAGGCCGAGCGCGTCCTCCGGGAGAAGCGCTCGGTAGAGCGCGAGCTCGAGGCCGTCACCGGCCTCGCCGAGGCGGTGGAGGAGGCCGAGGTGCTGCTCGAGCTGGCCTCGGAGGAGGGCGACGCCGCGGCCCTGGGCGAGGCGGGCGCCGGCATCGAGGCGGCCGAGGGGCGGCTCGCCGAAGCCGAGCTGCGGCGCCTGCTGGGCGGCGAGCACGACGCCTCCACCGCCATCGTGTCGATCAACCCCGGCGCCGGCGGCACCGACGCCGCGGACTGGGCCCAGATCCTGCTGCGGATGTACCTGCGCTGGGCCGAGCGGCGCGGCTTCAAGACCGAGATCCTCGACATCCAGGAGGCCGAGGAGGCGGGCCTGCGCAGCGTGACCTTCACCGTGGCGGGGGACTACGCCTACGGCTACCTCAAGACCGAGGAGGGGGTCCACCGGCTCGTGCGCATCTCGCCCTTCGACGCCCAGTCGCGCCGCCACACCGCCTTCGCGAGCGTTTCCGTGTACCCGGAGATCGACGACGACATCGACGTGGAGGTCGAGGACAAGGACCTGCGCGTGGACACCTACCGCGCCAGCGGCGCCGGCGGCCAGCACGTGAACAAGACCGACTCGGCGGTGCGCATGACCCACCTGCCCACCGGCATCGTGGTGCAGTGCCAGAGCGAGCGCTCCCAGCACAAGAACCGCGCCCAGGCCATGAAGGTGCTGCGCGCTCGGCTCTACGAGCACGCCCGCCGCGAGCACGAGGCGAAGGTGGCCGCGCTCTCGGGAGAGAAGCGCGAGATCGGATTCGGCAGCCAGATTCGCTCCTACACCCTGCACCCGGCCCAGCGGGTGAAGGACCACCGCACCTCCACCGAGATGGGCAACACCGACGCCGTGCTCGACGGCGACATCGACCGCTTCATCCGCGCCACGCTGCTCCACCAGGCCGGCGCGCCGGGAGCCGCCGCATGAGCGAGCAGGAACGCGCCGCGCGCCGGGAGCGGCTGGAGGCGCTGCGCGGCGACGGGATCGACCCCTATCCGGCCCGCGTCGGTCCCCGCACCCCCATCGCCGAGGTGCGCCGGCTCCACGACGACAAGGACGAGGAGAGCCTCGCCCAGGAGGCGCCCGAGGCCGCCGTGGCGGGCCGCATCCTCGCCCAGCGCTCCTTCGGCAAGCTCGCCTTCCTGGAGCTGCTCGAGGACGGCACGCGGCTCCAGGTGAGCGTGCGCAAGGCCGAGGCCCCGCCCGAGGTGTTCGCCTTCGCGAAGCGGCTCGACGTGGGCGACTTCGTGCGGGTCGCCGGCGTGGTGTGGCGCACCAAGAAGGGCGAGCTCACCCTCGACGCCCGCGCCATCGACCTGCTCGCCAAGAGCCTGCGCCCCCTGCCCGAGAAGTGGCACGGGCTCCAGGACGTCGAGGCCCGCTACCGCCAGCGCCACCTCGACCTGCTGGTCAACGAGGAGGCGCGCGCCATCGCCATCACGCGCAGCCGGGTGGTGACCGCGGTGCGCTCCTTCCTCGACCGGCGCGGTTTCCTCGAGGTGGAGACGCCGGTGCTCCAGAACCTCTACGGGGGAGCCGCGGCGCGGCCCTTCGTGACCCACCACAACGCGCTGGACCGCGACTTCTACCTGCGAATCTCCGACGAGCTGTTCCTCAAGCGCCTGGTGGTGGCGGGCTTCGACCGGGTCTACGAGATCGGCCGCAACTTCCGCAACGAGGGAATCTCGCGCAAGCACAGCCCCGAGTTCACCATGCTGGAGTGCTACCAGGCCTACGCGGACTACCGAGACATGATGGACCTCACCCAGGAGATGCTGGTCGAGGTCGCGAAGACGGTCCTGGGCGGCAGCGCCGTCCCCTTCGGCGAGCAACGCATCGACCTCTCCGGTGAGTGGCCCCGCCTGCCGATGTGTGAGGCGATCCGCGAGGAGACCGGCGTGGACGTGCTGGCCGCCCCCGATCTCGAGAGCCTCCGCGAGGCCGCCCGGGCGGCGGGCCTCGCGCCCGGCGACGCGCCCACCTGGGCGACCCTGGTGGACGACCTCTTCAGCGATCACGTGGAGCCGAAGCTGGTCCAGCCCACCTTCCTGACGGACCACCCGGCGGAGCTGTCGCCGCTCGCCAAGCGCAAGCCCGAGGACCCGCGCCTCGTGGAGCGCTTCGAGGTCTACATGGCGGGCTTCGAGATCGGGAACGCGTTCAGCGAGCTCAACGATCCCGACGACCAGCGGGCCCGCTTCGAGGAGCAGCACGCCGCGGCCGCCCAGGGCGACGAGGAGGCCCACCCCATGGACGAGGACTACCTGCGGGCCCTCGAGCAGGGCCTGCCGCCCACCGGCGGCCTCGGGATCGGGATCGACCGCCTCGCTATGGTGATCGGAGACGCGCCGAACCTGCGCGAGACGATCCTGTTCCCGCACCTGCGCGGAGGGGGCGAGGGATGACGGCGGCCGCCAGCATCTGGGACCTGCTCACCACCGCGGGCGGCACCTTCGCGCTGAGCTTCATCGTCGCCATCGCCCTGGGCATCAGCGCGATGACGCTGATCTTCCTGGGCTCGGCGGTGGTGGTGCTGGAGCGCTTCGCCCGGGCCACGCGCAGCCTCGGCCGCGTGATCCTCGTCTCCCTGGTGTGGGCCGCGATCCTGGGCGTGCTCGGCGTGGGCTCCCTGCGCCCGGAGCTCCAGGCGGCGGGCTGGGGGGAGTGGCTCGCGGCCTGGGCCACCTCGGCGCTGTCCCTCCTCATCGTGATGGCGGTGCTGCAGGTCTTCGTGGGCGTGCTGCTGCGCCTGGTGAGCCCGGCGGATCTCGCCGCCGGCGCCGCCGTCGTGCTGGGGCTCGGCTACGCGCTGCTCGTGGGGGGCATCGACCGCATCGCCTACCTGCTCCTCCCCGCCGCCGTCGCCCTGGCCTGCGTGGCCTTCCTGCGCTGGCGCCGCACCCGCACGGGCTCGCTGCCCGGCGACGCCGAGCGCATCGCGAAGTTCCTGGCCGGCGTGCTGGTGCTGGGGGTGGCGCTGCCCGTGCTGCTGCCGGCTCCCGAGAGCGACGTCAGCCTGGCCGGCGGCTGGGTCCTGATGGGCTTCTTCGGGACGATCCTGCTCGGGCTGCTGCCGCTCGCCGCCGTCGGCTTCCTCAGCATGCGGGGCAGCGCCGAGTGGTTCGTCGCCATGCGCTACCTGGTGGCGAAGCGGCGCCAGACCTTCATCTCGGTCATCACCCTGATCTGCGTGGCCGGCGTGGCGGCCGGCGTCTGGCTGATCATCACCGTGCTCTCGGTGATGAACGGCTTCGAGCGCACCTGGCGCGACGAGATCATCGGCAACCGCGCCCACTTCACGGTGCAGAGCCCCTTCGGCCCGATGCAGGACTACGCCTCGGTGCTCGAGACCCTCGACGGCGTCGAGGGCGTGGTGGGCGCGTCCGCCTACGTCGAGGCCGAGGGCATGGTGCGGGGGCGCCAGGGCGAGATCGTGGGCGTGCGCGTGCGCGGCATCGACCCGGCGCGCATCGGCTCGGTGACGGACCTGCGCGACGACCTCCAGGCCGGCTCCGAG
This sequence comes from Myxococcota bacterium, assembly GCA_028277885.1. Lineage (GTDB taxonomy): Bacteria > Myxococcota_A > UBA9160 > UBA9160 > UBA6930 > JANQFK01. The sequence continues at coordinate 34,279 of JANQFK010000019.1, forward strand.
GGGGCCCTCGAGGACCTCGCCCCGCGCGCCGTCGAGACCGGCGGCAGCGAGGACCCGGGCATCGTGGTGGGGAGCCAGCTCGCCGCCCTGCTGGGCCTGCGCCTGGGCGACCCGGTGATGCTGATCTCGCCCTTCGGCGGCCCGCCCACGCCCCTCGGGCCGGCGCCGCGGCTCACCCGGTTCCGGGTCGCGGGCGTGTTCCAGTCGAGCTTCTTCCAGTACGACGAGGTCTACACCTACACCAGCCTGAAGGCCGCCCAGGACTTCCGGCGCAGCGGCGACGTGGTGAACGGCATCGAGGTGCGCACCACGGACTTCTACCGCTCCCAGCGCGTGGCCGCCGACGCCAAGGCGGCCCTCGGCTTCCGCTACTACACCCGCGACTGGAAGGAGTTCTTCCCGGCCTTCTTCCAGGCGCTCAAGACCGAGCGCGTGATGATGTTCGTGCTGCTCACCATGATCATGGTGGTGGCCGCCTTCGCGATCGTCGTCACCCTGGTGATGATGATCATGGAGAAGTCGAGCGACATCGCGATCCTGAAGGCCATGGGGGCGACGGACTCCCTCATCGAGCGGGTCTTCGCCATCGAGGGGACGCTGATCGGCGTGCTCGGGACGGCCCTCGGCGTGGTGGCCGGGGTCGCGGTCACGACCCAGCTCGACTGGGTGCAGGAGCAGATCGAGCTCGTGACCGGGATCGACACCCTCCCGGCCACGGTCTACCAGTTCTCGTCCCTCCCCTGGGAGATCCACCTCGGGCAGGTGGCCGTGGTGGTGGGCATCGCGATGATCCTCTCCCTCGGTGCCACCCTGCTTCCCAGCCGCCACGGCGCGCGCCTCGAGCCCGCCGAGGCGCTCCGCTACGAGTAGGCCGATGGACACCCCTTCCAGCCAGCCGCTGCTCCGCGTAGAGAAGCTCGAGAAGTCCTTCGCCACCGGCGAGGGGCGCATCGACGTCCTGCGCGGCGTGGACCTGGTGGTGGAGGAGGGCGAGTGCCTCGCCATCCTGGGCCAGAGCGGGGTGGGCAAGTCGACGCTGCTCCACATGCTGGGCGCCCTCGACCAGCCGAGCGGCGGACGGGTGCTCGTGCGCGGCGACGACCTGTTCGCCAAGGACGCCGAGGAGCTGGCGCGGTTCCGGAACGAGGAGCTCGGCTTCGTGTTCCAGTTCCACCACCTGCTGCCCGAGTTCACCGCCCTCGAGAACGTGATGATGCCCGGGCTGCTGCGGGGCATCTCGCCCGCGGGCATGCGCGAGCGCGCCGAGTCGATCCTGGGCGAGGTGGAGCTCGCGGAGCGGCTCCACCACCGGGTGGGCAAGCTCTCGGGCGGCGAGCGTCAGCGCGTCGCCGTGGCGCGCGCATTGGTGATGGGCCCGAGCCTGGTCCTCGCCGACGAGCCCACGGGCAACCTCGACCCCGAGACCGGGGAGCGGGTCGCGGACCTGCTCCTCGAGCTGAACCGCAGCCGCGGCACCGCCCTCGTGGTCGTCACCCACAGCGAGGTCCTGGCGGCGCGCCTGGGCCGCGCCGTGGTGCTCGTGGAGGGCGGCCTGGAGGAGCGGAGCCCGGCCGGCGCCTGAGGGCATAAAGTGCCGGGCGAGCAGGGCTTCTTGCCGGCCGGGGACCCCCAGAGTAGACTCGCGGAGCCCCGAACGGGGCGTCCGCGCCCCGCCACCCCCGGGGCGGCAGACACGAGGCCCGAGGCCCGAACCTGGGGGAGAGACTCGTTGCGCCCGCCCCACCCGGCCGCATGGCGGCTCGCCTGGCTCCTGCTCGCGCTCCTCTTCGCCGCCCCGGCCCCCGCGTCGTCCCAGGCGCGCGTTCCCGCAGCGTCCCCCGAGGAGGGCGCCATCAAGGTGGTGGTGGCCGTGCTGCCCTTCCGGGTGCACAGCGCGCGGCCCCTCGACTACCTCGAGTCCTCCCTCGCGGACCTGCTGGCCTCGCGCCTCGAGTCGAGCGGCCGGGTGCGCGTGCTCGAGACCGTCACGGTGCGCGAGTCCCTGGTGGCCCACGGCGGCGAGCGCACCGAGGACGCGTTGCGCCGGCTGGCCCGGGAGGTCGGTGCGGACTTCGTGGTGGCGGGCAGCGTCACCGAGCTGGCGGGGCAGTACAGCCTCGACGTGCGGGTCACGCCCGTGGGCCGGCGCTACACGAGCCAGACCCTGGTCTTCACCGCGGGCAGCGACGACGAGCTCCTCGACCGGGTGAACGAGCTCGCCGACCGCGTCCTCGAGCTGGTCGGCAGCGGCGCCCCCGAGGCGCGCATCGCCGAGGTCCGGGTCGAGGGCGCCGCGGGGCCGCTCGGCGAGGAGGCCCGGGCCCGGGTCGAGCTCGCCGAGGGCGATCGCTACCGCAGCGCCGAGGCCCGCCGCGACCTCGCCCGGCTGCGCGAGCTCGCGGGCATCGCCTCGGCGACGGTCGAGACCGAGCGTCGCCCCGACGGCGTGGTGGTGACCTACCGGGTGGTGCCCCGGGAGCGCATCCTGCCCGGCCCCGAGGCCGCCGCCGCCGAGGGCGAGCGCGTCGCCGGGGTCACGGTGCGCGGGAACAAGCGCATCGAGTCCAGCGCGATCCGGGCCCGCATCACCACCCGGGAGGGCGACGTGTTCGACGCCGGGCGCGTCGCCGCGGACGTGCGCGCCCTCTACGAGCTCGGCTTCTTCAGCGACGTGCGCGTGCTTTCCGAGGAAGCCGAGGACGGCCGCCTGCTGGTCTTCGAGGTGCGCGAGAACGCCGTGGTTCGGCAGGTCACGATCTCGGGCAACGACTCGGTCCCCTCGGACGAGATCCGGGACAAGCTGACCCTCACCACCGGCTCCACCCTCGACTACCCGCTGCTGTTCGAGAACAAGGAGCGCATCGAGACCATCTACCGCGCCCAGGGCTTCTACCTCGCCAAGGTGACCTACACCATCGAGAGCATGCCCGGGGACGCGGTCTCCATCGACTTCGAGGTGAACGAGGGTGACAAGCTGCGGCTGCGCCGGATCGTGTTCGAGGGCAACGAGGCCTTCACCGACGAGGAGCTGGTGGACGGCCTCGACACCAAGGCCTGGCGCTGGTACTCGCACGTGAGCCGCTTCCTGGACCGCTCGGGCACCTACGCCGAGCCCGTCTTCCTCCAGGATCTCCAGGGCGTCCACGAGCGCTACCTGAACCGCGGCTTCCTCGAGGTCGAGGTGGGCGAGCCCGTGGTGCGCGCCGAGGAGGACGGCCTCGTGGTCGGCGTGGAGATCACCGAGGGCCCGCAGTTCCGGGTGGGCCGGATCGCCCTCGAGGGCGACGACACCATGGACCTCGACGGGCTGCGCGAGCGCATCGGGCTGGAGGAGGGCGAGGTGTTCGACCGCTCCCAGCTCACCCGCGACGTGGAGCGCCTCGAGGCCAACTACACCGACCAGGGCTTCTTCCTGGCGCGGGTCAGCCCGCTCACGGACGTGGACGACCAGGGGCGCGTCGTCGACGTGAGCTTCCAGGTGGAGAAGGGCCCGCTCTACTTCATTCGCGAGATCGACGTCGCCGGCAACACCACCACCGTCGACCCGGTGATCCGCCGCGAGATGAGGGTGGTGGAGGGCCAGCTCTACTCCGCACGGGCCCTGGGCCTCTCCGAGGGGCGCATCCGACGCCTGGGCTACTTCGAGGAGGTCAACTTCGAGACCCAGCCCACGGACGACCCCGAGGAGCTGGACATCGACGTGCAGGTGGTCGAGCGGCCCACGGGCTCGCTCTCCTTCGGCGCCGGCTTCTCCTCCCAGGACCGCTTCGTGCTCACCGGGAGCCTCTCCCAGTCGAACCTGTTCGGCCGCGGCTACGGGGTCTCGCTCTCGGCGGACATCGGCGGTCGCTCGGACCGCTTCTTCTTCTCCTTCACGGACCCCTACTTCCTCGGCACCGACTTCAGCCTCACCTCGCGCCTGTTCAGCACCGAGGTGGAGTTCGACGACTTCGAGCAGGCCCAGAGCGGCGTCGAGTTCACCCTCGGCCACGCCCTCAACCTCGAGGGCACCTCCCGGGGCTTCCTCCGCTACAACTGGTCGGACCGGGAGATCAACGAGGAGGACGGCGTGAACGCCGCCGGCGTGATCTTCCGGGAGCTGCTGTCCGATTCCCAGAGCAGCAGCCTGCTGGGCCTCGCCTACCGCTCGGACACGCGGGACGACCGCTTCGCCCCGAGCAGGGGCCGCATCCTGGGCTTCTCCGTGGAGGGCGCGGGCCTCGGCGGCTTCTCGAAGTTCCTGCGCCTCGAGGGCCAGGGGATCTTCTTCGCGAAGCCGCCGGAGTGGTTCCCGCGCTGGGTGCCGTTCCGCGACCGCTCGAGCTTCGTGCTCGGCATCCGGGGCGGCTGGGCGCTCCCCTTCAACGACATCGGGGACTTCGACTTCATCGATACCGCGCCCGGTGATGCCATCCGTCTCGATGGCTCCGGCTGCGACCCCCTGACCTTCGCCGACGGCAGCGTGCAGACCTGTGAGCTCGCCGCCATCGACGACGACGTCGAGCTTCCCCTCAGCGAGCGCTACTTCCTGGGCGGTCTGGGCACGTTCCAGCTGCGCGGGTTCGAGGCCCGTACCGTGGGTCCGAGGCGCGCCGTGCTCACCCAGAACCGGTCGGGCACGGGGACCCTGTTCACGCCGGTCGGGCGCGATCCCCTCACCGGCGCGTGCAACGACGTGCCGGGTGCCGTGGTGAACCTGCAGGGCGACGGCGACGGCCAGTGCAACAGCATCGACGACTCCGACATCGACGACTTCGACGATATCGACGAGACCGACGTGATCGGCGGCAACAAGTTCCTCTCCCTCAGCACCGAGTACCGCTTCCCGCTCTCCGAGGCCCTGGGCCTGGTCGGCATCCTGTTCTTCGACACCGGCAACGCCTTCGCCGAGGACGAGAACTACTGGGACTTCGACCTGTGGCGCTTCGGGACCGGCTTCGGCGTCCAGTGGTTCTCCCCCTTCGGGCCGCTCCAGGCCTTCGTGGGCTTCCCCCTCGACAAGCTCGAGGTCGAGGACAGCCCGGTCTTCGAATTTTCCGTGGGTGGCGCCAGCTTCTAGGCACGGCGCCACGAGAGGAGTGCATTCATGACGCGTTCGACGCGGATCCTTCTGGCCTGCGGCCTCGCCGTCTTCCTGGCGGTGGCGACGGGGGCCGACCAGGCCGGCATCAAGATCGGTGTGGTCGACATCGACCAGGCCCTGAACTCCACCGACGAGGGCAAGGCGGCCCGGGAGGAGCTGGCGCGCAAGAAGCGCGAGGCCGAGCAGCAGCTCGAGCCGCTGATCGAGCGCTTCAACGGCATGCGCGAGGAGATCGACGGCAAGAAGTACGTGCTGTCCGACGAGGCGCTCTTCGCCAAGCAGGCCGACCTGCTCGAGCTGAAGAACAAGATCGACAACAAGATGAAGGAGCTCGAGGGCCAGTTCCAGATCGACAAGGGGCGGCTCGAGGCCCCGCTGCGGGCCAAGCTCCTCGAGATCATCCAGGGCGTCGGCAAGGAGCAGGGCTTCACGCTGATCCTGCGCCGCAACACGCCGGGCGTGATGTACACCCGCGAGGCCCTCGACATCACGGACGTCGTGATCGAGCGCTTCAACAAGAAGCGGGGCTGATCCCGCTTGGCGCGCGTCCACCCCAGCGCCGTCGTCGACCCCCAGGCGAAGCTCGCCGCGGACGTCGAGATCGGCCCCTTCACCGTGGTGGGGCCCGAGGTCGAGCTCGCCGCCGGGGTGGTGCTGAAGCCGCACTGCCTGGTGACGGGTCGCACCACCGTCGGCGAGGGGACGCGGGTGTTCCCCTTCGCGGTGCTCGGCGAGGAGCCCCAGGACAAGTCCTTCTCCGGCGAGGCCACCCGGCTGGTGATCGGAGCGGGCAACGTGATCCGCGAGCACGCGGTGATCCACGTCGGCACCCAGAAGGGCGGCGGCTGCACCCGGATCGGCGACGACAACCTGATCATGAACGGCGTGCACGTCGGCCACGACGGCCAGATCGGCTCCCACGTGATCCTGGCGAGCCACTGCGCCCTGGGCGGCCACGTCGAGATCGGGGACCACGCCGTGGTGGGGGGGCTGAGCGGCGTCCACCAGATGGCGCGGGTGGGCGAGTCCGCCATGGTGGCGGCGCTCTCGGGCGTGACCAAGGACGCGCCGCCCTTCGCCATCGTGGCCGGGGAGCGCGCCCGGGTGGCCGGCGTGAACGTGGTCGGGCTGAAGCGGCGGGGCTTCGGGCCCGACGTGCGCCGCGCCATCAAGCACGCCTTCCACCTGCTCTACAGCTCGAAGCTGCGCCTCGAGCCGGCCATCCAGCGCGTGCGCGAGGAGCTCTCCGACTCTCCCGAGGCCCAGCGGATCGTCGACTTCCTGGAGAGCTCCCAGCGCGGCGTGAGCCGCTGAGGCCGGCCATGGCCTCGCCCTTGGGCCTGATCGCGGGGTTCGGTCGCTTCCCGGTGCAGCTCGCCCGGGCGGCGCGCCGCCACGGCCGCGCCATCGCCGCCGTGGGGATCCACGGCCTGGTGGACCCGGGCCTCGAGGCCGAGGTCGACGCGTTCACGGAGCTGCGCCTGGGCGAGGTGGCGCGCCTGTTCGCGACCCTCCGGGAGGCGGGGGTGCGCGACGTGGTCTTCGCCGGCAAGGTGCCGAAGACGCTGCTCGCCCGGCCCGAGGAGCTGCACCTCGACGCCCGCGCCCTGGCCCTGCTGCACGGCTTCGCCGACCGCAAGGACGACTCGATCCTCGGCGCCCTCGCCGACGCCATCGAGGCCGAGGGCTTCGTGCTGCTGCCCCAGCTCGCCCTGGCGCCGGAGCTCACCGCGACCGAGGGCCCGGTGGGCGGCGTGGAGCCGACTCCGGCCCAGCTCGCCGACGCCGCCTTCGGCTGGCCCGTGGCCAAGAGCCTCGGCGAGCTCGACGTGGGCCAGACCGTCGTGGTGCAGGACCGCGCCGTGCTCGCCCTCGAGGCCATCGAGGGCACCGACGCCGCCATCGCGCGCGGCTGTGCGCTGGGCCGCCCGGGGGCCTGCGTGGTCAAGGTGGCGAAGCCGCGCCAGGACCCGCGCTTCGACGTGCCCGCGGTGGGGCCCGCCACCCTGCGCAGCATGGCCGAGGGCGGCGCGGCGTTGCTCGCCGTGGAGGCCGGCGCGACCCTGCTCCTCGAGCGCGAGAGCCTGATCGCCGAGGCCGACGCCGCGGGCATCGCGGTGGTCGGCCTGTCGGGGCCGCCGGAAGCCCGCGAGCCGGGAGCTGCGGGGGGAGGCCGATGAGCGCCATCCGGATCGTGGTTGCGGGCGTGGGCCACATGGGCCGGCTCCACGCCGAGAAGATCGCCTCCCTGTCCCGGGAGGAGGGCAGCGTGGCCCTGGCCGGCGTCGCCGACGTGGACGCCGAGCGCGCCCGCGAGGCGGGGGAGGGGCTCGGCGTCCCCTTCGCCGCGGACGTGGGCGAGCTGCTGGCCGACGCCGACGCCCTGGTGGTGGCGGTCCCCACCGTGGAGCACGGCGGCGTGGTGCGCGCCGCCCTCGAGGCCGGCCTCGACGTGCTGGTGGAGAAGCCCATCGCGGCCAGCCTCGAGGAGGCCGAGGCGCTGCTGGCCCTGGCCCGGCGCGAGGGCCGGGTGGTGCAGGTGGGGCACCTCGAGTGGTTCAACGCCGCCATGCAGCGCGTGCGCGCACTGATCCGCCGGCCGCGCTTCGTCGAGGCCCACCGCCTCGGGCCCTTCCCGGCGCGGGCCACGGACGTGGACGTGGTGCGCGACCTCATGATCCACGACCTCGACATCGTGCAGCGCCTGGTGGGCGAGGAGCCCGAGCGCATCGAGGCCATCGGCGTGCCCGTGCTCACCGACCGCGTGGACCTGGCGAACGCGCGGCTCACCTTCCCCGGCGGCTGCGTGGCCAACGTCACCGCCAGCCGGGTCTCGCCCACGCCCCTGCGCAAGATCCGCTTCCTCCAGTCCGAGGGCTACTTCTCCATCGACTTCCTCGAGCAGGCGGCGATCATCGCCCGCCGCGTCGCCGGGGAGGGCGGCGAGAAGCGGATCGACATCCAGCGCATCGACATCGACCGGGAGGACGCCCTGCTCACCCAGCTGCGCTCCTTCGTCGAGGCGGTCCACAGCCGCAAGGTGCTGGCCGGGGCGGGGGACGACGCCCTCTCGGCCCTGCGCACGGCGCTGCGCGTGATCGACGCCATGCCCGCCCTCGACGAGCTGCAATGACCCGCGTCCTGGTCTGCGCCGGCGACGCCTCGGGCGAGCTCCACGCCGCCGCCTTCGTGGGGGCGCTGCGCGAGCGGCTCCCCGAGGCGCGCTTCCTCGGTCTCGGCGGCGCCGAGATGGAGAAGGCCGGCGTCGAGATCGTGGTGCACCAGCGCGAGCTCGCCATCGGCGGCCTGGTGGAGGTGCTGGGCGACCTCGGGCGGGTGTGGCGCGCCTGGCGCCGGCTCGGCGCCCGCCTGCTCGCGGCGCGCCCGGACCTGGTGGTGCTGGTGGACTCTCCGGACTTCAACATCCCCTTCGCGCGCAAGGCCCGCCGCGCCGGCGTGCCGGTGCTCTACTACGTGAGCCCCCAGGTCTGGGCGTGGCGTCGCTGGCGCGTGCGCAAGCTGGCCCGGCGCGTCGACCGCATGGCGGTGATCTTCCCCTTCGAGCCGCCCTTCTACGCGGGCAGCGGCCTGGCGGTCGACTTCGTCGGCCATCCCCTGGTGGATCGCCTCCCCGCCCCGCCCGACGCCCGGGAGCGCGCCGCCCTGCGCGCCGCCCTCGGCGTGCCCGAGGACGCGCGGCTGGTGGCGCTGCTGCCGGGCAGCCGGCGCAACGAGCTGCGCGACGGGCTGGCGCTCCAGATCGAGACGGCGCGCCGGCTGCACGAGCGCCTGCCGCGCACGCGCTTCGCGCTGGCACTCGCACCGAGCCTCGACCGGGCCGCCGTGGAGGCTCAGCTCGCCGCGCTCCCCGGCGCCGCCGGGCTGCCCCTCGACCTCCACGCCGGGCGCACCTACGACGTGGTGCGCGCCGCCGACGCCGCCCTGGCGAAGCCCGGAACGGTGACGGTGGAGATCGCGCTGCTCGGCACGCCCCTGGTGGTGGCGGCCCGCGCCCACCCGCTCTCCGCCGCCATCGCGCGGCGCGTGGTGGCGGTCCCGACCCTCACCATGCCGAACCTGGTGGCGGGCGACGCCGTGGTGCCCGAGTTCCTCCAGGAGCAGGCGCGCCCCGAGCGCGTCGCCGCCGCTCTCGAGGAGCTGCTCGAGGGGCCCTCGGGCGAGCTCCAGCGCCGGCGCCTCGCCCACCTGCGCGCCCAGCTCGGCGGCGGCGGCGCGGCGCTCCGCGCGGCCGCCATCGCCGAGGAGATGATCGCTGGGACCCCTCGGCCATAGCGCGGCCGCCCTCGCCGCACTGGTCGCGGTGCCGGTGGGCCTGGTGGGCGCCGTCGTGCGCCCGTCCCTGCGCGAGGGCTGGCGGGAGCGTCTCGGCCTGGTCGAGGCCCCGCTGCCCGGTGCGGTCTGGGTGCACGGCGCCAGCGTGGGCGAGGTCCAGGCGGGCCTCTCCCTGATCGCCGCCCTCGAGGCGTCGGGGGAGCGGGTCGTCGCCTCGGCGATGACGACCACCGGGCGCGCGCTGCTGCGTCGGCGCCGGCCGGACCTGCCCAGCGCGCTCGCCCCCGTCGACCATCCCTGGTGCACCGCCGCGGCGCTGCGCCGGGTGGCGCCCGCCGCCCTGGTGTTCGTCGAGACCGAGCTCTGGCCGGCGTGGCTCCTCGCCGCCCGGGACGCGAAGGTCCCCGTGGTGTTCCTCTCGGCGCGTCTCTCGGACCGGAGCTTCCCGCGCTATCGCCGCGCCGCGCGCCTGCTGCGGCCGCTGCTGGCCGCGGTCGCCGGGGTGGGCGCCCGCAGCGAGCGCGACGCCGAGCGCTTCGTCGCCCTCGGCGTGGCGAAGGACCGGGTGGAGGTGACGGGCGACCTCAAGCTCGAGCCGCCGCCGGCCGCGCCGGCGCTGGCCGGTGAGCTCGCCGCCAGCGTGGGCGACCTCCCGGTCTTCCTGGCGGGCAGCACGCACCCGGGCGAGGACGAGGCCGCGCTCTCGGCCCTGGCGGCCGCCGAGGCCGCGGGCCGGGCGGCGCTGCTGGTGCTCGCGCCGCGCCACCCGGAGCGCTTCGACGCCGCCGTGGCCGCAGCGAAGCGGGCGGGCCGCCGCGTTCTGCGGCGCACTCAGCTGGCTGGAACGGGGGAGCCGGCGCTCGCCGCCGGCGACGTGCTGGTCCTCGACAGTCTGGGCGAGCTGGGCGCGCTGTGGGCCCGGGCCGACGTCGCCTTCGTGGGCGGCAGCCTCGTGCCCCGCGGCGGCCACAACCTCGCCGAGCCCGCCCGGGCGGGCTGCGCGGTGCTCTTCGGGCCCCACACCGAGAACACCCGCGAGTCCGCGGAGCTGCTGCTCGCCGCCGACGCCGCGCGCCGCGTCGCCGACGCCGAGGAGCTCGCCCAGGCGGTGGTCGCGGCCCTGGGCGATCCCGAGGGCTGGCGCGAGCGCGGGGCCCGGGCGGCGCGAAGCCTCGCGGACCACGCGGGAGCGACCCGGCGCAGTGTCGCGCTGCTGCGCCGGGCCCGCGAGCGGGGGGCGGCCTGATGGGGCCGAGCTGGTTCGAGGCGGGCGACGAGTCGCCGGGGCGCCGGGCCGCGCTGCTGCCCCTCGACCTCGCCGCGCTGGCCTACGGGGCGGGCGCGCGACTTCACCGCGCCGCCTACGTGCGCGGCTGGCGGCAGCCGACCCGGCTGTCGTGCCGCGTGGTGGCGGTGGGGAACCTCGTGGTGGGCGGCTCGGGCAAGACGCCCCTGGCCGCGTGGCTCGCGCTCCAGCTGCGCCAGCGCGGCACCCGGGTGGTGCTGGCGAGCCGCGGCTACGGGCGCCGCGGCGGCGAGGCCGTGGAGGTGGTGTCCGACGGCCGCTTCGTCCTCTCCACCGCCGAGCGCGCCGGCGACGAGCCGATGCTCCTCGCCGCCCACGCGCCCGGGGTCCCCGTGCTGGTCGGCCGCGACCGCGCGGTGGTGGGCCTGCGCGCCATCTCGGCCTTCGGCTGCCAGGTGCTGGTGCTCGACGACGGCTTCCAGCACCACCGCCTGGCGCGCGACGTCGACCTGCTCGCCTTCGACGGCTCGGGGCTCGGCAACCGCCGCCTGCTGCCCCGCGGCCCGCTGCGCGAGCCGCTCTCGGCGCTGGCGCGGGCCGACGCCATCGGCGTCGTGGACGGCCCGCTGCCGGCCGAGGACGGCGAGCTCCTGGCGCGCCTCGCGCCGGGGGCGCGCCGCTTCACCGCGCGGCGCACGCCGGCGAGCGTGCGCCACCTCGCCGGCGGGGCCGGCCAGGACCCGGGCTGCCTGCACGGCAAGGAGGTCGGCCTGCTCGCCGGCATCGCGCGCCCGGCGTCCCTGCGCCGCAGCCTCGAGGCCCTGGGCGCGCGGGTCGTGGCCGAGCGCGCCTTCCCGGACCACCACGCCTACCGGGCCCGGGACCTGCGCGGCCTCTCCGACGAGGCGCCGCTCTGGGTCACCACCGAGAAGGACGCGGTGAAGATCCTGCCCGAGTGGACCGGCGACGCGGACGTGCGCGTGCTGGCGATCCGCCTCTCCGTCGACGACCCGCGCGGCCTGCTCGACTGGCTCGAGGAGAGGCTGCGCGCCCACGCCCGAGGCCGCGATGCGTCGGTGACGGGGCTCTAGCCCCGGACGAAACCCGACGGGGCCGTAGGCCCGAGGGCGACTGACCGGGCCCCGGGCCCAGGAGGAGATCATGACGACCCATCCTGCACTGAAGACCGGTGCCACCGCGGTGGTGACCGGAGGGGCCAGCGGCATCGGGCTGGCCGCGGCGAGGCGCTTCCTCGGCCTGGGCCTCCGCGTCTGTCTGGCCGACCGGGACGAGTCCGCGCTGGAGGCGGCGGTCTCGGGCCTCGACGCCGCGGAGCGCGTCTTCGGGCAGCCCACGGACGTCTCCGACCGGGGCTCCGTGGACCGCCTCGCGCGCGCCGTCGACGACCGCTACGGCCCCGTCGCGGTGCTGATGAACAACGCCGGCGTGGCCGGCGGCGGGGACGCGCTCTCCAACCCCGAGGGCTGGGAGCGCGTGCTCGGCGTCAACCTGATGGGCGTGGTGCACGGCGTGCAGCGCTTCGTGCCCGCCATGGTGGAGAGCAGCGAGCCGGGTCTCGTGATCAACACGGGGTCGAAGCAGGGCATCACCCAGCCGCCCGGGGACACGGCCTACAACGTGAGCAAGTCCGGCGTGAAGGCGCTCACCGAGGGGCTCGCCCACACCCTGCGTGCCAGGGCCGAGGGCCGCGTGACCGCGCACCTCCTGATCCCCGGCTTCACCTACACGGGGATGATCGCGCGCTTCGTTCCCGAGAAGCCCGCGGGCGCCTGGACGCCCGAGCAGGTCGTCGAGCGCATGTTCGAGGGTCTCGAGCGGGACGAGTTCTACATCCTGTGCCCCGACAACGAGACGACCCGCGAGCAGGACGAGCGGCGCATCCTGTGGACCGCCGGCGACCTCGTGGAGAACCGCCCGGCGCTCTCGCGCTGGCACCCGGACTTCGAGGAGGACTTCGCCCGCTTCATGGAGACGGGCGGCTCCTGAGCCGCGCCGGGACTCAGCGGTACTGCGTCGCGTGCAGCGCGACCCGGCGCAGCTCCCGGGGGAGACGCGCGCGCAGGGCCCGGCGCAGCTCGCGGTCCCCGGCGCAGTAGGCACCGAAGAAGCGGGCCAGGCCGCGGGGCCCCACGCGCTCCAGCACCCGGCGCTTGCGCAGCGAGCGGTACAGCCGCATGAGCTGCGCCATGCGCTCCGCGGGGTCGAGGCGCGCCCGCAGCGTCACGCGATCGAGATCGATCACCAGGCACTCCGTGGCCGCGTCGTCCTCGCGCACCAGCAGGTTCTTGATCTGGAGGTCCGGGTGGCTGGCGCCGGCGTCGTGGAAGCGGCGCACGGCGTCGCCGGCGGCCGCCGCGGCGCGGAGCCGGCGCGGCGGCTCCGGGCCGCTCTCGAGGAAGGCGAGGCCGTCCACGCAGCCGGCCTCGAAGACCGTCCCCACCGCGCAGCGTCGCAGCGGGCCCCAGTGGCGCCGGGCGATCACGAGGCCCGGGCGCGGGACCGGCGCGCCGGCCGCGTGGAGCGCGGCCGTGACCTCGAGCTCGCGGCGGGGGCGCCCCGTGCCCCAGAAGCGGTCGGCGAGCAGGGGGCCGAGCAGGCCGCCGTGGTGCAGACGGCGCAGCAGGAGCGCGGGCCCGCCCTGGAGCTCGAGCAGGGCCACGGGGGCGCGACCGCTCTCGGCCCGGGGGCTCGCGAACAGGCGCTCGAGGGCGTCGGGCTCGAGGCAGCCCGCGGCGCGCGCCGCGCCCTCCAGCGCCGGCACCACGATCAGCTGCATGGGCCCGGCGCGCAGCGTGCGCAGGTCGCGCGCCGCGGCCTCGGGGTCCGCCACCTCCCTCAGAGCTCCTGGCGTCGGGCGCGGGCGAGCAGACCCACCGCGACGGCGGCGAATACGGCGTTGGGGAGCCAGAGCCCCACGATCACGGGCACGCTGCCCTCGCCGGCGAGGTCGGTCCCCAGGGTGAGCAGGGCGTAGTAGGCGAAGACCAGCAGCGCGCACACGATGGCGCCCCAGGAGCCCGCGCCGCGGGAGCGGCGCAGGCCGAGGGTCAATCCCAGCGCGGCGAAGAGCAGCGGCGCCACGCTGAGGGCGTAGCGCCGCTGGAGCTGGAGCTCGTAGACCGGGCGCGGCTTCATGCGGGTCCAGCTGGGCGCCTCGCCATGCTCGTCGAAGTGACGCAGGACCTCGCGCAGCTTCGAGCTGTCGAGCTCGCGGGCCTTCACCTGCTGGAGCCCCGAACCGAGGAACCCGCTCATGTCCCACGCGTAGGTGAAGGTCCCGAAGGCGATGTGGCGCTCCTCGTCGAGGTCGTGGCCGCCGTTGCCCTCGCCGCGGCCGAAGTGGATGTCGCCGTTCTCGAGCTCGATGCGGGCCACGGACTGCTCGCGGTCGAAGGCGAAGCGTCCCTTCGCGGCCACCACCGTGAAGGGGCGGGTCGGATCGGTGCGGTCGGTGAGGAACACGCCGTCGAGGGTCCCGTCGTCGGCGCGCTCCTCCACCAGCAGCAGCCGCTCTCCGCCCCGGTCGAGGCGCCGGAAGCGCCCCGGGCGAATCAGCCCGCCCCGGGCCGCGATGTCGGCGGCCACGCTGCGCAGCTCGCGGCGCGAGCTCGGCTCCACCACGTTCAGCAGCACCGCGGTCATGCCCGAGGTGAGAAGCGCCAGGAGCAGGAAGGGCACCATCAGCTGCGCGACGCTCACGCCGAGGGCGCGCATCGCCAGGATCTCGGCGTCCGCGGACAGCCGGCTCACCGTGGCGACGACCCCGAACAGGAAGGCGACGGGGAGCGCGTACGGGGCGAAGATTCCCAGCAGGCAGGCGACGAGGCTCAGCAGGTCTCCCACGCCCAGGCCCACCTGGGCGACGTCGGAGATCTGGCGCAGCAGGTTGAAGGTGAGGAGGATTCCGCCGACGCCGAGCAGGCCCAGGCTCGAGTAGACGAGCGCCTCGCGCACCGCGTAGCGCGCCAGGATGCGCGGCATCCGCATGGCCGGGTATCCTACCGGCCGCTCCCCGACTCTGCGAGGTCGCCATCCTTCGCTGTCTCAACCCGGAGTCCGCGCCGCCGCCCGCGGAGCGCGTCCTGGTGATCCGCCTCGGTGCGGTGGGGGACGTGGTGCGCACGCTGCCCGCGGCCTCGTCGCTGCGGGCCGCCTATCCCGCCGCGCGCCTCGCCTGGCTGGTGGAGCCGGCGTCCCACAGCCTCGTCGCCGCCCAGCCCTGGATCGACGAGGTGATCGTGTTCCCGCGGCGCGAGCTGCGCGACCTGCTCGCGGGGGGGCGCCTCGCCACCGCGGCGCGCGGCGCGCGGGACTTCCTGCGCGAGCTGCGCGAGCGTCGCTTCGACCTCGTGGTGGACTTCCACTCGATCCTGAAGAGCGGGATCCTCTCGCGGGGGAGCGGGGCGCCGCTGCGCGCCGGCTACGCGCGCCCCTACGGACGCGAGGGGTCGTGGCTCTTCGCCAACGCGCGCGCGCGCCTCGCGCCGCCGAAGGCCAGCCGCTTCGAGCGCAACCGGGCCCTGGTCGAGTTCCTGGGCGTGGCGGCGCCGGCCGCCGAGCGTCCGCTCCACGTCGCCCCGCAGACCCGGGAGACCCTGGCGAAGGCCCTCGGGCCCGGACCGGCGCCGGTCGCGATCCACCCGGGCACGAGCGACTCGACGCCCCACAAGCGCTGGTCCGTCGCGGGCTACGCGCGCGTGGCTCGCGCGCTGGCCGAGAGCGAGGGCGTGCCCAGCGTGGTCACCGCGGGGCCCGCGCGGGACGACCGGGCCTTCGCCGAGGCGATCGTCGCCGAGGCCGGGGGCGGCGCGCGCCTCGCACCGCGGACGCCGAGCCTCGCCGACCTCGCCGCGCTCTTCGCCCAGGCGCGGCTCTACGTCGGCAGCGACACCGGTCCCATGCACGTCGCGTCCCTGGTCGGCACGCCGGTGGTGCAGATCCTCGGCCCCACGGATCCGGTGGAGAACGCGCCGTACCCGGGAACGCCGTCGCGCACGGTGCGCGTCGCCGTGGGCTGCAACCCGTGTCGCCGCGGCTGCGCGGCCGCGACCTGCATGGCGGTGGTGAGGCCGGAGCCCGTCGTCGCCGCGGCGCGGGATCTTCTGGCGGCGTCTCCGGGCCGGTGGTAGCGTCTTGGCTCCTCGACGCATGCCGAAGGAGATCCTGGTTCGCGGTCCCAACTGGACCGGCGACGTCATCATGGCGACGCCGGGCTTCCGGGCGCTGCGGGCCGGCTTTCCCGACGCCCGCATCACGCTTCACGTTCGCGAGGGACTGATGCCGCTGGTCGCGGGTTCGCCCTGGTTCGACGAGGTGCTGCCGGTGACTTCCTACCACCGAGGTCCCGCCGCCCTGCTTCGCGAGGCGGGCGGGCTGCGCCGGCGCCGCTTCGACCTCGGCGTGTGCCTGCCTGACTCCTTCGCCTCGGCGCTGCTGATGCGCCTGGCCGGCGTCCCGGAGATCGTGGGCTACCGCCGTCAGGGCCGCGGCGCGCTGCTGCACCGCGCGGTGCCGCCGCCGGACGCCGCCGACGCCAGCGGGCGCCTGATGATCGCCCGCGAGCTCCACGTGCTCGGCCTGGTGGAGGCCGCGGGCTGCAAGGCCCAGGGGACGGAGCTCGAGCTGTTCGTGACCGCAGCCGAGGAGGCCGAGGCGGGCGCCGCCCTGGCGGCGCGCGGGATCGGGCCCGCCGACGCCCTGGCCGCCCTGGCGCCGGGAGCCTCCTACGGCACCTCGAAGCTGTGGCCCGCCGAGTCCTTCGCCGTGGTGGGAGACTCCCTGGCCCGGGCCGGGCTGCGCGTGGCGGTGCTCGGCACCCCCGGCGAGCGCGAGCTGGTGGGCCGGGTGGTGGACGCCATGCAGGAGCCCGCCGCGGACCTGGCCGGCGCCGTGGGGCTCGGCGCCCTCAAGGCGGTGCTGCGACGCGCCCGGCTGCTGGTCTGCAACGACGCCGGGGCGCGCCACGTCGCCGTCGCCTTCGGCGTGCCCTGCGTGGTGATGATGGGCCCCACCAGCCTCGAGAAGACGCCGCTCAACCTCGAGGGCGTCGCGGTGCTGAGCGAGGACGTGAGCTGCCGCCCCTGCTACCTGCGCGACTGCCCCATCGACCACCGCTGCATGACGCGCATCCCGCCGGAGCGCGCGATCGCCGCGGCGCGCGATGCCCTGGTGGGCCGCGCCCTGGGGCCCGCGGGCTGATGGGCCGCCTCGACCTGCGGCGGCTCCAGCGGCTGGTCGCCTCCTTCGAGCGCCTGCGCCTCGGGGTGGTGGGCGACGCCATGCTCGACGAGTACCTGTGGGGCGAGGTCGAGCGCGTGAGCCCCGAGGCGCCGGTCCCCGTGGTGCACGTGCGCCGCGAGTCCGTGGCCCTGGGCGGCGCCGCCAACGTGGTGCGCAACGCCGTCGCCATGGGGGCGCGCTGCGTGCTGTGCGCCGCGGCGGGCCTCGACTCCGGCGGCGACCGCCTGGTGGACCTGCTGAAGGACCTGGGCGTCGATGCGTCGGGGGTGGTGCGCGTCGAGGGGCGTCCGACCACGCGCAAGACCCGGGTCGAGGCGCGCTCGCAGCAGATGGTGCGCTTCGATCGCGAGACCGAGGAGCCGCTGCCCCGGGCGGCGGTCCGCGAGCTGCTGCGTGCCATCGACGGGATGCTGCCGCGGGTGGACGGCGTGGTGCTCGAGGACTACGGCAAGGGCGTGCTCACGCCGGGCCTGCTGCGCGCCGCCATGCGGCGCTTCCGCGAGGCCGGGCTGCCCGTGGCCGTGGACCCCAAGCACGACCTGGCTCCCTTCCGCGGCGCCACCCTGGTGAAGCCGAACCTGCGCGAGGTGGAGCAGCTCACCGGGATGCGGGTGCGCGCTCCCGGCGACCTGGCCCGCGCCGCGGCGAAGCTGCGCAAGCGCCTCGCCGGCGCCGCCCTGGTGGTGACGCGCGGCGCCGACGGCATGACGATCTTCGAGGGCGACGACGACGCCGGCGTCGACGTCCCCATCGCGCGCAGCGAGGTGTTCGACGTGCAGGGCGCCGGCGACACGGCGATCGCGGCGCTGGCCCTCGTCACCCTGGCGGGCGGCACGCTCCACGAGGCGGCGGTGATCGCCAACGCGGCGGCCGCGGTGGTGGTCGCGAAGGTCGGCACCGCCACGGCGAGCCCCGGGGAGATCGTCGGCGTGCTCCCCGAGGCGCTGGCCGCGGCGCGCCGGGGCGGGGAGGGCGCATGATCCGCAGCATGACGGGCTTCGGCCGGGCGGGCTTCGAGGTGGAGGACCAGCGCTTCCAGGTGGAGGCGCGCTCGGTGAACCACCGCCACCTCGACGTGCAGGCCCGGCTGCCCCGGCTGCTCGCGCCCTTCGAGCCCGACGTGCGCCGCCGCGTCCAGGAGCGTCTGCGGCGCGGCAAGGTCGACCTGAGCGTCACCCTGCCGGCCGGCGCCGCCCTGCCCGGCGAGGTGCAGATCGACCGCGAGACCGCGGCGCGCTACGTGGCCGCCGCCCGGGAGCTGGCGGCCGAGCACGGCATCGAGGCCGCGCTCCCCGCCGCGCCCCTGCTGGCCCTGCCCGGCGTGGCCCGCCAGGTGGAGCGCGAGCTCGAGGGTGAGGCCCTGGGCCGCGCCCTGGCCGGCGCCGTGGACGAGGCCCTCGACGGGCTGCTGTCCATGCGGGTGGCCGAGGGGGCGGCCCTCGCCCGCGAGCTGGGCGAGCGCCTGGCCGCCGCCGGGCGCCTGCTCGACGGCATCGAGGCCCGCGCCGACACGGTGCAGGCGGCGGTGCGCGAGCGCCTGCGCAAGCGCGCCGCCCAGCTCGAGCAGGAGACCGGGGTGCTCGACGAGGCGCGCCTCCACCAGGAGATCGTGTGGGCCGCGGAGCGCCTCGACGTCACCGAGGAGATCGTCCGCTCGCGCAGCCACATCGGGCAGTTCGAGCAGACCCTGGAGCGTGCCGACGGCGAGGCGCCCCAGGGCCGGCGCCTCGAGTTCCTGCTCCAGGAGATGGTGCGGGAGGCCAACACGATCGGGTCGAAGGCGAGCGACGCCCCGGTGGCGCACCTCGTGGTCGACCTCAAGGCGGAGCTGGAGCGCATCCGCGAGCAGGTGCTGAACGTCGAATGAATCCCAGACGCCACGAACAGGCCCGGCTGCCGGGCATCCCCGGGCCCCCCGAGGCCGCGGCGGCCGCGCCGCGCTCGGGGGTGAGGCTGCTCAACGTGGGCTACGGCAACCTGGTGGCGGCCGCCCGCGTGGTCGCCGTCGTGTCGCCCCAGTCGGCCCCCATGCGGCGCCTGCGCGAGGAGGCGGCGGGCCGCGGCAAGCTGGTGGACGCCACCCAGGGCCGCCGCACCCGCTCGATCCTGGTGACGGACAGCGACCACGTGGTGCTCTCGGCCATCAACCCCGAGACCATCGCGTCGCGCCTCGCCGCCGACGAGCACCCGGGAGGCGCGAGCTAGGGTGGGGGGCCGCCGGGGCATCCCCTTCGTGGTGTCGGCTCCGTCGGGCACGGGCAAGACCACGGTCTGCCGCGAGATCGTGGCCCGGGACGAGGACGTCTGCTTCTCGATCTCCCACACCACGCGCCCCATGCGCGAGGGCGAGGTGGACGGCCGGGACTACCACTTCGTGGACGAACGACGCTTCCGCGGGCTGGTGGAGGAGGGCGCCTTCGTCGAGTTCGCCGAGTACGCGGGCCGCATGTACGGCACCAGCTGGGCCGCCATCGACGGACCCCTCGAGGAGGGGCGCGACGTGCTGCTCGAGATCGAGGTCCAGGGGGCGGCCCAGATCCGCGAGCGGCGCGACGACGCCCGCTTCATCTTCCTGCTGCCGCCGAGCCGCGCGGTGCTCGAGAGCCGGCTGCGCAACCGGGGCAGCGACAGCCCCGAGGCGATCGAGCAGCGCCTCGCCCTCTCGCGCCGCGAGGTGAAGGCGGTCCGGATCTTCGACTACGCGGTCGTGAACGACGACCTGGAGCGCTGCGTCCGGGCGGTGCTCGAGGTGGTGGAGGCCGAGCGCTCCGGCGAGGTCGCGGACGCACGCACGCGCTACGGGCGCGAGGTGACCCTGGCGGCGCTGCGGGGCGAGTTCGAGTTCTAGGCCGCGTTGGCGCCGCCCGCGGCGTCCGGCTAATCTCCCAAGGTCTCGATTTAAAACGAGAATCCTTGTGCGCATGCAGCGGTTCAACGACGTCGCGGATCGGGTCCTCGAGTACGATCCGGATTGCGACCTCCCCCTGCTGCAGAAGGCCTACGTCTACAGCGCCCAGGTCCACGAGGGCCAGGAGCGCCTGTCCGGCGAGCCCTACCTCGTCCACCCCGTGGAGGTGGCGGGCATCCTGGCCGAGATGCGCATGGACGTGGTGACGATCTGCGCCGGCCTGCTCCACGACACCGTCGAGGACACCCTCACCACCGTGGACGAGCTGCGCCGGCTGTTCGGCGACGAGGTCGCCTTCCTGGTGGAGGGTCTCACCAAGATCGCCAAGATCGAGTTCAAGTCCGCCCGGGAGCGCCAGGCCGAGAACTTCCGCAAGATGCTGATCGCGATGTCGAAGGACATCCGCATCCTGCTGATCAAGCTCGCCGACCGGCTCCACAACATGCGCACCCTCGAGTTCATGTCCGAGGACTCCCGGCGGCGGGTCGCCCAGGAGACCCTGGACATCTACGTGCCCCTGGCCCACCGCCTGGGCATCTACTGGATGAAGCGCGAGCTCGACGAGCGCTCCTTCCGGGTGCTGCGGCCGGCCCTGGCCGAGGAGCTCGAGAGCAAGCTCAAGGGCAGCCACAAGCGTCGCGAGCGCTACGTAGCGGAGGTGATCGACGCCATCTCGGACACGCTCTCCGGCGCGGGCATCGAGGCCGAGGTCACCGGCCGGCTCAAGGACCTCTCCTCCATCCACGCCAAGATGGAGCGCGAGGAGCTCGACCTCGACGAGATCCACGACGTGATCGCGTTCCGCGTCGTGCTGCCCACGGAGTCGAAGGAGTCGCTCTACGGCGTGCTCGGCGTGGTGCACGCCAAGTGGGCGCCGGTGCCCGGGCGCTTCAAGGACTACGTCGCGCTGCCCAAGGCCAACGGCTACCAGTCGCTCCACACCACGGTGATCGGGCCCTACGGCGCCCGCATGGAGATCCAGATCCGCACGGCCCAGATGCAGCAGAACGCCGAGCTCGGCATCGCGGCCCACTGGCGCTACAAGGAGGGGGCCGCAGAGGGGGGGAGCGACGACGCCACCTTCGACTGGCTGCGCCAGCTCCTCGAGCGCCAGGGCGAGCTGAGCGATCCCCACGAGTTCCTCGAGGCCGTGAAGGTGGACCTGTTCCCCGAGGAGGTGTTCGTCTTCACCCCCAAGGGCGACGTGCTGAACCTGCCCCGGGGCGCCACGCCCGTGGACTTCGCCTACGCGATCCACTCCGAGGTGGGCGAGCGCTGCTCCGGCGCCCGGGTGAACGGCAAGATGGTCTCCCTGCGGCACGTGCTCCAGGACGGCGACACGGTCGAGGTGACCACCAGCACCACCCAGAGCCCGCGCAAGGACTGGCTCGAGTTCGTGGTGTCGGGCAAGGCGCGCAGCCGCATCCGCCACGCGATCCGCGGCGCCGAGAACGCCCGCAGCCGCGAGCTCGGGCGCGGCATCCTCGAGCGCGAGCTGCGCCGCGCCGGCTTCTCCCTGGCGCGGCTGCTCGAGGGCGAGGAGCTCGGCGAGGTGGCCCGGGAGAAGGCCCGGGGCTCGGTGGAGGACCTCTTCGCCGCCGTGGGCTACGGCAAGGTCTCGGCCGCCGCCGTGGTGCGCGCCCTGCGGCCGGACTGGAAGCCCGAGGCGCCGAAGCCCGAGAAGCCGCGCAAGCTGCGCGACCTGTTCCGGCGCGAGGGCCGCCCGCCCGCCGGCGCCGGCATCCGGGTGGACGGCCAGAACGACGTGCTGGTGCGCTTCGGCCAGTGCTGCGCCCCGATCCCGGGCGACGACGTGGTGGGCTTCGTCACCCGCGGTCGCGGGGTCACCGTGCACCAGAAGGACTGCCGCCTGGTGTTCGAGCTCGACCCCGAGCGACGCATCGACGTGGAGTGGGACGCGGGCGCGTCCGTGGCCCGCCAGATCCGCGTCCGGGTCACCTCCCGGGACGAGCCCGGCCTGCTTGCCAAGGTGACCAAGACGATCTCCGCCGCGGGCATCAACATCGGCTCCGCCCGGGTCGACACCCACACCGATCGCACCGCGACCCACAACTTCGACCTCTGGGTGACGGACGTGAAGAGCCTGAACGCGGTGATCAAGGAGATCGAGCGCATCAAGGGCGTGCTCTCGGTGGAGCGCGCGCGCGCGTGAGCGCCGCCTCCGCGGCCCCGTGGCCCGTGTAGGCCGGACGTCGTGAACGTCCTCCAGCTCACCAGCGACTGGAAGTGGACCGGCCCCGCCGAGCCCATGGTGCGCCTGGCCCGGGGCCTGGCCGACGCCGGCCACGAGGTCTGCCTGGCGTGCCCCCGACCGCCGGACCCCGGCGCGCGCTCCGTGGCGGGCGAGGCCGAGCGGGCCGGGGTGGGGGTGGCCCTCGAGCTCGAGCGCGGGCGCGGCGCGCGCCCTCTCGGCGGCCGGACCGAGGTGGCCCGCCTGGCCGCGCTGCTCGAGGAGCGTCGCATCGAGGTCGTGCACGCCTGGCACACCCGCGACCACGTCCTCGCGCTGCGCGCCGCCGCCCGGCGCCGGCGCCGCGGCGCCACGGTGCTGGTGCGCAGCTGGCGCAAGGCCGAGGCGCCGCCGGCGACGCCCTGGAACCGCTGGCTGCTCGGGCCCGGCAGCGACGGCGTGCTCTGCGTGTCGCCGGGGACGGCGCTGCGCATGGCGGCCCTGCGCGGTGGCCGCGCGGTGCGCGGCGCCTTCGGCGCCGTCGACGTGGGGCGCCTGGCGCCGCGGCCCGCGGCACCGGGCACCCGCAAGGCCCTGGGGCTCGAGGAGGACGCCCGGGTGGTCGGCGTGGTGGCCCGGGTGCAGCGCCACCGCCGCTTCGACCTGCTGCTCGAGGCGGCGCGGCGCTGGTTCCGCCTCGACCCGCGGGCGCGGCTGCTCGTGGTCGGGCGCGGCACCCATCGCGCCGAGGTCGCCGAGGAGCCCGCGCGGCGCCTCGGCATCGCGGACCGCGTGGTCTTCGCGGGCTACCGCGACGCCGACTACACCGAGGTGCTGCGCAGCATCGACGTCCTCACCTTCCTGGTCCCGGGCAGCGACGGCACCTGCCGCGCGCTCCTCGAGGCCGCGGCCTGCGGGATCCCCGCCGTCACCACCCGCCGCGGCTCCCTGCCCGAGATCGTCGCCGACGGGGAGACGGGCCTGCTGGTCGACGAGGACGCCGGCGCGCTGGCCGGGGCCTGGCGCACGCTCTTCGACGACGAAGCGCTGCGGCGGCGCTTCGGCGCGGCCGCCCACGCGCGCGCCGCGGAGCTCTTCACCCCCGAGCGCATGGCCCGCGAGGTGACGTCGCTCTACGCCGAGGCGCGCGCCGCGCGCCGCCGCTAGGAAGCCGACCCATCCTGGGTCGGCTTCCGCCGCAAAGCGAGCCCGGAGGGCTCGCTCAGCTAGGAGGCCGAACCCCGGCGGGCGCGCCGCGCCACCGCGAGGGCACCGCCCGCGAAGAGGAGGGCGGCCCCGGGCTCCGGGATCGCCGCACCCGGCCGCGGTCGGGTCACCTCGGACAGGTCCGCGACCGCGTAGAAGCCGTCGATCCGAGGGACGTTGAACACGTGGGACGCGATCCGGGACGCGTCGTCGGCAGGACTCTCCCAGAGGATCCAGCGGAAGGTTGCCCCCGCGCTGCCGAGGGAGACGCCGCGGGCCTCGGCGAACGTGATGGCGCTTCCGTCGGCGCCCGCGCCCGGGACCGCCGCGGCCGGGACGCCGGCCAGGGCGAGGGCGAGGATCGGCGCGGTGGCGGGAGCCCGCATGCGAGCGCCGCGGTTGGGCTCAGCGGCGCCCGGTGCGCAGCGCCACCAGGACGGCGCCCGCGGCGAACAGCAGGGCGGCGCCCGGCTCCGGGACCGCGCCCACCGGGGGCCGCGTCGGCACCTCGATCCCGACGATCTCGTCGTTGAACTCGACGGCCGGCACCGAGACCAGGGTCACCGAGCTGCCGCTCACCGAGTTGAAGGTGGGCACCTCGACGAGCACCTCGCCCACGTCGAGGGAGGTGGAGAGCTCGAGGCCGCTCGAGGAGGTGGGAGCCTGGAACAGGAACAGGTCGACCGGCGCGTAGAAGCCGAGGTCCTGCCAGCTGCCGCCGGAGGAGAACGTCCCGATCAGCGGCGCGGACTGGGCGGCCGTGCCGAGGAAGGCGACGAAGAGAACGCAGGCTGCAATCCGGACCGCACGGGACTTGATGCGCATCTTCCCACTCCTCCGGTTTCTCCGGGTTCTCCGGTTTCTTCCCACCCCGACGGCGCTTAGGATGCCCCGTTGCCGGCGATCTGCCCACCCTCCGTCTGGAGCGCGACGAGCTCCCGGTAGAGTCCGTCGCTCGCCATCAGGTCCCCGTGGGAACCGATCGCCTCGACCCGGCCGTCCTCGAGGACCACGATCTTGTCCGCGTTGCGGACCGTGGCGAGGCGGTGGGCGATCACGAAGGTGGTGCGCCCGCGCAGGAGCGAGGCGACGGCCTCCTGGACGAGGCGCTCGCTCTTGGCGTCGAGGGAGCTGGTGGCCTCGTCGAAGATCAGGATCGGCGGGTTCTTGAGCAGCGCCCGGGCGATGGTGATGCGCTGGCGCTGGCCGCCGGACAGCCGCCCGCCGACCTCGCCCACCGCGGTCTCGTAGCCCTCGGGCAGGGCCTCGACGAACTCGTCCACGTAGGCGGCCCGGGCCGCGGCCTCCACCTCGGCGTCGCTCGCGTCGGGGCGCCCGTAGCGGATGTTGTCGCGGATGCTGCCCGAGAACAGGAAGGCGTCCTGGGTCACCACCGCGATCTGGTCGAGGAGCGAGTCGCGGGCGATGCGTCGCACGTCCACGCCGTCGATCTCGATGCAGCCCGAGTCGGGGTCGTAGAGGCGCAGCAGCAGGTCGGCGAGGGTCGTCTTGCCGGCGCCGGTGCGGCCCACGATGGCCACCATCTCGCCGGCCTCGACGTCGAGGGAGACGTCGCGCAGCACCGGCTCGCGCCCGTAGGAGAAGGAGACCCGGGAGATCCGCACGCCGCGGTGCACGCCGTCGATGCGCACCGCGTCGGGGGCGTCCGGCGGCTCGGGCGCGGCGTCGAGCAGCTCGAGGAAGCGCTCCGCCGAGGGCTGGGCGTCCATCAGCAGGGCCCAGCCCTTGCTCAGCTCCTTGAGGGGGCGGTAGGTGGTGGCCATCACGCCCACGAAGGCCGCCAGGCCGCCCGGCGTGAGGTTCCACAGCCCGAGCGCCACCGCGATCGCGCCGCCGATGATCACCGCGACGCCGAAGGCGTTGTTGATCCCCTCGACGAGGGTGCGGGCGAGGGCGCGGTTCTGCACCACCCGCATGCCGCGGCGGAACAGGCGCAGGTTCTCGCGCCGGAAGCCCTCGGCCTCGATGGCGTGGGCCCGGAAGGCCTTGATGACCTTGATGCCCGAGAAGATCTCGACCAGGCGCTGGGTGACGTCGCCGGCGCTCTCCTGGCGGCGCTTCGCGGTGCGTCGGATGCGGCCGCCGAAGATCGCGATCACCCCGGCCACCAGCGGCGCCATCACGAGCGTGGCCAGGGTGAGCTGCCACGAGATGGTGAGCAGCACCACGACGCCCAGGACCAGTGCGAGGGTCTCCTGGGCAAGGTCGCCGAAGAGCAGGGAGAGGACGTTGTGGGCGCGGGTCGCGTCGGCGGTGGTGCGCGCCAGGCGCTCGCCCCGGGTCATGCGCCCGTGGAAGCTGAGCGGCAGGGAGAGCAGCTTCACGCACAGCGCCTGCTGGATCTCCACCAGCACCCGGCCCATCCCCCAGGCGACCAGATAGATGTTCCCGAAGTGGGCCAGCGGGATCACCACCACGATCACGAGGGCGACCAGGATGATGTTCCAGAAGCTCTCCTGGACGCGGTCGCCGATGCGCGCGCGGGCCTGCTCCGCCTCGGCGTCCGGCGCTCCGGGCGCCGCGGTCTCGGGAGCGGGCGTCTCCGGCGCCGCGACCTCGGGCCCGGGCACCTCGGGCCCGGGCACCTCGGGCCCGGGCGCCTCGGGCCCGGGGGTGAGCCAGCCCGAGATCCAGTCGCTCGCGCCGGCCGGCTCCGCCCCGTAGGCGGGGAGCACGACCTCGTCGAGGAGGGGCTTGATCAGGTAGGCGCGCAGGGAGCGGGCGCCCGCATAGGCGGCGGAGCACGCCACGCCCAGCGCGAGCACCACCACGAAGGGCCTCGCGAAGCCCACCAGGCGCAGGAACGTCCGCCCCACCGAGCGGGTCGGCGCGCTCAGCCGCTCCGGACGCAGCGCGATGCCGGCGGCCGGCTCCGACGATCCCGAAGGTTCCGCAGAGGCCGTGGCCCGTCCTCCCCCCGCAACCGGGCTCGCGACCGCGGCGCGCCGTCTCGGGCCCTGGTGCGTGACCCCGGGGGGTTAGCCCAACGGCCGGTCGCCGGCCATTCGGCCGGGCTCCCCGGCCGCCGGGTCAGCCCGCGAGCTCCGCCGCGATCGCGTCCCCCGCCTGGCAGCCGAGCAGCAGGTCGCCCTCGACCCCCAGCGCCGCCACGCCCTCCCGGGCCAGCACGTGGACCGGCGGGCGGGCGCTGCGGCGCAGCTCGGTCTCGGCGGGCCAGCCGCGCTCGGGGGCGGGCTCGGCCAGGACCGCGTCGTCGTCCCAGCGTGGACGCGGCCCGGCGGCGCTGCGCCGCAGGCTCTCGGCGCCGAAGGGCAGCAGCCCGCGCACCGCGGCCTCGATCGCGAGGGCGCCGGGCTCGAGGGCGTCGGGGTCGTCGGCCACCCGCGTGCTCGCGACCAGCTCGACGGTCTCGTCCCCCTCGGAGGGGTGCACGGCGAGCCGCACCACGGGCCCCGCCTCGGGGACCAGGATCGCCCGGCGGGCCAGGGCCTCGGGCAGGGCGTCCCGCGCGACGCGCAGCTGGAGCGCCGCCCGCCGCTCGGCCGGCGCGGGCCCGTCGAGGAAGCCCGGCACCTCGTGGTCCCAGCCGCGGAGTGCGCCGGCGAGGCGCGCGCCGGGCGCGTTCACGAGCAGCGCGCGGCCGAGCCACGCCTCGCCTCCGCGGCCCGCGATGCCCGGGTGTCCCCCCACCTCCACCATCTCGAAGGGCGTCGCGATGGCGCGGAACTCGCCGTGGAGCGCCTCGATGCGGCGGCGCAGCAGGCCGCGCAGGGTGAGGCCGCGCCGCTCGAAGAAGGCGCCGCCCTCGAGCACGGAGCCCAGCAGGCGCGCCGCCGCCTCGGGCGGCAGCGCGGCCCGGCCGAGGTTCGAGAGCGCGTCGAGCTGGGCGCGCAGCAGGGGGGCGAGCTCCGCGGGCGGGTCCGCGGCGAGGGCCGGGAGCCCGCGCAGGCGGCGACCGCCGCCGCGCGCCAGCGCGTGCCGGGCGCCGCGGCGCACCACCGACCCCTCGCGCAGCACCTCGCACTCGGCCTCCGAGGCGGCGACCAGCCCGCGCACCAGCTCGCGCGCGGTCTCGGGCTTGGCGAGGCCCCAGGCCACGAGCTCGTCGGCGGTGAGGGCGGCGCTCCCGACGTCGGGGCGCGCCTCGGGCAGCAGCACCTGGAGGGCGATCTCCTCGCCGACCAGGCTGCGCCGCTCGATCAGTGGCACGCCGAGGACGCGCAGGGCCTCGTGGACCACGCCGCCCTGGCGCGCCGCGGTGAGGAAGAAGGGCTCGCGGAGCAGCGGGGCCGTGTCGCGGGCCGCCTCCTCCTCCACCAGGGCCACGCGCAGCCCCGCCATGCCGAGGCGCACGGCCGCGGCCAGCCCCGGCAGCGCGCCGCCCAGCACGAGCACGTCCCAGCGGCGCGCGCGCAGGCCGTCCGCGCCCCGGCCGAGGGAGAGCCGCCGCACGCGTCAGCTCCGCTTCCGTCGGAGCATCGGTCCGCGCATCGATCCGACTTCAGTCCGGCAGGGGGGCGTAGTGGAGCGGCGGGTCGTCGTCGGCCTTGCGCTCCACCACACCGATCCGGTAGGTGCGCTCGCCCATGCCCTGGAGCCGGTGCTGGATGTCCTCGGCGTCGTCCCGGGGCACCACCAGCACCATGCCCACGCCGCAGTTGAACACGCGCAGCATCTCGCCCTCGGGCAGCTCGGCCTGGCGCTGGAGGAAGCCGAAGATCGGCGGCCGGGGCCAGGCCGCGGGGTCGATGCGGGCGCGCACGCCCTGGGGCAGGATGCGCGGCACGTTGCCGTCGAAGCCGCCGCCGGTCACGTGCACGATCCCGTTCAGGGAGAAGTCGCGCAGCAGGTTGAGGACCGGCTTCACGTAGATCCGCGTGGGCGCGAGGATCGCCGCCGCGATGCTGGTGTTGAGCTCCTCGGGCGCGTCGCGCAGGTCGAAGCGCCCGGCCTCCACGCCCTCGTCGACGATGCGGCGCACCAGCGCGAAGCCGTTGCTGTGCAGCCCGTTCGAGGAGAGGCCGAGCAGCACGTCGCCCTCCCGGATCCCCGAGCCGTCGATCACGCGGTCGCGCTCCACCACGCCCACGCCGAAGCCCACCAGCTCGACCTCGCCCTTCGGGTAGACGCCGGGCATGGTGGCGGTCTCGCCGCCCAGCAGCGCGCAGCCCGCGCGGCGGCAGCCCTCGGCCACGCCGCGCACCGCCTCGGCGGCGATCTCGTCGTCGAGCTCGCCCATGGCGAGGTAGTCGAGGAAGACCAGCGGCTCGGCGCCCTGCACGACCAGGTCGTTCACCACCATGGCGACGCAGTCGATGCCGATGGTGTCGTAGCGGGCCACGCGGGCGGCGAGCTTGAGCTTGGTCCCGACCCCGTCGGCGCCGGCCACGAAGATCGGCTCGCGGTAGCGCTCGGGCGCCTTGAACAGGCCCGCGAAGCCGCCGATGGAGGAGAGCACCTCGGGCCGGAAGGTGCCGCGAGCGATCTCCTTCACCTGATCGACGAAGGCCTCGTCGTGGTCCAGGTCGACGCCGGCGCGCGCGTAGAGCGGCGCGCTGGGCGGGCGGGGGTCGCGGTCGCGCGGCGTCACGTTCCTGAAATAGACAGGGCCGGCACGGCTGTCAATTCTCCCTCCGGGCGCGTGCTAGAGTCCTCGGCGTGCAGATCGCGGTCGTGATCCCCGCACTCGACGAAGTCGACCGCATCCAAGACGCCATCGAGAGTGCCCGGGCGCCCGACGT
The DNA here is from genome assembly GCA_028277885.1 of Myxococcota bacterium. Taxonomy (GTDB): domain Bacteria; phylum Myxococcota_A; class UBA9160; order UBA9160; family UBA6930; genus JANQFK01. The sequence goes on from JANQFK010000019.1 coordinate 63,190, forward strand.
GGAGATCGTGGTGGTGGACGGCGGCAGCCGGGACGGAACCCCGGAGAAGGCCCGGGCGGGCGGCGCTCGCGTGGTGGAGAGCGTCCGGGGCCGGGCGCGCCAGCTGGCCGCCGGGGCCGCCGCGACGAGCGCCGAGGCGCTGCTGTTCCTGCACGCCGACACGCGGCTGCCGGCGGGCTGGGCGCCGGCGGTGGCGGGCGCCCTGGCGGACCCGCGGGTGGCGGGCGGCGCCTTCGGCTTCCGCTTCGAGCGCGAGGAGGAGGGCCGCGGCCCCGGGCCCTGGCTGCGCTTCGTCGAGTGGGGGGTCGGGGTGCGGCTCGCCCTGGCGCGGCTCCCCTACGGCGACCAGGCGCTCTTCGTGAGGCGGGCGGCGCTCGACGCCATGGGCGGCGTCCCCCAGGCCCCCATCATGGAGGACCTCGACCTGGTGCGCGGCATCCGGGCGGCGGGGCGCCTCGCGATCCTGCCCCTGGCGGTGCGCACCTCGGCGCGTCGCTACCGCGCTCGCGGGCCCGCGCGCATCGGGTTCCGCAACGCCGTGGCGCTGGTGGCCTGGTACCTGGGCATCGACCGCGAGCGCGTCGCCTCCTGGTACCACCGATGAGCGCCGGCTCCCCGGCCGCCGACCCCGCGTCCGACCCCGGGACCGACCCCGCCCAGGCCGCGAGCGAGGACGCCCTGCGCTCGCGGCGCGTCGCCTTCCGCCGCCTGGGCGGCTACCTGCTGCGCAACCGCAGCCGCTACGCGTTCGGCCTGGTCACCACCCTGGCCTACGCGGCCAGCTCCGTCGCGATCCCCCTGCTCGTGGCCTGGTGCGTGCGCTCCCTGCTGGAGGGGCTGCCGTCCGGCGAGGTGGCGCGCCGGGCCGCGATCCTCGCCGCCGCCACCGCGGCCCGGGCCGGCCTGCGCTTCCTCTCGCGCACGCGCCTGTTCTACGCCGCCCGGGAGATCGAGTACCAGCTCCGCAACGATCTCTTCGCCCACCTGCAGCGGCTGCCCCAGTCCTTCTACGCGAGCTGGCGCACCGGCGACCTGATGAGCCGCTGCGTGAACGACCTGAACTCGCTGCGCCTGCTGCTCGGCCCGGGCCTGCTGGCGGTGATCCAGAACCCGCCCCTCTACCTGGGCGTGCTCGGCGCCATGTTCGCCATCAACGCCAAGCTCGCGCTGCTCGTGCTGGCCCCGTACCCGCTCTTCATCCTGGTGGCGCGGGGCTTCGGGCGGCACATGCACGTCGCCAACGTGGAGGTCCAGGAGGGCCTGGCGGACCTGTCGAGCCAGCTCCAGGAGACGGTCTCGGGCATCTCGGTGGTGAAGGCCTACGCGATGGAGGACACCACGCGCAAGCGCTTCGAGGCCGCGAGCGACGCGCTCTACCGCCGCCACGTCCGCCTGGCCCGGGTGAGCAGCGCCATGCCGGCCATCGTGAGCCTGCTGCCGGCCCTGGCGATGTGGGTCGTGTTCCTCGTCGGCGGGCGGCTGGTGGTCGGCGGCGAGATGACCGTGGACCGCTTCTTCGCCTTCGCGATGTACGTCTACGAGCTCACCTTCCCGACCTTCATCATGGGCTGGGTGTTCGCCCTCTGGCAGCGGGGCGGCGCCGCCATGCAACGCATCGACGAGATCCTCTCCACCGCGCCCTCCATCGCCGACCACGACAGCGCCGACGTGGACGCCCTGCGCGGCGAGATCGAGTTCCGGAAGCTCACCTTCCGCTACCCCGGCGCGGAGCGGGAGCCGGCCCTGCGCGACGTCGACCTGCACGTCCCCGCCGGCAGCGTGCTCGGCGTGGTGGGGCCCGTGGGCTCGGGCAAGACCAGCCTGGCCTCCCTGGTGCCGCGGCTCTACGAGGTCGAGGACGGCAGCGTGTTCCTCGACGGCGTGGACGTGAACCGCATCCCGCTCCAGGTGCTGCGCTCGAACATCGCCATGGTGCCCCAGGACTCCTTCCTGTTCTCCATGAGCCTGGCCGAGAACGTCGCCTACGGGCTGCCCGAGGCGGACCCGGCGCGGGTGGCCGCCGCGGCCCAGCGCGCCCAGCTCGCCAAGGACGTGGACCAGCTGCCCCACGGCTTCGACACCGTGGTGGGGGAGCGCGGGGTGATGCTCTCCGGCGGCCAGCGCCAGCGCACCGCCCTGGCCCGGGCCCTGGCCCTGGATCCGTCGATCCTGATCCTGGACGACACGCTCTCGGCGGTGGACGCCCAGACCGAGGCCGCCATCCAGCACGAGCTGGCGCGGGTCTTCGAGGGGCGCACCGTGGTCCTCATCGCGAGCCGGGTCTCCACGGTGCGCGATGCCGACCACATCGTGGTGCTCGACGAGGGCCGCATCGTGGAGCAGGGCGACCACGAGGCCCTGCTGGCCCGGGGCGGGCTCTACGCCCGCCTGGCCCGGGAGCAGGCCCTCGAGGACGAGCTCGAGGAGCTCGACGTCGCCGAGGGGGTGGGATGAGCGCCGCCGCCCGCCCGGCGCCCGCGGCCCTCGCCGCGATGCACGAGGAGGAGGCCCTCGGCAAGGCCTACGACGCCCGGCTGCTGGCCCGCCTGTGGCCCTACGCGCGTCCCCACCGCTGGCCCATGTTCGCCACCCTGGCCCTGGTGCCGCCGCTGTTCGTGCTCCAGCTGGCACCGGGCTGGCTCATCAAGACCGGCATCGACCGCGTGATGACCCCGGGCGCCGGCGCCACGACGGGCCCCGCCGCCCTCGAGCGCCTGCTCACCGCACCCGGGGAGCTCTCGGCCCTGGTCTGGCTGGCGGGGCTCTACCTCACGGTGATGGTGCTGCTCTCGGCCCTCGAGTACCTGCGCTCGGTGCTCCTCACCCAGACCGGCCACGCCGCCATGCGCGAGCTGCGCGCCGACGTCTTCTCCCACATCCAGCGCCTGCACCTGGGCTTCTTCGACCGCTACCCCGTGGGCCGGCTGGTCACCCGCGCCACCAACGACGTCGAGAACGTCGCCGAGATGTTCTCCGCCGGGATCGTGCTGCTGGTGACGGACCTGCTCGTGATCGTGGGCATCGCGGCGATGCTGTTCCTGGTGAACCCGGATCTCGCGCTGGTCACCTTCGCCGTGGTCCCGGTGCTCGCCCTGGCCGCCATCGTGTTCCGGCTCCGGGTCCGGGAGGCCTTCCGCAAGGTGCGGGTGCGCATCGCGCGCATCAACACCTACCTCCAGGAGGCCATCACCGGGATGAAGGTGGTGCAGCTCTTCACCCGGGAGCGACGCAACCTGCGCGACTTCGAGGACCTGAACGCGGACCACCGCGACGCCTGGTTCGAGTCGATCCGCTACGACTCGGCGCTCTTCGCGGTGGTGGAGTTCGCCCAGTACCTGACCGTCGCCATCGTGATCTGGCAGGCGACGGGGCTCGCCGAGCTCGGCGAGATCTACCTGTTCATCGAGTGGATGCGGCGCTTCTTCCTGCCCCTGCGCGACCTCTCGAACAAGTACTCGGTGATGCAGTCCTCCATGGCGAGCTGCGAGCGCATCGTGCAGCTCCTCGACACCGAGCCGGAGATCCGCGACGCGCCGCCCACGGCGCGACTGGCGCCGGCGCCCCGTAGCGCGGCGGCGCCGGCCGAGGCCGGCGCGCCCCGCGGCGCCGTGGAGTTCGAGGACGTCTGGTTCTCCTACTCGGGCGCCCCCGAGGAGGCGGTGCTGAAGGGGGTCTCGTTCCGGGTGGAGCCCGGCGAGCGCGTCGCCTTCGTGGGCGCCACCGGGGCGGGCAAGACCACCATCATCAAGCTGCTGACGCGCTTCTACGAGGCCACCCGCGGCCGCATCCTGCTCGACGGCGTGGACCTGCGCGAGCTGCCCCAGGCCGAGCTGCGCGCGCGGGTCGCCATGGTGCTCCAGGACGTGTTCCTGTTCAGCGGCAGCGTGGCGGACAACATCGCCCTCGGGCGCGAGGACATCGGCGAGGACGAGATCCGCCGCGCCGCCCGGGCCGTGGAGGCCCACCGCTTCATCGAGGCCCTGCCCCGGGGCTACGCGACGGAGCTGCGCGAGCGCGGCAGCGACCTCTCGGCGGGCCAGCGCCAGCTGCTCTCCTTCGCCCGGGCCCTGGCCCACGGTGCCGACGTGCTCGTGCTCGACGAGGCCACCAGCTCCATCGACACCGAGACCGAGGCCCTGGTCCAGCAGGGCATCCACGTGCTGATGGAGGGCAAGACCGCCCTGGTGATCGCCCACCGCCTCTCCACCATCGAGGACGTCGACCGCATCTACGTCCTCCACCACGGAAAGGTCGTGGAGCAGGGGAGGCACGACGAGCTGCTGGCGAAGGGCGGCCTCTACAGCCGTTTGCACCGCCTCCAGGCCTTCTGAACTCCTCGCCAGCGGCCCTGGCTTGCTGAGCTCCGCTCGCCTTCGGCTCGCTGCGCGGCCCTGGCGGGCCTTGCCCGGGTGCTGGCTCGGGCTTCGGGGCGGGGCTCGGCGGCGCGCCTGGGCGCGCCGCCATCGTTCTCTGGCGGGCGCCTCGGTGCGGGGCTCCGGGGATACGGCTGCGGTCCCTGTGGGGGTGCGCGCCAGCTTGCACGATTCCCTCGGGGCGTGTTAACTAAGGGCGCCCCCCAGACAGCTTGCCGCCTCACAGAACCGCCCCCCTTGCGGCCCGCCGCGGTGTACCTCCGACCGCATCGGCCGCCGGGGAAGCGAGGTCGGGTTGCGCATCAAGTCCCTCCAGATCAGCGGCTTCAAGAGCTTCGTCGACAAGACGGTCTTCGACTTCCGCCCGGGCATCACCGGCATCGTGGGGCCCAACGGCTGCGGCAAGTCCAACGTCGTGGACGCGATCCGCTGGGCCATGGGGGAGCAGTCGCCCCGGCGCCTGCGCGGCAAGGGCATGGAGGACGTGATCTTCGCCGGCTCCGAGGTGCGGGCCCCCATCGGCATGGCCGAGGTGGTGCTCACCTTCGACAACGCCGACGGCGTGGCGCCTCCCGCCTTCGCGGGCTTCAGCGAGATCCAGGTCTCCCGCCGGCTCTACCGCTCGGGCGAGTCCGAGTACCTGATCAACAAGGTGAGCTGCCGCCTGCGCGACGTGCTCGACTTCTTCCGGGACACGGGCATCGGCACCAAGGGCTACACCATCGTCGAGCAGGGCCGCATCGCCGAGATCGTCTCGGCCAAGCCCGAGGAGCGCCGCGCCCTGATCGAGGAGGCGGCGGGGATCAGCAAGTACAAGGCGCGCCGGCGCGAGGCCGAGAGCAAGCTCTCCTCGACGGAGCAGAACCTGCTGCGCGTCACCGACGTGGTGTCGGAGATCCGCCGCCAGATCGCCTCCATCGAGCGCCAGGCCCGCAAGGCGGCGCGCTACAAGCGCCTGCGCGAGACCCAGCGGCTGCTGGAGCTCTCCATCGCGTCCGACGAGCGCGACGCGCTGCTCGAGCGCATCGAGGGCGGCCGGCGCCGGGCCGCCGAGCTGCGCGACGCCCTGGCCGGCGCCGAGGCCCGCCTCGGCGAGCGCGAGGCCCAGCTCGTCGAGGAGCGCAACGCCCTCGGCGACCGCGAGCGCGCCGTCACCGAGGGCAGCGAGCAGCTCTTCCAGCTGCGCACCGCCATCAAGGAGCTCGAGAGCCGCATCGCCTACGAGCGCCGCGAGCGTGCCTCCCTGGCCGAGGCCAACGAGGCCCGGCAGCGCGAGAAGGGCCGCCTCGACGAGCGCCTGCGCGAGGGCGAGGAGGAGCTCGCCCGCTGCGCCGACGAGCTGCGCGCCGTGGAGACCACCCTGGCCACGGCCTCCGAGGCCCTGGCCGGGGCCGAGGGCGAGGCCGGGCAGGCCGGCCAGCGCCTGCGCCAGCTCGAGGGCGAGCGCGAGGCCTGCAGCGCCGCGCTGGTCGAGGCCATGACGCGGGTGGCGCGCTCCGAGGACCGGCTGGCGGCCCTCACGGACCGCAGCGCCGGCATCGACCGCCGCCTGCGCAGCGCCGACGAGGACCTGGAGGCCCAGCAGGCCGCCGCCGCCGACGTGGACCGCGAGGGCGGCGTGCTCGAGGAGGGGCTGCGCAACCTGCTCTCGGAGCGCGATCGCCTGATGGGGAGCCTGCGCGAGGCCCTCGAGCGCCAGCGCGTCGCGGGCGAGCGCGCCCCCCGGGCCGCGGCGCGTCTCGCCGAGGCACGCGAGCGGCGGGAGACCCGCCGGGCGCGCCTCGAGTCCCTGCGCGAGGTGCTCGAGCGGGGCGAGGACCTCGGCGAGGGCACCCGGGCCCTGCTGGCCGAGGGCGAGAGCGCGCGCAGCCGCCACGGCCTGCGGGAGCTGGTGCGCGACGTCCTCGAGGCCGACCGCGAGGTCGAGACCGCGCTGCTGGCGGTGCTGGCCGAGCGCGCCGAGGGCCTCGTGGTGAAGCGCGCCGAGGGCGCGCTCTCGGCCCTCCAGGCCCTGCACCGCTCCGGCGCCGGCCGCGGGGTGTTCGTGGTGGAGAGCGCGGGGGAGGGCCTCTCCCAGGGCTTCGTGCCCCTCGGCGAGCCGCTCCTCGCCCGGGTGCGCCCGCGCCCGGGCTACGAGGGCGTGGCGCGCGCGCTCCTGGGCAACGTGAACCTGGTGCCCGACCTCTCCGCGGCGGTGGAGCGCTACGGCGCCGGCCGCGTGCCCTGCACCTTCGTCACCCTCTCGGGCGACGTCCTCACCGCCGACGGCGTGATGCGCGGCGGCAGCGACCGCGAGGCCTCGGGCGTCCTGGGTCGCGCCCGGGAGGTGCGCGAGCTCGAGGCGGCGATGTCGGGCCTCGAGGCCGAGGTCCGCAGCTGCGAGACCGCGCAGCGGGAGGCCGAGGCCGCACTGGCCCAGGCCAACGACGAGGTGGAGAACCTCCGCAACCGCCACCACACCGCGGCGCTCGCCGTGGCGAACCACGAGAAGGACATCGAGCGCAACCGCGAGCGGGTGAAGGCCCTCGGCGAGGCCCAGGAGGGCCGGGTGGCCGAGCGCGCCGAGTGGCTGGCCGAGCAGGAGTCGATCGCGGCGGAGCTCGTGCGCCTCGAGGCCGGCCTCGCCGAGGCCCGGGAGGAGCGCGGCGAGCGCCAGCGCACCCTCGAGGCCCTCGGCCTGCGCATCGGGTCGGCCTCCCGCGAGCTCTCGCGCCTGGAGGGCATCGCGACGGAGCGGCGGGTCCAGCACAACGGCCGCGCCGAGAGCCGGGACCGCCTCGTGGCGGCGCGGGAGCGCGCCGAGGCCGTGGCGAGCGAGACCCGCGAGTGGATCGCGCGGCGCGACGAGGAGATCGCCGCCGCCGAGACGCGCCGCGAGGAGCTCGCCGGCTCCATCACCCAGGCCGAGCTCACCCTGGCCGAGGAGCTGCGCCGGGAGGAGAGCGCGCGCCTCGACAGCGAGGGGCGCCGGGACGCCTACGAGGAGGCGGCCAGCCGGGTGCGCGCCCTCGAGGAGGAGGCGCGCTCCGAGCAGAACGCCCTGGTGGCCCAGCGCGAGCAGGCCCAGCAGGCCGATCTCGGCCTGCGCGAGTGCGAGCTCGAGCTCCAGCACCTCGAGGCCCAGGTGCGGGACCGCTGGAGCGTCGACCTGGTGAGCTGGAAGCCTCCGGTGCTCGCGGACCCCGGTGACCCCCAGGCGCCCGAAGCGACCGTCACCGCCACCGACGGCGCCGGCGCGACCGAGGGCGAGGCGGGAGCCGTGCCCGCGGAGGCCGAGGAGGAGGAGCTCGCCCGGGACGCCCAGCGCGAGGCCCGCGCCAACGCCGAGCTGCTCCAGCAGGACCGCGCCTTCCGCGAGCGCCACCTGAAGGAGCTGCGCGGCAAGATCGAGGCGATCGGAGAGGTGAACCTCGGCGCCATCGAGGAGCACGAGGAGCTGCGCGAGCGCCACCGCTTCCTCGACGAGCAGAAGACCGACCTCGAGGCCAGCATCGCCCAGCTGCGCGAGGCCATCGCGCGCATCAACCGCACCAGCCGCAAGCGCTTCCGCGAGACCTTCGACGCCGTGAACGAGCGCTTCCAGAAGAACTTCCCGCGGCTGTTCCGGGGCGGGAAGGCGAACCTCGGCATCACCGAGACCGAGGACGTGCTCGAGTCGGGCATCGAGATCATGGCCCAGCCGCCGGGCAAGCGGCTCCAGAGCGTGAACCTGCTCTCGGGCGGCGAGAAGACCATGACCGCCATCGCGCTGCTGGTCTCGGTGTTCCAGGTGCGGCCCTCGCCCTTCTTCCTCCTCGACGAGGTGGACGCGGCGCTCGACGACGCCAACGTCGGCCGCTTCAACGAGATCGTGGTGGAGCTCGCCCGGGACTCCCAGTTCCTGCTGATCACCCACAACAAGCGCACCATCGAGGTCGCCGACATCCTGTACGGCGTGACCATGGAGGAGCGTGGGGTCAGCACCCTGGTCGCGGTGGAGCTGAGCTAGGAGGCTGACCCGAGAAGGTCAGCCGACGACGCGATCGATTCCGCGAAGCGGAATCGCAGCGGGCAGGGCGAGCGCTCCGGGCTCGCCTTGCGGCGGAAGCCGACCCGCCCTGGGTCGGCCTCCTGGCGGGCCGCCCCCGGGCGGCCGGGACGAAGCCGCCGGCCCGCGGGTCGTGCTCGCGCTTCGCTCGGGTATCCTCCGCGGCCCATGAACGAGCTCCTCCAGGCCGAGTGGCTCCAGCCGCTCCTCCAGTGGGCGGCGGAGAACCGCGGCCTCGCCGCGCACCTGGCGGGCGTGCTCCCGCTCGCGCTCGTGCTCCTGTTCCTCGGCCTGGGGCGGCTGCGCCGACCGTCGGAGAAGCCGGAGGCCGAGGCGCAGGCCGAGGCGGCCCCGGTGGAGGCCGCCGCGCCGGCGCCCGAGCGCGCCCGGCCGGTCCCACCGGCTCCCGAGGTCGTGGCGGCGCCACCGCCGCCCGAGCCCGTCGTCGTCCCCGAGCCCGAGCCCGCACCCGTGCCGGAGCCCGCGCCGCCGGTCGCCGCGCCCGAGCCCGTCGCCGAGCCGGCCCCACCGCCCGCCCCCGCCCCGGTGCCACTGCGGGAGCGGCTGGCGCGCAGCCGCGAGGCCCTGGTGGGCCGCTTCTCGAGCCTGCTGGGCGGGCGGCGCGTCGACGCGGACCTGCTCGAGGAGCTCGAGGCGCTGCTCTTCACCGCGGACCTCGGCGTGCAGACCGCCGAGGCGCTGCTCGAGCGGCTGCGCAGCGAGGCGGTGGGGGCCGACGCCGCCAAGGCGCGCGAGATCCTGCGCGGCGCCATCCAGGAGCGGCTCGCGCGGGTGGAGCCCGAGGGGGACGGGCTGGCGCTGCGCGGCAGCCCCCACGTGGTGCTCGTCCTCGGCGTGAACGGCTCGGGCAAGACCACCACCATCGGCAAGCTCGCGGCGCGCCACGCCGCCGCCGGCCACTCGGTGCTGCTCGGCGCCGGCGATACGTTCCGCGCCGCCGCCATCGAGCAGCTCCAGGTCTGGGGCGAGCGCGTCGGCTGCCCGGTGATCGCGGGCAAGGCCGGGGGCGACCCGGCCGCGGTGGCGTTCGACACCGTGAAGGCGGCCCGCGCGCGCGACGTGGACGTGGCGATCATCGACACCGCCGGCCGGCTCCAGACCCAGGTGCCGCTCATGGAGGAGCTCGGCAAGATCTCCCGGGTGATCTCGCGCGAGCTCCCCGACGCGCCCCACGAGACCCTGCTGGTGCTCGACTCCAACACGGGCCAGAACGCGCTCTCCCAGGCGAAGCTCTTCACCGAGGCGGCGTCGGTCACGGGCATCGTGCTCACCAAGCTCGACGGCACCGCCAAGGGCGGCGTGATCGTCGGCCTGGCCGACGAGTTCGGCATCCCCGTGCGCTACGTCGGCGTCGGCGAGGGCGTAGACGACCTCCGCGACTTCTCCGCCGCAGACTTCGTAGACGCCCTCTTCGCAGAAGACGACTGACGGCTCTAGCGAAGGGTCCCGCGAAAGACGAGCGCCCAGAGGGCGCGAGATGCGCCCCGAAGAGCAAACGAGCAACGAAGCAAGCGGCCGCCGGCCGCGCGCAGTGAGCAGCCCGGCTTCGCCGGGCCGCGAACGAAGTCCAAAAGGCCGGGCCGCGAACGGAGTTCGGAAGACATGTCCTACATCATGGCGCTGGACCAGGGCACCACGTCCTCGCGCGCGATCCTGTTCGATGCCGAGGCGAGGATCGTCGGGGTGGACCAGTACGAGTTCACCCAGCACTTCCCGAAGCCCGGCTGGGTGGAGCACGATGCCCGCGAGATCTGGGACAGCCAGCTGCGCGCCGCCCGGGGCGCCCTGCGCAACGCCAACGCCAGGGCGTCGGACGTCGCCGCCATCGGAATCACCAACCAGCGGGAGACCGCCCTGGTCTGGGACCGCGCCACGGGCGAGCCGATCCATCCCGCCATCGTGTGGCAGTCGCGCCAGACCGCGGGCATCTGCGACGAGCTGCGCGAACGGGGGCTCGAGGAGGAGGTCCGGGCACGCACCGGGCTGGTGATCGACGCCTACTTCTCCGCCACCAAGATCCGCTTCATCCTCGACGCCGTGCCGGGCGCCCAGGAGCGCGCCGAGCGGGGCGAGCTCGCGTTCGGCACGGTGGACTCCTGGCTGCTCTACAAGCTGACCGGCGGCGCGGTCCACGCCACGGAGTACTCGAACGCCTCACGCACGCTGATCTACAACATCCACGAGCGCGACTGGGACGACCGCCTGCTCGGCGAGCTGAACCTCCCGCGCGCGATGCTGCCCGAGGTGCGGGACTCGAGCGGCGTGTTCGGCGAGGCCTCGGCGGAGCTGCTGGGCGGCCCCATCCCCGTGGCCGGCGTGGCCGGCGACCAGCAGGCGGCGCTCTTCGGCCAGGGCTGCCTCGAGACGGGCAGTGCCAAGAACACCTACGGGACCGGCTGCTTCCTGCTGATGAACACGGGCGGCGAGGCGCCGCGCTCGAAGAACGGGCTGGTCACCACCATCGCCTGGGGGCGCGACGGGAAGGTGGACTACGCCCTGGAGGGCAGCATCTTCGTGGCGGGAGCCGCGGTGCAGTGGCTGCGCGACGGCATCGGGCTGGTCTCGAGCGCCCCCGAGAGCGAGGCGGCGGCGCGCAGCGTGGAGGACACCGGCGGCGTCTACCTGGTGCCCGCCTTCGTGGGCCTGGGCGCCCCGTACTGGGACGAGCGCGCGCGCGGTGCCCTGGTGGGGCTCACCCGGGGCACCACCCGCGAGCACATCGTGCGCGCGACCCTGGAGTCGATCGCCTACCAGACCCGCGACGTGGTCGAGTGCGTGAATGCCGACTCCGGCCTCCGCCTCGACGGGCTGCGCGTCGACGGCGGCGCCTCGGAGAACGACTTCCTGATGCAGTTCCAGGCCGACGTGCTGGGCGTTCCGGTGCAGCGGCCGCGCGTGCTGGAGGCCACCGCGCTCGGGGCCGCGGGTCTGGCCGGCCTGGCCGTCGGGTTCTGGAGCGACCCCAGCCAGTTCGGCTCCGCCACCGGGGCCGGCGCGCGGGTCTTCGAGCCGGCGATGCCCGCCGAGCGCCGCGATGCCCTCTACGAGGGCTGGAAGCGCGCCGTGGAGCGCTCCCGCAACTGGGAGACCTCGTGAGCGAGATGGCAAGCGGCGCGAAGCGCCGCGCGCAGCGAGGTAGCGAGGCGCAGCCAAGCGGCCACCGAAGCGGAGGTTCAGAAGGGCCCGCAAGCGGCGCGAAGCGCCGCGCGCAGCGAGGTAGCGAGGCGCAGCCGAGCGGCCACCGAAGCGGAGGTTCAGAAGGGCGGCCCGCAAGCGGCGCGAAGCGCCGCGCGCAGCGAGGTGGCGAGGCGCAGCCGAGCGGCCAGCGAAGCGGAGCCTCGGCAGGACGCCGCCCGTTGGTCATCGCCCACCGCGGGGCGTCGGGACACCGGCCCGAGAACACGCTGCCCGCCTACGAGCTGGCCGTCCGGCAGGGCGCGGACATGATCGAGATCGACCTCCACACCACCCGCGACGGCGCCGTGGTGGTGACCCACGATGGCGAGCTCTCGGGCCTGGGCGGGGAGGGCGCCATCGCGGAGGCCAGCGCGGCGCAGGTGCGCGCCCTCGACGCCGGCGAGGGCGAGCGGGTGCCGCTGCTCCACGAGGTGCTCGACGCCTTCGGCAAGCGCATCCCCTTCAACATCGAGCTCAAGCGCGGCCTGGCGGGCTACTACGCGGGCCTCGAGCGGGCCGCCATCGAGGCCGTGCTCGAGCGGGGTCTGCTCGACCGAACGCTGTTCTCCTCCTTCTACGACCCCGTCCTGGCGAAGCTCCGCGCGCACTCGCCCGAGGCCCGGGTCGCCTTGCTGATCTCGCGGCGTCACCCCTTCCAGGCCGTGGAGCGGGCGCGCGCCCTGGGCGCCGAGGCGATCAACCCGGAGGCCGCCATCACCACCACCGAGCTGGTGGGCGAGGCGCACGCAGCGGGCCTCGCCGTCTACGTCTTCACCGTCGACGAGCCGTCGGAGATGGAGCGGCTCCTCGACCTCGGGGTGGACGGGCTCTTCACCAACTTTCCGGACCGGATGCTCGCCCTCCTCGAGCGCAGGAGCTGACTCGCGTTCACCCGAGGGGATCATTCTGTTGACACCCCGGGGTGGACCTCATAGACTCCGACCTCCGAAAACTCTCGAACTCTCGCTCACTTTCGCGATTTCGCCGATCGTCCGCTCGATCCTCTCGAGCGGCCGACGAAGCCGGGTGCGCGCCGAGAGGCTGCACCGTCGGAAGCGACTGACGAACACGAGGTCGGGCCCATGCGACAACCTGGACGACGATCCGAGCCGATCCAGCGGGCCGGTGCGATTCGCCGCCCCCCCGGGCTCCAGGGCCTCTACGACCCGGCCCTCGAGCACGACGCCTGCGGGGTCGGCTTCGTCGCCAACATGCACGGCGAGCGGAGCCACGACGTCATCCACAAGGGCATCGAGGTGCTGTGCAACCTCGAGCACCGCGGCGCCTGCGGCTGCGACCCCGAGACCGGCGACGGCGCCGGCGTCGTGATCCAGCAGCCCGACGCCCTGTGGCGCAAGGAGGCCGCCCGACTGGGCTTCGAGCTGCCCGCCCCGGGCGCCTACGCGGTGGGGATGGTGTTCGTGGACCGCGACGAGCAGGCCGGCGCCTGGATGGAGCGCGAGCTCGACCGGATCGTCGCCGAAGAGGGCCAGGAGGTGCTCGGCTGGCGCGACGTGCCCCACGACCCCCAGGCCATCGGCTGGCTCGCCCGGGAGAGCCTGCCGCGGCTGCGCCAGGTCTTCGTGGCGGCCCGCGGCCCCCAGGCCGAGGACGTCGATACCTTCGAGCGCAAGCTCTACGTGATCCGGCGCCAGGTGGAGAAGTCGGTCTGGGAGCACGAGCACCACGGCCAGGACCACTTCTTCTACGTCCCGTCGCTGTCGAGCCGGACCATCGCCTACGTGGGCCTGCTGATGCCGACCCAGATCGAGGCCTTCTTCCCGGACCTCACCGACCCGGACGCGGTCTCGGCCCTGGCCCTGGTGCACTCGCGCTACAGCACCAACACCCTCGGCGCCTGGGACCTCGCCCACCCCTTCCGCTACCTCGCCCACAACGGCGAGATCAACACGGTCCAGGGCAACGAGTACTGGATGCGCGCCCGCGAGGGCACCCTCGAGTCGGAGCTCTTCGGCGACGACCTCGCCAAGCTCTACCCGATCCTGCGCGAGGGTGCGTCGGACTCGGCACGCTTCGACAACGCCCTCGAGTTCCTGTGCCTAGCCGGCCGCGACCTCCCCGAAGCGGTGCTGATGATGATCCCCGAGGCGTGGGAGAACCGGGACGACATGGACCCGGACCTGCGCGCCTTCTACGAGTACCACTCCTTCCTGATGGAGCCCTGGGACGGCCCCGCCTCCCTGGCCTTCACCGACGGGCGCAAGATCGGCGCCGTGCTGGACCGCAACGGCCTGCGCCCCTCGCGCTACGTGGTCACCAAGGACGGCTTCGTGGTGATGGCGTCCGAGGTGGGCGTGCTCGACATCCCGCCGGAAGACATCGTGATGAAGGAGCGCCTGCACCCGGGCAAGATCTTCGTGGTCGACCTCGAGCAGGGCCGCATCATCGACGACGGGGAGGTGAAGCGCGGCTACGTGGCCCGGCGCCCCTATCGCGACTGGGTCGAGGCCAACCGCGTGGTGCTCTCGGAGCTGCCCCGGTCCGGGGAGGCGCCGCCCGCCATGGGCGAGGAGGAGCGCTTCTCCCTCCAGCAGGTGTTCGGCTACACCAGCGAGGACCTCAAGGTGCTCCTCGCCCCCATGGCGGTGGACGGCAAGTGGCCCATCGGCTCCATGGGCGAGGACGCCGCCCTGGCCTGTCTCTCGGACCGGCCGCAGATGCTCTACCGCTACTTCAAGCAGCGCTTCGCCCAGGTCTCGAACCCGGCCATGGACTCCATCAACGAGCGGCCGGTGATGGCCCTCTTCTCGCCCCTGGGCGCCGAGGGGAACCTGCTCGAGGAGACCGCGGGCCACGCCCGGATGGTGCGCGTCGAGCACCCGGTGATCACCGACGACGAGCTCGAGGCCCTGCGCGGGATCTCGCTGCCGGGCTTCCAGAGCCGCACCCTGACCTGCCTGTTCAAGGTGGCGGACGGCGGCGAGGGCCTGCGCGCCGCCCTCGACACGCTCTGCGCCGAGGCCGAGGCGGCGGTCTCCGAGGGCGTGAACCTGCTGATCCTCTCGGATCGCGGCGTCACGCCGGACCTGGCGCCGATCCCCATGCTCCTCGCCACCGGCGCCGTGCACCACCACCTGATCCGCAAGACCCTGCGCACGCGCTGCGGGCTGATCTGCGAGACCGGCGAGGCCCGCGAGGTGGCCCACATGGCGCTGCTGATCGGCTACGGGGCCGGCGCCATCAACCCCTACCTCGCCTTCGCGACCCTCGACGAGCTGGTGGCCGACGTCACCTACACCCCCGAGGAGCTCGACGCCGAGACCGCCCGCACGAACTTCGTGAAGGCCAACGACAAGGGCCTGCTCAAGACCTTCGCCAAGATGGGCATCTCCACCCTGCAGTCCTACCGGGGCGCCCAGATCTTCGAGGCCGTGGGCCTCGACCGCGATCTCGTGGAGCGCTGCTTCTCGGGCACCGCCTCCCGGGTCTCCGGCGTGGGCTACGAGGTGCTGGCGCGGGAGGCGGCCCTGCGCCACGAGCGCGCCTTCCCGGCGGGCGACTGGGTGTACCCCGAGCTCGACCCCGGAGGCTTCTACCAGTGGCGTGCGCGCGGCGAGCGGCACACCTTCAACCCGCGCACCGTCTCGCACCTCCAGATCGCGCTGCGCGAGGGCAGCTACGAGCGCTACAAGGAGTTCAGCGCGGCGGCGGACGGCGACAGCCAAAACGCCTGCACGCTGCGCAGCCTGTTCCGCTTCAAGGAGGGGCTCCGCGAGCCGGTCCCCCTGGCCCGCGTCGAGCCCGCCAGCGAGATCGTGAAGCGCTTCTGCACCGGCGCCATGTCCTACGGGTCGATCTCCCTCGAGGCCCACCAGACCCTGGCCATCGCGATGAACCGCCTCGGCGGCAAGAGCAACACCGGCGAGGGCGGCGAGGACCCGGACCGCTTCACCCCGGACGCGAACGGCGACCTGCGGCGCAGCGCCATCAAGCAGGTGGCGTCGGGGCGCTTCGGCGTGACCAGCTGGTACCTGGTCAACTCCGACGAGATGCAGATCAAGGTGGCCCAGGGCGCCAAGCCCGGCGAGGGCGGCGAGCTGCCCGGCCACAAGGTGAACGAGACCATCGCGAAGGTGCGCCACTCGACGCCGGGAGTGGGCCTGATCTCGCCGCCGCCCCACCACGACATCTACTCCATCGAGGACCTGGCCCAGCTGATCTACGACCTGAAGAACGCCAACCGGCGGGCCGGGGTCTCGGTGAAGCTCGTCTCCGTGACCGGCGTCGGCACCATCGCGGCGGGCGTCTCCAAGGGCAAGGCCGACGGCGTGCTGATCAGCGGCCACGACGGCGGAACCGGCGCCTCGCCCCAGGCCTCGATCAAGTACGCGGGGCTGCCCTGGGAGATCGGCCTCGCCGAGACCCAGCAGACCCTGGTGCTGAACGACCTGCGCGGGCGCATCCGCGTGCAGACCGACGGCGGCCTCAAGACCGGGCGCGACGTCGCCATCGCGGCGCTGCTCGGTGCCGACGAGTTCGGCTTCTCCACGGCGCCGCTGGTCGCCATCGGCTGCATCCTGATGCGCGTCTGCCACCTCAACACCTGCCCGGTGGGCATCGCCACCCAGGACCCGGAGCTCCGCAAGCGCTTCGCCGGCACCCCGGACAGCGTGGTCCAGTACCTGCTCTGGATCGCCGAGGAGGTGCGCGAGATCATGGCGGAGCTCGGCTTCGAGGCCCTCGACGACATGATCGGCCGGGTGGAGTGCCTCGACGTCGAGAAGGCCGCGAACCACTGGAAGCAGAAGGGGCTCGACTTCTCGGCGCTGTTCCACAAGCCCGACGTGTCCCATCCGATCCACCACTGCGAGAAGCAGCGGCTCGCCGAGGAGCTCGAGTCGGTGATCGACCAGGAGTTCCTGGTCCAGGCCCGCCCGGCCCTCGAGCGGCGCGAGAAGGTCGTGATCGAGCGGGACGTGAAGAACACGGACCGCACCGTGGGGACCATCCTCGGCTCCGAGGTCTCCCGGGCCCACGGCGAGGCCGGCCTTCCCGAGGACACCATCACCCTCAAGCTGCGCGGCAGCGCGGGGCAGAGCCTCGCGGCGTTCTGCACCCACGGCATGACGTTCGAGGTGGAGGGCGACACGAACGACTACTGCGGCAAGGGCCTGTGCGGCGCCAAGATCATCGTGAAGGTGCCCGAGGGCTCGAGCTTCGAGCCCTCGAAGAACATCATCACCGGCAACGTGGTGCTCTACGGCGCCACCGGCGGCGAGGCCTACTTCCAGGGCGTGGCCGGTGAGCGCTTCTGCGTCCGCAACAGCGGGGCGAACACGGTGGTGGAGGGCGTCGGCGAGCACGGCTGCGAGTACATGACCGGGGGGCGCGCCGTGGTGCTGGGCCCCACGGGACGCAACTTCGGCGCCGGCATGAGCGGCGGCATCGCCTACGTGCTGGACGAGGACGGCGGCTTCGCGGGCCGCGTGAACCCCGAGACCGTGGACCTCGACCCCCTCGACGACGAGGACGTGGAGTTCCTGCAGCGAATGATCCGCAACCACTTCCGCTACACGCGCAGCACCCGGGCCGACGACGTGCTGCGCAAGTGGGACACCTACGCGCCCAAGTTCGTGAAGGTGTTCCCCCGGGACTACAAGCGGGCGCTCGGCGACCGCCTCGACGCGGGGAGCGGCGATGGGTGATCCGCGAGGCTTCCTGAAGCACGACCGCGAGGGCGTGGCCTACCGGCCCGTGGCCGAGCGCCTGGAGGACTGGCGCGAGGTCCAGACCGACTTCCCCGAGGCCAAGACCCGCACCCAGGCCTCGCGCTGCATGGACTGCGGCATCCCGTTCTGCAACGACGGCTGCCCGCTGGGGAACATCATCCCGGACTGGAACGACCTGGTGTTCCGCGGCAAGTGGGAGGACGCGCTCTCGCGCCTCCACTCCACCAACAACTTCCCCGAGTTCACCGGCCTGGTGTGCCCGGCGCCCTGCGAGCAGGCCTGCGTGCTCGGCATCAACGACGACCCGGTCACCATCAAGCAGGTCGAGTGGGAGATCATCCGCAAGGGCTGGAGCGAGGGCTGGGTGCGGCCGGTGAAGCCCGAGCGCCGCAGCGGCCGCTCCGTCGCGGTGGTGGGCTCGGGCCCGGCGGGCCTGTCCGCCGCCCAGCAGCTCACCCGGGCGGGCCACACCGTCACGGTCTTCGAGAAGGCCGACCGCATCGGCGGCCTGCTGCGCTACGGCATCCCGGACTTCAAGCTCGAGAAGTGGATCATCGACCGGCGCCTCGAGCAGATGCGGGAGGAGGGCGTCTCCTTCCAGGCCGGCGTGCACGTGGGGCGGGACCTCTCGGTGCCGGAGCTGCGGCGCGGCTTCGACGCGGTCCTGCTGTGCATGGGCAGCGAGCAGCCCCGGGACCTCCCGGTGGAGGGCCGGGAGCTGGCCGGCGTCGAGTACGCCATGGACTTCCTGCCCCAGCAGAACCGGCGCGTGGCGGGCGACGCCGTGGATGCCGCGCGGGAGATCCTGGCCACGGACAAGCACGTGGTGATCCTCGGCGGTGGCGACACGGGCTCCGACTGCGTCGGCACGTCGCACCGCCAGGGCGCCCGCTCGGTCACCTCCATCGAGCTGCTGCCCCAGCCTCCCCAGGGGCGCCACGCCTCGGAGCCCTGGCCGCTTCCCATGCGCATGACCTTCAACGTCTCCAGCTCCCACGCCGAGGGGGGCGAGCGCGAGTACGCCGTGATGACCAAGCGCTTCCAGGGCGAGGGCGGGCGGGTGAAGTCGCTCCACGGGGTGCGGGTCGACTTCGACCGCGACGCGCTCCAGCGCCCGGTGATGCAGAGCATGCGCGAGGTCCCGGGAAGCGAGTTCGAGATCCCGGCGGACCTCGTGCTGCTCGCCATGGGCTTCATCCACCCGGTCCACGAGGGCCTCGTCGAGGGTCTCGGCGTGGAGCTCGACCCGCGCGGCAACGTGAAGGCGAGCACCCGGGACTTCACGACCTCCGAGCCCGGCGTGTTCGCCGCCGGTGACGTGCGCCGCGGCCAGTCTCTCGTGGTGTGGGCCCAGTGGGAGGGCCGCGAGGCGGCCCGCGCCGTGGACGCGTACCTCGCCGGCGACTCCAAGCTCCCTTCGCGCAACCGCTACGTCTGAGGCCGGGCGGCTTCCCGTCGGGGGAAAGTTCGCCCGATTCCCGGATCCTTCTTGACGCCCTTCCGGCGAGGTCGGTACGATGACCTCGACACGGGGGGCGCGTCATTTCCGACTCCAGCGGCGAGCGCTACGACTTCGATCGGCTCGAGCGCGCCATGCGCGGCCTGGTCGAGCGCTACCGCGCGCTGCAGGAGGAGAACCGCAAGCTCGGGCGCGCCCTCGCCGAGCGCGAGACGCACGTGCGCAGCCTCGACGAGCGCATCCTCGAGATGGGCCAGCGCCGCGAGGACGCCGCCAAGCGCATTGACGACCTGATCGCCCAGATCGATCGCATGGACGCCAGCCTCGCCGCGCGCAGCCCGGCACAGGAGGCCGCGGCCCCGGCGGCCCACGCCGCCGACTCGGAGGCCGTGGGCTAGGGTGTCGGCCAAGCGCACCATCCCGGTGCAGATCCTCGGCCAGGAGTACCGGATCCGCAGCGACGCCGACGAGGGCCTGATCCGGCGCGCCGCCGCCATGGTGGACGAGACCATGGCCCGGCTCCGCGACCGCACCGGCACCGTGGACACCCAGAGCGTGGCGGTGCTCGCCGCGCTCAACATCGCCAACAACCTGCTGCTCTCGCGGGAGCAGGGCGTGCCCGGCGAGCCCGCGGAGGGGCTCGATCCCGAGCGCTTCGGTCCGCTCATCGAGATGGTCGAGGCCGCGCTGCGGGACGAGGCGCCCCCCGCCCACTGAGCGAGCCGTGGAGCCCGGCGCCGCCAAGCGCTGCCTGCGCGCGGCCATGGAGGCGCGCCGCCGGGCCCTCGACGCCGAGGCCCGGGCCGCGGCCGGCGAGGCCGTGGCGCGCCACCTCGCGGCCTGGCAGGCCTTCGCCGAGGCGCCGCGCATCGCGCTCTACGCCGAGCTCGGCGCGGAGCTCCCCACCCGGGCCCTGGTGGCGCGCGCCCGGGAGCGCGGCCAGCTCCTGCTGTGGCCGCGGGTGGACGCCGGGGGCCGGCTCGAGTTCGCCGCCTGTGCCGATCCCGACGAGCTCGTGCCCGGGCGCCACGGCGTCCGCGTGCCGCCGCCGGAGAGTCCCGCCGTCGCCCTCGAGGGGTCCGATCTCGTGGTGGTGCCCGGTCTCGCCTTCGACCGCGACGGCGGTCGCCTGGGGCGCGGCGGCGGCCACTACGACCGCGCCTTTCCGCCGGGCCGCCGCGGTGGACCGCGGAGGGTGGGGGCGGGCTACGTGTTCCAGGTGGTGGAGGCCGTGCCCCGCGAGCCCCACGACGGGCGCGTCCACGCCCTCGCCACCCCGGACGGCGTGCTAGCTTGCGCCGGCGATTGCCCATGAGCGAGCGACCCACGGACTTCATCGAGGAGCTCGCCTGGCGGGGCCTGCTCTACCAGCGCACCGCCGAGGACGAGCTCGACGAGCACCTGGCCACGCCCGGGCGCGTGGGCTACTGCGGCTTCGACCCGACCGCGGACAGCCTCACCATCGGGAACTTCGTGCAGGTGCGGCTGCTGATGCTCTGGCAGCAGGCGGGTCACCGCCCCATCGCGCTGATGGGTGGCGCCACGGGCCTGATCGGCGACCCCTCGGGCAAGGACGCGGAGCGGCCCCTGCTGCGCTCGGACCAGGTGGAGCACAACGTCGAGAGCCAGAAGCGCATCCTCGAGGGCCTGCTCGACTTCGACCCCGCCAACCCGAGCGGCGCCATCCTGGTGAACAACTTCGACTGGCTGGGCCAGCTCGGCTTCCTGATCGTGCTGCGCGACGTCGGCAAGCACTTCTCGGTGAACAGCATGATCCAGCGCGAGGCCGTGAAGGAGCGCCTCCACGGGCGCGGCCACGGCATCAGCTACACCGAGTTCAGCTACGCGCTGCTCCAGGCCTACGACTTCCTGCACCTGCGCCGGGAGTACGGCTGCACGGTCCAGACCGCGGGCTCGGACCAGTACGGCAACATCGTCTCGGGCATCGACCTGATCCGGCGGGTGCTGGGCCCCGAGGAGGGCCACGCCTACGGGATCACCAGCCCCCTGGTGACCCACTCCGACGGCCGCAAGATCGGCAAGTCCGAGCGCGGCGCCGTCTGGCTCACCGCCGACCGCACCAGCCCCTACGCGTTCTACCAGTACTGGATCAACGTCCCCGATGCGGACGTCGAGTCCTTCCTGAAGTGGTTCACGATGCTGGGGCGGGAGGAGATCGCGGAGCTGGTGGCGCGCCACGCCCAGGCGCCCCAGGAGCGCCACGCCCAGCGCGGGCTGGCCGACCACATGACGGACCTGGTGCACGGGCGCGAGGAGCGCGGCCGCGTGGCGCGCGCGAGCGAGGCGGTGTTCGGGCGCGGCGACCTGCGCGAGCTCGACCCCGGGACGCTCTCGCAGCTGGTGGCCGAGCTGCCCCACTCCGCCCATCCCCGGGACCGCCTCGCCGGCGAGGGCGTGGCCCTGGTGGAGCTGCTGCCCGAGACGGGGCTGGCGCGCTCGAAGCGCGAGGCCCGGGAGTTCCTCGGCAACGGGGCGGTCTCGGTGAACGGCGACCGCGCCGATCCGGACCGCCACCTCCGGGCATCGGACCTGCTCCACGACCGCACCCTGCTGCTGCGCCGGGGCAAGAAGCAGTGGCACGCCACGGTCTGGGACTAGGCCCCCGGGGGAATCCGCCTCGGACCCTTGACTGGACCGAGGCCGAATCGTAACTTCCGCCTCCTGCTGGACGGAGGCCACCTGGGCTCCGTCCTTTTTTCCCGGCGGGTCCCGTCCCCGGGACCCCGGGTCGCCCGCGGAGCCCCTCACAGGCTCCCCAAGGCTTCGCTCGGTCTTTGAAAACCGAATAGCGTGTGGTCCGGCGAGTCGGCTGTGACTCGCCTGGACGGTGACGGGTCCAAGTCACCAAGGGCGTCCGCGGAATTCAGCCACCGTGGACGCATCGATGTATCCGAACAACGAAGCGCGTTCGCGCTTCGGCGCAGCGCGTTTCGGCCAAGTTCAAACTGGAGAGTTTGATCCTGGCTCAGGACGAACGCTGGCGGCGTGCTTAAGACATGCAAGTCGTGCGAGAAAGCCACCTTCGGGTGGCGAGTACAGCGGCGCACGGGTGAGTAACGCGTGGGTAATCTACCTCCGGGTTCGGGATAACCTCGGGAAACTGGGGCTAATACCGGATGAGACCACGAGGTCCTCGGACTTCGCGGTAAAAGGTGGCCTCTCCATGGAAGCTATCTCCCGAAGATGAGCCCGCGTCTGATTAGCTTGTTGGTGGGGTAACGGCTCACCAAGGCGACGATCAGTAGCTGGTCTGAGAGGATGATCAGCCACACTGGAACTGAGACACGGTCCAGACTCCTACGGGAGGCAGCAGTCGGGAATCTTGGGCAATGGGCGAAAGCCTGACCCAGCAACGCCGCGTGAGGGATGAAGGCC
>JANQFK010000044.1 GCA_028277885.1 Myxococcota bacterium
CGTCTCCTACGACGAGCTGGCCGAGGAGCTGCGACCGGGCTCCCGGGTGCTGATCGACGACGGCCAGATCGAGCTGGTGGTGGGCAAGGTGCGGCGGGGACAGATCCACTGCGAGGTGAGCCGGGCCGGCATCCTCCGCGACAACAAGGGGGTGAACCTGCCGGGCATCGAGCTGGGCCGCCGCTCCCTGGGCGCGGAGTCCGCCGAGGATCTGGCCTTCGCGGTGGAGAACGACGTCGACTACGTGGCGGCGTCCTTCGTGCGCAACCGGAACGACGTGGAGGAGCTGCGCAGCATCATCGCCGAGCGGGGCCGGCGCATCCCGATCATCGCGAAGATCGAGAACCACTCCGCGGTGGAGAACCTGGACGAGATCGTCGCCACGGCCTCGGGCACCATGGTGGCACGGGGCGACCTCGGCGTGGAGGTTCCCCTCGAGGAGCTGCCGCTGCTCCAGAAGCGCATCATCCGCAAGACGGTGATGAACGGCCGGCCGGTCATCACCGCCACCCAGATGCTCGACTCGATGCAACGCAACCCGACGCCGACCCGCGCCGAGGTGAGCGACGTGGCCAACGCGATCTTCGACGGCTCCTCGGCCATCATGCTCTCGGGAGAGACCGCCGTGGGGGCCTACCCCGTGGACGCGGTGCGCACCATGGACCGCCTGGCCCGCACCGCCGAGGGCTCCATCGATCGCTACGGCTACCTCCAGCACGTCGAGCTGGCCCAGGCCTCGGTGGCCACCGAGGCCGTGGGCCAGGCCGCCATCACCATGGCGCACCACCTGGGCGCCGCCGCCATCATCACCCTCACCGAGACCGGCCGCACGGCGCGCACGGTCTCGAAGCACCGGCCGCGCTGCCCGATCCTGGCCGTCACCTCGGAGCCCTTCGTGGTGCGCCGGCTGACCCTGAACTGGGGCGTCACCCCGGTGCCGTGCCCGATGGAGGGCTCGGACGAGGAGGTGATCCGGGCGGGCCTGCGCCGCGGCCGAGAGCTCGGCTACCTGGCCGCCGGCGACGTCGTGGTGGCCACGGCGGGCGTCTGGCGGACCGAGGGCAGCACGAACCTGATCCGGGTCCTCGAGGTCGAGGACTGAGCGGCCGGCCCAGCCCGATCTGGCGGCCGGCTCAGGAGCCGGCCTGGGTCTCTTCCGCGACCGCGGCGATCTGCTGCTCGACCACGCCGAGGAGGCCGGCGGCCCGCGGGTAGCCCGCGTAGTGGGCCAGCATGATCAGCACCTCGCGCAGCTGGTCCGGCTCGAGCTCGCCGTTCTTGAGCGCGGCCCGGGCCTGGATGCCGAAGGTGTCCCGCTCGCCGAGCGCCCCGATGGCGCCCAGCAGGATCAGGCGCCGGTCGCGCATGGAGAGCTCCTCGCGGGTCCACACCTCCGCGAACAGGCTCTCCAGCATCAGGTCCGAGAACGCCATGGCGCCCTTCGGCGGCGCGACCACGTCCCCGGCGTAGACCTTCTCGAGCATGCGGGCTCCGCGCTGGTAGCGATCGTCGTCGGGCATGGGCCCTCCCGTGGGTGAGGTTGGAGGCTCAGCGCGCCGCGGCGAGCTCGCGCGCCAGGGTGTCCTTCAGGTAGCCGAGCTCCGAGGCGCGCGGCCGCGCCCCGGGGCCCTCGAGGATCCGGGTCGCGGCCAGCCCCGACAGCACCGAGATGGTGTAGTGCATCAGGTCGAGGGAGCGCCGCCGCGACCTCGCGCTCTCGGGGAAGTGGCGCGACCAGAGGCGGGCCCAGGCGTCGAGCATGCCACCCTGCCAGAAGGGCTCGAGGTCCCGGGGCAGGTTGATCAGGATCTGGAAGGTCGAGCGGTAGCGGGGGCTCTCGAAGTGCTCCCAGCTGCGGTCCACGAAGTGCGCCACGCGCTCCGCGAGGGAGGCGCCCTCGCCGGGCCCCTCGGCGAGCCGGTCGGCGAAGTGCTCGAACGACTCCTCGAGCACCGCCATCAGGATGCCGTCCTTGTCGCCGAAGTGGTGCTGGGCCGCGCCCCAGGTGACCCCGGCGCGGCGCGCGATCTCGGCCGCGGTGGTCCGTGGGTAGCCGACCTCGGCGATGCTCTCGATCACGGCCTCCATCACCCGGGCCCGGGTCTCGGCCGTGCGCTCGGCGTGGCTGCGGCGCGCGGCGCGCGGGCTCATCGGCGCCACTCGTCCTCGACGCCGTAGAGGCGCGCCATGGACTGGGAGACGAGGGAGCCCACGGGCAGCGCGACGCCCGCCTCCCGCGCCAGCCGCAGCGCCGCGGCGAGGTCCTTCTCGGCGATGGCCATGTGGCCGCGCATCAGCTGCTGGAAGCCGTCGCTGTGGCGCACCTCGTCGGGGACCTTGTGGGTCGCGAGGTAGGTGAGCATCAGGTCCGTGAGCTGGCCGTTGGCGCGACCGGCCTCCTCGAGCACCTCCTGGGGCAGGCCGATGGCCCGGGCCAGGGCCATGGACTCGTAGGCGGCGGCCCACTGGACGTAGGTGACGAGGTTGATGCACAGCTTCAGCCGGGCGCCGTTGCCGAGGGCGCCGGCGTGCACCACCGGGACCTCGCTGGTGGCCTCGAGGTAGGGGCGCACCCGCTCGAGGACGGCGGCGGGGCCGCCCACCAGCCAGGTGATCTGGCGCTTCTGGGCCCGGGCCGCGCCGCCGGTCACGCAGGCGTCGAGCACCTCGACGCCCTGCCCCGCCGCGGCCTCGGCAAGCTCGACCACGGTGTCGGGCAGCACGGTGCTGTGCACGAGCACGACGGAGCCCGGCGCCAGACCGGCGAGGAGCCCCTCCTCGCCGCCCCGGCCCCGCACCACCGCGCGCACGTCGTCGTCCTCGGGCACGCAGACCCCGACCACGTCCGCCCGCTCGCCCAGCTCGCGCAGCGAGGCCGCCGCCCGGGCGCCGCCGGCCGCCAGCTCGTCGACCGGGGCCCGCACGACGTCGTAGACCGTGGTCTCGAGGCCCGCCGGGGCCAGGTGCGCCGCGATGGGCTTGCCCTGGTTGCCGAGGCCCACGAAGCCGACGCGGATCGTCATGGCGCTCCTCCCGAGGCCGGAGCCTATCACAATTTACATTGCGTACGAATGGTAATTGGGATAGGGTGGCGACGGCATCCGGGGGAACGCGATGACGCTCCACGCCGGCCGCGCAGGCTACGCGGGTCCCTTCGACCCGGACTTCGGCCTGGCCGACCTTTCCCGCCAGGCGCTCTGCGACCTCGGCCGCGAGTACCTGCTGGCCGGCCACCTCCAGGACCGGGTGGGCCTGCCCCTCGTCATCCGGGAGCTCGGCGAGGACGCCTACGTGGGGCTCGCCATCGACGAGTGGATGGCGGCGAGCCCGATCTACTCGCGACGCATGCAGCGGGCCCTGGACTTCGAGGGCGACGACGTCGGGACGGTGTTCAAGAACCTCCAGCTCGACATCGGTGCGCCGCCCCAGTTCATGGACTTCCAGTTCCGGCTGGACGGACCCGAGCGCGGGGAGTTCTGGCTGCCCCACTGCGGCGCGCTCCTCGACGTGGAGCCCTTCGGCGAGAAGCGCGTGAAGCGCATGTGCCACGACATCGAGGATCCGACCTTCGACGCCACCGCGGCCGCCACCAACCCGCGCCTGCGCATGCGCCCGATCCACCGCCCGCCGCGCAGCCCGGCCGACCGCGTGCCCCACTGCCGCTGGCAGGTGTTCCTCGACGCCGACGCCGCCCCCGCGCCCCCCAACCCCCTCCTCGCCCGCGTCGCGGAGAGCCGGATCGCCGGCATCCCCATCGCGCTCGACGGCGACGACGCCGAGCCCGGTGGCTGGCCCGACTACGCGGGGCCCTTCGATCCCGGCTTCCAGCTCGAGGACCTCTCCCACCGCGCGCTCCGGGCGGTGTGCCAGGAGGCCGCGGTGCAGATCCACCTGCTGGCCCGGGCCTTCCTGCTGGCCGTCGCCGGGCGGGCGGGCGAAGACGGAGCGGGCGAAGCGGTGGCGCGGGAGATCGGACGGCGCCAGTGGACGGGGATCGCGGCCCTCGCCGCCCAGCGCCTGAAATCGGCGCTGTCCGTCGAGGGCGAGGGCATCGACGCCGTGGGGAAGCTGTTCCAGCTCCACCCGCACTTCCAGCCACGCACCTACGTGGACCTGCGGGTGGAGGTGCGCTCCGCGGACACGGCGAGGCTCTCGATCGGCGACTGCCCGGCCCTCGCGGAGGGCGACGACCACTCGTGGCTGGCCGGGCTCGGCGCCGGGCCCCATCCCGCCCTCGAGGCCATCGCCCGGGCCGGGAGCCCCCGGGCCCGGCTGCGGGCCGTCCCGGCCCCGGCCCCGGCGCGCCTCGCCTGGGAGGTCGTGCTCGATGCCGGCGCGCCGCCCCAACCCGAGCCGCCGGAGCTCGCCCTGGCGCGCCTCAGCCGCGGCGCCGGGTTCGCGTTCGAGCGGCGCCGCCCCCTGCGTCCCTGAGCCGGAGCCCCCGAATGTCCGAGATCTACTACGACCCCTACGACTACGCGATCGACGCCGATCCCCACCCGGTGTGGCGGCGCCTGCGCGACGAGGCGCCCCTCTACCGCAATGAGCGCCACGACTTCTGGGCGCTCTCGCGCTTCGAGGACGTGCTCGCCGCGAGCCTCGACCACGCCACCTACTCCTCGGCGCGCGGGACCGTGCTCGAGCTGATCCGGCTGGAGAACCGCCCCGAGGTCTCCATCATCTTCATGGACCCGCCCGAGCACGACCGGCTCCGGGCGCTGGTGAGCCGCGCGTTCTCGCCGCGGCGCATCGCGGAGCTCGAGCCGTCCATCCGCGAGATCGTGCGCAGCACCCTGGACCCGCTCGTCGGCTCCCGCGGCTTCGACTACGTGGCCGACTTCGGCGCCAAGGTGCCCATGCTGGTGATCAGCACCATGCTGGGCGTCCCCAGGGAGGACCGCGAGCAGATCCGCGAGTGGACCGACCAGCTGCTGCACCGCGACCCGGGCGAGGTCGACCCCGACGCCCGCATCCTCGAGCTGGGCGGCAAGATGATGGGCTACTTCTCGCGCTACGTGGCGGAGCGCCGCCGGTCGCCGCGGGACGACATGATGACGGACCTGCTCCAGGCCGAGCTCGAGACCGACGACGGCGGCAAGCGCCGGCTCAGCGACCCGGAGGTCCTCGCCTTCATCATGCTGCTCTCGGGAGCCGGCAACGAGACCGTGGCGCGGCTGCTGGGCTGGGCGGGCTCGGTGCTGGCCCAGCACCCCGCGGAGCGCGCCAAGCTGGTGGCGCGGCCCGGCCTGATCCCGAGCGCGGTGGAGGAGCTGCTGCGCTACGAGGCCCCCTCCCCCGTCCAGGCGCGCAGCGTCACCCGCGACGCGACCTGGCACGGCGAGCGCGTGCCCGAGGGCTCGGTGCTGCTGCTCCTCACGGGCTCGGCGGGCCGGGACGACCGCCAGTACCCGGACCCGGACCGCTTCGACGTGGAGCGCGACGTCGGGCGCCACCTCTCCTTCGGCTTCGGCACCCACTTCTGCCTGGGCGCCTCCCTCGCGCGGCTCGAGGGGCGCGTGGCCCTGGAGGAGGCCCTGGCGCGCTTCCCCACCTGGGAGGTCGAGTGGGATGCCGCCGAGCGGGTCCACACCAGCACGGTGCGCGGCTGGGCGAAGCTCCCGATCCGCGTCTGAGCCCGGGGCCCGGCTACGGGAGCCAGCGCACGAAGTCGTCGAGCACCGGGAGCACCGCGTCGCGGGGCGCGCTCGGCAGGCGCAGCACCGCCTCGGTGACGCCGAGCTCCGCGTAGTAGGCGAGCTTCGCCGCCTCGGGCTGGACCCCCATGGGCATCAGCTCGAGGTCCGCGGGATCGCGGCCGCGGGCCTCCCAGGCCTCGCGCAGCCGGGCCAGGGCGGCCCTCATCCCCGCACCGCCGATGGGGAGCCAGCCGTCGGCGAACTCCGCGACGTGCTCGAAGAGCCGGGGACCCGCCGCGCCGCCGATCAGGGTGAGCGGGCGCGGCTGCTGCACCGGCTTGGGCCACTGCCAGCTCGGCGCGAAGTCCACGAACTCGCCGTGGAACTCGGCGACGTCCTTCGACCAGAGCTCCTGGGCGGCGAGCAGCGTCTCGCGCACGTGGGCGCGGCGCCGCTTGGGGTCGACGCCATGGTTCTCCATCTCGTCGTGGTTCCAGCCGTAGCCGATGCCGAGCAGGAGCCGGCCCCCGCTCAGCCGGTCGAGGGTGGCGACCTGCTTGGCCCAGGCGATCGGGTCGTGCTGGATCGGCAGCGCGATGCCCGTCCCGAGCCGGATGCGCTCGGTCACGGTGGCGGCGCCGGCCAGGGCCACCAGGGGGTCCGGGCTGCGCCGGTACTCCTCGGGCAGCTCGTCCTCGCCGGTGGGGGGCGGGGTTCGCCGGCTGATGGGGATGTGGGTGTGCTCGGGAACGAAGAGCGAGTGGAAGCCGCGCGCCTCGGCCTCCCGGGCCAGGTCGGGCACCTCCATGGAGCGGTCCGTCGCGAACATCGTGAGCCCGATGCGCATGGGCGGGATTCTTCCCCAGGCGAGCCCCCACGTGCCATCCCGGAGCCACGGGGGCCCCGCCTCGCGGGCGGAGCTGCCGGCGGGCTGCCGGTCGCCGTCGAGACGGGGCCGCGCTCAAGAAGACCCCGCGCCGGGTCGATGCCCAGGTGTCGTTTCCTGCGCGCGGCCCGGCCCCTCCTCGGAGTGGAGTGGACGGTGCCGACGCGACCGCCGGAGAGCCACCGTGGGCGTTCCCGACCCCCCGTCGCCCGACCCGTCGCCGAGCCCCTCGCCCAAGAAGGAGTTCCGCACCCGCGTCGGCCGCTACGCCCGGCTGCGCGCGGCCCAGCGGGCGCTCGCCGCCGCGGCTCCGCTGCCGACCCGGTTCGAGGCGGGCGACCAGGCCCGGGAGCAGCTGCGCGCCCTCGAGGCGGACCCGGCGGTCCAGCAGGCCGACGCCGAGAGCCCGCCGGCTCCCGCGCCGGAGTGGCCCGAGACCCTGAAGCTCGTGGACTCGCTGCTCGGCCAGTACGGCCGCGAGCTCCGGGAGGCGGCGGAGTCCGTCTCGGGTGCCCAGCTGCGGGCCACCCTGCCCCGCATGCTCGGCGAGGATCGCCCGGCGGTCGCCGGGCTGCTCGACCTGTGCCTGGCGGAGAAGAGCGACGAGCGCTCCCGCTGGCTGTCGGTGACCGACTACCTCGTGACCCTGCTCGCCACCGAGGAGGGGGTCGACGGCAGCCGCACCCTCTCCCAGGACCCCGCCCAGCTGACCCCGCGACTGCGCCGCCTGTGCGCCGCCTGGGGGAAGCGCTCGGACACCGAGGCCGCCCGCGTGGCCGCCCTGGTGCGCGACGCCACCGAGTCCCTCGCCCGCTCCCTCGACGCCACCGAGGTGATCGAGCAGGTCAAGCAGGCGAAGGCGACCGTGGGAGACCGCTACTTCGACCCCGGCCTGCTGCGCGCCGTGGTGGCCTACAACGTGGCCGCCTTCAACCGCCTGCGTCACCAGGCGGACCTCGAGCGCAGCCAGGACCAGGTGTTCTACGGACGCGTCGGCTTCGAGGAGGGCAACGAGGACCCGGCCTTCGACTCCCAGACCAGCCTGCTGACGCCCGTCCCCTCGTCCTTCGCGGCCCCGCCCGGGGCGGCGCCTGCGCCACCCGCGGCCGCTCCGGCGCCGGCGCCGACCGCGGCGGCGGCGCCGGACGCGGACCCCTTCGCCCCCGTCCCGCCCGTGGAGCTTGCACCCGCGCCCGCGCCCGCCGCGGACCCGGCCTTCGC
Source organism: Myxococcota bacterium (assembly GCA_028277885.1). Lineage (GTDB taxonomy): Bacteria > Myxococcota_A > UBA9160 > UBA9160 > UBA6930 > JANQFK01. The sequence continues at coordinate 7,744 of JANQFK010000044.1, forward strand.
CGAGACCGCCCCCGAGCCGGGCCCCGTGGAGGCCGAGCCGGCTCCCGCCGCGGCCGCCGCGGCGCCGGAAGCGGCGCCCGAGGTGGCCTCGGTCTTCACGACGCGCGGCGTGTGGCGTCTGGACGAGGCCCTCGCCAACCGGCTCCACCACCAGGCCCGACCCTCGGAGTCCGACGGACCCGCCGAGCTGCTGGCCCAGTCCCTGCCCCGCACGTCGATGAAGCCCTGGGAGCTCGCCGCCTTCGAGGAGCCCGAGCCGGAGAAGGGGACGGCCGCGGTCCGCATCGCCGTCGCCCTCGCCCTCGCCCTCGAGCTGGGCGAGGAGGCGGAGTCCCACCTCGCCGCCCTGGGGATCGACCCCGCGGTGATCCGGGACGCCTGGGTGCGCGAGCTCGAGGACGAGATCCAGGCGGCCATCAAGAGCCGCGTGGGCGCCGGCGACTACGACGGCGCGAAGCAGCTCCAGCACACCAAGGGCCGGCTACCGCGCCCGACCCTCCGCCCCGCGGCCTCCGAGCCGGCGCCCCTCGCCTCCGAAGCGACCGGGACCGACTCGGCCCACTCCGCCCACGCGGTCTCCTCCGAGCTCTTCGAGGAGGGGTCCGAGACCGGGACGCCCGAGCCCGCCGCCGCGCCGCGCCGAGCGGCGAAGAAGGGCCGGGACAAGGACCGGGCGAAGCCCAAGAAGAAGCGCGCACGGCGCAAGCGCGGCAGGGGCTCCGAGGCCGCCTCCATCTGGCGGGCACCCGCGGCCGCCGCGCTGGTCGGCGCCATCGCGGTCGGGGGCCTGATGTGGAGCAACCGTACCCCGACCGTGCACGTGGACCGCAACCACTACTCCGTCGAGGCGCTGAAGGAGCTCTCGCCGGAGCTGCTCGAGGGGTTCACGGTGGAGCGGAGCGGGCGCCGGGTCTTCGTCGCCACGGTGGCGCCGGGCTGGGCGGGCCTCTCCGCCGACGAGCGCGAGAAGGAGGCCCGCTCGGTCTACGACGCGCTCGGCGGCGAGGGCGTCGAGGAGGTGATCCTCGTCGACTCCAACCGCAAGATCGAGATCCAGCTGGTCGAGAACCAGGTCCGCTTCGCCCGGCCCTAGGGGCCGGCCCGCGCGCCCGGGGCGACGCGCCCCCGACAGGCTTCCGTGGTAGCATCTGACGCACCGTCAGATTCGCCGAGGAGGCCTTCCATGCGGCCCAGCGACATGATCCTCGTGAGCGTGGACGACCACGTCGTCGAGCCCCCGGACATGTTCGAGCGCCACGTGCCCGCCCGCTACCGGGACCGCGCGCCCCGGGTCGTCCGCAAGGCCGACGGCAGCGACGTCTGGGTGTTCGAGGGCACGCCGGTCCCCAACATCGGCCTGAACGCCGTCGCCGGCCGCCCGCCCGAGGAGTACGGCATGGAGCCGACGTCCTTCGAGCAGCTGCGGCCCGGCTGCTACGACGTCCACGAGCGCGTGCGAGACATGAACGCCAACGGCGTGCTGGCGTCCATGTGCTTCCCCTCCTTCCCGTCCTTCTGCGGCCAGCTCTTCGCCCGCCAGAAGGACAAGGAGCTCGCCCTCGCCATGCTGCGCGCCTACAACGACTGGCACGTGGACGAGTGGTGCGGCAGCTACCCCGGCCGCTTCATCCCGCTCTCGCTGCCGCCCATCTGGGACCCGCGGCTGATGGCCGAGGAGGTGCGCCGCGTGGCCCGCAGGGGGTGCCACGCCATGAGCTTCACCGAGAACCCGGAGAAGCTCGGCTACCCGAGCGTCCACAGCGAGCACTGGGACCCCTTCTGGGAGGCCTGCTGCGACGAGGGCACCGTCGTCGCCATCCACATCGGCTCCGGCGCCGGCATGGCGTTCACCTCCATGGACGCCCCGGTGGACGTGATGATCACCCTCCAGCCCATCCACATCCTCTCCTGCGCGGCGGACCTGCTCTGGTCGCGGGTGCTGCGCCGCTACGACGGCCTGCGCTTCGCGCTCTCCGAGGGCGGCATCGGCTGGATCCCGTACTTCCTCGAGCGCGCCGACTACGTCTACCAGCACCACCGGTACTGGACCCACCAGAGCTTCGGGAAGAAGCTGCCGAGCGAGGTGTTCCGGGAGCACGTCATCACCTGCTTCATCGACGACCCCGTGGGCGTGCGCAACCGCCACGCCGTGGGCCTCGACACCATCACCTGGGAGTGCGACTACCCGCACTCCGACACCACCTGGCCGCGCGCGCCCGAGACCCTGGCCCGGAGCCTCGAGGGCGTCCCCGACGACGAGGTGGACCAGATCACCCACGCCAACGCGCTGCGCCACTTCCGGCTGGATGCCTTCTCCCACCGGCCGCGGGAGAAGTGCACCGTGGCGGCGCTGCGCGCCGAGTCGCCGGACGTCGACCTCTCCACCCTGGAGCGCAAGGGCGGCCGGCCGCCCAGCGACGAGCCCGACCGGCCCGTGACCTCCCGGGACGTCACCACCCAGCTCGCCAGCGCATTCACCGAGGTGCCGGAGTAGCGCATCGTCGGCCGGTGTAGCATGGGCGCCCACGGAGGATCCCATGGCCTACGAGGGCTACGACTGCCTGGGGGTCGAGGTCGAGGCGGGGGTGGCGCGGGTCACCCTCGACCATCCCCCCATCAACCTGCTCGACGCCGCGCTCATCGGGGAGCTGCTCCGCCTCGGCCCGGAGCTCGAGCGCGACCCCGAGGTGCGCGTGGTGGTGATGCAGAGCGCGGATCCGGAGTTCTTCGTCGCCCACGCCGACGTGAACCTGATCCTGGGCCTGCCCGAGCACCCGCAGCAGCCCGCCTCGGAGCCGAGCCTCTTCCAGCAGATGGTGGACCGCTTCCGCACCATGCCGAAGGCCACCCTCGCGAAGATCGAGGGCGTGTGCCGCGGCGGCGGCAGCGAGCTGGTGCTCTCCATGGACATGCGCTTCGCCGCCCTCGGTCGCGCGGTGCTCGGCCAGCCCGAGGTGGCGGTGGGGATCCTGCCGGGCGGGAGCGGGACCCAGCGCCTGCCGCGCCTGCTGGGGCGGGGCCGGGCCCTCGAGATCGTGCTCGGCGCCGACGACTTCCCGGCCGACCTCGCCGAGCGCTACGGCTACGTGAACCGGGCGCTGCCCCCGGACGAGCTCGGCCCCTTCGTGGACCGGCTGGCGGCGCGCATCGCCTCCTTCCCCGCCGGCGCCATCGCCCGCGCCAAGGCGGCGGTGCTCGCCGCCGACGCGGGCGTGGTGGAGGGCCTCACCACCGAGGCCCGGCTCTTCGAGGAGTGCCTGGCGCTGCCCGAGGCCCGGGAGCGCATGCGGGGCTTCCTCGCCGCCGGCGGCCAGACCCGGGAGGTGGAGAAGAGCTCGGTCGCCTTCGACCCCGAGTGATCGCGACGGATCTCGACCGTCTTCAGTCGAAGACGATCACCTGGCGCGCCGCCTCGCCCTTGCGCATCCGGTCGAGGGCCTCGTTCACCTCGTCGAGGCCGATGCGGGAGGAGATCATCTCGTCGAGCAGCAGCCGGCCGTCCATGTAGAAGTCGACGTACTTCGGCATGTCGAAGCGGAACCGGTTCGAGCCCATGTAGGAGCCGACCAGGCGCTTCTCCTGGAGCGTGAGGTCGGCGGCGGGGATCGGCACCATCTCGGTGATGGGCACGACGCCCACCAGCACCGCGGTGCCACCGCGCACCGTCATCCCGATCGCCTGCTGGACCGTGGCGGCCAGGCCGATGCACTCGAAGACGAAGTCGGCGCCGCCGCCGGTGAGGGCCTGGACGGCGGCCACCGGATCGCCGTCGCTGGCGTCGACGCAGTGGCTCGCGCCCAGCTTCTCTGCGAGGTCGAGCTTCCAGGGCTGGGCGTCGACGGCCACGATGCGCCCCGCGCCCACGATGCGCGCCCCCTGGATCGCGGCGAGCCCCACCCCGCCGCAGCCGATCACGACCACGCTCGCGCCGGCCGGTACGTGCACGGTGTTGAGCGCGGCGCCGAGCCCGGTGGTGACGCCACAGCCGATCAGCGAGGCGCGATCGAGGGGCATGTCGTCGCGGATCCTCACCAGGGAGCGCTCGGGGCAGAGCATGCGCTCGGCGAAGGAGGACAGGTTCGCGAACTGGCCGATCGCCTCGCCCCGGGCATCGGTGAGCCGGGGCGCGCTGCCCTCGGGACGACCGACGAACTGGGTGGGACACAGGTACGGGCGCCCCTGGGTGCAGAAGCGGCACACGCCGCACCAGGCCGTGAGGCAGCCGATCACGCGGTCGCCCGGGGCGAAGTCGGTGACGCCCTCGCCCACCGCCTCGACGACCCCCGCCGGCTCGTGGCCCAGGATGCAGGGCGGCGGCACGGGCAGGCTGCCCTCGATCACGTGGAGATCGCTGTGGCAGATTCCCGAGGCGGAGGTCTTCAGCAGCACCTCGCCGGACCCGGGCTCGTCGATGCCCGCCTCCTCGATCTCGAGAGGCGCATGGTTCCTTCGCATCACCGCGGCCTGCATGGCGGACCTCCTCCTGGGGTGGCTCTACTCGCCCCGGTAGACGGGCTTGCGCTTCTCCGCGAAGGCCCGGGGGCCCTCCCGGGCGTCCTTCGAGGCGAACACCGGCCCGCCGATCTCGAGCTCCTTCACCAGGGCCTCGGACTCGGGGTAGCTCTCGTCGATCTCGCGCAGCATCCGCACCAGGGCCCGGACCGAGAGCGGGCCGTTCTCGCAGATCTGCTCCGCGATCTCGCGCGCCTCCGCGAGGGCCTGGCCGCTGGGCACCACCCGCCCCACCAGCCCGAAGGCCAGGGCCTCCTGCGCGCTGACGTGGCGGCCCGTGAGCAGGATCTCGGCCGCCAGGGTGTAGGGGATCTGGCGCCGCAGCCGGACGCTGCTGCCGCCGAGGGGGAACAGGCCGCGCCGGGCCTCGGTGACGCCGAAGGTCGCGTCCTCGGCGGCCACCCGGATGTCCGTGCCCTGGAGGATCTCGGTGCCGCCCGCCACCGCGAAGCCCTCGACCGCGGCGATGATGGGCTTGAGGGGCCGGTTGTGCCGGAGCAGCGCCTGCCAGTGCAGGTCCGGCACCTCGGCCATCCGCTTCCGGAACTCCTCGTCGCGCTCGCCGCCCCCCATGGCCTTCAGGTCGGCGCCGGCGCAGAACACGCTGCCGCGTCCGGTCAGGATCGCGACGCGCAGCTCCGGGTCCTCGTCGAGGAGCCGCCAGGCGCGGTACATCCCCGCCAGCATGCCCCCGCTCAGCGCGTTCTTCGCCTCCGGGCGGTTCAGGGTGACGGTCAGGATGCCGCCGTCGCGCTCGACCAGGCAGTGCTCGGGGTTCACGATGGGGCCCTCCCGTGGGCGGGCCGCTCCGGGGAGCGCATCGCGTAGTCCTCCAGGCGCGGGCGCGCCATCTCCTGGCGAAAGCGATCGAGGGTGAAGGGCCAGGCGGTGGGCAGGCCCTCGCGGTCCAGGTACCAGCTCCGGCAGCCCGTGGCCCAGATGGTGGACTTCGCGGCCTCGCGGCGCTCCGCGTCGAAGCGCTGCGTCGCCTCCGCCCGGACGTCGACCTCGGACGCGCCGCCGGCCAGGGTCGCCTCCACGAGCTGGAGCACGTAGCCCATCTGCATCTCGGCGACGTCGATCAGGGAGAAGTTCCCGACCGGGGAGTTCGGACCGTTCAGCAGGAAGAAGTTCGGGAAGTCCGGCACCGCGATCGCCAGGTAGGCGAAGGGGCCCGACTGCCAGACGTCGTCCAGCACGACGCCCCCGCGCCCGGTCACCCGCATGGGCCGCACGAAGCGGTCGACCCGGAAGCCCGTGGCCAGGACCAGCACGTCGAGCTCGTGGAGCGCGCCGTCGCGGGTCCGCACCCCGGACTTCTCGACGCCCTCGATCGGCTCGGTGACGAGGGCCGCGTTGGGTCGCTGGATCGCCTCGTAGAAGCCGTCGGACATGATGAGCCGCTTGCAGGCCGCCCGGTAGCAGGGGCGCAGGCGCTCGCGCAGGTCGGCGTCCGCGACGCTCTGCTCGAGGTTCTCGCGGCAGTTCTGCTCGATCAGCCCGAGCACCGGCGAGTCGGCGTCCACCAGCACGTTGGCGAAGCCGTCCACGAAGGCGCGGGCGGTCTCGTCCCGGATCGCCCGCATGGCCTCGGGCCGCCGGCGGAACTCCTGCTTCTCCTCGTCGGTGTAGGCGGGATTCTCGACCGCGGCGATCCACTGGGCCGTGCGCTGGAACAGCGTGAGCGACTCCACCCGGTCCACGAGGGCGGCGACGATCTGGATCGCCGAGGAGCCGGTGCCGACGACGCCGACCCGGGCGTCCGCCAGGGGCACGTCGTGGTCCCAGCGGGCGCTGTGGAAGAGCGCACCCTCGAAGTCCTCGAGCCCCTCGATGTCGGGGTACGCGGGGTGGTGGAGGACGCCCGTGGCGGCGATCACGAAGTCGCCCGCGTCGGTCCGGCCCGTGGAGGTCTCGATGCGCCAGCGACCGTCCTCGAAGGCGCAGCGGGTCACCTCCTCGCCGTAGCGCATGCGCCGCTCCACCCCGTAGCGCCGGGCCACGTCCTCGAAGTAGGCCAGGATCTCGGCGCCCGGCGAGAAGCGGTGGCTCCACTCCGGGTTCGGTGCGAACGAGTAGCTGTAGAAGTGGGACGGGACGTCGCAGGTGATGCCCGGGTAGGTGTTCTCGCGCCAGGTCCCGCCGAGGCGGTCGGCCTTCTCGTAGATCGCGTAGTCGCCGAAGCCCGCCTCCTCGAGCCGGATCGCCGCGAGGATCCCGGACATGCCGGCGCCGATCACGAGGAAGCGCGGGCTTCGGTCGGAGGCAGCGGGCTGGGGCTGGGTGGGCTGGCTCATCGGGTCCCGGGTGCGCGGCCGTGGCGGGCTATCCTACCGTGCCACGGGCGAATCACCACGAGGAGCGGATGAACGCAGCGCGAACGTGCCCGGTCCTCGCGGGCGTCGGGCAGGTCCTGCAGCGGTGCGAGGACCCCCGCGAGGCCTCCGAGCCCCTCGAGCTCATGGGGTCTGCCCTCGAGCGCGCCGGAGAGGACTGCGCCGCCCCGAAGCTGCTCGCGCGGGCGGAGTCGATCCACGTGCTGCGTGGAGCGTGGAGCTACGGCGACCCCGGTCGCCGCATCGCCGAGCGCTTCGGCGCGAGCCCGACGGAGACCGTCGGGACGCCCTACGGCGGGAACTTCTCCCAGGCCTGCGTGCTCGACGCCGCCCGGGAGATCCAGGCGGGGCGACGCAGCGTCGTGCTGGTGACCGGTGGGGAGAACGGCCGCAGCGCCGGCCAGGCCGCCCGCGCCGGGATCGTCCTCGCCCAGAGCGAGGCTCCCGGTACCCCCGACCGCATGATCGCCCCCGACAACGCGATCTTCCACGACGCCGAGCTGGCGCGCGGGATGAACCGCGCGAGCGACGTGTTCGCCATCGTCGAGAGCGCGATCCGCCACGCCCGGGGCGAGAGCCTCGCCGCCCACGCCGAGCGCGTCGCCCGGCTCTGGGCCGGCTTCGCCGAGGTGGCCCGGGGCAACCCCGACGCCTGGATCCGGCGCTCCTGCTCGGCCGAGGAGATCCGCCGGGCGGGGCCCGACAACCCGATGATCTCCTTCCCCTACACCCGGCTGATGAACGCCAACGCCCGGGTCGACATGGGGGCGGGCCTGGTCCTCTGCTCCCTCGAGGCGGCGCGCAGCGCCGGCGTCCCCGACGAGAAGCTCGTCTACCTGCACGTGGGCACCGAGGCCTACGACAGCACCTTCCTCTCGAACCGCTGGGAGCTGCACCGCTCGCCCGCGGTGCGGATCGCCGGAGCGCGAGCGCTCGAGCTCGCCGGCAGGAGCCCGGACGAGATCCCGCACGTGGACCTCTACAGCTGCTTCCCGTCCTCGGTGCAGGTGGCCGCCGCGGAGCTCGGCCTGCCCGAGGACCGGCCGCTCAGCGTCGGCGGCGGCCTCACCTTCCAGGGCGGGCCGCTCAACAGCGCCGTGCTCCACTCCATCGCCCGCATGGCGGAGGTGCTGCGCGACGACCGCGGCGCCATGGGTCTGGTCCACGCCAACGGCGGCTGGCTCGCCAAGCACGCCATCGGCCTCTACTCGACGGAGCCGCCGAGCGAGGGCTTCCGCTGGGAGAGCCTCCAGGACCGGGTCGACCCCCTGCCCCTGCGCGACGCCCTCGTGGACTGGGACGGGCCGGTGAGCGTCGAGGCCTACACGGTGGCCCACCGCAAGGGCGAGCCCCGCCTCGCCCACGCGGCCTGCCTCACCGAGGACGGGCGCCGCACCTGGGCAACTCTCGACGACCCCGCGCTCCTCGCCGCCATGATGCGCGAGGAGTTCTGCGGGCGGTCCGGTCGCATCGACGGCCGGGGACGCCTCTCGCTCTAGCGACGGGCTCAGCCCGGCCGCTCCGCCGCGGTGAGGACGCAGGGGAAGACCCAGGGGGCCGGCAGGCGGAAGACGGCGCGCTGGGACTCGACCCGGAAGCCGGCCTTCTCGACCCGCGCCCGCAGGCGGTCGCGGGTGGGCCAGCGCAGCGGCTCGCCGAGCCAGCGCGAGAGCGTCCGCGTCGCCCCCGAGAGCCACTCCGCGCGGGGGTTCACCAGCGCCACGAGGAGCCGGCCGTGCGGCGCCAGAACCCGGTGGAACTCCGCGAGGGCCGCGTCGGGGTCCGGGAACCAGTGGAACGCCTCGGTGGACACCACCGCATCGAACCGGCCGCTCGCGAAGGGCAGCTGCAGCGCGTCGCCCCGGGCCAGCAGCAGGCCGGGCGCGTTGTGCGCGGCCCGACGCAGCATGCCGGTGGAGAAGTCGCAGCCCACCACCGCCTCCACGCCGGGCTCCCGGGCGATGCGGCGGGTGAGCAGGCCCGTGCCGCAGCCGACGTCGAGCACCCGCGTGGCGCCGCCCGCGCGGAGCTCGGCCAGCACGGCGTCCTGCACCGGACGGTAGGTGAGGCGCTGCACCCAGGGCGCGTCGTAGAAGCGCGACCAGAGATCGAAGAGCCAGGGATCCGGCCGGGGCTCCGGCGACACGGAGCCAGGATACCCGGCCCGCTAGTCGGCGGGCGAGCTCCCGGGGGCGACCACGGCCCAGAACAGCCCGCGCAGCTCCCCCACCTCGAAGCCCGTCGCGCGGTCCTCGGGGTAGCGCTCGCGGATGGCGGCCAGCAGTTCGGGGTCCACGCGCGACCCGTGGCAGGTCGCGCAGGGCGGCTGGAGGTGGATGGGCTCGACGTAGCCCGTGCCGCGCTCGCCGAGGTCCACGGTGCGGAAGGCGCCGGGCTCGGGCGCCCGGCCGCGGAGCTCGTCGAGGAGGGGCAGCATCCACGGCTCGGGCGCGTTCGCGGGGTTGCGCAGGCGGTGGCTGGTGCGGCCCAGGCGGAGCCCGGGCCGGGCCAGGCGCGCCGCGATCCGCGGGGCCTCGAGGCGGCACGCCTCCACGGCGGCGACCGGCCCCTCGGCGAGTGCGGCGCGCAGCGCGCCACCGAGCTCGGCGCGCAGCTCCGCGACCGCCCGCACCGCGGCTTCGGGCCGCGGGGGCGGAGGTCGGCTACAGGCGAGCCCGGCCGCGACGAGCGCGGCGGCGAGAGCGCTCGTCGTCCGGGTGAAGCGACCCACCCCGGAATCCTACCCGACGGCGGCCGCAGGTCCGGCGTCGGGCCTCAGGCCGCGCTCTGCTCGAGGCGCACCTCGGTGCTCTTCCCGCTCGGGCGCCGGAAGCGCGCCGCCAGGTCCTGCCAGTCGACGCGCAGGCTGCCCCCGGTGGCGGCGTGCTGCCGCTCCCAGTTGGCCAGCAGGTCGATGCAGGCGTGGTCGATGTAGTCGAGCTCGTGGAGGTGCACGTGGAGCTCGGCGCTCGCGGGGATCTTCTCGAGGGCCGAAGCCAGCCGGGGCAGCCGGATCACGGTGGCAGCGCCGCGCAGGTGCAGCTCGATGCGCCCCGGCTCGTCGCCGGTCTGCACGTCGACCTCGAGGTGGGCGACGCCGTAGAGCACCTTGGCGAGGGACAGGCCGATCCCGATCACGATGCCCGTGAGCAGGTCGACGGCCACGATCGTGCCGAGGGTCGTGGCGTAGATCAGCACCTCGCTGCGCCCGTACTGCGCGAGCTGGCGGATCGCCGCCACGTTCACCAGGCGGTAGCCCGTGAAGACCAGCACCGCGGCCAGCACGGCCGTGGGGATCTGGCTCAGCACGAAGGGGACGGCGGCGCAGAAGACCAGCAGCCAGACGCCGTGGAAGATGGCCGAGTTGCGGGTTCGCGCTCCGGCCTCGACGTTGGCGCTGCTGCGCACGATCACGCCGGTCATGGGCAGCGCGCCGAGGACGCCGCAGAGCATGTTGCCCACGCCCTGGGCGGCGAGCTCGCGGTCGTAGCGCGTGCGCGGCCCGTCGTGGAGCTTGTCGACCGCCGTCGCGCACAGCAGCGTCTCGGCGCTGGCCACGAAGGCCAGCGCGGCGCCGGCGCCGAGCACGCCCCAGCCGAGGCCGCCCAGGCCTCCCAGCGTGGGCAGGGTCACCGCCTCGAGCAGGTTCGCGGGCACGTCCACCCGGCTCACGCCGAGGCCGAGGACCGCGGCGGCGGCGGTCGCCACCACCACGGCGACGAGGGGAGCCGGGATGGAGCGCAGCTTCCCGGGCGCCAGGGGCCGCCAGCCCACCATCACGGCGAGGGTGAGGAGGCCCACCATGGCGGCCTGGAAGTGCACCGAGCCGTCCATGGGCACGAGCCCCTTGTAGACGGCCTCGGGGATCGCGAGCAGGTTGGCGAGGCCGCTGGAGCGCGGCGCGTCGTCCACCATCACGTGGAACTGGCTGGCGAAGATCAGCACGCCGATGCCCGCCAGCATGCCGTGGATCACCGCGGGCGACACGGCCCGGAACCACTGGCCGATCCCGGAGAGGCCGGCGGTGATCTGCACGATCCCCGCCACCAGCACGATCCAGCCGAGGGCCTCGAAGCCGTGGGTCTGGATCAGGTCCCAGACGATCACGCTCAGGCCGGCCGCCGGGCCGCTGACCTGCAGGGGCGCACCGGCCAGGAAGCCCACCACGAGGCCGCCGATGATGCCCGTGATGAGGCCGGCGGCGGGCGGCGCGCCCGAGGCGATCGCGATGCCCATGCACAGCGGGAGCGCGACCAGGAACACGACGATCGAAGCGAGGAAGTCGCTTCGACCGTGGCGCCGCAGCCCGTCGTAGAAGGACCGGAGCGGCAGGCGCAACGGGAGAGCGGACATCGTGGACCTCTGGGATGTTCGAGCGCTGGAGACGATTCAGGCCAGGGCGCTCGCGGCCTCGGCCGAGGCGCCGAGGGGCCGCAGCCCCTCCCCCGGTACGACCTCGAGCACCTCTCCGGTTTCGAACCGGTAGATCCAGCCGTGCAGGGCCAGCGCGCCGCGGGCCTCGGCCGCCGCGACGCTCGGGTGGGTGCGGAGCTGCTCGAGCTGGACCATCACGTTGGCGGCCACGCGGCGCAGCGCCGGGTCCTCGATCTCCGAGAAGGAGGCCTCGCGCTCCAGGGTGGAGTGGGCGTGCTCGAGCCAGCCGCGCAGGGCGGGCAGCGCCGCCGTGGCGTCGGGGTCGCCGAGGGCCGCCATGGCGCCGCAGCGGCTGTGGCCGCAGACCGCGATGTTGCGGATGCCCAGGCCCTCGATGGCGAACTCGATGGTGGCCGCCTCGGCGCCCGAGCCCGAGCCGGCCCGCGGCACCAGGTTGCCGGCGTTGCGGAGGACGAATACCTCGCCGGGGCGGGTCTGGGTGACCAGGGCCGTGTCGATGCGGGAGTCCGAGCAGGTGATGAGCAGGAGCTCGGGCTTCTGACCCGCAGCCAGGGCCTCGAAGTCCGCCTTCTGGTCGGGGAAGACCTCGGCCTGGAACCGCTGGATGCCGGCCAGAATCCTGTCCACGGACACCTCCACTCCGATCCCGACACAGCCTCCACGACGCTGGCGGGGTAGACAATAACGAAATCTTATACTCTTCATTAGGGAGAGTCGAATTGTCCCTCGAGCACCTCAACTACCACCACCTGCTCTACTTCCGCGCCGTGGCCCGGGAGGGAGGCGTCGTGAAGGCGGCCCGCCAGCTGCGCCTGAGCCCGCCCACCATCAGCGCCCAGGTGCGGCAGCTGGAGGAGCAGCTCGGGGGCGAGGTCTTCCTGCGCGCGGGGCGCAGCCTGGTGCTCACCGACCTGGGCCGCACCGTGCTCCGCTACGCGGACGAGATCTTCGACCTGGGCGAGGAGCTGAAGACCTCGGTGCGGCGCGGCGCCGACGTGCCCGGCGGCCGGCTCACCGTGGGCCTCTCCATGGTGGTGCCCAAGCTGGTCGCCCACCAGCTGCTGCAGCCGGCCCTCGCCCTGCCCGACGCCCCGGAGATCGTGTGCACCGAGGACAAGACCGAGAACCTGCTGGCGGACCTCGCCACGTACAAGGTGGACCTGGTGCTGAGCGACGCACCCCGGGGGCCGGAGGTGGCGGTGCGCGCCTACAACCACCTGCTCGGCGAGTGCGGCGTCTCGTTCTTCGCGACCCGCGAGCTGGGCGCGCGCCTGCGCCGGGGCTTCCCGAAGAGCCTCGACGGGGCTCCCATGCTGGTGCCGAGCTCCGGGTCCGCGCTGCGCACGTCCCTCGAGCACTGGTTCCAGGACCTGGGCATCCGGCCGCGCATCGTGGCCACCTTCGACGACTCGGCGCTGCTGAAGGTGTTCGGCGCGTCGGGCTCGGGGGTCTTCCCGGCGCCGACGGTGATCGAGGCCGAGATCCGCAAGCAGTACGGGACGTCGGTGCTGGGGCGCGCCGAGGAGGTGCGCGAGCGCTTCTACGCCATCTCGACCGAGCGGCGCCTGCGGCACCCCGCCGTGCGGGCGATCTGCGAGGAGGCGCGCCAGCACCTGTTCCCGCCGCGGCGCCCGCGCAGCGGCTAGGAGGCCGACCCGGGACGGGTCGGCCTCCGCCGCATGGCGAGCCCGCAGGGGCTAGGGGCCCAGCGGCTCGGGGCGCGGCGCTTCCGAGAGGCCCTCGTCCCAGGCAGGCTCCTCGCCGCAGTCCGCGACGAGGTGGTCGAGGAGCAGGCGCACCTTGGTGGCGAGGAGCTTGCGATGGGGGGTGACGGCCCAGATCGCGGTGTCGGCATCGAGCCGGTCGGGGAGCACGGCCTCGAGGCGGCCCGCGCGCAGGTCGTCCCCGGCCAGGAACGTGGGCAGCAGCGCGATGCCGAGCCCCTCGAGCAGCAGGCTGCGGATCATCTCCCCGTTGTTGGCGCGGTGGCGCGGCTCCACCGCGACGACCTCGTCGCCCTCCTCCCCGCGGAAGCTCCAGCTGCGACCCTGCTCGTACGCGTACCCCACGACGGGGTGCTCGCGCAGCTCCGCTGGCCGGGCGGGGCGGCCGTGGCCATCCAGGTAGGACGGCGCGGCGCACAGCACGCGTCGGCAGCGGCCGAGGCGCCTCGCCACCAGGCTCGAGTCCGGCAGGTTCGCGATGCGCACGACGACGTCGAAGCCCTCCTCCACGACGTCGACGAAGCGGTCCGCGAGCTCGACCTGGAGCCGCAGACCGGGGTTCCGGGCCGCGAAGCCGGCCAGGCTCCGGGCCAGGCCGATGCGCCCGAAGTCCATGGGCGCACCGATGCGCAGCACGCCCCGCGGCTCCTCCTGGAGCCGGCCCACCGCGAGCTCCGCCGCCTCGAGCTCGTCCAGCACGCCGCGCACGCGCTCCCGGAAGGCGGCGCCGACCTCGGTGAGGGCGACGCGCCGGGTCGTGCGGTTCAGCAGCCGCACGCCGAGCCGCTCCTCGAGGGAGCGGATCTGCTTGCTCACCGCCGAGGTCGTGCGCCCGAGGTCCCGGGCGGCGGCCGTGAAGCCACCGGCGTCGGCGACGGCGGAGAAGGCCTCGAGCTCTCCCAGACGGTCCATCGGGGCTCCATATTTTCCAGTTTGGACACAACTATTCCCCAGACTACCCCATTATCAATCCTCTTTGACACAGCGATCCTCCGGGTCATGCAGGAAGTCCTCGAGAGCGCCGACCGGGGCGCGACCCGCACGGGCTGGCTGGAGAGCCTCCACAGCTTCTCCTTCGGTGACTGGCGGGCGCCCCACCGCCCCGGCTTCCGCGCGCTGCGCGTCCTGAACGAGGACCGCGTGGCCCCGGGCAGCGGCTTCGGCCCCCATCCCCACCGTGACATGGAGATCCTGACCCTCGTGCTCTCGGGTGCGCTGGAGCATCGGGACAGCTCCGGTGCCCGCTCGCTCCTGCATCCGGGCGACGTGGCCTGGATGGGAGCCGGCCGCGGCGTCGTGCACTCGGAGTGGAACGCCTCCGGCGCGCAGCCCGTGCACTTCCTCCAGATCTGGCTGCGCCCCGGGCGGCGGGGCCTCGAGCCCGCCCACGACGTCCGTCGCGGGGTCTTCCCGCTCGGCGAGGACGCGCCCGAGGGGCTCCGTCTGCTGGCGGGTCCCGAGGTCGGCGAAGGGGCACTTCGCCTGCGAAGCGACGCGCGGGTCCTGGCGGGTCGGGTCCGCGGGCGCACGCTGCACCACCCCCTCGAGCCGGGCCGGGGGGCCTGGGTCCAGGCCGTGCGCGGCGGCCTCGCGGTGAACGGAACGCCGCTGTCGGCGGGCGACGGCGTCGCGATCCAGCAAGAGTCCACACGGGTCCTGACCGGGGAGCCCGAGGGCGACTTCCTGGTCTTCGACCTCGGCTGACGCAAGCCGACGGAGGAGCCGATCCATGGGACGACTGGTCGACGGGGTATGGAAGGACGAGTGGTACGACACCGAGTCCACGGGGGGCCGCTTCGTGCGCAAGGAGAGCGCGTTCCGCGACGCGGTGCGCGCCGACGGCTCGACGCGCTTCGCTCCCGAGGCGGGCCGCTACCACCTCTACGTCTCCCTGGCCTGCCCCTGGGCCCACCGCACCCTGATCTACCGCAAGCTCAAGGGGCTCGAGGACGCGATCTCGCTCTCGGTGGTGGACCCCTACATGGGCGCCAACGGCTGGGAGTTCGGCGGCAGCGAGGGCTGCATCCCCGACCCCATCCACGACGCCAAGGCGCTCCACGAGATCTACACCCGGGCGGACGCGCACTACACGGGGCGCGTCACGGTGCCCGTGCTCTGGGACCGCGAGCACGAGACCATCGTGAACAACGAGTCGTCCGAGATCATCCGCATGTTCAACTCGGAGTTCGACGCGATCGCCGGCAACCCCGGCCTCGACCTCTACCCCGAGGCGCTGCGCGCCGCGATCGACGAGACCAACGCGCTCGTCTACCCAAACGTCAACAACGGCGTCTACCGCTGCGGCTTCGCGACCGGCCAGGAGGCCTACGAGGAGGCGTTCGGGCAGCTCTTCGCCACCCTCGACGAGCTGGAGGAGCGCCTGGGCCGCCAGCGCTACCTGGTGGGCGACCGCATCACCGAGGCGGACTGGCGCCTGTTCACGACCCTGGTGCGCTTCGACGCCGTCTACGTCGGCCACTTCAAGTGCAACCGCAACCGCATCGCCGACATGCCGAACCTGAGCGGCTACCTCCGCGAGCTCTACCAGGTGCCGGGTGTCGCCGAGACCGTGAACATGACCCACATCAAGCGCCACTACTACGAGAGCCACGAGACCATCAACCCGACGGGAGTGGTTCCCCTCGGGCCGCAGCTCGACCTGGACGCGCCCCACGGGCGCTGAACGAGGAGGACGACGTGAGCAACCGGGACAACGTGCAGGCCGTGATCGACGGCATCCTGAAGGGCGACATCCTGGGCACCTTCGACCGCTGGTACGCCGAGGACGTCGTGATGAGCGAGAACGGCGCCGACGAGCGCAAGGGCAAGGCCGAGAACCGCGCCTACGAGGAGGCCTTCGTGAACGGCGTCGAGTTCCATGGCGCGAAGGTGGGCACCGTGGTGGTGGACGGGGACCACGCCGCCGTCGAGTGGACCTTCGAGCTCACGCCCAGGGGCGGCGAGCGTACCGTCCAGCGGCAGGTTGCCGTCCAGACCTGGAGGGACGGTCGGGTCGTGCGCGAGGTGTTCTACCACGGCTGAGCGGCGCCCCGCCCGCGCCGGGCGTAGCATCCTCTCGGGGGCCCGGGTGTCCGGGCCCCTGGAGGAGGAGAGGCGTGGGAGCCGAGACGATCCGGGTGGAGCGGAAGGGGGCGGTGGACTGGCTGACGCTGAGCCGTCCCGAGGTCCTGAACGCGATCGACGTCGCGATGATGACCGAGCTGCGGGACTACTTCGGCAACCTCGCCGAGGACCGCGGGGTGCGCGTCGTGGTGATGCGCGGCGAGGGTCGGGCCTTCTGCGCCGGCCTGGACCTCGCGGCCTTCGCGGGCGGGGCCGGGGCGGCGGGCGACGGCCCCTTCGGGCGCGGCCTCGGCATCCAGGGCTACCTCGCCGACGTCTACCTCCGGATGCGCCGCTGCCCCCAGCCGATCCTGGCGCTGGTGCACGGGCCCGCCTGCGGCGGCGGCTTCGCCCTCGCCCTGGCCTCGGACATCCGCATCGCCGGCGAGAGCGCGCGCATGAACGCGGCCTTCATCCGCATCGGCCTGTCGGCCTGCGACATGGGGACGAGCTACTTCCTGCCGCGGCTGGTGGGCACCTCCGTCGCCTCGGAGCTGATGCTCACGGGCCGCTTCATCGACGCCCGGCGCTCCCTCGCCACGGGCCTGGTCTCCGAGGTCGTGCCCGACGAGCGCCTCGCCGAAGCCGCCCAGCCCTACCTGGACGACATGCTCCGCACCTCCCCCATCGGCCTGCGGCTCACCAAGGAGGGCCTGGGGGCCGCCATCGACGCGGGGAGCCTCGAGGCCGCCATGGCGGTGGAGAACCGCAACCAGATGCTGTGCCTCCACGACCGGGACGCCCGCGAGGGCATGCGGGCCTTCCTCGAGAAGCGCGAGCCGGACTACGCCGGCGGCTGAGCGATTTCTCCCCCAACGCGTGCCGCCGCCAGTATGATCGGGTCTCCACGCGAGGAGGACGGCGGTGGCGAACCAGCCCGCGACGAGCCTGTGTGAGGCGTTCCAGCGAACGGCGGCCGCGCACCCGGATGCGATTGCGCTGCGCACCCCGGGCGACGCCGTCGCGATCCCCTGGTCCGACTACGCGGCGCGCGTGGAGGCGATCGCCGGCGGCCTCGAGGCCCTGGGTCTCCGGCGCGGCGAGACCGTGGGCCTGATGATGGTGAACCGCCCCGAGTTCCACGCCATCGACACGGCGGCCCTCCACCTCGGTGCCACGCCGTTCTCGATCTACAACACCTCCGCCCCGGAGCAGATCGAGTACCTGTTCTCGAGCGCCGACAACCGGGTCGTGCTGTGCGACGAGGCCTTCGCGCCGCGCGTGCGGACCGCCGCCCGGGGGACCGCGGTGGAGCACGTGGTCTGCGTGGACGGGCGGGCCGAGGGCACGCTCTCCCTCGAGGAGCTGGTGGCGAAGCGACGCGGCGCGTTCGACGCGGCCGCCTTCGAGGCGCGCTGGAAGGAGGTGGACGACTCCGACGTCGCGACCCTGATCTACACCTCGGGCACCACCGGCCCGCCGAAGGGCGTCGAGCTCACCCACGCCAACGTGCTCGCCGAGCTCGAGGCCCTGCTGCCCGCCGTCGAGCGCCTGGGCGCCGAGGACCGGGTGGTCTCCTTCCTGCCCGCCGCCCACGTCGCGGACCGGATGCTGTCGCACTACCTCGCCATGGCGACGGGCCTCCAGATCACGTCGCTCGCGGATCCGAGGAAGCTCGCCCAGGCCATCGTGGAGGCCCGCCCCACCCTGTTCGGCGGCGTGCCGCGGGTGTGGGAGAAGATCATGGCGGGGCTCCAGTCCGCCGGCATCACGGACCCGGCGGCGCTGCCCGAGGAGGCGCGCCGCGCGGTGCTCGCCAAGGCGGGCCTCGACGCCGTCCGCACCAGCGTGTGCGGCGCCGCCCCGATCCCCAGCGAGGTGCTCGAGTACTTCATCGCCCTCGGCGTGCGGGTCCAGGAGGTCTGGGGCATGTCCGAGACCAGCGCCGTCGCCACCATCAACCCCGCCGACGCCATCCGGGTGGGCAGCGTGGGCAAGCCCCTGCCCGGCGTCGAGCTCTCCGTGGCCGACGACGGCGAGCTGCTGTGCCGCGGCCCGATCATCATGCGCGGCTACCGCAAGCAGCCCGAGAAGACCGCCGAGGCCATCGACGCCGAGGGCTGGCTCCACACCGGCGACATCGCCGAGATCGATGCCGACGGCTACGTGCGCATCGTCGACCGCAAGAAGGAGCTCATCATCAACGCGGCGGGCAAGAACATGTCGCCGGCCAACATCGAGCAGAAGCTCAAGGCGGCGAGCCCGCTGATCGGCCAGGCCATCGCGATCGGCGACGGCCGCCGCTACAACGTGGCGCTGCTCGTCCTCGATCCCGACAACTGCGCCACCTGGGCGAGCGAGCACGGCCTCGCCGAGGCCAGTGCGGCGACGCTGTGCGAGGACGAGGGCGTGAAGGCCGCGGTCGCCGAGGCCGTCGAGGCCGCCAACGCCCGCATGGCGCGGGTCGAGCAGGTCAAGCGCTACCGCATCCTGCCCTGCGACTGGGAGCCCGGAGGCGACGAGCTGACCCCGACCTCGAAGCTCAAGCGCAAGCCCATCGCGGCCAAGTACGCCGCGGAGATCGAGGCCCTCTACGCCGAGGCAGAGGGGGCGTAGCGGGGCCCGCCGAATCCATCGGCTGGGCCGATGGCGTCTCTCCCAATTTTCTATTTTTCGAATCCAGCGGGCGAGCCGATGCTCCTCTCGTCGAACGGGGCCGTGCGGCCCGCGGAGAAGGGAGACGACATGGAGATTCTCGTGGAGACGGGCGGCCGCCCGCTCGATCCGTGGCTCGAGGAGTTCCTGCGAGCCACCGTGGGCTTCTCGGTCTGGCACCACGCGCACCGGGTCGAGGCCGTCGCGGTCCGCCTCGACGAGGCCGCCGACGCCGACGGCGGCGCCGTCTCGCGGTGCGGCCTGCGGGCCGAGACGCGCACGGGCGAGACCGTCGAGGCCGGCGCCACCGGGGGCGACCCCTGCGAGGCGATCCAGGAGGCGTCCCACCTGCTCGAGGTCGCGCTCTTCGGGCCGTGGCGAGCGGCGCCGGCGCCACGCCTGGCCGCGTAGCCGGCCCGGGTCAGGAGAGGATGCCGTGGCGAGCGGCGTCGGCGATGGCGGCGACCGCCGGGTGCGTGATCCGTCGCTCCACGGTGATGGCGTAGAACTCCTCCCGCACGTCCTCGGTGCGCCCCACGAGCTGCACGCCGTGCATCTGCCGGATCTCGTCCGCCACCACGATGGGCGCGGCGAAGATGCCCGCGCCGTGCTGGCCGAAGGCCTTCATCAGGGCCGTGTCCTCGATCTCGGCCACGACGGCCGGGCGCACCTCGAGGGAGTCGAACCAGAGTCGCAGGGAGTGGCCGAGGGCGGTGTTGGGCGTCGGAAGCAGCATCGGGGCTCCGTCCAGGCTCGCGGGGAAGCCCTTGCGGTGGCGGCGCGCGATGGAGGGCTCGGCGAAGAAGCCGATGCCGCAGTCGCCGAGGGAGTGGTTGAAGGCCTTGACGCGGACGTCCGGACTGAGCGGCGCGTCGGTGAGGACCATGTCGTACCCCTGCACCGCCAGGGACGCCATCAGGTCCTTCGTCTTGCCCTCGTGGAGCACGAGCTGGACGGGCTCCTCGAGCTCCAGCGCCGTCTGGAGCAGCCGGTGGCAGACCAGCTTGGGGACCACGTCGGCGATGCCCACCAGCAGCCGGGCGGGTCGGCTCGTGGGCCGTCCGCGCAGGGCGTCCTGCATCTCGCGCCCGAGCGTGAAGATCTCCTCGGCGTAGCGGTACACCATGCGACCGACGTCGGTGAGGACGAGGGTGCGGCCGTCCCGGGCGAAGAGCTTCTCCCCGAGCGAGTCCTCGAGCTTGCGGATCTGGCCGCTCAGGGTGGGCTGCGCGAGACGCAGGACCTCCGAGGCCTTCGTCACGCTGCCCTCGCGCGCCACGGTGTAGAAGTAGAGGAGATGGTGGTAGTTGAGCCACTCCACGGTTCGGCTCCATATCGGTTTTACCGAATCATACTCGAAACATTTCCTATTTGTAGATAGATGCGTTTCGCCTAGGCTGGAATCCAGGGAGGTCGAACCGTGCAGCTTCGCGTACGGGCCGCCGAGATCACGCTCACCCCGGCCGAGCGCCTGAGCCTCGAGCGCAGGCTGCGCCTGGGCGTCGGCCGCATGGCCAGCGCGGTATCCATGGCCGACGTCGCGATCTCGCGCACCGCGGGCCCCGCCGGCGCGTCGAACTGGGTTCGCTGCCGCATCACGGCTCGGCTGCGCCAGGGCGGCGGGCTGGAGATCTCGGACGAGGGCGAATCCCTCACGGATGCGGTCTCGACCGCGACCTGGAGGCTCTCGCACCGCCTGGAACGGCTCCGCGTCGTGACGCTCGAGCACCTCGAGAGCCGCGGCGAGGCCCTGGGGTCGGTGGGCCTGACGTCGAGAGGGAGGCGCGCATGAGCGTGGATCGGGTGCTGTCACGGATCCTCGGCAGCGGGGCGGCCGCGGGCTTCGCCGGCGGCCTCGCGGGGGGCGTGGCGAGCGGGCTTCTCACGAGCAAGTCCGGGCGCAAGCTCGGCAAGAAGGCGCTGAAGGCGGGCGGCATCGCCGTGGTGGGAGGCCTCGCCTACGCGGCCTACCGCCGCTACCAGGACGAGAGCGCCGCGGCGGCCCCCGGCGCACCGGCGTCACCCGTCGAGCCCGCGCCGGCGAGCTTCGTTCCGCCGCCCCACGAGACCGAGCAGGTGGAGGCCCTCGGCCTGACCCTGCTCCGCGCCATGGTGGCGGCTGCCCAGGCCGACGGCCGCCTCGACCCGAGGGAGCGGAGGGAGATCCACGAACGCATCGACGCTCTCGGGCTGTCCGTGGCGGAGCGGGCGGTCCTCCGGGCGGAGGTGGATCGCCCCGTGGAGCTGAACGGAATCGTCACGGAGGCGCGGACGCCGGAGGTCGCGGCCGAGATCTACACCGCCTCCCTGCTCGCCATCGACGTGGACACCGCGGCGGAGCGCGCCTACCTGGCCCTGCTCGCGGCCCGTCTCGGCCTGCCCGACGCCCTCGTCGAGTCGATCCACCGCGAGGTCGGGATCGACGGCGGGCCGGCAGCGCGGGGTCCCGGAAGGGACGCCGCGTGAGCGCGAAGCCGCGGGCGACGCGGTGGGGGAGCCGGGCGAGCCCCTTCCCGGCCGCGCTCGCGGCCGTCGCCCTCGCGCTCGGCGCGCCGGCCCCCGCTGCGGCGGAGGAGAGCAAGGAGGACACCGCCCTTCGCACCCGCATCGAGTCCCGGCTGTCCGCCCTCCCGGAGCGCGAGGGGGCGGAGATCGAGGTCCAGGTGAAGGACGGCCAGGTGCTCCTGCGCGGACGCGTCCGCCTCCTCGAGCAGTCCCTGCGGGCGGAGCAGACCACCTGGACCACACCCGGCGTGCGGGACGTCGAGAACGAGCTCCGCGTGATGCGGCTGCTCGAGGCCCTCGACGAGGCCCTGGAGCGCGAGGTGAGGCGCGTGGTGCAGGAGGACGCCCGCTTCGAGCTCGCGGCGCTCGACGTGACCGTGCGGGGCGGGCTCGTCTCGATCCGCGGCGTGTTCCGGGACCCGGGCGACGTGCTCGCCCTCAAGCACCGGATCGCCTCGATCCCGGGCGTGCTCGAGGTGGAGATCGACGCCCTGCCCGTGGCACGGCTCGACCGCTCGGGACGAGGGCTCGCGGTGCCTTCGGGCGGCTGAGCCTCCTTCCCGGCCGGGGCTGGAGGCCGGGCGGCGCGCCGGCTACGACTTCGGGCCCCTGCTGCACGGGAGCCCGCCATGGGTCGCGTGAAGGTCGATCGCCAGCCGCCCCTGCGTCTCGTCCGGCTCGACGCGGGGCCGCGGAACGTGCTCGGCCGCGAGGCGGTCGAGGCGCTGGCCGGGGCGCTGGCGCCGGACCCCGAGGCGCCGGTCGTGGTGCTGAGCGGCCGCCCGGACGGCTTCTGTGCGGGCCTCGACAACGCGGTGCTGGCCGCGGCGGCCGCGGAGCGCGAGGGCCTCCTCGCCGCGATGGGCCAGCTCCTCGCCGACGCCCTCGCCGGGCCGACCCGGATCGTCGCCGCCTGCGAGGGACACGCCGTGGCGGCCGGCGCGATGCTGCTCCTCGTCGCGGACGTCCGCATCGGGGTGCCGGGCTCCTACAAGGTCGGCTTCACCGAGCCCGGGCTCGGCATGCCGCTGCCGGAGCTCCCCGCGCTGCTGGCGCGCCAGCGCCTGGACCGGCGCCGGCTCCACGAGCTCGCGGTGCTGGGCCGGGTGGTCGGGCCCGAGGAGGCCGCGGCGGCGGGCTTCCTGGACGCGGTCGTGGCACCCGAGGTGCTCCACGAGACGGCGCGGGGGCGCGCCACCGCGATCGCGAAGCTCGGCGACGTCGCCTACCGCGGCTCGCTTCGCGCGGCCTGGGGCCGCAGCCTCGAGCGGGTCCGGGAGCTCGCCGAGGAGCAGGCGCGGCGCGCCGAGACGGCCCGGCAGGGTCGCTGAGCCCGCCGCCGTCAGGCCCCGGCCTGCCGGGCCTCGGCGAGGACCAGCTCGGCGATGCGCTCGGGGATCTCCATGGGCAGGAAGTGGGTGCGGTCCGGGAAGTGGATCTCGCGGCCGTGGCGCAGCTCGTGCACCAGCCCCGGCCAGGTCGGCGACGACGAGAAGTCCATCACGCCGCGGTCCTTCGGAGGCCGCCTCGCGCGCAGCACCAGCACCGGGATCTCGAGCGCCCGCAGGCTCTCGAACACGCCGGAGTTCGTGCGGCTCGTCGTGTAGATGCTCGCCTCGATCTCCGGCGGGCAGGCCAGCTCGAAGCCGTTGCCGTCGGGCGCCGGGAGCAGGCCGTGGCGGCTGTAGGCCCGCAGCGCGTCGGGGTGGAAGACGCGGTAGGGGACGCGGTCCCGGAAGCGCACGATCATGGCCTCGGGGGACGCGAAGCGACGCCGGCGCTTCGCCGTGGGGTGCGGCTCTCCGCCCGGGGTCGAGATCCGCCAGCCTCCCTCGCCGTACTGGTCGGGCGACGCGATCACCGGGTCGACGAGCACCAGCCCGCGGAAGCGCGCGGGCTCCCGGGCCGCGGCGTCCACCAGGGCGTGGCCGCCCATGGAGTGGCCCACGCCCAGCACCTCGCGCAGCTCGAGCGCCCGCGCGAGCGCGGCCAGGTCCGCGCCGAAGACGTCCCAGTGGGTGATCTCCCGGCGCTCGCTGCGCCCGTGGCTGCGCAGGTCCACGGCGATCACGTGGTGCCCGCCGAGGTGGCGGACCACCGGGTCCCAGCAGCGGGCGTGGAAGCCCGTGGCGTGCACCAGGAGCAGGGTGGGCCCTCGCCCGCGCCGCGCGCGGCCCCACTCGAAGCAGGCGAGCTCGACCTCGCCGGCGCGCACGCGCCCCGCGACGGGCTCCGCGGTCCCCGGCTCCTCCCCCGACGCGTCCATCGGCTCGCTGGCGACCTAGCTGAGCGAGCCCTCCGGGCTCGCTTTGCGGGGGAGGCCGACCCCTCCTGGGTCGGCCTCCTGGTCGTGCTCGACCGCGAACACGCGGTACTCCACCGCCCCGGGCACCACCCTGCCCTCGCCCAGCGCGACGACGGAGTTGAGCCAGGCGTAGCGGGGATCGCCGGTCTCGAAGCGCGGCTGGCTCAGGAAGGTCGTGTCGCCGAACTGCGTCTCCCCGCCGGAGCCGATCGCCTCCACGAACCGCTCGTCGAAGACGAGCACCCCCAGGTACTGGACGTAGACGTGGGCGGCGTCGTCGGTCTCGAGGGTCAGGCGCACGTCGAGGCGTCCCACACCGTCACTCCCCACCAGCAGCCAGTCCGCCCCGCTGGGCAGCACGCGGCCGCGCAGGCGCGGCCCCTCGAACGTGCCGCCGGTCACGTCGTGGACCTGGCGCGCGCCGGAAGGCCCGGCGCCGACGTCGATCGGGCGCCGCAGCTCGGCGCGGTAGGTCATCAGGTACTCGAGCTTCGGCATCGCGGCCTCCCGCCCGCTGCAGGTTGGCCCATGCTACGCGAGCGGCGCGCCGTGTCGACCCGCGTCCGGGATCCGGGCTCGCTCAGCTAGGGGGCGACGGAGCGGAGCCTCCCGCCCTCCTTGTGGATGCGACAGCCCGCGAGCAGCGCGTCGAGCTCGCGGAGCTCGGGGCCGCGAGGGAAGCCCGCGAGGAGCTCGTCGACGGCCCGCCCGCCGGCGGGGCTCGCCGTGCACGCCGCCAGCACCCGCGACAGGCGGCCCAGCATCCAGACCTGGTAGGGCATCACCATGCGCCGCGACTTCACGCCGCCGATCGCGAACTCGTGGGTGAGCGCGCCCTCGCCGGTCTGGTGCTCCCAGAAGCCCGGGGTGGCCATGAAGCTGCCGCCGGGCAGCAGGTCGCCCGGCGCGTGGGCGTCGCTCGCGATGAAGTCCGTGAGCACGCGCGCGCTGCTCGCCAGGACGGGCCACATCTCCTCGAAGAAGACCCCGAGGAGCGGCAGCAGGGTCTCGGGAAGGGCGTCGTCGGGCAGCCACTCGCCGCCGTCGCTGGTCGCGGGACGCCCGACGAGCGCGCCGTCGGGACCCAGGGAGTAGAGCCGCTGCCCCCAGGTGCGCGCGTTCAGCGCCCCCT
>JANQFK010000003.1 GCA_028277885.1 Myxococcota bacterium
CCGGGTTGGCGCTGGCGCTCCTCGCCTGGCTCCAGGGCCGCGGGCCCTGGCTGCTGGTGGTGCTGCCGCTGCTGCTCTCGGGGCTCTGCATCGTTTCCCACTTCGGCGTAACCGGCGCCCTGGCTGAGATCCGGGCCGTCGAGGGCTGGCGATCCGACCCCGAGCTGGCCGAGCGCTTCCACTCACTACACAGGCTCTCGGTGCGTCTTTTGGGCCTCACTCTGGTCGGTGCCCTGGGCCTCCTGGTCGCCCATGCGAGGGCCCTGACGCGCGCCCGGAACCCCTCAGAAAGGCCCAAAAATGCGTAGCCCTTTACCGAGCCGTTGTGTATCCTTCGCGCGTTCAGTCGGAAAAACCTCTTGATTTCGCGCGGTTAGCGGCTTTTCCCCCAAGGCATGCCCCCGAGGCTCTCGCGCCGACGCGAGGACGGGATTCTTTGATGGACGTTCGGATCAAGTCCAGCGTCGAGTTCTCCGTCTCCGGCACCGCGCTGGAGGACGCCCTCGCGGAGTACGACGTGCTCACGGTGGTGGATCTCCTCAAGGAGATCCTCGACAAGGCCGTCGCCTGCGACGACATCACCGTAGAGGTCGTCGAGGGCCCCAACACCCTCGAGGACTACGACGCCCAGTCCAGCTAGCCGCGCGAGCCCCGCGGGCTCACCCCTGCCCCCCAAGGGAGCCCGGCTCCCACCCCTCCGAAACCCCATCTCGCCGAGCCTCAGCGGAACAGGCTGAGCTGGGTCGGTCCCGTGCGCGGCGGCCTCGCCGGCGCCCGGGGCGCGGGCGCCGCTGCGCGAGCCACCGCGGGGCGCGCCTTGCGCGGGACGTAGATGCCGTGATCCCGTGCAAACTCCAGGATCTGGCCGTAGAGCTGCTGGAAGCGCAGGCCGTGGTCGAAGTAGCGCAGGTGCGCGAGCTCGTGGCACAGCGTGTTGACCAGGCTCGAGTACTTGAGCGGCCGGCCCGTGGTGGCGTGGCGCAGGCGGATCCGGATGGTGCCGTCGGAGTAGCAGATCCCGTAGTGGGACGTGACGTTGGCGCGCTCGGGCTCGAGGGCGCGAAAGCGCAGGCCGAAGCGCTCGGCGAGCACCACCGCATCCCGGTGCAGACGCGCCATCAGCTCGTCGCGGGTGCGGCGTTCCATCCGAGACGAGTCTCTCGGTCCGAACGGCGTTCGTCAACCGGGCTCCCCTCGGCGAGCTATGCTCGGCCGGTGACCCCGGATGCCGTGCGCAAGATCCCGCTGTTCCCGCTCTCCAACGTGGTGTTGTTCCCCGAGGCGCGCGTCCCGCTCCACATCTTCGAGCCGCGCTACCGGCAGATGATGCAGGCCGCCCTCGCGGGCGAGCGGGTGATCGGCATGGTCACGGTGCTCCCCGACCACGACGAGGCCATGGGGGGCGACCCGCCGATCTTCCAGGTGGGGTGCGCGGGCTTCATCGCGGCCCACCAGAAGCTCGCCGACGGCCGCTACGACCTGGTCCTCCAGGGGACGCAGCGCTTCCGCATCCTCGAGGAGGAGCCGCCCGAGGGCGACCGGCTGTACCGGATCGCCTCGGTGGAGATGATCGGCGAGCCCGACGCCACCCCCGACCCGCCCGCGGTGCGCGACCGGCGCCGTCGGGTGGTGGAGATGCTCGAGACCCTGGCGCGGCGGGCGACCAGCGGCGAAGGCGTCGACATCGAGAGCGAGCGACTCGAGCAGCTCGACGACGCCACGTTCACGAACGCGCTGTGTGCCGCCATCGGTCTCTCGGCGGCGGAGAAGCAGGGGCTGCTCGAGGCGAACGGCGTCTCGGAGCGGCTCGAGAAGCTCGAGAGCGTGCTGCACTTCCACGTGCTCGCCTCGAGCCCCGCGGGCGAGGGCACGCGCACGCTCCACTGACGCTCTGGCGGCGTCGAAGCATCCGAGCGAAAAAACCCGAAATTCGCAGCTTGGTGGCGTTTTGCGCGGAGGCCTCCGTGCCCGCCGGAGCGCACCCGACACGCGGGCGTGGCATCCGATCCGCTCTCAAGTTTGTCCGCGAACCACTCGGATCTGTTTCACGTTCCCACTTCCGAACGGCGGTTCTCTGCCACCGTCGGCGTGCGCCCCGAAACCGCGTTCCGTGTGTCGTTCCCGTGCCTGATTCGTGACAATCGGTGTTGCGCAAATCGTCCTCAAATGGTCTACTCCGCGCCCGGTGATGGGAGAGACGGCGTCGGGATTCCCGGCGCCACCATCTGAAAAAAGCAGCAGCAACCCAAGACTTCCGGGCAGCCCGCATGCAAACCCCCCGTGCGGTCTGGGACGGCGTCCTGCGCCGTCTCGGAACCGAATTGTCCTCGGTCGCCGTCGAGGCCTGGCTCCATCCCCTCGAGCCCTGCTCCGAAGCGGAGCGCGCGCTGCGGCTCCTCGCGCCGACACCGTTCCACTGCGAGCGCGTGCGTCGCAGCCACCTTCCCCGCATCCAGGCCTGCGTGCTCGAGGAGGTCGGCGAGCCCTGGCCGGTGACCGTCGAGGTGGCGACGCAGCCGCGCGCCACCGCCGGCTCGCCCACCTCGCCCGCCCCGCCGCCCCAGCCGCCCGACGCCGTCGCGGAGGAGCCGCGGCCCGAGTCCGAGCGGCGCGCGCGCGCGAGCGGGCGCTACGCCGCCCAGCGTCCGCTGCCCCTCACCTTCGAGACCTTCGTGGTCGGGCCCGAGAACGCACTGGCCCGGGAGGCGAGCCTGGCGCTGGCGCGCGGCCGCTCCATCGGCATGAGCCCCCTCTACCTCACGGGCCCGTCGGGCAACGGCAAGAGCCACCTCGCCTGCGCGCTGGCCCACACGGCGCGCCGGGAGGGCGCGGCCCGGGTGCGCCACGTGTCGGCGGAGGGCTTCACCACCCAGCTGCTGGGCTCGATCCGCGGTCGCAACACCCACGCCTTCAAGCGCCGCTTCCGCCAGGAGTGCGACCTGCTCGTGCTGGAGGACATCCAGTTCCTCGCCGGCAAGAAGTCGACCCAGCTCGAGCTCTTCCACACCCTCGAGCACCTGCGCGCCGCCGGCGCCGGCGTGGCGTTCACCGGCGACCGCCTTCCGCGGGACATCGAGGGCCTCGATCCGCGGCTGGGCTCCCAGCTCGCGAGCGGGCTCGTGGCGGAGATCGAGCCCCCCGACGCGATGCTGCGCCGCGAGATCCTGCGCGCCAAGGCGGCGGCGGGCGGCGTGCGGCTGCCCGAGGACTGCCTCGAGCGGCTGGTGGAGGTCGTGCGCGGGAGCGTGCGCGACCTCGAGGGCGTGCTGATCCAGCTCGTGGCGAGCGCCGCGCTGCTCAAGCGGCCCATCGACCTCGAGCTCACCGAGCGCGCGCTGCGCAAGGTCGCTCCGCTCCAGGATGCCGTCCGGCGCCTCACTCCCCGCGAGGTCGTGGAGGCGGTGGCGAGCTTCCACGGCACCACCCCGGAGGCGCTGGCGTCGCGCAGCCGCCGGCGCGACGTGCTCGTGCCGCGCCAGCTCGCCATGTACCTGTGCCGCCGCTACACCGACGCGTCGCTCCCGGAGATCGGTCGCGAGCTGCGGCGCGACCACCCCTCGGTGAAGAACGCGGTGGAGGCCGTGGAGCGCGCCATCCTCCAGCGCGCTCCCATGCGCTACCGCGTCGAGGAGCTCACGAGCCGCCTCGACGCCCTCACCGGCCGACGCGGCGAGCGACGCACCGATGCGTAGATCTGGAGTACACTGACGCTCCACACCGACGGAGGTCGCCATGCCCTACGCCCGGGGGCGCACCTACTACGACGCCGACAGCCACCTGATGGAGCTCTCGGGCTGGCTGGGCCGGTACGCCGACCCCTGCGTGCGCAAGTGGCTGCGGCCGCTCGACCTCGGCGGCGCCGGCAAGGCCGCCGGCAAGGCGGTGGACGCCGCCGAGCGGCGGCGCGGCGACCCCGAGGCCGCGCGCGCCCTCGAGGAGAACCTGATGGGCGCCAAGGGCTGGGCGGCCCTCGGCGCCTTCGACCCCGCGGAGCGCAGCCGCGCCCTCGACCTGCTCGGGTTCGAGCGCCAGCTCGTGTTCAGCACCTTCGCCGCCACCCAGTTCGCGGGCCGCGATCTCGACCTGCTCTACGGCGGCACCCGCGCCCACAACCGCGCCATGGCGGACTTCTGCTCCGACGACGAGCGCCTGCTCGCCGTGGGATTCGTGCCCTGGGGCGACCCGGCCCGCGCGCGCGCCGAGGCCGAGGAGGCGATCCGCCTCGGCTGCGCCGCCGTCCACGTGCCCTCCCAGCCGGCCCGGGACAGGTCGCCCACCCACCCCGACTACGACCCGCTGTGGGCGCTGCTGGCCGAGGCCGACGTGCCCTTCATGCTCCACATCGGCGGCGGCGGCAAGCCGCTGCACCGCGCCTTCCACGAGAACGGCAAGCCGCCCAGCACCGACTTCCTCGGCGGCGGCGAGAACGTCCGCTCCAAGGACTACATGGTGATCCACCAGCCGCCGGAGATCTTCCTGTCGTGCCTGGCCCTCGACGGCGTGCTCGCGCGCCACCCGAAGCTGCGCGGCGGCTGCATCGAGCAGGGCGCGCTCTGGATCGTGCCCTGGCTGCACCGGCTCGACATCGCCCGCCGGACCTTCCAGCGCACCGAGACCGACCTCGCCGAGCTGCCCCTGGCGCCCTCGGAGTACATCCGACGCCAGGTGAAGTTCACGCCGTTCCCCACGGAGCCCGTGGGCTGGATCCTCGACCAGGCCGGCGAGGAGCTGCTGCTCTTCTCGAGCGACTACCCCCACCCCGAGGGCGGCCGCGACCCCATCCGGCGCTTCGAGGGCTCGCTCCAGGGCGCCAGCGACGCGGCGAAGGAGCGCTTCTACTCGCGCAACTTCGCCGAGATGATGGGGGTGTAGCGCCGGGCGTCACGCCAGGGGGGGCAACGACCCCTGGAGCAGATTGGCCTGACCGAGATCGAAGGTGCGACGGTTGGCCTCGCGGTTGATCGTGTCGTGAGGGAACGTCTGGAGCTGCCAGACGCGGCCCTCGAGGGTGACGGCTCCCCCGTCGTCCACGACCACGAGCGCGCGGTCGAGGAGGCGGAGGTGATCCGTCGCCGTCTGTCTCGTCCACCACTGGCCCTGCAGCGCCTTGCCGACGTCGAGCTGGACGTCCTCCTGCACGAGCAGGAATGCGGCCGCCGCTCCCGCCGCGACCGCCTTCTCCAGGCCGTCGTTTCCGTGGGCGTCGACCATCAGCGTGTGGCCCGAGGCGATCACGTAGACCTTGGCGTTCTGCTGGACGGCGCGGCCGATGAGCTGGCCGAGGGGAGCGCTCCAGTTGTCCGCCGAAGAGTGGTGGGGCAGCTTCACCAGGAGGATCGGAGGTGCGGCGGCGATGGACTGCGCCTCGAGGGCCTGGATCGCGCCGGCGCTGGTGGCCGGATCCATGTCTCCCAGGGAGAGGAAGCCGAAGAGCGGATCGCCGTTTCCGTTCCGGGTCTCGGCGTAGATTCCGCCGCTGTACTTGTTCTCCGCGTTCTGCTGCGGGGGGGCGAGCACGGCCGGCGCCAGGGCGCAGAGCAGGTCGCTCGCGTTCTGTCGCGCCACGCTGCCGGCCACACCGTGCAGGAACTGCTGGCTCCCGTCGTAGATGGCGGTCGTCTGCGGCGTGTACTGGGCGGCCAGAGCCTGCGCGAGCGCGTCCGCATTGGGGTTCCCCGAGGTCGGGAAGCGTCGCAGCCAGTCCGGGGCCGCGCCGACGAGCGCGGTTCGCTCCTGCCCGCCCGAGTTCCCGTGGTCGACGTGGAAGTGGGTGATGACGAGGTGGCGCGTCTTGGCGTTCAGCCCCGGCACGCTGTTGAGGAAGTTGGTGACGTTCAGTGCGGGCGTCACGGAGTGCCCGTGGGTGGCCCCCAGATCGACGACGGCTGCCCACTGGCGACCCACGACCGCTCCCGTGTCGCCCGCGAAGGAGCCCGTGAAGCCGGGAGCCTGGTAGACCCGCATCACCGTGGCCATGGCCGCTCCACTCTAGTGGCGGTCCTCGCGCGGGGGCTATGAACCGGATCACACCCTGCGGGCCGGGGCCGGGTGGCGCTGGTAGGCTTCGCCGAGGCCATGCAGGTGCCTCCCTGCCATCGCGTCGCAGCCTCCGAGGACGACCCGCGCGTCGACGCGGCTCACCTCCGCCACTTCCGCGAGCACGGCTTCGCGGTGCTGCCCGGCGTGCTGGGCGCGGCGGCGACGGCCCGTGCTCGCGAGGCCCTCGTGCGCGCGGTGCGCGCCTCGGAGGAGCGCGGCATGCCCACGCGCCTCGAGGCCCTCGACCCGGGCGGGCGCAACGTGCGCGTCTACGACCTGATCGAGCACGACCCCGTCTTTGCCGAGCTCGCCACCCACCCCGCCGTGGCCCCCACGGTCTCGGTGCTCCTCGAGGGGGACGTCGCGCTCTCGAACTTCACCGCCAACGTGGCGCTGCCCGGCAGCCGCTCCATGAACCCGCACTGCGACCAGTCCACCGTCATGCCCGAGCCCTGGCCCGAGCTCTACGCCATGAACGCGATCTGGTGCCTCGACGACGTGGACGAGGAGAACGGTGCGACCCGCTACCTCCCGGGCAGCCACCGCTTCACCCGCTTCGCGGAGGTCCCCGACGACCCGGCCCGCGGCATGATCGCCTTCGAGGCGACCGCCGGCTCGGTGGTCCTCATGGACGGCCGCGTCTGGCACACCTCGGGCCCGAACCGCAGCCGCGATCGCGAGCGCGCGCTGCTCTTCGCCTTCTACGCGCGCTCCTTCCTGCGCCACCAGTGCAACTGGGGCCGCAGCCTGAGCCGCGAGGCGCGGGCGCGCCTCTCGCCCCGGCTCCGCGAGTGGCTGGGGCTGGAGGGCGGGAACACCGGCTACGGGCGCTACCTCGCCGACTGAGCCCGGGCCGGTTCAGGGGCCGGCGGCGGTGCGCGCGCCGGCCTCGGGCACGGCGTAGAGGAAGATCTGCCACGGCGAGTCTTCGCGCTCGAAGGCCCGCTCGAGGCCGAGGCCGAGCGCCGGGGCGTTGGCGATCTCCACGGCGCTCAGCACGTACTCCGCGCCGAGGGCGCGCAGCGCGGCGGCGTCGATGTCGAGCCGCTCGACGCTGCGCCGGGCGCGCTCCTTGGTGTGGACCGCGCCCTTCCGGTAGCCCACCACCATGCCGAGCTCGCTCGAGTAGATGTGGAGGTGGGCCCCCCAGGCGTCGAAGTGGTCGGCGAGCCAGGCGTCCTTCTCGAGCTCGTCGGCCATCACGAGCCGGAAGCGCCGCTTGTAGTCGAGGGGGTAGTCGTTCAGGAACGCGTCCACGACGTGGAAGCCGTTGTAGAGCGGGATCCCCGGCATCAGCGCGAAGCTCGCCACGCGGTAGTCGGCGGCGGGCCGGCCGATGTGGTCGCGGATCTCGGCGAAGAGCGCCGGGGAGTAGAACTCGCGGTAGGTGAGGCCCGTCTCGCGGCGCTCCTGGACCTGGTCGTCGCTCCAGACCAGGCAGGCGACCTGGGCCGCGACGAGGACGGCGACCAGTGGCGCGCCGAAGCGCAGGCGCCGCAGCAGGTGCAGGCTCAGCGCGAAGACCAGGCCGAAGAGCAGCGGGTGGAACCACTGGATGCGGTGGAAGTTGAACATGCGGAGCAGGGTGAGGGCGGGGCTCTCGAGGGCGCGCTGGGTCGCCTGCCAGTGCCACGCGCCGACGCACGCCGCGATCACGCCGCAGAGCAGCAGCAGCAGGGCCAGCGCGCCCAGGCGCGGCGGCTCGGCGAAGGCGCGGGGATGCAGCAGGCCGGCGACGCCCCGGGGCGAGCGCCGCTCGGGCGGCAGCAGGAAGAGCCCCGCGCCGAGCGCTGCGAAGGCGGTCCCGAGCAGCACCGGGAACTGGACGGCGGCGGCGTGGTGCTGGCTGAAGAGGAGCTTGCGCGCCGCCGAGAAGACGGCCACCGGGAGCGGGGCGCCGGCCCGCGAGAACTCGGAGCGGTGGGACACGTAGTTGGTGTCGAGGAGCATCTGGTAGAGGAGCCGGTACTCCGTCGCCACGTAGAGCCCGCCCACCAGCAGCGTCGCGACGGCGAGGCCCAGCGCGAGCCTCCGCGTGCGCAGCGTCTCGACGAGCGCGAAGGCGCCGAGGCCCGCCACCACGAACAGGCCGACGTAGACGAGGCTCGAGTAGAGCGGGAAGACGAGCACCACGAGCCAGTCGGCGAGGCTCCCCGAGCGCGCGCGCAGGTTGAGCACCGCGTGCAGCAGCAGCGGCTGCGCGGCGACGCTCAGGTAGCCCGAGGGGAGGAAGGGCAGCAGCGCGAAGCAGAGCGACGCGCCATGGATCACCGCCGGCTCGCCCTCGGGCAGCACGTGGCGGCGCAGCAGCAGCAGCATGCCCACGAAGGCGACGATCCGGGCGATGACCTCGTTGAAGACCAGGGCCGCGAGCGGCCCGACGAGGAAGCTCGGCAGGATCCCGAGGTGCAGGGTGGAGGGCAGCGAATTCCGGGTGAGGCCGCCGAGGAGCTCCGGGACGGTGTCGTGCAGCCCGCCCAGCCACGGCCCCCCGGAGAGCAGCACGTTCAGCGGCACGAAGCCGTCGAGGTTGTCGTTGATGCGGACGTAGGAGTCCGCGCCTCCGCCGAAGGAGAAGGCGAGGAAGGCCGCGATCGCGGCGCCGCAGGCCACGAGCCAGCGCGGGTCGTCGGGGCGGCGGTCCGTCACGCGGGCTGGTCTCCTTCCCCCTCTTTCCGACGCCGGGCGCCGGCGGGCCACCGAGCATAGTGGGTCGGCCGCGCGCCGGGCCCCCGCCCGCCCCGCAGAGAGCACCCGGCCCCCCGGGGCCCGGGCTCGACTCGCACCGGCCCCGGCCCATGGGCCGATCCCGCCGATGAGCTAGACGTCTCCCCATGTCGGGCGAGGAGACCGGGGCGCAGCCGGAGGAGCGCGAGGAACGCGCCCCGCGCACCGACGCCTCCGGCCCCTCGGCCGGGGCTCCCGGCCGGGGTGGGTCCCGCGGCCGCGAGCTGCTCCTGCTCGGCGTCTCGCTGGGCGTCGCGCTGCTCCTCGGCGAGGCGCTGCTCCGCATCGTCTGGCACAACCCCTTCGCGAGCGGGAGCCTCGGCCAGGTGGTGCGGCTGCGCACCCACCGCGCCAACTCCGAGTTCGTCGTCGACCGCAGCCTGATCGACAAGGACCCGGCGCGGGTGCAGCTGCGCGCCGACGAGCGCTCCTACATCCGGCCCTCCTTCCGCTACCCGGACCCGGACGTCACGATCGCGTTCCTCGGCGGCTCGACCACCGAGTGCAGCATCGTCCAGGAGGAGCTGCGCTTCCCGGCCCTGGTCTCGGAGCTGCTCGCCGGGAGCGGGATCCGCGCCAACACCCTGAACGCGGGGAAGTCCGGCAACACGCTCCACGACAGCCTGAACGTGCTGCTGAACCACAGCGTGCGCGACGCCCCCGACATCGCGGTGCTGATGCACGCCACCAACGACATGGGGGTGCTGGCCCGGGAGGGCCACTACGGCTCGCGCATGGGCGCCCCCGTCCGGCTCCGGGAGATCGGGCTCTGGTCCCTCCAGTGGCTCTCGAGCTCGGTCCACCTGGCCGGGGTGCTGCGCGCCGCCCTCGGCGAGCGGCTGGGCGGCGAGCGGGAGCGGAACTGGGCCTCGGTCGCGCGGCGCAACGACCCGGATCAGCCCGAGGTCCCCCTCGGGCCCTACCGCGCGCGGCTGCGCGCCTACGTGCGCACCGCCCGCGCCTTCGGGATCGAGCCCGTGCTCGTGGTGCAGCCGCTCTCGAGCAGCACCAACGAGCTCACCCCCGACTGGGCCGACCTCGGCAACCAGGACCGCTTCAACGCCGTGGTCCGGGAGGTCGGCGGCGAGGAGGGGGTGCGCGTGATCGACCTCGTCGCGCTGCTCGAGGCCGAGGTGCCGGACTGGCGCGAGCCCATGCGGATCTTCTACGACGGCATGCACGTGACCGACGAGGGATCCCGCGTCTACGCCCGCCTCATCGCGAAGGAGCTGCTGCCGATCGCGGCGGAGGCCGGCCGCTCGCGGCTCGCGGGCCGGGTGCGCGCCCGGGCCCAGTAGACCGATGGCGCTGCGCGGATCGATCGGCTCCCTCGCCGAGCGGCTGAGGGGCGACGGCGTGGGCGCCGTCCTGCTGCGCGGGGCCGGCGCCTTCCTCTCGCTCCAGGTGCTGGGGATGGCGGCCAGCTTCCTCGTGCACCTGGCCCTCGCGCGCAACATGGGCGCCGAGGGTTACGGCGTCTACGTCTACTGCTTCAGCTGGCTCACCCTGCTGTTCCCCCTCTGTCGCCTCGGCCTGGGGACGAGCTCGCTGCGCTTCGTCGCCGAGTACCAGGGCGGCGAGCAGTGGGGCCTGCTGCGCGGCTTCTTCCGCTTCGCCCACCGCGCCACCGGGATCGCGTCCCTCGTCCTGGCGGTCGCCACGGCGGCCGCCGTCGCGGCCCTCGCCTCGCGGCTCCCGGAGGCCCTGGTCCACACCTTCTGGGTCGGCTGCCTGGCCCTGCCCCTCTACGCGCGGCTCCAGTTCTGGGGCCCCGCGCTGCGCGCCCTGCGGCGCGTCGTGGCCTCCCAGCTCGCCACCACCGCGCTGCCGCCGCTGCTCCTCGCCGCGGGCCTCGGGGCGCTGCTGGCGGGCGGGGCGGGCCGGCTGGGTGCGCCCACGGTGATGGGGCTCCAGGTCGCCGCCGCCTTCGGCTCCCTCGTGTTCGCGGGCTTCACCCTGCGCGGCGCGATGCCCGCTGCCGCGCGCAGCGCGGAGGCCGTGCGCCGGGACCGCGCCTGGCTGCGCGTCACGCTGCCCCTCATGCTGATGAACCTGCTGAACCTGCTCGTCGAGCGCACCGACATCCTGTTCATCGGGACGCTGCTCGGACCCGAGCGCGCCGGCGTGTACGCGCCCGCGGCCCGCATCGCCACCCTGATCGCCGTCGCACTCATCGCCGTGAACGCCTGGGCGGCGCCGATGATCGCCGACCTCTTCGCCCGGGAGCGCCGCGACGAGCTCCAG
Organism: Myxococcota bacterium; assembly: GCA_028277885.1. Taxonomy (GTDB): domain Bacteria; phylum Myxococcota_A; class UBA9160; order UBA9160; family UBA6930; genus JANQFK01. Next base: position 11,011 of record JANQFK010000003.1, read on the forward strand.
CGCCTGGTGCGCCGCGCCGCCCAGATCGTGTTCGCCCTCACCCTGCCCGTGACCGGCGTGGTGGTGGTCTGGGGCCGCGAGATCCTCGCGCTCTTCGGGCCGGAGTTCACCGAGGCCTACGCGTCCCTCGTCATCCTGGTGATGGGGCAGCTCGTGAACGCCCTCACCGGCCCGGTGGTGCTGCTGCTGACGATGACGGGCCAGCAGGACACCGCCGCGCGGATCCTGGCGGTCGTGACCGTGGGCAGTCTGGCGCTCAACGCGGTGCTGGTTCCCGCCTTCGGGATCGAGGGGGCGGCGGTGGCGGCCTCGGTCACCCGGGCGGCGTGGAACCTGGTGGTCGCCTTCGTGGTCTGGAGGCGCATGGGGCTCAGGGCGACCGTCGTCTGAGGCCCGGGACGTGGTAAGCTGGCGGGTCGCGGTTCGCTCCCCCCGGGGGCCGGAGGATCGGGATGTACACGCTCGGGATCGTTGGAGGCCCTCGCGTCGGCTACCAGGACGCCTCGGCCACCCTGCTGCGCGATGGGGAGGTCGTCGCGGCCGTGGAGGAGGAGCGCCTCAGCCGCCAGAAGCACGCGCCGGGGGTGATGCCCGAGCGCTCCATGCGCAGCGTGCTCCAGCAGGCCGGCATCGGGATCGAGGACGTCGAGGTCGTGGCCTTCCACGGCGCCACCTGGGAGCCGGACTTCCGGCCCTTCGTGCGCGACTTCGTGGTGAGCCGCTTCGGCTCCTGCCCCGAGGTCGAGCTCGTCCACCACCACGACGCCCACGCGGCCAGCGCCTACTACGCCTCGGGGATGACCGAGGCCATGGTGCTCACGGCCGACTTCTCGGGCGACGGCATCGCGACGGAGCTCGCCGTGGGGCGCGACGGGGGGCTCGAGATCCTGGAGCGGATCCCGCGCACCAACAGCCTCGGCGTCTTCTACGCCCTGCTCACCGAGTACTGCGGCTTCTCCAAGTACGACGCCGAGTACAAGCTGATGGGCCTCTCCTCCTACGGGGACCGGGACCGCTACGACCTCTCCTGGCTGCTCTCCTACGGCGGCGGCAGCTACACGGTGAACCCCGACTACGTGCAGGCCTTCCAGCCCGGCGCGGCGCCGCCCACCAAGCACTTTCCGCTCTACAACGAGCGCTTCCTCGAGAAGATCGGGGCCGCGGCGCGGCTCCCCGAGAGCCCGATGACGAAGCACTACGAGGACGTCGCGGCCGCGGGCCAGAAGCTCCTCGAGGAGGTCCTGGTGGACCTCGTGCAGCACTTCCACGAGCGGACCGGGCTGCGCAACCTGTGCCTCGCCGGCGGGGTGGCGCTCAACGTGGTCGCCAACCAGCGGCTCATGAACCTCGACTGCATCGACCGGCTCTACGTGCAGCCCGCCTCCCACGACGGCGGGATCTCGCTGGGCGCCGCCTACCTGGCGGCGGCGGCCCGCGGCCAGCGCATCGCGCCCATGCAGTCGGTCTACCTCGGCCCCGAGTACGCCGACGCGGAGATCGCCGACACCCTGCGCGTCGTGAACGTGCCCCACCGCCAGGTGGACGACCCGGCGGCCTGGGCGGCGGAGCAGGTGGCCCAGGGCAAGGTGGTGGGCTGGTTCCAGGGCGGGATGGAGCTCGGCCCCCGCGCCCTCGGAGCGCGCAGCATCCTGGCCGACCCGGGGCGCCGCGAGATGCAGGACATCGTGAACGAGAAGGTGAAGTTCCGCGAGCAGTTCCGGCCCTTCTGCCCGTCGGTGCTGGAGGAGGACGCCGCCACCTTCTTCACCGGCTGCCGGACCAGCCCCCACATGACCATCACCTACGACGTCGAGCCCGACCAGGTGGACGCCGTCCCGGCCACGACCCACGTGGACGGCACGGCGCGCGTGCAGACCGTGACCCGCGAGCAGAACCCGCTCTACCACGACTACCTGCTCGCGCTGAAGAAGCACACCGGCCGCGGCGTCACGATGAACACCAGCCTGAACGTGCGCGGCATGCCCATCGACTGCTCGCCCTACCATGCCCTCGGGACCTACTTCGGGAGCGGCATGGACGCCCTCGTGATGGGCTCCTTCGTGCTCGAGAAGTAGCGCGGGATGCAGCCTGCCCCCCGCAGCGACGATCTCGAGACCGCGGAAGGCTTCGCCGCCTACCACAAGACGATCGCCGGCTCGCGCTACTCGGACGAGCAGTTCCGCGACTACTTCCACCCGATCGACCCCGAGGAGTTCCGGGGCCGGAGCGTCGCCGAGCTGGGCTGCGGCCACGGCTCCTGGCTGTGGCACTGGGCGAACGTCGGCCCCTCGCGCCTCTCGGGCTGCGACCTGGCCGAGACCATCGAGACCATCCCCGGGAAGCTCACCGCCCTGCCTCCCGAGCGGCTGCACCTCGAGCGCGGCGACCTCACCAGCGCCGACATGGGGCCCCACGATCTCGCCTACTGCATCGGGGTGCTGCACCACCTCCAGGACCCGGAGAAGGGCTTCGCGGCCCTGCTGCGCCACACCAAGCCCGGCGGCCGGTTCCACGCCTGGGTGTACGCCTGGGAGGGGAACGGCTTCGTGCGGGCCGTCGTCGAGCCCATGCGGCGGCTGGGTGCGCTCCTGCCCTTCTGGGTCACCCAGTGGGTCTTCGCGGCGCTGATCGCGCTGCCGCTCTTCGTCTACTCGCGCCTGGTGCGCGCCGTCGAGGGCGCGAGCCCGAGCGCCGCCCGGGCGCTGCCCGCGGGCGAGTACGTGCTCTCCCACGCCCGGCGGGACCTCGGCTTCTTCCGGTTCCTCGCCATCGACTTCCTCGTGGCGCGGCACACCGTCTTCCTGGACCGTCCCACCCTCGAGCGCTGGCTCCGCGACCCCGCGGTGGCGCCCGACTCGGTCTACCTGCAGCACCACCGCGGCAACGCCTGGAGGTTCGGCGGCCGGCGCGTCGCCGGGGGCGGACCGGCGGAGCGGTAGGATGGGGGGCCGTTCGTCCGGGTCGGAGGCCGCCGCCATGGGTGCGCAGGAGTCCGGTCTCGCCAGCAACGCGGACCTGAAGAGCGCCCTCGCCGAAGGCCGCGCGGACTTCTGGGAGCAGCTCGGCCGGCGCACCGCCGCCGCCGAGGCCTTCGAGGACGTCTGGTTCCTCTCGCGCCTGCGCCAGCGCGCCCGCCGGAGCGGCCCGCCCGCGCCCGAGGCGACGCCGCTGCGCGTGGCGCTGCTCGGCGGCACCAGCCTGTTCCCCTTCCAGGAGCTGCTGGAGCACTTCCTGGCCGCCGAGGGGATCGCGACCGAGCTCTTCGTCGGCGAGTACGACGACTACACGGCGCAGATCCTCGAGCCCGAGAGCGAGCTCCACGCCTTCCGGCCCGAGGTCCTGGTGCTGATCCCCGCCCCCCAGCGCTGCCGCTACGCGGGCGGACCGGCGGACCCGCGCGAGCGCGTCGAGGAGCAGGCCCACGCCCTGGTGCGCGACCTGCTGGGCCTGTGCCGCACCGCCAGCGAGCGCTCCGGCGCCGACGTGGTGCTCGCGAACTTCCTGCCGCCGGCGGGGATCGACCTCGGGCCCTACCGCAGCAAGACCCTGGCCTCGGACTGGAGCTACACCAAGCTCGTGAACCTCGAGCTCGGGCTCCAGGCGCCGGGCACGGTGCACCTGTGCGACCTGGAGTTCCTGGCCGCGCGCCTGGGCACGCCCGAGGCCGAGGACGCCCGGGCCTGGTTCGAGAGCAAGCAGCCGTGCTCGCCGCGCCTGCTGGTGGACTTCGCCCGGGAGGCGGCGCGGGTGGCGGCGAGCACGCGGCGCACGCCCAAGAAGGTGCTGGTCCTCGACCTCGACAACACGCTCTGGGGCGACGTGATCGGCGACGCCGGCCTCGAGGGCATCGAGCTCGGCGACACCTCGCCCCGGGGCGAGGCCTTCAAGGCCTTCCAGCGCTACGTGGCCACGCTCACCCGGCGCGGCGTGGTCCTCGCCGTGGCCAGCAAGAACGAGCACGAGATCGCCATGGAGCCCTTCGAGAAGCACCCGGAGATGGTGCTCCGGGCCGAGGACATCGCCTGCTTCAAGGCCAACTGGGAGCCGAAGAGCGAGAACATCCGGGTCATCGCGGACGAGCTGGGCCTCGGCCTCGACAGCTTCGTGTTCGTCGACGACAACCGCGCCGAGATCGAGATCGTGAACCAGTTCGTGCCCGAGGTGGCCACGCTCCACCTGGGCGACGACCCGTCGCGCTTCGTCCGCCTGCTCCAGGACTCGGGCCACTTCGAGCGGCTCTCGATCACCGAGGCCGACGCCGCGCGCACCGGCCAGTACCGCGCCGAGGCCGAGCGCCGCGCCCTGGCGAGCCAGACCACGGACATGGACTCCTACCTCTCCTCCCTCGAGATGGAGGCCCGCATCCGCGACTTCGACGAGACGGACCTGCCGCGCATCACCCAGCTCATCAACAAGAGCAACCAGTTCAACCTGACGACGCGGCGCCGCAGCCAGGCCGAGGTGGCGGCGCTGGCCGCCAGCGCGGACCACACCGCCTTCACGCTGCGGCTCGCCGACCGCTTCTCGGACCACGGCCTGATCAGCGTGCTGGTGGGCGAGCGGCGCGACGCCGAGCTGGTGCTGGACACCTGGCTGATGAGCTGCCGCGTGCTGAAGCGCGGCGTCGAGGTGGAGGCGCTGAACGAGCTGGTGGCCCGGGCGGCACGCCTGGGCTGCCGGACGCTCACCGGCCACTACCTGCCCACGAAGCGCAACGCCATGGTGAGGGGGCTGTATCCCTCCCTCGGCTTCGAGCTCGTGGAGGAGGCGCCGGAGCGAACCACCTGGCGGCTCGACGTGGCCGGCTACGAGCCCCGCAAGACCCACATCCAGTGCAAGTCGGAGACGGCATGAACCAGGAAGAGACCATCGCCCAGCTCCAGGGCGTGTTCGACGAGGTGTTCCTCGACCCCGTCGTGCTGACGCCGGAGCTCACGGCCGAGGAGGTCGAGGAGTGGGACTCGCTGATCCAGATCTCCCTGGTGATCGCCGTCGAGTCCCGCTTCGGGATCAAGTTCCGGGTGGGCGAGGTCGAGGCGACCCAGAACGTCGGCGAGTTCGCCGACCTGATCCGCAAGCACCTGGACGGCTAGGCGCGTGAAGGGCCCGGCCGCCAGCCCGGCCTTCGCGTCGGCGCGCACCGCCGTCGGCTTCGTCGGGCTGCTGCTGGCGCTCCTGGCCCTGCCCTGGGGCCTCGCCGCCCTCGGCGTCCCCAGCCGCGAGCAGCTCTGGCGCGGCGTCGACGACGACAGCGGGCCCATCGCCTGGGTCTGGCAGCAGGTCTTCCGCGAGCGCTCGGACCTCGACGTGGTGTTCGTGGGCGCCTCCCTGATGGGCGCGGGTGTCGACACGCCCCGGGTCGAGGCGGCGCTCTCCCGCGAGCTGGGACGCGAGGCCGCGGTGGTGACCCTGGCGGTGAACTGGCGCACCGAGGACCGCGTGCACCTGATCCTCGAGGAGCTGCTGCGGCGCCGGAAGGTGGGGCTGGTGGTGGCCAGCATGCCGAAGCCCACCCACGCGCGGCGCTGGCCCGGCATGAGCCACGAGATCGGCCACTGGACCACGCGCCTCGACGCCGGCACGCCGCTGGTGCGCGGCATGCCGCTGGCCGATCGCGTCGGCCTCGCCGCCGCCCACGTGCTCACCGGACCGCGCTCCCTCCTCTACGCCCTGCGGCCGGGGCGGCTGTCGCCCTCGCCCGAGGCGGCGAACCTGGGCGCGAGCCTGGCGCCGCTCGGGTTCACGCGCGCCGGGAGCGGGGACCCGCAGCGCTACCGGCCGGTGGCGGCGGACCCGCCGCGCTTCACGGCCGGCGAGATCGTGCAGGAGGCCCCGGGCGGGGTGCTGCGCATCTCCGAGCTCGAGCCGAGCGCCTACCAGCGCCACTGCATCCGGGAGACGCTGGCCCTGCTGGCCCGGCACGAGGTGCCCCTCGCCGTGCTCCACCTGCCCGGCTGGCCCGAGCGCGCCGACGCCCACCTCGAGGAGCTCGCCGACTGGTCGGCCCTCGCCGGTCGCCCGGTCCCGGTGCTGGGCGTCCCGCCGGCGGCGCTCTTCGAGCCCCTCGCCGAGGACGAGGTGCAGCGGCTCTTCTTCAACCGCTACCACCTGAACGCCTCGGGCAGCCGCTACTTCACTGCGGCGCTGCTGCCCGGGATCCTCGAGGTCGCGAGCCGTCATGTCGAGTGAGGCCGGCGCCGGCTGGACCCTGGTGGCGGTGCTGCTCGCGGCGCTGGTGGTGGGGCTGTTCCTGTTCCTGCCGGAGAACGCGACGCTCACGGACGTCGTCTACCGGGGCTTCTAGCGGCCGGCGCCATGCTCACCACCGCACTGCTCTTCGCCGTCTACCTGGTCCTCGCCGCGCTGTGCCTGCGCCTTGCCGGCGAGACGCGCCGCTTCGGCGGGCTGGCGGCGCTCAGCGCCGCGGGCCTGGTGGCGCTGCTCGCCCAGGCCGTCCCCGCCGAGACCGCGGGGCTGGTCTGCGCCGCCTACTTCGCGCTGGTGGGGGTCCACTGGCTGCTGCTCGGCGCCTTCGCGCGGGCCGCGGACGCCCGCTGGCTGCTCGCCTTCGCGGCCCCCATCGCGTCGCTCGTCGGCATCAAGTACCTGGCCTTCCTCTGGGAGCCGCTCTGGAGCCGCGTCCCCGGCGGCGGCGAGCTGGCGCTGCCCGCCGCCTTTCTGGGGCTCTCCTACGTGGCGCTGCGGCTGGGGCACCTGGTGATCGAGGTGCGCAACGGCGTCGTCGAGCGGCCGGGCTTCTCCCGCTACCTCGCCTTCACCTTCTTCCTGCCCACGCTCCCCATCGGGCCGATCAGCACCTACCGCACCTTCCACGACTCCGTCGAGACGCCCACGCTCTCGGCGAGCCCGGCGCGCGACGTGCAGCGCATCGTGGTCGGGGCCGCGAAGTACCTGTTCCTGGGCAGCATCTTCGGGCAGTTCTCCTACTCCGGGCTGCTGCTCGACGGCCACCCCCACCCGCCCCTCGATCTCGCCGTGGCCATGGTGGCCTACTACCTGTTCCTCTACTGCAACTTCTCGGGCATCTGCGACATGGTGATCGGGGCCTCCAGCCTGATCGGGATCCGCACCCAGGAGAACTTCGCGCGGCCGCTCTCGGCGCGCAGCGTGCAGGAGTTCTGGACCCGCTGGCACATCACCCTGGGCAACTGGATGCGCGACGTGGTCTTCACGCCGCTCTCGAAGGCCCTGGTGGCGCGCTTCGGGCCGCGGAGCACCGACCACGTGATCGGCTTCTCGATCTTCGTGATCTTCATCCTGGTGGGCGTCTGGCACGGGGTCGGCTGGAACTTCTTCTTCCTGGGCGTGGTGCACGCCGTGGCGGTGACGACGAACCACTACTACCGGCTGCTGCTGCGCCGGGTGCTCGGCCGCCGCTTCCGCGACTACATGGCGAGCCCGGCCATCCGGGCCGTGGCCGTCTCGGCTACCTTCCTCTACGTGTCGGCGAGCCTGTTCTTCTTCGCCAACGACCTCGACCGCATGCAGGCGGTCTGGAGCGCCATCGACTGGGGGGCGCGGTGAGCGTCGGCGAGGCACGGTCGATCGCCTTCGACGCCATCGAGGTCGGCGCCGAGGCGCGCCACGGCTACGCGATCGAGCCCGCGGTCTACGAGAGCTTCCTGGCGGCCTTCGACGACCGCAGCCCGATCCACGTGGACGACGACTTCGCACGGACGCGGGGCTTCCCGGGCAGGGTGATGCACGGCGCCATCCTGAACGGGTTCCTCTCCCACTTCGTCGGCATGGTGTTCCCGGGCCGCGGCTCGCTGCTGCTGACCGTGGACATCCGCTACCGCGAGCCCTGCTTCCTGGGCGATCGCCTGGAGCTCACCGCGAAGGTGGAGCAGAAGGTGGAGAGCCAGGGCGTGGTGGTGCTGCGCTTCCAGGTGCGCAAGCGCGAGGGCGGCGCCGTGGCGGCGGGCAAGGCCCAGGTGAGGGTCGCGCGTGACGGCTGAGGCGAAGGCCGCCGTGGTGACGGGCGGCTGCCGCGGCCTGGGCCGCGAGCTCTCCCTCGGCTTCGCGGCGGCGGGCCACCGCGTGGTGGCGCTCTACCGCGAGGACGCCGGGGCGGCGGCGCGCCTCGAGGCCGACCTGGCCGATCGCGGCCTCGCCGGCCGCGCCTTCCGCTGCGACGTCACGCGCGAGGACGCCGACTGGAAGGCCTGGGCGGGCGAGGTCGCCGGGGCCCGGCAGCTGGTGCTGGTGCACAACGCATGCCCGCCCTTCGAGCCCACGCCCTTCCACCTGCTCGACTGGTCGAGCTTCGAGGCGCAGTGGCAGGGGGCGGTGAAGGGCGCCTTCCTCTGCACCCGCGAGCTGCTGCGCCCGCTCGCGAGGGCCGAGCGTGGTACCGTGGTGAACGTGCTCACCGCCGCCCTCTCGGAGACCCCGCCCAAGGGCTTCTCGGCCTACGTGACCGCCAAGGGCGCGCTCCAGAGCCTCACCCGGGCGCTGGCCGGCGAGCTCGGCCCACGCGGGGTGCGCGTCTTCAGCGTCTCACCGGGCTTCATGGCGGGGGGCCTCACCGAGCGCTGGGATCCGCGCTGGCAGCAGGCGATGCGCGAGGGCGCCGGCGCCGAGGCGGACCCGGCGGAGCTCGCGGCCCGCATCGTCGCGCTCGTCGAGGACGACGCCGTGCCGGGCGCCGGCGAAGACCACGCCCTGTAGGGACGCGTGGGGGAGGAGCCCGTGAGCAGCGCCGCCCTGCCCGAGCCCGTCCCGCCCGGGTCCCGCCTCGCCGCCGTGCTGGCGGCGCTCCTCGAGGTGTGGCCCGAGCACGAGAAGTACCTGCGCCGGGGCTTCAAGACGCGCAGCGAGCCCGAGCTCGAGGACTCGGAGCTCGTGGCGGACTGCGTGCTGCACATCGCCGGCGACGAGCTGGCCTCCTACTGCGAGTCCTACCGCTGGACCTGCGACCGGCTGCTCGAGGAGGAGTACTTCTTCCGCCGCAACGGGCGCTACCGCCACGCCACGGTGGCGGAGGTGGGCGCCTTCGAGGAGGAGCACCCCGGCGGCATGGAGCACTACCTGCGCGGCCTGCTCCTCTCCCAGCTGCTGTGGAACAACCACCTCGCCACCCTGAGCTGGCTGCGCCGCAGCTTCCTGCCCACCAACCCGACGGGCTACCGCCACCTCGAGATCGGCCCCGGCCACGGGCTGCTGCTACAGCTGGCCGCCGCCGACGAGCGCTGCGCCGCCGCTGCGGGCTGGGACGTGAGCGAGACCGCGGTGGAGGAGACGCGCCGCTGCCTGGCGCGCCTGGGAACCCGGGGCGTCGAGGTCGTCTGCCACGACGCCACCAGCGGGGTCGGCGACGGCGAGGCCTTCGACAGCATCGTGATGTCCGAGGTGCTCGAGCACGTGGAGCGCCCCCGGGAGCTCCTCGAGGCCGTGGCGCGCCGCCTGCGCTCCGAGGGCCGCATCTTCGTCAACATGCCGGTCAACAGCCCGGCGCCCGACCACATCTACCTGCTTCAGGAGCCCGAGGAGGTGGTCGACCTGGTGGCCTCGGCGGGCCTCGCCGTCGAGGAGTCGGCCTTCTTTCCGATGACCGGCATGACGCTCGAGCGCGCCCGGCAGCGGCAGGCCACCATCTCCTGCGCGGTGGTGGCGCGCCGTAGCTAGGAGGCCGACCCAGGATGGGTCGGCCTCCGCCGCAAAGCGAGCCCGAAGGGCTCCCTCGGCTAGTCGGCGCCGACGACGGAGCGCTCGCGGCCCTCGGCGAGGTGGCGGTGGATCTCCCGCGCCGCCGCGGCGTGCCCGGCCGGCGTCCAGTGGGCGTCGGCCTCGAAGTAGAGGCGCGTTCCGGCCCTCTCCAGCGCCTGGAAGGCCGGCACGGGGTTGATGCACTCCACGCCGTTCTCCTCGCACCAGGCCTCGATCCTCCGGGGCAGGTACTGCTGGCTGCGGAGGTCGAGCTCGACCGCGTCCTCGTAGCGCGACGGATAGTCGGCGACGTAGAAGCTCCAGGGGATGAGGAAGACGACGAGCCGCCTGCCCCGGGCCTCGAGGTGGCGCTGCATGTCGAGCAGGAAGCCCAGGCCCGCCAGGTTGCTCTCGGTGAGCTGCCCCCGCTCGAAGCTCAGCGGCGGGCGCGCGTTCACGGTCCGCACCGGCTTCGGCGCCAGCCCGATCGCCCCCAACACCTGGGCGCGGATCAGCAGCTCGCCGAAGTTGCTGCGGCGCAGCAGGCGGGTCACGCGGTTCTGGTCCCGCGCGATCAGGAACCCCCGGCGGTGCACCTCGCGGTTGTTGGCGCGCACGGCGACGAGCCCGCCCGCCTCGTCCCGGACCAGGTCCGTCTCGTCCATGTCGCTGGTGAGGTCGTTGCCGAGGAACAGGCCGACGATGCCGATCTCGGGAAGCATCTCCGGGTACTTCCTCATGAATACGAGGTAGTGCGGCGTGGTCCAGCCGTTCAGGTAGGAGAAGGAGACGATCCGCTTGTCGGGCAGGAGCTCGCGGAGCCGGTCCGAGTAGCGCTCCCCGTGGTCCACGCCGTGGCCGAAGGTGAAGGAGTCGCCGTAGAAGCCGACGTCCACGGGCTCCCCGTGGTAGTCCTCCGCCTCGCGCAGGCCGATGTTGTTGGTGGCGATCTCGGTCTCGAACTCCGGAGCCCTCCAGCGCTGCCGGAAGTCGGGCTTCACCCCCACCCCCTGGATCGCGCTGTTGTCCGACACCTCGAAGATGCGGGGCGCCACGTTGTGGCGGGCGGCGGACACGAGGATCAGGTACGAGCCCAGCTCCGCGATTCCGAGGCACGTCGCGGCGACCACCGCTGCGGCGAGGATCTTCGGTCCCATGACGGACGCCAAGGATGGCATACCCGCGGCGCGCGGTACCAGGGAGCGGCGGGCTGGCCTTGCGACGGAAGCCGACCCAGGATGGGTCGGCCTGCTAGGGGCGCGGCTCGAGCCGCAGGCTGCGGGGCGTCCCGGGCAGCCGGCCGCGGTTGCGGCCGATCCGCACCGGCGCCTCGCGGTCGCGCGGGTCGTAGAGCAGCAGGTCCTGGAGGCCGTCGCCGTCGATGTCGCCGAGGCGCAGCCGCCCGCCGCTGTCGAGAGGCTGGCGGCCCGCCACCTCGCGAAAGGGTCGTTCGCCGTCGCCGAGGAACACGAGGATCTCGTCGCCGTCGCCCGAGTCGATCAGGTCGAGCCGGCCGTCGGCGTTCAGGTCCGAGCGGGCGGTGGGGACGAAGCCCGGCGGGCGCCCGGACCGCAGGTCCACCGAGATCCCGAGCTTGCGCTCGAGCCAGGGCTCCGCGGCGAAGCCCGTCTCGGCGTCGGCGCGGTGCACGGACACGTGGACGTCGAGGGAGCGCGTCACCAGCGCCTCCACCAGCTCGAGCACGTTCATCGGGATCCAGATCCGCACCAGCTCCGGGCGCCCGTCGCCGTCGAGGTCGAGCAGGTCGTCGGCGCTCCAGGCGTCGTCGCGGCGGAAGCTGCGATCGGGTCGCCCGAGGTCCCAGCCGCCCGCCCGGTTGCGGTGCACCGTGGTGTGGGAGCGGGCGTCGAGGAGCCCCCCGCTCGCCTCGGAGACCAGCAGGTCGAGCCGGCCGTCGCCGTCGAAGTCCGCCGCCGCCACCCGCACCTGCCCGGTCCCGCGCAGGTGGTCCTCCTCGGAGATGCGCTCGAGGTCGAGGGTCCGGTCCGGCGTCCTGGGGTAGCTCCCGTCCGCCCGGCGCAGGAAGACGCGCAGCGCCTGGCGGGTCGCCGTCACCAGGTCCGCGCGTCCGTCTCCGTCCACGTCGCCGGCGATCACCCGGGGCAGGTCGATGAAGAGCTGCACGTCGCTCTCGGCCACCACCGGCCCCGGCCGCGCAGGCACGAAGTAGTTGACCCGCGCGCCGGTCTCGAGCACCGCGCGCTCGCGCCCGTCGGCCGTCACGGCCACCACGTCCCCGAGCCGTGGCACCAGCAGCCACGGCTCGGGCCCGAGCCCGTGCCAGACGAGGGGCACGCGCTCCAGGCCCCGCTCGTCCTCGGCGGCGACGGCCGCGCCCCGCGGCACCGCGAGCTCGCGGCCCGGCGCATCGGGCCCCGCCAGGGAGAGCAGGCTGAGGCCCGCGGGCCGCCACAGCACCAGCTCGACCCCGGGGCTCTCGAGCAGGTCGGCGAGGTCGTAGCCTGCGCAATCCCCCGGCAGCGGGCGCTCGAAGCTCGGCGTCGTTGGGAGCACGCCGTCGGCGCCCTGGAGATGCACGCGCAGCCGGCGCTCCTCCCGGGGAGGGATGCCGAGGATCACGACGCGGAGCACGTCCGTGCGCCCGTCGCCGTCGAGATCGGCGAGCTCCGCGGCCACGGTGCGCCCGTCGCCCTCGAGGGGGATGATCTCGAACAGGTCGCCTTCGGCGGCGGTAGACGGTCCGGCGGCGAGGCCGTACGCGAGCCCGAGGAGCGGCAGGAGAAGCGGGTGTCGAGCCACGGCCGGACGCTAGCCCGGATCCCCGCGGCTGGGCATGGAGCCGAGCGGCAAGGAGATCGCGCGTTGTTCAACTCAGAGCGCTCTCGCCGCCTGTCGCATTCCCGGCCCCGACGCGACGTCGGCCGTGGCGGCCGCGCCGGTCCGAGCATCCGGCTCCCGCACCGCGAAGTGCGCGGCGGCGACGCCGCGGGGCTCGCCCGCCGCGTGCCAGCGCTCCTGGATCATCGCGGTGGTGGAGCGGCTGCCGTCGCGGCTCCAGCCCGGCGGGCCGAACAGGTAGGCGAGGGCGTCGCGCCAGCTTCCGGCGGCGGCGAGGTCGCGCGCGATGGCGGCCCACTCGTGGAACGCGATGCGCAGGGGGTTGTAGGTGTCGAGGTTCTTCACGATGCCGTAGCGCGGGCGGTCGTCCGCCTCCTCGCGCACGAAGCTGCCGAACAGGCGGTCCCACACGATGAGGACGCCGCCGTAGTTGGCGTCGAGGTAGCGCGGGTTGGTGGCGTGGTGGACGCGGTGGTGGCTCGGCGTGTTGAGCACCCACTCGAGCGGGCCCAGGCGGTCGATGGACTCGGTGTGGATCCAGAACTGGTAGATCAGGCTGATGCCGGTGAAGAGGAAGATCATGGGCGGCGGGAAGCCGACCCACGCCAGCGGCAGCCAGAACACCCAGGTGAGGCTGATGCGGCCGGTCCACGTCTGGCGCAGCGCCGTCGACAGGTTGTAGAGCCGGGAGGAGTGGTGCACGACGTGGCTCGCCCAGAACCAGCGCGACTCGTGGGAGATGCGGTGGAACCCGTAGTAGGCCAGGTCCTCCAGCAGGAAGCAGGCGACGAACACGGCCGGCGTGTAGCCGAGGTCGAAGAGCCGGACGGAGTGGACGGCCTGGAAGGCCACGACGTAGAGGCCGGCCACGGTGAGGCCGATGGCGAAGTTGCCGACGCCCATGGAGAGGCTCGCGAAGGTGTCGCGCAGCTCGAAGCGCAGGCGCAGGCGGCGCGCCGTGAGGGCCTCCGCGGCCAGCAGGCCCAGGAACCCGGGGATCGCCCAGGCGACGACGTTCGGAAACTCCATCACTCTTCTCCCATGGCGAGCTGGCTGTGGGCCAGCCAGCGCAGCGCGTCGAGCAGCTCGGGGCTCCGCTGCGGGCCGTCGTGGGCGGGTGCGCCCGCGACCGCGCCCTGCAGGGTCGAGAGCACGACGTCGATGTAGGTGTCGAAGCGGGGGTTGCGCGCCGTCGCCTCGGGGAACAGCGAGCGTGCGGTCGCGTGGATCGCCGCGCGGTGGGCGGCGGACATGGGCGCGAGGGCGGCGCGCAGCTCGGCGTCGGTGCGGGCCGCCATGCCGAGCTCGAGGGAGGCGGTGACCTCGGGGCTCGCGAACACGGACCAGAGCAGCTCGAGGGCGGCGTCGATGCGGTCGCGGCCCGCGGCGCGCCGGACGATCTCCGCCTCGAACTCGGCGCGGATGCGCGCGTAGAGCCGCTCGGTGGCGGCGATCAGCAGCGCCGCCTTGGTGGGGTAGTGCTTGAAGATCGCGCCCTGGGAGACCCCGGCGCGGCTCGCGATGGCGGCCGTGGTGACGGCCGCGTAGCCCTGCTCGACCAGGCACTCGATGGCGGCGTCGAGGAGCCGGCCGCGGGTGTGGGCGCGGCGCTGGGCCTGGGTGCGGCGGGGCGGGGAGCTCTTCGCGGCGGGCGCGCTCGGCATGGCTTGGATAGTGAGCGATTACTTTCTAAAAATCAAGAGGCAGATTCCGTTTGAATTCCGGCCCCGGGCAGTGCATTCTCTTGTAGAACTCACTCGGCGCCCGGACTTCCGGATCGTCCCGATCCGGAGCGACCAGGAGGGATCCCCATGGCCGGCGAATGGCACTCCACCGCGTGCATCCTGTGCAGCATCAACTGCGGGCTCGAGGTCGAGGTCGAAGGCCGCCGCCTCACGCGCATCCGCGGCGACAAGCAGCACCCGGGCTCCCAGGGCTACACCTGCGAGAAGCCCTCGCGCCTCGACCACTACCAGAACGGGCGCCATCGCCTCACGTCGCCTCTGCGTCGGCGCGCCGACGGGCGCTACGAGGAGATCGACTGGGACACCGCGATCCGCGAGGTCGCGGAGCGCCTGGTCGCCGTACGCGACGCCCACGGCGGCGAGAAGATCCTCTACTACGGCGGCGGCGGTCAGGGGAACCACCTGGGCGGCGGCTACTCGATGGCGACCCGCGGAGCCCTCGGCTCCGTCTTCACGTCGAACGCCCTGGCCCAGGAGAAGACCGGCGAGTTCTGGGTGGACGGCCAGCTCTTCGGCAAGCCCTCCTGCCACACCACCGGCGACTACCACGACGCCGAGGTGGCGGTGTTCCTGGGCAAGAACCCGTGGCACTCCCACGGCTTCCCGCGCGCGCGCAAGGTGCTGCGGGAGATCGCGAAGGACCCGGAGCGCGCGCTCGTCGTGATCGACCCGCGGCGCACCGAGACCGCGGAGCTCGCCGACATCCACCTCCAGCTGCGCCCGGGCACCGACGTCTTCTGCCTGAGCGCGCTCCTGGCCGTCCTCGTCGAGGAGGACCTGCTCGACTCGGCGTTCGTGGCCGAGCGCACCAGCGGCGCCGAGACCCTCCTCGCCGCCCTCGCCGAGGTCCCCATCGCGGACTACTGCGCACGGGCGGGCCTCGCCGAGGAGCAGGTGCGCGAGACGGCCCGGCGCATCGCGCGCGCCGAGAGCTGCTCGATCTTCGAGGACCTGGGCATCCAGCAGGCGCCCCACAGCACCCTCAACTCCTACCTCGAGAAGCTCGTCTACCTGCTGACCGGCAACTTCGGCAAGCGCGGCGCCATGAACCTCCACACCGCCTTCGGGAAGCTGATCGGCGGCGGGCGCAGCGATCGCCGCAGCCCCGTCCGCGGGGAGAAGATCATCACGGGCCTGATCCCCTGCAACGCGATCCCCGACGAGATCCTGACCGACCACGCGGATCGCTTCCGCGCCGCCCTCGTCGAGAGCGCGAACCCGTGCCACTCCCTCGCCGACAGCCAGCGCATGCGCCAGGCCTTCGAGGCCCTCGAGTTCGTGGTGGTGATCGACGTGGCCATGACCGAGACGGCGCGCCAGGCCGACTACGTCCTGCCCGCCGCCTCCCAGTTCGAGAAGTGGGAGTCCACCTTCTTCACCCTGGAGTTCCCCGAGAACTACTACCACCTGCGCTCGCCGCTGATGGATCCCCTGCCCGGCACGCTGCCCGAGCCCGAGATCCACCGGCGCCTGGTCCGGGCCATGGGAGCGCTCGACGGGCTCGACCTGGCACCGCTCCACGAGGCCGCGGCCCAGGGGCTCGACGCCTTCGCGCCGGCGTTCCTCGCCTGGATGGGCGCGAACCCGGCGGCGGGTCGCCTGGTGCCGGTGGTGCTCTACGAGACCCTGGGCGCCACGCTTCCCGACGGAGCGGCGGCGGCCGCGGCCGTCTGGGGACTCGCCCAGAGCTGCGCACTCACCTACCCGGAGTCCGTGCGGCGCGCCGGCTACGAGAGCGGCAACGCGCTCTTCGAGGCGATCCTGCGCGAGCGCTCGGGCATCGTGTTCTCGGTGGATCCCTACGAGGAGACCTGGAAGCGGCTCGAGCATCCCGACGGCCGCATCGACCTGGTCATCCCCGAGCTGCTCGAGGAGCTGGCGGCGGCGCGCGGCGAGGACCCGCAGCAGCGTGACCCCGCCTTCCCCTTCGTGCTGGCCGCCGGCGAGCGGCGCACCTCCACCGCCAACACGATCTACCGCGATCCGACCTGGCGCAAGAAGGACGCCTCGGGGGCGCTGCGCATGAACCCCGAGGACGCCGCGCGGCTCGGCATCGAGGCGGGCGCCCTCGCCCGGGTGACGACCAAGCGCTCGAGCGTCGAGGCCGTGGTGGAGATCACGGACACGCTCCTGCCCGGCCACGTGAGCCTGCCCAACGGGCTCGGACTCGACTATCCCGACGAGTCCGGGAGCCCGGTGGTGCACGGCGTGCCCGCCAACGAGCTCACCGCCTCCGAGGACCGCGACTGGCTGGCCGGCACGCCGTGGCACAAGCACGTCGCCGCCCGGGTGGAGGCCGTCGCGTGACGCGCGCCGGAACCGGGAGGCGCTGAGGTGCGCCGCACCCGCTTCGATCGCTGGCCCTGCCCGATCGCGCGCACCACGGACCTGCTGGGCGACTGGTGGACGCCGCTGGTGCTGCGCAACGCCTTCGCGGGGCAGCGCCGCTTCGACGACTTGCAGGAGTCCCTGGGCGTGAGCCGGGCCGTGCTGGCCCAGCGGCTGGGCCGCCTCGTCGCGGAGGGCCTGATGGAGAAGGTCCTCTACGCCGAGCACCCGCCGCGCCACGAGTACCGCCTCACCGACAAGGGGCGCGAGTTCTGGAGCGTGCTGGCGGCGATGTGGCGCTGGGGCGAGGACTGGCTCTGGGAGGACGGCGTGGCGCCCGTGATGCTGGTGGACCGCGACACCGGCGACGAGATCCGCCCCCTCGTGGTGGACGAGCGCACCGGCAGGCCCGTCGACGTCCGCCGCATCCGGATGCGGCCGAGAGGGGACGTTCCTTGAGATTCTCACTTCCGCCTTGGACGGCGGAAGTGAGAATCTCAAGGAACGTCCCCTCTACCAATCCAGCTGCGGGGGGAGCAGGTCGGCGACGAGGTCCTCGTAGTAGGGGCGCAGGGCGTCGAAGTCGGGCGGGGCGTCGGCCTTCGAGTAGAGGTCGTAGGGGTTGAAGCGCTGCACCCACTCGAGCCGGGTGTGGTCCGAGGCGTCCATCAGGAAGCGGTACTCGCCGGCCTGGTGCCAGGCGTAGAACGAGTGGTAGCGGATGATGGCCAGGGCGGGGTCGGGCAGGAAGTCGCGCACCACGTGGTAGAGGTACTCGTCGTGTCCCCAGGAGAGGAGGACGCGATCGAGCCCGCAGCCCGCCTCGTAGATGCCGAGGCGCGTCGAGTACCCGGGCACCCGGCGGTCCGGGTTCGCGGCGAAGAGCTCGGGGAACACGATCCGGTCCGAGAACGCGCAGCCCACCGGGAAGGTGTCGCCCACCACCGCCCACTGGGGCTCGCCGAAGAGCGTCAGCACCTTGCCGAGGTCGTGGATGAAGCCCGTCAGCACCAGCCAGCGCGGCGCGCCGTCCCGGCGCAGCGCCTCGGCGGTCTGGAGGGCGTGGTCGAGCTGGGTGAGCTCGGTGTCGGGATCGCTCTCGTCCACCAGCTCGGCGAGGCTCGCCATCGCCTGCCAGACGCTCATGCGGCCGTGGCGCAGCGGCAGGTAGGCCTCGCGCCGGCCGGTCACGAAGTCGACGGTCTGGCCGGCGTGGTTCTCGGCGTAGAGCTCGCGCACGCCGGGCTGGCGCTCGGCCGCGAAGTCGCGGAAGGCCTCCACGGGCTTGGCGGGGGCTTCCATGGAGCCGAGGGTACCGCCCGGAGCCTCACCCGAGCCACTCGGCGAAGGCCGCCTCGAGGGCGGCGCGACCGCCGCTCTCGACCGCCTCACCGTGGGCGACGACGATGCGGTCGAAGTCCCAGGCGAGCAGCCGACGCACGAAGTCGCCCACGGCCTCGCTGCCCTGGAGCAGCATCCAGCGCGCCGCGCGGCTGGGGCCGAAGTGCTCCCAGGCGCCGTAGAGCCTCCACATCAGCCGCGAGCGCCGATCCGTCTCGCCGCGCAGGTTGAAGGCGAGGTCGGTGAGCAGCAGGGTGCGGCTCGCGGGATGGTGGAACGCCACCTCGCTCACGCCGCGCACCGGGCCGAACACCGCCTGGTCGAGCTGGCCGGCCCACAGCGGCGGCGGGCTCGGACCGAGGCTGCGGCCCGGGGGCAGCTCGGGGCGGCGCTCGGCGAGCCCCGGGGCCAGGTGCACCTCCACGCCGGGCAGGGTCGTGGCCCAGGCGGGCAGGGCCAGGTAGTGGAAGCTGTTGGGCGCCACCAGGGCGCGCAGCGGCCCGAGCGACGAGAGCGCCTCCCGGACCGCGGGCTCGAGGGGCGGCGGCGCGATCAGCACCAGGCCGCCGTCGGCGAGGCGCACCGCCACCGAGCGCGTCGGCAGGGTGGCGCCGCCGGGCAGCCTCCAGCGGCGGTCGATCGCGTACAGGCCCTCGGCGAGGGGGTGCGGCGGTGGCGCGAAGTCCGGCACCGGGCGCGCCGCGATCCGGCTCACGATCCGTTCGAGCCGGTTGCGCCCGGGGCTCATGCCGTGGCGGTCGCCTCCGCGGAGCCGGGTCGGTGGCGGCGGTAGGTCTCGTGCACCCAGGCGACGCCGGGGTGCCGGGCCCACTCCCGAAGGAAGCGCACGAGCGCCTCGGGCTTCGGGTCCGGGCGCGCCATGTCGGGGTGGGGCGGGTCCGCGAGGGGCGCCAGGATCGAGGCCACCGCGAGGTCCGCCACGCCGAAGGCGCCGCCCACCAGGGCGGCGTCGGGCCCCGCGTGCTTCACCACGAAGTCGAGGCCGTCGCGGATCGACGCGGCGGAGCGCTCCACCTGGTAGGCGTTCACCTGCATGCTGCGGCGCATGATCGGCATGACGAGCGGGAGCATCGCCCGGTAGACCCGCTGCATGCCGGGGCCGCGATGACCAGCGAACACGCGCACCAGGTAGTCCGGGCTCGGGAGCATCACGTGGAAGAGGGCGCGTCTCACGCACGGGCCCACGTCGTCGTCGAACCAGCTCTGGATCTCGAGGGCACGGGCCCGCTCGTCCGGGTCCGCGGGGAACAGGGGCGGGTCCGGGAAGCGCTCCTCGATCGCCTCGAGGATGCGGGCGGAGCCCGCGATCACCTCGCCGCCGAGGCGCAGCACGGGCACCTCGGTGCGGCCGGTGAGCCGCAGCACCACCGGTGCGTGGGGGCCGGGCAGCAGGCTGCGCCGCGTGTGGGGGATGCGCTTCCAGTCGAGGGCCCAGCGCACCTTCTCGTTGTAGGGCGAGTAGCGGAACTGGATCAGCTCGACGTCGGGCGCGGGCACGGCGACCTCCCGGTGGCGCCCCCATGCTACGAAGGCGCGCCGAGCCCCACCAGCGCGGGCTCAGCCTCCCTGGCGCCGCGCCCAGCGATCCGCCCACTCCTTGAGGGGGGCCAGGCGCGCCAGGAGCTTCTCCCCCTCGCCGCTCAGTCCGTAGCCTTCCTCGCCGCGCTCCACGATCCCCGCCTCGCGCAGGCTGCGCAGCCGGTCGTTCAGCACGCTCGGCGAGACGCCGTCGCAGCGCTCGCGCAGCTCCCGGAAGCTCGCCTGCTCCCCGGTGTGGAGCTCCCACAGGATGCGCAAGGTCCAGCGCCGGCCCAGCAGGTCGAGGAGCGCCATGATGGGCCGGCCCGAGCGGGAGCCCCGCACCGGGCGGCCGGGCCGCGGCGTCGCCATTCCTCGAGCCCTCCGTCCACGCGCGATCGCTTGCGCTACGCAATTCGTAGCGATACGCTACGAATACCGTAGCGCATTGCGCCCGACCCGGGAGGACGCCGTGAGCGAGCCCCGCATCCCGCCCCTCGAGCCCCCCTACGAGCCCGCCGTCGCCGAGGAGCTGGCGGCCATGATGCCGCCGGGCCTCGAGCCGATCCGGCTGTTCCGCACCCTGGCCCGAAACCCGCGCATCCTGGGCAGGTTCCGCGCCGGCAGCCTGCTCGACCGCGGCTCCATCGAGCGCCGCGACCGCGAGATCGTCATCCTGCGCACCACGGCGCGCTGCCGCGCGGAGTACGAGTGGGGCGTCCACGTCACCGCCTTCGCGCGCCGCTTCGGCGTCAGCGAGGCGCAGATCGCCGCCACGGTGCACGGCGGGCCCGAGGACCCCGCCTGGGGGGAGCGCGACCGGCTGCTGGTCCGCCTGGTCGACGAGCTGCACGACGGCTCGGAGATCTCGGACGCGCTCTGGAAGGAGCTCTCCGCCGCCTGGGACGAGGCCCAGCTCCTCGAGCTCGTCGTGCTCGCCGGCTTCTACCACACGGTCTCGTTCGTGGTGAACGGCCTGCGCGTCCAGCACGAGGATGGCGCCGAGCGCTTTCCCGCGCGCTGACCCGCTGCCCGCTCACTCCCGCGGGCGGTCGAGCAGGGTGGGGATCACGTCGCGCAGCTCCGAGTGGCCCGGCACGCCGCGCACCTTCGGCACCGGCCGGCACAGCTGGCCGAACTCGGCGTGCTCGAAGGCGCGGACCGCGTTCTCGGTGAGGTAGTACCAGGAGACCGCGTCGCGCACGACCATCTCGAGGCGGGTGAACCAGGAGCACTGCATCCGCACCACGACGATGTAGTCGCCGTCGGAGGCCGGCGTGTAGTCGCCGGACTCGATGCGACGGCGCGGAATCTCGGCCCAGGGCTCGGCGCCGATGTCGAAGACGCGCAGCCGCTGGACCTGGGTGATGAGGCGGTGCTCCCGGGTGGGGGTCAGCAGCGACGCGAGGGTCTCGAGCAGGTCCGCCCCGAGCCGCGGGAAGTCCGGCTCCCAGTCCGGGTGGGAGGCGCGATAGGCCTCGTCGAAGCTCGCGGCGCAGCCGGCGAGGGCCAGGCTGGCGCCGAGGAGGAGGGCTCGGACGAGGCCGGGGAGGGCTCGGGGGGCCACCTCCTCGAGCCTATCATCTCGAACCCAACCGGCGCCCGGGCCGGCGCCACAACGGGCCCTCGGCGACCACTTGCTGCGGGGGTGCGGTGTGGAGGCTTCGATGCGAATCCGGTTCCAGGCCCTGCTCGTCGCCGCGCTGCTGGCCCTCCCCAGCGCCTCGCTCGCCGTCCCCATCTACGACGAGAGCATCGACGGCGACCTCTCCGACGATCGCCTGGCCCCCACCGCCCGCGTGCTGGCCGCGGGCAGCAACACCGTCTCCGGCTCGGTGGTGACCGCGGCCGGGATCGACCTCGACTACCTCACCGTCACCGTCCCCGCGGGCCTCCAGCTCGACGCCATCGTGCTCGACACCTACGAGTCCGCGAACTCCCAGTCCTTCATCGCCGTCCAGGCCGGCAGCGTCTTCACCGTGCCCGCATCCGCCCCCACCGTCGGCGATCTGCTCGGCTGGAACCACTTCGGCAGCGGTCCCGGCCAGGTGGGCACCGACATCCTCGACGACATCGGGGCCGGTCCGGGCGCGATCGGCTTCACGGGCCCGCTGCCCGGCGGCAGCGACTACACCTTCTGGATCCAGGAGACCGGCCCCTCGCCGGCCGCCTACGGGCTCGACTTCGTCGTCACGCCGGAGCCCGCCAGCGCGCTGCTGGTCGCGGTGGGGCTCGGCGCCCTCGCGCTGCGCCGGCGCTAGGGGCTCCCGGGCCGGATCACGAAGAGCTTCTCCAGGATCCAGCCGAGCCCCTGGAGCGCGTAGCCGAGCGGGCCGAGGATCTCCCGCTGGTGGTGCCACAGCGCGACGTCCACCCGGGCCAGCGCGACGTCGCCGCGCAGCCGCTCGAGGCGCGCCTCGAGGGTCTCCACCTCGAGCTGGACCCGGGCGAGCTCCTTCTCGATGGAGAGCACCTCCTCGACCTCCTCGGCCCGCGCGAGCAGCGCGCGCAGCCGGTCCCGCAGGGCCCGCGCGCTGCGCAGCCGAGCCTCGACGTCGGCGACCTCGTCGGTGACGTCCCTCGCTGCGAGGCTGCGCTCGCGCTCCTCGCCGAGCGCGGCGAGCCGGTCGAGGCCCTCCTCGAGGCGCGGCTCGGGGATGCGCACGACGAGCCGGGACGGCCCGTCGACCCGGGTCCGCGAGGACTCGACGAAGCCGCCCAGCTCGCGCGCCAGCGCCTCGGCGGCCCGGGTCGCGACGGCGACGTCCTGCACCGCGACCTCGAGGGAGGCGCGGCGCACCAGCAGGCGCTCGCCGCTCGCCTTCGCCCGGTCGGCCTCGGGCGCCTGGCCGCCGCCAGGATTCCGCACGGCGGCACAGGAGGTCCCGCAGGCGAGCAGGACGAGAAGGGCTCCGAGCCGAAGGCATCGCGCGCTCATCGGTCCCATGGAAACCTCGGACCGCGAACGGGTTCCGAGGGCGGCTCAGTCGGGAGGCGGGGCCGGCTCGCCGCGGAACCCCGAGAACGCCCAGACCCCCAGGTAGAAGGGCCCCCAGGCGAGGGCGGCCCAGGTCAGCTGGCGGCGCGCGAGCGCGACCACGGCCTCCTGGTAGCGCGCGGTGCGCCAGCGGGGCACGTGCTTGTCGGGGTCGACGCCCTCCCAGCCCTGCTTGAAGCGTCCCAGCAGACGCTCGGTGAATCTCTCGGACTCGGCCAGGGCGAGGGCCTCCTCGGTGTAGCACTCGGGATGGGCGGAGTCGCCGTCCTCGCCC
The DNA here is from genome assembly GCA_028277885.1 of Myxococcota bacterium. GTDB lineage: Bacteria > Myxococcota_A > UBA9160 > UBA9160 > UBA6930 > JANQFK01. The sequence continues at coordinate 33,725 of JANQFK010000003.1, forward strand.
TCGGCGCTCGCCGCGGTGCAGACGTCGGCGAGGGGCCAGCGCCACGCCTCGTCGCTCCACCACAGCAGGCCGAGGGCGCCGACGGCCCAGAACACGGCGACGATCCGCCAGAAGCCCCGGCGCAGGTTGCGCGCCACCCCGCCTCCCGGCTCACTTCCGCCGCGCGACGCGCGCGGCCCGCTCCTCCTGGAGCCGCCAGCGGGTCGGCCCCGAGAGCTCGGCGGGCTCCTGGGGCTCGAGGGAGGGCGGATCCTCGGCGGGATCGTCGAAGCGCCGCAGCACCTCGTAGGTGGTGCTGCGCTGCACCGGCGTGCGGCCGACGTCGCGGATCAGCCGGCGCATCTCCTCGGCGGGCAGGTTCTCGCCGTGGTCGGCGCCGGACTCGCGGCTGATGGACTCCTCCATCAGCGTGCCGCCGAAGTCGTTGGCGCCCGAGAGCAGCGCCACCTGGGCGAGCTTGGGCCCCATCTTCACCCAGGACATCTGGACGTTGGTGATCCACGGCCGCAGGAACAGCCGCGAGACCGCCACCATGCGCAGGTCCTCGGAGGTGCTCGCGCCCGGCCGCGCGCCCATGTGGTTGAACAGGATGTTCTTCTCGTGGATGAAGCCCAGGGGCACGAACTCGGTGAAGCCGCCGGTCTCCTTCTGGAGGTCCCGGATCAGCGCCAGGTGGTTGGCGACGTGCTCCACCTTCTCGACGTGGCCGTACATCACCGTGCCGCTCGAGCGCAGGCCCACGGAGTGGGCGGCGCGCACGATCTCGACCCAGCGCTCGGTCATCAGCTTGCGCGGCGAGACCACCTTGCGCACCTCGTCGTCGAGGATCTCGGCCGCGGTTCCCGGGATCGTGCCCAGGCCGGCGTCCTTCAGCCAGCGCAGGTAGTCGCCGAGCTCCATGCCGCTCTTGCGGTGGCCGTGGTCGAGCTCCTCGGGCGAGAAGGCGTGGATGTGCAGCGACGGGAACTCGGCCTTCAGGGCGAGCAGGATCTCGCGGTAGTGGGTGTGGTCCTTGCGCGGGTCGATGCCCGCCTGGATGCAGACCTCCGTGGCGCCGCGCTGGATCGCGTCGCGGGTCTTCGCGATCAGCGTCTCCATGGGGTGGTCGTAGGCGTCGGCGTCGTCACGATGCCGTGCGAAGCCGCAGAAGCTGCAGCCCACGTAGCAGACGTTGGTGAAGTTCAGGTTGCGGGTGATGACGAAGGAGACGTCGTCGCCGGCGTCCTCGGCCCGGGCCAGGTCCGCGGCCCGCTGGAGGGCGAACAGGTCCGCGCCCTCGGCGCGCAGCAGCAGGGCGGCGTCCTTGGGGCCGAGCTCGCGGCCGTCGAGGGCGGCGTCGAGCACGCGCCCGACCTCGGGCGTCACGTCGGCGAGCAGGCGCTCGAGCATCAGGCGGCCTCCATGCCGGGGCGCGCGTCGCGCCGCCAGCCGTCCTCGCCGACCCGTTCCCGGCAGGCCGCGAGCACGCGCGGGTGGAAGAGCTCGGGCCGGGCGAGGTGCTCCGGGTAGACGGGCAGCCGCTCCACCAGCCGGGCGCCGGCGGCCTCGGTGCGGCGCGCGAGCTCGGCGAGGGTCGGCCAGGGCGCCTCGGGGTTGATGAAGTCGACGGTCACCGGCGAGACGCCGCCCCAGTCGTTCACTCCGGCGGCGAGCAGGCCCTCGAGCACGTCGGGTCCGAGGTTCGGCGGCGCCTGGAGGTTCATGCCCGAGCCGAGCACGAGGCGCGCGATGGCGAGCCAGCCCGCCACCTCGCTCTCCGGGAGCGCCGCCTCGAAGCGCATCGCGGTTCCGGGCTTGGGGTGGAAGGGCTGGATGATGGCCTCCTGGACGTGGCCCCAGCGGTCGTTCAGGCGCCGGATCTCGAGCAGGGTGTCGACGCGCTCGGCGGCGTTCTCGCCGATCCCGAGCAGGATCCCGCTGGTGAAGGGGATGGCGAGCTCGCCGGCCTGCTCGTGCATGCGGATGCGCAGCGCGGGCTCCTTGTCCGGCGCGTAGCGGTGGGGCATGCCCTTGCCGCGCAGCCGCTCGCTGGTGGTCTCGAGCATGAGGCCCAGGGAGGCGTTCCAGGGCCGCAGCCGCTCCATCTCCGCCGCGTCGAGGATGCCCGCGTTGGTGTGGGGCAGCATGCCGGCCTCGAAGCTGGCGCGGCAGGCCGCCTCGAGCAGGTCCGTGGTGCTCCCGTAGCCGCGCGCGGCGAGCCAGCGGCGGTGCTCCCCGTAGGCGACCTCGGGCTTGTCACCCAGGCAGAAGAGCGCCTCGACGCAGCCCGTGGCGAGGCCGCCGCGCACCACCTCGGCGACCTCGTCGAGGGTGTAGGTGCGGGCCTCGGGCGAGTCCGGCGGCTTGGCGAAGGTGCAGTAGGCGCAGCGGTCGCGGCACAGGTTGGTGAGCGGAATGAAGACGTTGCGCGAGAACGAGACCGTCTCGCCGTGGCCGCGCCGCTTGCTCTCGAGGGCGGCCTCGCACAGCGCGCCATGGACCGCCGGGTCGCCCAGGCTCGCGGCCAGGCGCTCGGCCTCGGCGCGCCCCAGGCGGTCCTCGTCGAGGGCGGTCCGGAGCAGGACCTCGGCGTCGGAGGCGGAGAGGGGGCTGTGGGACGAGGCGGTCACGGGGTCGCGTCCATGGCGCTGCGGGCTCGCCGGAGGGTACCACCCGGGCGCGAGCCGCCCAAAGCGGGCCTCAGCCCCGGTCCGCGATCCCGATCCAGTCCCGCAGCTCGGCGGGATCGGCCCGGTGCAGGAACTCGTCCACGGGCAGGCCCTCGGGATTGCGCTCGGCGAGCACGCGGAAGAGCCCGACCAGCGCCGGCAGCATGTCCTCCCCGGCGATCCGGGCGTAGAGGGGCGTGCCGATCCGGGAGCCGTCGCGTGCGCCGCCGATCAGGATCACGTGGTCGTTCTTGCCGTAGCCGTAGATGCCGATCTCGGCCGTGGGCGGCCGGGCGCAGTTGTTGGGGCAGCCCGTCATGCGGATCACCGCGTCCACGTCGCCGTAGCCCGCGGCCTCGATGGCCTCGACGTAGCTGGGCAGGACGTTCTCGGCGTCGGTCATGGCCAGGCCGCAGGTGGGCTTGGCGGGGCACGCCATGGCGTTGGCGCGCACCTTGGAGACGCTCTGGGGCGGCAGGATGGCCTCGAGGGCGGCGCGGTCCTCGACGTCGCAGAGCAGCAGGTCCTGCTGGGCGGTGAGCACCACCGTGAGGCCCAGGGTCTCCACCGCGGTTCGCACCGCCTTGCGCAGCTCGCCCTCGAGCCGGCCGCTCTGGACCGACACGCCGTACCAGTGGCGCCCGTCGCGCTGCTCGTGCCAGCCCAGGTGGAGCTGCATCGGCGGCAGCGCGGCCGGGGCGGCGTCCTCGAGGGCGACGTCGAAGCGCTCGCGCAGGTCCTGCTTCACCCGGTCCACGCCGAGGCGGCGGATGGTGTACTTCCAGCGCGCCTGCTTGCGGTTCTTCCGCTCGCCGTTCTCCTTCTGGAGGATCGCGATGGCGCGGGTCGCGGCGACGACCTGGCCCCGGGGCACGCGGCCCAGGTGCAGGCCCAGCAGCGCCGCGGTCTTCGGGTTGTTGTGGGTGAGGCCCAGGCCGCCGCCGGTGTAGAGGTCGAAGAGCGACCCGTCGGCGTGGCCGTTCGTCACCACGGGGACGAAGCCCACGTCCTGGGTGAGGACGTCCACGGAGTTGTCCTCGGCGTGGGCGATGCCCACCTTGAACTTGCGCGGCAGGTAGTGCTCGCCGTAGATGGGCTCCGTCGCGTTGATGGGCCCGGCGTTCCGACCCTCGTCGTCCGAGGCGAAGATCTGGAAGTAGGAGGTGCTGGCCGGCGCCAGCTCGTCCGCGATGGCGTGGGCGAGCTCGAGGGCCCCGACGCGGTGCACCGGGTCGAGGTCGTCGATGGGCGAGGCCATCACGTTGCGGTTCACGTCGCCGCAGGCGCTCAGCGTGCCATCGTCGCGGTACTCGCGGTTCAGGTGGCGCACCAGCGGGGCCAGCTTCTTGCCGTACACCCGGTGGTACTGGATGCCCTGGCGCGAGGTGATGCGCAGCGTGCCGTCGGCGAACCGGTCGGCGGCGTCGTCGAGGGCGGCCCACTGGCGGGCCGAGAGCCTGCCGCCGGCGGGCGCCTTGATGCGCACCATGAAGAACGTGTCGTCGGTCTTCTTGCCCCGCTCGCCTCGCAGCTGCTGCTTGTAGATCCCGAAGAACTTCGAGAGCTCCTTGGCGGTGCTCGAGATGGTGTCGGTCTCGCCGCGGGTGAGCGCCTCCATCTCGTCGAGGAAGGTATGGGTCTCGCCCTTCTCGGAGACGAAGAACAGGCCCTTGCTCTCGACCTTGATGCGCTCGTTCTTCGACATCTGCGCGAGGTCGGAGTTCGCCAGGGTGACGGCCGGGGTGGCGTCGTCTCGGGCCAAGTCGGCTCCTCGGTTCGGGCGGCAGGGGTCGCTACCGGAGCCCTGGAGCCTACCCCATGGGGAAGGGCTCATCCAACGGAGCCGGGCAGGAGCGGCCTGCCGCGGCTCGGGTACGGGCGCGCCTCGCCGATGGGCTGGGTGCGCCAGCGCCGGTGGATCCACACCCAGTGGTCCGGCGCGCGGCGGATCGCGTCCTCCACCACCGCGACCATGCGGCGCACGTTCTCGCGCACGGCGGCGGCGCGGTCGTCGCCGGCGGGGGCGAGCTCGAGGGCGGGCTCGATCCGCACCCGGTGGCGCAGCCCCTCGCCGATGCGCTCGATGAAGATCGGCACCACCGGCGCGCGGGCGTGCATCGCCACCCGGGCGGGGCCGTCGCGGGTGCAGGCGAGGCGGCCGAAGAAGGGCACGAAGACGCCCTCGCTGCGCGGGCAGTCCTGGTCGAGGGTCATGGCGAGGTGGCGGCCCTGACGCAGCGCGCGCAGGGCGGCCCGGGCCGCGCTGCCCCGCGGCAGCAGCTCCACCCCGCTCGACTCGCGCCACAGGCCCAGCATGCGGTCGAAGAGCGGGTTGTCGCGCGCCCGGTGCACCACCGCGATGGGGAAGCCGTGGCTCGCCATGATGGAGACCAGCAGCTCCCAGGCGCCGTAGTGGGCGGTGAGCACCACCACGGCTCCGGTGGGCGATGCCGCGATCGCGGCCTCCAGGTTCTCGAGCCCCTCGACGTCGGCGAGCCCGCGCCGGGTCTCGGGGTCGAGGCGCATCATGGTCGCGAACTCGACGGCGCCGGCCGCCATGTTGGCGAAGGCGCGCTCGAGCAGGGCGCGGCGCTCGGCCTCGCTCCACTCCGGGAAGGCGATGCGCAGGTTGCGCAGGGCGTCGCCGGTGCGCGGGCCCCGCGAGCGGGCCCAGCCGCGGCCCAGGCCGCGGGCGACGCGCAGGGCGCGCTCGCGGGGCAGGCGCGCCAGCGCGCCGGCCAGCGCCTGGCCGACGAGCACGAAGCCGCGCTCGACGGCGCCGAGCGCGGTGGCCTCGGACCCCTCCGGCGTGCCGCTCCCGTCCATCGCGCCAGCCTAGCGGAGCGGGCCCTCCGGGCTCGCACCCCCGTGGTACGCTCCGCCCCGCCCATGGCACGACCTCCCCGCCCCTCGAGCCGCAGCCTGCGGCGCCTCGCCCTGCTCGGCGCCGGCGCCGCGCTGCTCTACCTGGGCCAGTGGCTCACCGGAAGCGACCTCGGCCTCGGCGGCGGCGGGCCGGGCGCCACGCCGCCGGTCGCCGCCCGGGACGACACGGCGCGCATCGAGGAGCTCTTCCGCGACGAGCGCTCGGGCGTCATGGTGGAGGCCGAGGGCGTGGTGGAGCGCGTGCTGCGCGACGACCGCGAGGGCTCGCAGCACCAGCGCTTCATCCTCGCGATCGGCGACCGCGGCCAGACCCTCCTCGTGAGCCACAACATCGACCTCGCGCCGCGGCTGCCGGTCCGGGCCGGCGACCGGGTGCGCTTCCGCGGGCAGTACGAGTGGAACGAGCGCGGCGGCGTCGTGCACTGGACCCACCACGACCCCCGGGGCCGCCGCGAGGGCGGCTGGCTCGACCACGAGGGTCGGCGCTACCGCTGACCCGTCACACCCAGACGAGCAGCGCGTAGCCGACGTAGGCGGCGTAGAGCGCCACGATGCCGCCCAGCAGGGCGCGGGCCAGTGGCGTGCCGAAGCGCCGCGCCAGCACCGCGCAGCCCACCACCGTGCCCAGCATCTCCAGCACGGCGAAGACGCGCCCGTGGTGGTCCGGGTCCCAGTAGGAGACGGGGCTCACGAAGCGCCAGTCCGAGAGCGGGAAGAAGTGGCGGTGGCCGTCCTCGCGGTGCAGCGGCAGGTCGAGGAGGCAGTGCACCGCCACGCTGGCGAAGAGCGCCAGCGCGCGCGGCGAGCCCCGGCGCCAGGCCACGAGCAGCCCCAGGGCCGCCAGGGGAAGCGAGTTGAAGACGTCGAAGAACGCCTGCCAGGACGGCTCGTGGTAGCTCGCTCCCCAGATCACGCGCTCCGGGGTGCCGGCCAGCTTCTCGAACAGGTAGAAGGCGAACATCGGGGCGTCGGGCAGCACCGCGCCCAGGGTGATGGGGCCCGTCAGCTCCGGGCGCGAGCGGCGGCCGAGCAGCAGCAAGCTGGCGACGGCGTGGGCGGGGGTGTTCATCCCGACGGTGGGTGCAGCTCGAGGGCCATCAGGTGCTCGTCGAGGTACTCGTCGCCGAGCTTCAGGAAGCGCGGCTCGGTGGCGTAGTGCTCGAAGCCCGCGCGCTCGTAGAGGCGCCGTGCCCCGGCGCTGCGCGGCGAGACACCGAGGGTGACGAGCTCCAGGCCGGCCATGGTCCGCGCGCGTCCCAGGGCCTCGGCGATCAGCGAGGCGCCGAGGCCCCGGCCGCGGTGCTCCGGCGCCACCCAGAAGCCCCACAGCTGGGCGCGGTGGCGCAGCTTGCCAGGCTGCTCGCGCCGCAGCCCCAGGGCGCCGACCAGCGCGTCGTCGAAGGCGCCGAGCAGGCAGGCGTCGCCGGTGCGCACCCCCCAGGCGATGCGCTCGACGACCTGCGCCTCCTGGATGGCGAAGTCGTCCTCGGGAGAGCTCACGAAGGCGTGGGGGTCGGTGGTGAGCGCGCGCAGGCGCAGCTTCGCGTAGTCGGCGGCGTCCAGCAGCTCGAGGGCGCGGATCACCGCGGTGCCCGCAGCATGCCCCACACCGGCGGGCCCTCGCCGAGGCGGAACTCCTCGGTCACCTCGAAGCCGTGGCGCTCGTAGAACGGGACGTTCTCCGGGCGCGAGCTCTCGAGGTAGGCGGGCAGCGCCTCGCGGTCGCAGCGCGCGAGGACGGGGCCGAGCAGCGCGGCGCCGATGCCCCGGCCGCGATGGTCGGGGTCGGTGCCGAGGATGCCCAGGTACCAGTGCGGCACCTCGGGGCGGTGCCGCTCCAGCTGGCCGAGGCCGCGCGCGACCGTGAGCGAGTGGGACCAGCCCACGCTCCAGAGGCTCACCGCGGCGAGGACGGCCTGGGTCGTGAGGGGCGGGTGGCCGCCGGGCTCGTCCCAGAGCGCCGCCCCTTCGAGGCCCCCGGTCGTGTAGGCGCTCCCCCGCCGGACGAGCACGCGCATCAGCGCGGCGAAGACGCGGTGGCTGCCGCGGGCCCACTCGTGCTCCTCGCGGAACATCCAGCGATGAACCGGGTCCTGGTGGAACGCCCGGGCCAGCATCCGGGAGAGGGCGCCCACCTCGGCGCGCGTGGCGAGACGCACCGGCGGGGCGTGTCCGGGCGACGGGGTCGCGGGGGCCGCGCGGTCGGGTCCTCCGGGCATCGTCGATCCTTCCCTGGGCGCTGCCGGACCTACCGCGAGCGTTCCCCCGATGGCATGGTACCGCCGCCGAGATGAGGCGCTTCCTCGACTCCCTCGCGTTCTCGAGCCTGTGGGTCGCCGCCGCGGCGGCGACCCTCGCGGCCGCGGTGGGCCGCGCCCTCGGCGGCGACCTGCCCCTCGCCGTGCCCGGGCTCGCCTTCGCGGGGACGCTGGTGGTCTACAACGTGGACCGTCTGCGCGACCAGGTGCGGGACCGCGCCACCTCGCCCGAGCGCACGCGCTTCGTCGGCGCCAACCGGAGAGGGCTCACGATCCTGTGCGCCGCGTCGGCCCTGGCCTGCCTGCCCCTGGCGGGCTCCCTGGGCGTCGCGGCCGCCGTCGCGCTGGGACCGGCCCTGGTGCTCGGGCTGCTGCACCGCCGCCTCAAGGGCCTGCCCTGGGTGAAGCCGCTCTACGTCGCCGCGGCCTGGTGCCTCGTGGTGGTCGGCCTGCCCGCCGTCGTCGCCGGGACGACCGCCCACCTGGGCTGGATCCTGGGAGCGGTCGGCCTGGCCGTGCTCGCCAACGCGATCGCGTCGAACGTGCGCGACGGCGAGGCCGCCGCGGCGCGCCTGCACCCGCGCCTGCCCCTCGCCGCGGCGCGCGTCCTGGCGGCGCTCGGGATCGCGGCGGGCGCGCTCGCACCGGCCGCGGTGCGGCCGCTCGTCGCCGTCCCCCTCGCCACCTTCGCGGCGCTGCTGCCCTTCCGGTCGAGCGAGCGCTGGGGCCTGCTGGTGGTGGACGGGGCCCTGCTGGCGGGCGCGCTGGTCGCCCTGGTCCTCCCGCGTCCCTGATCGACTAGGCTCCTCGCCATGGCGCCCGGGCTCGCACCGCCGCCGCCCTTCGAGGAGCTCCTCGCCATCGAGCCCCGGGGCGAGCTCGACTGGACGATCCGCCTGCGCGGCTTCGAGGGCCGCTCCTTCGGCGGCCAGACCCTGGGCTGCGCGCTGCGCGCCGCGGCGGAGAGCTGTTCGGGCCGCGCGCTGCACGCCTTCCACACCTGCTTCCTGCGCGCGGTGCCGCCCGAGGTGCCCGTCGCGCTGCGCGTGGAGCCGGTCTCCGACGGGCGACGTCTCGCGCGGCGTCGCGTGGAGGTGCGCGGCGGGGATCGCCTGCTGTGCGAGGTGATGGCGAGCTTCGCCGCCCCCGCCGAGGGCACCGAGATCCCGGCCGCGCCCATGGACGCGGTGCCCGCGCCCGACGCGCTGCCCTCGGACGAGGCGCTCGCCGAGGAGGAGGGCTGGGACGAGCTCGATCCACTGGCGTTCCGCTGGGTCGACCTCCCCTGGCGCATCGACGGACCGGCCGCCTCGTCGCGCTACCGCGTCTGGGTGCGGCCGCGGGAGCCGCTCCCCGATGCACCGGTGCGCTTCGGGGCCCTCGCCTACCTGAGCGACTTCCACTCCCACTTCCCGGTGGCGCGCCGGCTCGGCGGGGGCTTCGAGGCCGGCGGGTTCGTGAGCCTCGACCAGTCGCTCTGGCTGCACCGCGACCTGCCCTGGGAGGACTGGTGGCTCCTCACCAGCGAGTGCGACGTGGCCCACCGCGGCCGCGCCCTCACGCGCCGGAGCCTCCACGCCCCGGACGGGAGCCTCGTCGCCAGCATGGCCCAGGAGGCGCTGGTCCCCCGGGCCGAGGAGGTGGCGGAGCCGGCCTAGGGCCTCACTCCTCCTCGCTCTCGCGCAGGCGGGCGAGGACGGTGTAGTCCTCGAGGGTGGAGGTGTCGCCGGCGGTCTCCTTGCCCGAGGCGATGTCGCGCAGCAGGCGGCGCATGATCTTGCCCGAGCGCGTCTTGGGGAGCGCCTCGGTGAAGCGGATCTCGGCGGGCCTCGCGATGGCGCCGATCTGGCGCGCCACGTGGCTGCGCAGCGCTCCCTTCAGCTCCCCGTCGGCCTGGACGCTGGCGATCGGCGTCACGAAGGCCACCACCGCGGTGCCCGTGATCTCGTCCGGCCGTCCCACCACCGCGGCCTCGGCCACGTCGGAGTGGGACACCAGCGCGCTCTCCACCTCCATGGTGCCGATGCGGTGCCCCGAGATGTTCATCACGTCGTCGACCCGCCCCATCACCCAGAAGTAGCCCTGCTTGTCGCGGTGGGCGCCGTCGCCGGCGAAGTAGGTCTTCGGGTACTTGCTCCAGTACTGCTCCTTGAAGCGCTTGGGGTCGCCCCAGATGCCGCGGAGCATGCCGGGCCACGGCTTGCGGATCACCAGGAAGCCGCCCGCCGGAGGCTTCACCGGGTCGCCGTCCTCGTCGAGCACGTCGGCGTGCACGCCCGGGAAGGGCAGGGTGGCGGAGCCGGGCTTGGTGTCCACGGCGCCGGGCAGCGGCGTGATCATGATCCCGCCGGTCTCGGTCTGCCACCAGGTGTCGACGATCGGGCAGCGCCGCCCGCCGATCACCTTGTTGTACCAGATCCACGCCTCGGGATTGATCGGCTCGCCCACGGTCCCCAGCAGGCGCAGGCTCGAGAGATCGTGGCTCTTCGGGTGCTCGTCGCCCTGGCGGATGAAGGTGCGGATCGCGGTCGGCGCGGTGTAGAAGACGGTGACGCCCCAGCGCTCGATGATGTCCCACCAGCGGTCCGGGCCGGGATGTCCGGGCGTGCCCTCGTACATCAGGCTCGTCGCGCCGTTCGAGAGGATCCCGTAGATCACGTAGGAGTGGCCGGTGATCCAGCCGATGTCGGCGGTGCACCAGTAGGTGTCCTCGTCCTTCAGGTCGAAGATCGCCTTGGCGGTGGTGGTGACGTGGGTGAGGTAGCCGCCGGTGGTGTGCAGGATGCCCTTCGGCTTGCCCGTGGTGCCGCTGGTGTAGAGGATGAAGAGCGGGTGCTCGGCGTCGAGCTTGGCCGGCGGGCAGCTCGCGCTGGCGTGCTCCATGACCTCGTGCCACCAGACGTCGCGGTCGGCCTTCATCGTCACCTCGCCGCCGGTGCGCCGCACCACCACGACCTTCTCGACCCCGGGAGCGCCCTGGAGGGCCTGGTCCACGGCGGGCTTGAGGGGCAGCGGCGCGCCCTTCCGGTAGCCGCCGTCGGCGGTCACCACGAGCTTGGCGCCGGCGTCGTTGATGCGGTCGCGGAGCGCCTCGGCGGCGAAGCCGCCGAACACCACGCTGTGGGGGGCGCCGATGCGCGTGCAGGCCAGCACCGCGATGGCGAGCTCGGGGATCATCGGCATGTAGAGCGCCACCCGGTCGCCCTTCCGCACCCCGTGGTCCTTGAGGACGTTGGCGAACCGGCACACCTCGCGGTGCAGCTCTCCGTAGGTGAGCACCCGGGTGTCGCCGGGCTCGCCCTCCCAGATGATCGCCGCCTTGTTGCGGCGCCAGGCGTTCTCGCCCTCGAGGTGCCGGTCGAGGCAGTTGTAGGAGACGTTCAGCTTGCCGCCCACGAACCACTTGGCGAAGGGCGGCTTCCACTGGAGGGTCTTCTTCGGCGCCGTGAACCAGCTGACGTTCTCCTTCGCCATGCGGGCCCAGAACCGTTCGGGGCTCTTGTCGCCCAGGCGGCGCAGCTCCGAGACCGTCTTCTTGTTCCAGTTGGCGGCGCGGGCGAAGGCGGGGCTCGGCTTGAAGACCCGCTTCTCCTTCAGCAGGGACTCGATATCGGCCATGGGCTCCTCGGGATGCGGCTAGCGCATCCAGGCTTCGACGTCTTCGGGATGCTTCGGGATGGCGGCGGTGAGGTTCTCGTGGCCCTCGGCGGTCACGACCACGTCGTCCTCGATGCGCACGCCGATCCCGCGGAAGCGCGTCTCGGCGCCGGCGTCGTCGGCGGGCACGTAGAGGCCGGGCTCGACGGTGAACACCATGCCCGGCTCGAGCCGCCGCGGCTCGCCGTCCACCGAGTAGTTGCCCACGTCGTGCACGTCGAGGCCGAGCCAGTGGCTGGTCTGGTGCATGTAGTAGGGCCGGTAGGCCTCCCGGGCGACGAGCTCCGCCGGGTCGCCCTCGAGCAGGCCCAGCTCCACCAGCCCCTCGGTGAGCACCCGCACCGAGGCCTCGTGCACCTGGGGCAGGGTGGCGCCGGGGCGGGCGGCCTCGAGGGAGGCCTCCTGGGCGGCGAGCACCACCTCGTAGACGGCGCGCGCCGGCCCCTGGAAGCTCCCGCCCACCGGGTAGGTGCGCGTCACGTCCGACGCGTAGCCGCGCAGCTCGCAGCCCGCGTCGATCAGCACCAGGCTGCCGTCCTCGAGCTTCTGGTCGTTGGTGACGTAGTGCAGGATCGTCGCGTTGCGGCCGCCGCCCACGATGCTGGGGTAGGCGGGGCCCGTCGCGCCGCGGCGCCGGAACGTGTAGCCGAGCGCCGCCTCGAGCTCGTACTCGAAGCTGCCGCCGCGGGCGACCCGGGCCGCCTCGCGGTGGGCCTCGGCGGTGATCGCCGCCGCCTGGCGCATGATGTCGAGCTCGCCGGGCTCCTTGAAGAGCCGCATCTCGTGGAGCACCGCGCGCGGGTCCACGATGGTCTCCGCCGGCACGATGCCGCGTCGCGAGCGCAGCCGGAACTCCTCGAGGGTCGCCACCAGCTTCGCGTCGATCTCGGCGTCGCGTCCCAGCACGTGGTGGACGCGGCCCGCCCCCTCGAGGAGCTTGGGCAGCATCTCGAGGAACGCGTGGCCCGCGTGGGCCTCGTCGGCGCCGTAGTCCCGGCACGCCCCCTCGACGCCGGGGCGGTAGCCCGTCCAGGTCTCGGCCTCCGGGTCCCGGGGCTCCACGAACAGCGTGAGGCTGGGGCCCCCGTCGGTACGCAGCACCGCGATGGCATTGGGGTGGTCGAAGCCCGTCAGGTAGTGGAAGTCGCTGTCCTGCCGGAAGGGGTAGTCGGTGTCGGCGGAGCGGCGCGCCGGACGGGCGCCGATCAGGATCGCCACCGCGTTGCGGCCCATGGTCTCCAGGAAGCGGCGACGGCGCTCGGCGTGCACGGGCGCGCAGGATAACGAAGGGACGGGTGCTGCGGCGGCGAGGGGCGGGGGCCCCCCGGACCCCGCAAAGCCCCTCCTGTGGCGCCGGGCGGCAGCGGCGGGGCGCAAATCCGAGCGGCACCGCTGCCCATCGCGGCAGCGCAGCTTCACCCCCCAAGTCTCCGGAAACACTGGGGAGAGGGGCCCCGGGCCCGGCCCGCCGCGGCACGGCTGCCTCCTGGGGTGGCAGCGAGCCGCTTCCCGCCCGGGGCGGGCCCTCCGCCGAAAGCCCATTGGAATCAGCCGCTTGCGGGCTCGTCGGCGGCAGGCCTGCAGTTGGCACGGTTCGTGGAATACCCGAGAGCGTGGAGCCAACCTGATACGGCTCGGTGAGTGGCAAACGGGCGCGCTCACTCATCGGACCCGGACCTCGGGAGCACGAAACACCGAACGAGGCGCTTTCCCCCAGAACGGCACCCCGCCACGGTTCTTGCTCCGCTGGAACGCAGGTTGTGAGGCCCTCCGGCAAGTTGTCGGAGGGCCTTCTCCGTTTCTGGGGTCTGGGTCGGCGAACCCGCCGACGGGCCGGGGCTCAGCCCTCGTCCTTGACGCCCGCCAGGGCGACCGCGACCTCGTCGCCGAACTCCCGGACGAACCAGCTCTTGAGCTCCCCCACCCCGACCAGGTCTGCGCCCGAGGCGGGGTTGCGGAACGCGATGGCCTCGAGGGCCGCGTTGGGGCAGAGCACGCCGGGGTCCATGTCGACCTCGCGGGCCCGCTGGCTGCGCCAGCGCTTCAGCCCCGCGAGTCGCCGCTCGGTGCGCCGGTCGATGCGGCGCCGGCCGCCGCCGTTGCCCTTCGGGATGGGTCCGTGCCTGCGCTTCAGGCCCCGCTTCACGGCGGCCAGCACGTTGCGCCCGAAGCGGCGCAGGATCAGGTCCGTGACGCCCTTGATGCCCGACAGCTCGTCCGGGCTGGTGGGCTGGCGCTGGGCGATCTCGAGCAGCGTGCGATTGCCCAGCACCTTGAAGGGCGGGCGGTCGATCTCCCGGGCGCGCTTGTCGCGCTCGAGGTAGAGCTCGCGCAGCACCGACAGGGCCTGGGAGTCGAGGGCGCGCGCGCCCTTGATCTTCAGGTAGCCGAGGCGGTCGAACTCGCGCTCGGGCCACTCCCGCCGGGTCAGGCCCTCGAACTCCTCCTGGGCCCACTCCAGGCGCTTCTTCTTCTTGAGCTCGCGCTCGAGCTTCTCGGCCAGGGGGATCAGGTAGGTGGTGTCCGCCGCCGCGTAGGCGAGCTGGGAGTCGCGCAGCGGGCGCGCCGACCAGTCCGAGCGCTGCTCGTCCTTGGGGAGCGACACGTCGAAGTGGCGCTTGGCCAGGGCGGCCAGCCCGATGGAGGGGTAGCCGAGGAGCTGGGCCGAGATCATCGTGTCGAACAGGTTGGCGAAGCGGAAGCGGCAGTCGCGCTTCAGCACGAAGATGTCGTACTCCGCCGCGTGGAAGACCTTGCGGATCTCGGGCGACGCCACCACGGGCCCGAGGGGCGCCATGGACTCCGGTCCGCCCATGGCGATGGGATCGATCAGGTAGCAGTGCCGCCGCGTGGCGATCTGCACCAGGCAGGTCTTGTCGAAGTAGTGGTAGAAGCTGTCCGCCTCGGTGTCGAAGGCGAGGACCTTCTCGTTCAACAGGTCCTGAGCCAGCGACTCCAGGTCCGCTGCGTGCTCGATGAGCTGATAGTCGGCCAACGCCCGCGCCTCGGTTGAAGAGAACTCGCCGGGGGGCGACGCCGCTAGCTGGGGAGGGAGCGCGCACGACGCAGTCGCATCCTAGCCGAGGGCGCCGGGCGCCGAAAGCCATGGCCTTATCACCACGCCCGAGCGGGGGCAATGCGCCCTGGGGGAGGAGGCGGGCCGCGGCCGGGGCTATTTCACGACGAATCCGTGCCTTCTCGCCCCACAGGGGAGGGATCGTTAGCTTCTCCCCCACGCTCTCAGGGGGGATCCGTGCGCTGGACCCGCGCCTTCATTCCGACGCTCCGCGACGACCCGGCCGACGCCGAGGCCCCCAGCCACAAGCTGCTGGTGCGCGCCGGCCTGATCCGGCAGCTCATGTCCGGCGTGTACTCGCTGCTGCCCCTCGGGCTGCGGGTGTGCGACAAGATCGAGCGCATCGTCCGGGAGGAGATGCAGCGCATCGGTGGCCAGGAGTTCCGGCTGCCGGCCCTGATCCCCGGCGAGATCTGGCAGCGCTCCGGGCGCTGGGACGCCGTCGGCGAGGAGCTGATCCGCTTCCAGGACCGACACGGCACCGACGTCTGCCTCGGCTTCACCCACGAGGAGGTCTTCGCCTGGCTGGCCCGGGAGCTGCGCTCCTACAAGGAGCTGCCCCAGATCTGGTTCCAGCTCCAGACCAAGTTCCGCGACGAGGCGCGACCGAAGTCCGGCCTGCTGCGGGTGCGCGAGTTCGTGATGAAGGACTCCTACTCCCTCGACCTCGACACGGACGGACTGGACCGCGCCTTCCAGCAGCACTTCGACGCCTACCGCCGCATCTTCGAGCGCTGCGGCCTCGATCCCGTGGCCGTGGAGGCGTCCTCGGGTGCCATGGGGGGCAGCGAGTCCGTCGAGTTCATGGCGGCGAGCGACGCCGGTGAGGACCTGATCGCCTCGTGCTCGACCTGCGGCTACGCGGCCAACGTCGAGAAGGCGACCTCGGCCCTCGCCCCGGTCGAGGACGCCCCGGGGCCCGACGCGCCCGAGAGGTTCGCGACGCCCGGGGTGCGGACCATCGAGGACCTGGCGCGCTTCGAGGGCGGCGCCCCCGCGGAGCGCCAGGTGAAGACCCTGGTCTACGTGCTCGACGGCGCGCTGCACCTGGTGCTGCTGCGCGGCGACCACCCGCTGAACGAGCAGAAGCTCCTCGACGGCAGCGGCGCCGGCGAGGCCCGTCCCGCCCGGGACGACGAGATTCGCGCCGCCCTCGGCGCCGGTGCCGGCAGCCTGGGCGCCGTCGGGGTGAAGGAGATCCCGGTGCTCGCCGACGAGGCGTTGCAGGGCCGGCGCGACATGACCACCGGCGCCAACGAGGACGACTTCCACCTGCGCGGCGTGGACCTCGCGCGCGACGTCGAGGTGAAGCAGTGGCTCGACCTGCGCGAGGTCGCGGACGGCGAGCCCTGCCCGGCCTGCGAGAGCCCGCTCTCCGTGGGCAAGACCATCGAGATCGGCCACATCTTCAAGCTCGGCACCCGCTACAGCGAGGCCCTGGGCGCCACGGTGCTCGACGAGGCCCAGAAGGCGCGTCCCATCGTGATGGGCTCCTACGGCATCGGGATCGGCCGCACCATGGCGGCGGTGGTGGAGCACTGCCACGACGAGCACGGCATCGTGTGGCCGCTCTCCGTGGCCCCCTTCGAGGTGGTGGTCTCGGTGCTGAACCCGAAGGACGTGGAGACCGCCGAGGCGGGCGAGCGGATCTACGAGGCCCTGATCGGCCAGGGCATCGACGCCATCCTGGACGACCGCGACGAGCGTCCCGGGGTGAAGTTCAAGGACGCGGAGCTGGTGGGCATCCCGCTGCGCATCACCGTGGGGCCCAAGGGCCTGAAGGACGGCAAGTGCGAGCTGGTCACCCGGCGCACCGGCAGCAAGCGCGACGTCGACGTCCACAAGGTCGCCGAGTACGCGACCAACACCGTGCTCGAGGAGCGCCGCTAGCTGAGCGAGCCCTGCGGGCTCGCTTTGCGGCGGAAGCCGACCCATCCTGGGTCGGCCTCCTATCTCAGCTCGGGTCTTCCTCGGTCGCGAAGTCGCTGTCCGCGGTCTCCACGGGGATCGCCTCGAAGCCGATGGTGGGCGGCTTCGCCAGCGCGGCGCTCGCCAGCTCGATGTTGCGCAGCACCGTGCGGATCGCGTCGCCCTCCACCGCCAGGGCCTGCTCGAACTGCTCGAGGGCGAGCTCGTACTCGCCGCTGAGGTACAGCACCCAGCCCAGGTTGTTGTGGGCCTCGGGCTGGGTCGCCACCCGGGCGAACTGCTGGAAGGCGGCGTCGTGCAGCCCCTGGAGACCGAGGGCCAGGCCCAGGTTGTTGCGCAGCGCCACGTCCCGGGGCTCGAGGCGCACGGCCTTGCGCAGCGCCTCCTCGGCGGCGCCGGGCTGGTTCGAGAGCAGGTAGGAGACGCCGAGGTTGTTGAGGATCACCCAGTCGTCGGGCCGCAGCGCGTGGGCGATCTGGTACTGCTCCTGGGCCGCGGCGTGGTCGTCGAGGCGGTCGAGGAGCACGCCCAGCACCAGCCGCGGCGTCGCGGCCCGCGGGTCCAGGAGGATGGCCTGGTCGAGCTCCTCGCGGGCGCGCTCGAGGTCGCCCTGGGCCAGCTCGGCGAGGGCCAGGCCCGTGCGCAGGCTGGCGGAGTAGGGCTCGCGATCGAGGAGCGCCTCGAACAGGCCCTCGGCGCGACCGGCGTCCTTGCGCAGGTGCAGGAAGGCGATGCGCTCGGCGGGCTCGACGCCGGCCCGGCCGGAGCGGTGGGCGCGCACGTAGTTGAACAGGGCGTCGCCGAGGGCACCCTCGTCCCGGAACTCGTCGCCCTCGGCGAGGAGCTCCTCGACGCTGGTCTGGGCCGGAGCCCGCTCCTCCTCGGCCCGGGCGGCGGCCTGCTTGCGGGCGGCCGCCTGCCGGGCGCGCTCGATCAGCTTGGCGCCGTTGTCCCGGGCCAGGTCGTGGAGACCCGCGCAGGACGAGAGCGTCAGCCCCAGGGTCGCGAGCGCGAGGACCAGCAGGCGCGGAAGGCGCGGCGCGAAGGCCGAGTTCGGGTTCCCCATCATCGTCGTTCTCCCCCGACCCGAGGCGGCGTCAGCCGCTCGAAAGGGTCGTCATCAGTCGGATCACACCCGGACCGGCGATCACCATGAGGGTCGCCGGGAAGATGAAGAGCGCCGCCGGGAACAGCATCTTGAGCGGCGCCTTGGCGGCGGCCTCCTCGGCCACCTGCATGCGGTGGCGGCGCATGGACTGGGCGTGGACGCGCAGCGCGTCGGCCACGCTGGTGCCGAAGCGCTCGGTCTGGACCAGCATCGCGACCATGGAGCTCACCTCGGCGAGGCCGGTGCGCTCGGCGAGGCCGCGCAGGGCCTCCACGTTGGACTTGCCCGCCTGGGACTCGAGGGCCACGAGCTCGAACTCCTCGGCGAGCTCGGGGTTCGAGGCCGCGTACTGGAAGGCCACCCGCGAGATCGCGGCGGAGAGCGCGAGGCCGGCCTCGATGCACACCACGAGCAGGTCGAGGGCATCCGGCAGGGCGTTCTGGATGCTCTGCTGGCGGCGGGCGATGCGCCGGTCGAGGAGGAAGCTCGGCAGCACCAGGCCGCAGCCCGCCGCGAAGGCGACCAGGGCGCCCAGGCGCGTGGGGTCGAGGTCCCGGGCCACCGAGGCGTTGAAGGCCAGCAGCCCGAGGCCCGCGGCCAGGGCCACGCGGCTGCCGAGGTAGGTGCGCAGGGCCGAGGGGCGCCGGTACCCCGCCTCCAGCAGGCGCCGCCGGACCTTGGAGAGCGCCGGGCTCGAAGGATCCAGGTCGCGGCCTGCCAGGCCCGCCAGCACCCGGGCGCCCCAGCCCGTGGGCTCGGTCACCAGGATGCCGGCGTCGTCGTCCGGCCGCTCGCGCGCGGGGCCGAGCTCGCCGTCGCGCAGGCTCGCCAGGCGCGAGCCCACGGCGTCGCGCTCGAGCAGCGCGGCGATCCCGAGGAACAGGCACGCCGCGGCGAAGAAGCTGAGCACCAGGACGGGGATCACGGCGCCTCTCCTAGACCTGCACCACGCCGAGGCGGCGGCACAGCACGTAGCCCACGGTCACCATCACCAGCGCGGCGGTCGCGATGGTGTTGCCCACCGGGGTCTCCCACAGGGGCGCGACGTAGCCCGGGCGCAGCAGCGCCATGGAGCCGCCGAAGGCGAAGGGGGCGATCAGCAGCAGGTTGGCGGACCAGCGCGTCTGGGCCGTCACCGAGCGGATCTTGCCGTTCATCGCATGGCGGTCGCGGATCACCCGGGCGAGGCCGTCGATGATCTCGGCGAGGTTGCCGCCGGTCTCGCGCTGGATGGTGAGGGCGGTGACGAAGAAGGGCATCTCGGGCACGTCGGCCCGGCGCGCCAGGTCCGAGAGCGCCGTGCCGATGTCGAGGCCCAGCCGGATCTCCTCGGACACCCGCGAGAACTCCGGGCCCACCGGGTCCTCGAGCTCCTCCCCCACCATGTGGAGCCCCGCGGAGAGCGCGTGGCCGGCCCGCAGCGCGCGGGCCAGCAGGTCGAGGGAGTCGGGGAACATCTGCTCGAAGCGGCGCATGCGGGCGCGGCGCCGGCGCACCAGCCAGAGCAGCGGCAGCAGCCCGGCGGCGGCGCCCGCGAGGCCCGTGGCCTCGCCCTGCCACAGCGCGGAGCCGAGGGCGGCGCCCGCCGCGGCGAGGGTGGCCGAGATGGCCAGGAAGGCGGCGACTCCCACGGGCTCGCCGGCGCGCTCGAGCAGCAGCCGGAGCGGCTCGAGCCAGCCCGCCGGGGCCGGCGCGCTGCGCAGGATGGAGCTCTCGTCCGTGGACTCGTCGGCGGCCTGGGGACGGTCGAGGGCGCGCAGCCGTCGCCGCGTGCGCGCCCGGCCGCCGCGGCCCTCCTCGAGGACGAGGATCCCGAACCAGGCGGCGCAGAACGCCGTCGCGAAGCACAGGCCGAGGACGAGGGCGCTCACGGCCGCTTCCTCTCCGGCACGCGGCCCACGGCGAAGAGCTCCTTGGAGAGCTCGATGCCCTCCTCCTTGAGCTTCTCGGCGAACTTCGGGCGGATGCCGCTCGGGATCAGGTCGCCCAGCACCCGACCCTCGGGGTCCACGCCGTGGCGGGCGAAGCGGAAGATCTCCTGGGTGGTCACCACGAGCCCCTCCATGCCGGTGATCTCGTGCATGCTCACCAGCCGGCGCGTGCCGTCGCTCAGCCGGGCGAGCTGCACCACCAGGTGGATCGCCGAGGCGATCTGCTCGCGCACGGCGCGCTGGGGCATCTCGATCCCCGACATCGCCACCATGGTCTCGATGCGCGAGATCGCGTCCCGCGGCGTGTTGGCGTGGATCGTGGTGAGGGAGCCGTCGTGGCCCGTGTTCATGGCCTGGAGCATGTCCAGCGCCTCGCTGCCCCGGACCTCGCCCACGATGATGCGGTCGGGGCGCATCCGGAGGCTGTTGATCACGAGCTCGCGCTGGGCCACGCGGCCGCGGCCCTCGAGGTTCGGCGGCCGCGTCTCGAGGCGCACCACGTGGCGCTGCTGGAGCTGGAGCTCCGCCGAGTCCTCGATGGTGACGATCCGCTCGTCCTCGGGGACGAAGCTGGAGAGCACGTTCAGCAGGGTCGTCTTGCCCGCGCCGGTGCCTCCCGAGACCACGATGTTGAGGCGGCCCCTCACCGCGGCGCGCAGCAGGTCCACGGTCTCGTCGCTGAGCGTGCCGTTGGTGACCAGGCTCCCGGCGGTGAGGGGGTCGGCGGCGAAGCGGCGGATCGACAGGCAGGGGCCGTCGAGGGCGAGGGGCGGCACGACCACGTTCACCCGGGAGCCGTCGGCGAGCCGGGCGTCCACCATGGGGGTGGACTCGTCCACCCGGCGGCCCACCGCCGAGACGATCTTGTCGATGATGCGCAGCAGGTGGGCGTCGTCCTTGAAGCGCGCCAGGGTCTGCTCGATGCGGCCCGCGCGCTCCACGAAGATGCGGTCGTGGCGGTTCACCAGGACGTCGCAGACCGTCGGGTCCTGGAGCAGGGGCTCGAGGGGGCCCAGGCCGAAGACCTCGTCCTGCACCTCGCGCACCACCGTGTCGCGCTCGTCGCGGGTGAGCGGCACCCGCTCCTCGTCGAGGATGCGGCGGACCAGCTCGGCCACGTCGCCGCGCACCCGCTCCTCGCTCACCTGCCCGATGCGGGTCAGGTCGAGGTGGTCGAACAGGCGGTTGTGGACCCGGGACTTGAGCTCCTGGTACTCCACCGCCTTGGGGCGCCGGCTGGCGGCGTCGCCGCTCCCGGACCCGGCGGCCGGGGCGGGCAGCGGCGTCACGGCCGCGGCGCGGCCGCCGGACGCACCGGCGGCCGGTCGCGGGGGCTCGGCCTCCCGCACCCGGCGCAGGCGCTCGATCAGCGCCACGGGTTCCGGGTCCGCAGCCAGCGGCGCGCTGCATCGAGGTGCCCGGCGTCGTTCTCGAGCTCCGGCCGGGGCAGGCCGAGCCACTCGTGGAGGTCGGCGGCGAGCTCGTCGAGGGCGGCGCGCAGGGGGCTGCCCGGCGCCGCCTGGGCCAGGGGGCGACCGAAGTTGCAGGTCTCCTGGGCGGCCGCGAAGTCGTTGGGCAGGCGGACGTCGGCGCTGCGGCCCAGGAACTCCCGCACCTCGCGGTCGCTGGCCTGGTTGGGGTGGCCGCCCCGGTTCAGCACCAGGTGGACCCGCGAGTGGGGCATGCCCAGGCGCTCGAGCAGGGAGAGCATCGAGCGGGCGTGGTGCAGCGAGGGGATGTCGAGGGTGCTGACGAGCAGCACCTCGTCGGCCAGGTCCAGGGCCCGCAGGGACACGTCGCTGAAGTCCCGCGACAGGTCGAGGAGCGTCCAGTCCGCCAGGCGCCGCGCGATCTCGATGGCCTCTCCGACGCGCTCGGCGTCCACCAGGTCCGCGTCCTCGGGCTGGGTGGGCGCGGCCAGCAGCCGCGTGCCGCTCGGGTGGCGCTGGAGCACCGTGCGCAGCCAGGTCGCGTCGAGGTCCCCGTCGCGCTGCTCGAGGTCGGCGAGGGTGTGGTCCGGCTGGAGGTCCAGGTAGAGGGCCGCATCGCCGTGGCGCAGGTTCAGGTCGACCAGCGTCGCGCGGCTGCCGAGGCCGCGCAGGGAGAGGGCGAGCTGGCTCGCCACCAGGGTGGCGCCGGCGCCGCCCTTGGCGCCGAGCACCGCCACCACCGGGCACGCCGCGGCCCGCTCGTCGACGCTGGTGCCGGACACGCCCAGCTCGGTCAGGCTGCCGCGCAGGCGCTCGGCGTCGCAGTCCAGGGGCAGGTAGTGGCGGGCGCCCAGGCGCAGCGCGCGCAGCACCGTCTTGCCGCTCTCCTCGGGGCCCAGGGCCACGAAGGGCGGGCGCGGCGTGGGAAGGCTCTCGACGGCGTCGAGGAACAGGTCCGCCTTCTCGCCCAGCGCGACCACCAGGGCCGAGGGGCGCCGCTGCTTGACCCGCGGCACCAGGGCGCCGGGGTCGCTCAGGCAGGTGGCGACGAGCTTGCCCTCCGCCTCGAGGGCGGCACCCAGCCCGACGAGCCGCTCTTCCGGCTCCGCCAGCACGACGACTTCGTTGCGTTCCATGTCTCGCACCTCGCTGGGGTGGCGGTTACTCGAACTCTCCGATCACGATCCCCGAGCCCTTGCGCCCGTTCGAGCGCCGGTGCTCCTGGGCCTCCTGGCCCTTGCTGTAGTTCTCGAGCACGTGCTCGGCGCTGCGCGCTTCCAGGCCTTCGCGGGTGGGCGTCGGCGCGCCCGGGTTCGCGATCATCGCGTCCCGGTTGGCGCGCACGGCCTCTCCGTAGTGCTCTCCCACGGCCGAGGGCGTGTTGCAGCCGGCCAGGCACAGGGCGAGGGCGAACCAGGCGACGTGGAGGGGTCTCATCGAAGCTCCTTCTCCGCACCCTCGATGGAGATGCGGTGACCGATGGCGCCCAGCAGGCCGCCCTGGACGTTGCCCACGGTGCTCGGGACGTCGGCCTCGGGCGGCCGGCCCTCGATGGCGGGCGTGAGGTAGAACTCGTAGTCCGACGGCTCCACGAAGTGGTCCGTCGGCAGCGGCGGCCGGCCCTCGGGCAGCGGCTGCACCAGCCGCGGGCGGACCACGAGGACCAGCTCCGTCTCGTTCTTCTGGTACTCCTTGCTGCGGAACAGCGTGCCCAGCACCGGGATGTCGCCGAGCAGCGGGTACTGGCTGGCCTGCTCGCGGACGTCCTCGCTCAGCAGCCCGGCGATCGCGAAGGCCTCGCCGTCGCCGAGCTCGACGCCCGTGGCGGCGCGCCGCGTGCGGAAGCCCGGCACCGTGGTGCCGTCCACCGAGGTGCCGAGGGTGAAGTCCGGCTCGCTCACCTCGGGCGAGATCTCCATGTGGATCCGGTCCTCGGAGAGCACCGTGGGCGTGAAGTCCACCAGCACGCCGAACTTCTTGAACTCGATGGTGATGGAGCCGAAGGCGCCGCCCTGGGCGATGGGGATCGGCACCTCGCCGCCGGCCAGGAAGCTCGCCGACTGGCCGCTGCGGGCCAGCAGGGTGGGCTCCGCCAGCACCTTCACCAGGCCCCGCTGCTGGAGGAAGTTCAGGAACGAGGTGAAGGACGTGGCACCGAAGTTGGTGAAGCCCGCCACCAGGTTCACCTGGTCCGACAGCAGCACCGCGTCGGCGGTGGAGAGGTCGGCGTCGAGGCTCACCAGGTTGTCGATGAAGTTGAAGATCTGGAACTGGTGGTTGCCGCTCTCGGCGATGGCGGCGAAGTTCGCCTCCATCTCCTTGGTGATGCGGCGGGACATCTCGGCGATCGTCACCTCGATCATCACCTGGTGGTTCCCGCCCACCTCGAGGAGGTTGATGATCTTGCTGGAGTCCTCCTCCTCGGGGAAGAAGGCCCGGGCGACGCGCAGGGCGCGGTCCATGGAGGCGGTGTTCGGCACCGTGCCCTTCAGCACGATGGACTCGCCGACCCGCTCGATGCGGATGTCGTCGTTGCCGCTCACGCGCTTGAGCTCGCGCTCGATGCCGGCGTGGGGCCGCGCGACGGCGAGGTCGATGGCGGCCTGGGGGCGGCCGGCGCCGTCCCAGAGCACCACGTTGGTCTCGCCCACGTCCCGGGCCACCAGCTGGAGCTCGCGGCTGCCGATCACCACGACGTCGGCCACCTTGGGGTCGCCCACGGAGACGCGGCGCACGTCGTAGCGGGGATGGAGCAGGAGCGACTTGCCCTGCTCCACCTCGAGCCGGCGCACCAGGTCGTCGCCCGCGGCCAGCTCCACCACGCCCGGGGCCGCCTGGACGCCCGCGGCGAGAGCCAGACCCAGCACCAGGATCCACGCTGCGCGGAGCCGGCTTCGCTGCCTGTTCGAGTTGGCTTCACCCATGGTCTTCTCTCCGCGTCTGCCCGGACCGGCCGGGGACCGCTCAGTAGGCCTCGCTGGTGACCGAGGTGCCCTTGATCACCTGCATGCTCGGGCCGCCTCGGGCCGCGCGGGGGCGCGCCTTCGGCTTCCCCATCAGGTCCTTCGCCATGACGGGCAGGCTCGGCACCTTGGCGTCGTCGCCGGGCCCGCGCAGGGCGAGCTGGAGCCGGCCCTCGTGGGCGGCGTGCACGAGGCGCTCGGCCTCGGCCGGGTCCACCTCGAGGGTGGCGACGTTCACCACCTTGGGCTCGCCGTCCCGGGCCCGGTCGATGGTCTGGTCCACCGCCAGGACGCGCACGTCCTGGAGGATCAGGTTCGAGAAGTTGCCCTCGGTCGTGTTGCGCAGCGTGGCGAGCACGTCCACCCGGGAGCCGGGCTGCACGAAGCCGGCCACGCCGACCACCTGGTCCACCTTCACCGACACGGCGCGATGCTCGGCGGAGATCAGGGCCGGCAGGCCCGCGTCGGTGCCCTCGGGCAGCAGGCCCGACTCGAGGAGCGGCTCGCCGGGCATCACCGAGCGCGACACCACGCGGTCCACCAGGCGCCTCGGGTCGCCCATGACGCCGTGGGGCAGGAGGTCCCGCGGCCACTCGGCCACGTCGAGGTCCGCCGGGGTGAGGGCCCGGCCGGCGGCGATCTCGCGAGCGGCGGTCACCACCGGAGCCACCTCGGGGGCGACGACGACCGGCGGCTCGCCCAGCTCCGCGATGTAGCTGCGGGCGGCGAGGGCCGCGCCCAGGCCGAAGAAGACGGCGAGGGCGAGGAACAGGAGGGAACGTCGGTTCGACAGGGCCATGGCGGACTACTCCTTCCGCATCACCGACGTGCCGCGCAGCGGCACGCCGTCGAGAGAAGGCACGAGCCCCGAGATCACCGGGAACCGGAAGTCGTGCACTACGCTGACCTGCATCGGGGTGCCTCGCGGCACGCAGGTGTTGGGAACCGTGATCGTGACGTCGTCCGGCGAGAGGCCGGCGGCGGAGACGTAGGCCTCCACCACGCCGCGCACCTCGGCGTCGTCGCAGTCGAGGACGCGCACCGCGGCGGCGCGTGCGCCCTCCCGGGCGGCGTTGGTGACCACCTGCCAGCGCTGGAACGCGATGCCGAACTCGATGACGCCGAACAGCATCAGCAGCAGCAGCGGCGTCACGAACACCATCTCGACCATGGCCGAGCCCGCCCGCAGGCGGTGCAGGCGACGCACGGGCAGGCGGCCAACGCGGTGGGAGGCGATCAGGCCCACGGCGCCCCCCAGGCCAGGGTCGCGGACGCGCCCAGTGCGAGGACCGCGCCGAAGGGGATGACCCGCGCCGCCAGGGAGCCGGGCGCGGGCGGCATCCAGACCCAGCGCCGCGCCAGCAGCGACGCGACGAAGCTGCGCTGCCAGCGCGAGAGCAGCGCGCCGAGCTCGCCGCCGACGGCGAGCAGCGCGAGGCCCAGGACGCCGCCGATCAGCGCGCTCCAGACCAGTGCGGTCAGGAGCCAGGCGGCGCTGCCCCACACCGCGCCCAGGGCGGCGGCGGCCTTGACGTCCCCGGCGCCGAGGAAGCCGAGCCGCCAGGAGGGCAGCAGCAGCACGAGGGCCACGGCCGCCGCGGCGAGGGCGTGGCCGAAGCCCGCGAGGCCCCCGGTGAAGCCGTGGGCCGCGAGGGCCAGCGCGAGGGCTCCGCCGGTCAGCCAGTTCGGGAGGCGCAGGCGGCGGACGTCGCTCTCCACGCCGAGGGCGAAGAAGAGCGCCGTGGCCACGACGCGCGGCTCGAGGCTGGCCCCCGCCGCGAGCACGCAGCCCGCCGCGAGCCCGGCGGCGATCCAGGAGACCGCCGGACTGCGGGGAGCTGCGGTTGCCGGCGCGACGTCACACGTCGCCGGCTGCGCCACAGAGGGCGCACTCGCGGGGTGCGGGCCCATCGCGGTGCGTTCTCGGGTCTTAGTTGCCGGCGCCGGCGTTGATCGTCGCGACGACGGTCTGGAGGGCGTTGTCGATGGCGTCGCCCAGCTGGCCCCAGAAGGCCGCCGCGGTCACGGCGAACACCGTGGCCACGATGGTCCACTCGACCATCTCCATCCCGCTCTCGTCCTTCAGGAAGCGCTTGATTCCGTTCCGCATGATCCACCTCTGCGTTCTGGCCCTGCTCCGCTCCCGGGAAGGGGGCGGGGGATCGGGCACCTTGAGTGAGTGGCGGGGGCCGCCTCGCAGGTGATGTTCGGAGCCGGAGACGCCGCGCATCGCTGCGGCTTCCGTCCCCCCCCCCACCCGCCAAGGACACCCTTCCGACCGACTACGAAGCAACCTGCGTGCCGCGGACGCCCGGTCGGCACGCGCGCGAGCGCCCGCGCCGGGCTTCCCGCGCGCATGCGCGCGGGCTGCCGGCGCCCGCGCACGCGGATCGCGTGCAGCTCGTGTAGTGGAGTTCCGGTTCTGGGCAGGCGGGGGCTACCGGACCACGCGGACCGGCATGGAGCGCAGGATCGAGAGCAGGATCTCGTCGAGGTCCTCCTCGTCCGGCGTCTCGAAGTACTGGCCCGAGTGGGTCACCAGCTGCTGCATCAGGCTGGTGTCCTCGGTGTCGGGCCGCGGCGGGAAGCAGCGCACGTAGCCGTAGGCCGGCAGCCAGAGGGGCTGGTCCAGGAACACGGTGTAGATGCTGACGCCGGCCTCCTCCGCCTCCCGGGCGGCCTGGAGGGCGTCCGCCCGGCGCTGGAGGGAGACCGAGGGGTTGCCCGAGAGACAGGGCACGCCGTCGGAGACCAGCACGATCACCTTCTCGGCGAAGGGCGGGGAGGACTGGGTGACGAAGAGGTCCGTAGCGGCGCGCAGCCCCGGAGCGATGTGGGTGCCGCGGCAGGGGAAGAAGGCCGTGTCCCCCTGGCTCGCGCGGCAGATGTCCACGCCGTCGATGGCGCCGAGCACCAGGGCCTGCTCACCGGGCATGTCGGCGAGGTCCTGCTCCACGGTCGCCTCCTCGTTGAAGCTGACCAGGCCGAGACGGTCGCCGGCGACGGCCTGGGACGCCATGCCGTTGGTGAAGCTGCGCAGGGCGGCGAGCGCCTCGGGCATCGCCTGCTCGAAGGAGGCCGTCACGTCCTGCAGCATCACGACGTCGCGCTGGCCCAGGGCCGCCACCGAGGAGGCGGCGATGTCGGCGCTCTGCATGCCTACTAGTGGCGCCAGGAAGAAGTCCACGCGCTTGCGGGCCGTCACCTCCACGGCCGAGATGCTGGAGCCGCCCGTGGTGAAGGTGCGCGTCGCGTAGTCCCAGTTGCCCACTACGACGTCGGCGGCGCCGGTGACCTCGCCGCCGCCGTAGCCCTCGAAGTTCTGGTTGGCGACGCTGCGCGCCGTGGCCTGGGCCTCGGAGAGCGGGACGCCGAGTCGCAGGTCGCCGATGGCGGCGTGGGCGCCGGCGTCGGCGGCCGCCTGGAGCTGGGTGCGCGTGGCCAGCGCGTAGCCGTTGTCGATGCTGAGCGCCGCGACCCCCGCCAGGGCCAGCAGCGCGACCACCACCACCACCTGGACGACGCCCTGCCGGCGACGCTCGCCTCGCTCTCGTGCCATGGCTGCTCCCCATCTTCGGGGACGAGTCCCCGGGGCCGGGTACGCAATCCGCGTGCCGCGGCTCCCGGCGGCCCGCGCCCGACGCGACGCGCCCCGCCGGCACGCGGGCTCCCGTGCGCTCCTGCCGACCGGCTGCGCGGTCCGTGCGCCCGGCGCAGCCCGCCCGGGCCTCCCCCGGTCTTCCCAGAGTGGGAAGCCGGCTACCCCCGCGCCCCTGGCCCCGGCCGCGCCGCCGAGCTAGGGGTCGGCGCCATGGCGAGGCCCCAGGTCCACCTGCTCGACGCCCACGTCTACATCTTCCGCGCCTACTTCTCGCTGCCCGAGATGGAGGCGCCCGACGGCACGCCCACCCACGCCGCCTACGGCTTCGCCAACACCCTGATCCGCTACCTGACCGAGCGCGAGCCCAGCCACCTGGCCTGCTGCTTCGACCACTCGATGACGAGCTTCCGCAACGAGGAGCTGCCGGAGTACAAGAGCTCCCGGGGCGAGCCCCCGGACGACCTCGAGCCCCAGTTCGAGCTGTGCCGCGAGGCCGCCCGCGCCCTGGGCGTGGCGGTCTACGAGGCGCCGGACTACGAGGCGGACGACGTGATCGCCACCCTGACCGACCGCCTGCTGCCCGGGGGCGCGGGGGTGGTGGTGGTGAGCTCGGACAAGGATCTCGCCCAGCTCGTCACCGAGGACGACCGCGTGGTGCTCTACGACCTGGCGCGGGACCGCACCCTCGACGCCGACGGCGTGCGCGCGCGCTTCGGCGTCGCGCCGGACCAGATCCCCGACTACCTCGGGCTGGTGGGCGACAGCGTCGACGACATCCCCGGCGTCCCGGGCGTCGGGCCCAAGAGCGCCGCGGCCGCGCTCGCCACCTTCGGCAGCCTCGACGCCTTCCCGGACAGCCCCAACGCCTGGGAGGAGGTGGCGGTGCGCGGAGCGCGGCGCCTCGCCGAGCGCTTCGCCCGGCATCGCGAGCAGGCCCTCGCCATGCGGGGCCTCGCCACGGTGGTGCGCGACGTGCCCGGGATCGAGCCGGAGCTGCCCGACCTGGCGTGGCGCGGCGCGGATCCGGTCGCGGTCGAACGTCTGTTCGAGCGCCTCGGATGGGGTCGGATCGCCACGCGGATCCCCCGCTGGTCCGCTGCGCCGGGCGAGAATCAAACCTTGTTCTGATTCGCTCGCCCGGCTTGACCCCCCTGCAACGCCCGCAAGGCTCTTCCCGGCGGAGGCGTCCGGGCTTACCATGGCGCCCGCCCGAGGGGACGGCGCCGCAAGAGCCCGCCCCGCCGAAGCGACCCACGTAGGAGGAGAGTCCATGGACATCGTCACCACCTGGTACGGCTGGGAGTTCCTGCTGCGCTGGTTCCACTTCCTCGCGGGGATCACCTGGATCGGCGTGCTCTACTACTTCAACTTCATCCAGACGCCCTTCTTCGGCACCGAGCTCGGCGGCTCCGCAAAGAGCGCCATGACGCGGGGCCTCGTCCCCAGCGCGCTGTGGTGGTTCCGCTGGGGCGCGATGTTCACGTTCCTGACCGGCTGGCTCATCGTCATCGGCAAGTGGCACACCGGGACCGGGCTCGGCGATCCCTACATGACCCGCATCCTCACCGGCGGCATCATGGGCAGCTTCATGTGGTTCAACGTGTGGTTCGTGATCTGGCCGGCCCAGCGCGACTACGCGATCAAGAGCGCGATGCAGGTCGCCGAGGGCGGCGACCCCGTGCCCGGCACCCCCGAGAAGGGCGCCCTGGCGGGCCGCGCCTCCCGGACCAACACGCTCTACTCGATCCCCATGCTGTTCTTCATGGGGTCCGCGAGCCACCTCCAGACGCTCAACACGGGCACCAACGACACGGTCTACTGGATCATCGCGCTGGCGCTGATCCTGCTCGTCGAGCTGAACGCGGTGATCGGGACCGGGGCCCGGCAGAAGTACCTCGCCAGCGTCTCCGGAACCATCCACGCCGGGCTCGGCCTGACGCTGGTGCTCTACCTGGTGGGTCTGTTCGTCAACACGGCGTGAGCCGCGGCTCGTGACGCGCTTCCGCGCCGTCCTGCGCCCGAGGGACGCCCGGGCCGACGACGCCGAGGCCACCGGTGGGCGCGCCTGCGGGGGCTGCACCCTGTGCTGCACGGTGCTGCGCGTCGACGAGCTCGGCAAGCTCGGGGGGGAGCCCTGCCGCCACCTCGCGCGCCTCGCGGGCGGCACCCCGGGCTGCGGGATCCACGCCGAGCGGCCGCGCATCTGCCGCCGCTACCGCTGCCTCTGGCTCCAGGGCGGGCTCGAGGAGGACGACCGCCCGGACCGCCTCGGGGCCGTGCTCGACCTGCTCACCGAGGCGGGCACGACCCACCTCGCGGTGCGCGAGGCCGAGCCCGGCGCGCTCGAGCGCTCGCCACGGCTGCGCGCCGTGGTGGAGCGTTACCGGGCCTTCCTGCCCGTCCGCGTCACCGACACGAGGGACGTGATGGACGGCGACGCGCCGGTGCGCCTGCTGCTGCCCTCGGGCGAGGAGCGCATCGTGGAGGGGGACCGGGTGAGCGTCTACCGCGACGGCGAGCTCGCCGAGCGCACGCGGCTGCCGTGGGTCCAGCGTGCGGCGCGTCGCGTGCTGCTCCGGGTGCGCGGCCACCGGCTCGCCCGGGCGCGCCGGCGGGGGCCGCCGCCCGTCTGAACACCGTTCGGTGGCGACCCCTCCCTTTCGCCTACCTTGTGGGGTCCTCGGAGGTGCTGCCGTTGTCGAAGCTCTGGCTGGTGCTCCCCTTCGGGCTGGCCTTCCTGCCGGCCCTCCTGACCCTGGGTCGCCGCGCGCCCACGACGTTCCTATACTGGGCCGTCGGCGGCCTGATCCTCTGGGCGACCGGTGCCGCCTGGGTGCTGGGCGAGCGCTACCCGCCCTTCTGGCTGCTGGGCCACGTGGCCGGGCCCGTCGCCTCGACCCTGCTGCTGCTCGGCGCGTGCCGCTTCGCCCGGGCCAGCGCCCCGGGCTGGCTGCCGCGGGCGGGCGCCGCGGCCGCCCTGCTCACCGGCGTCGTGTTCCTCGGCCTCGGAAGGGGCTGGGCGGGCGGCGTGCAGATCGCGGTCTCCCTCCCGCTGCTGGTGGCCTCGGCGTGGGTGGTGACGCGCCACGCCTGGCGCACCCGGGCCGCGCTCGTGGAGAAGGCCCTTGGTGGAGTGCTCTGGTGCCACGTGCTGCTGATGCCCCTCGACATCGTGGTCCGCACCCGGATGGACGCGGACCGCATCCTGATGCCCTTCTGGGTGACCCTGGCCTTCGCGATCGGCTTCCTGCTGCTGGCCGCCTCGGGCGAGCGCGCGAGCCGGCGCGCCCGGCAGCTGGGCCGCGAGCGCGAGCTGCTCCATCGCGTCGCCCGGGGGGCGACGCGCGGCGCGGCGCCCCTCGAGGCCCTCACCGAGATCTCCCGCGAGATCCGGGGCAGCGGGGTGCTGAGCTTCTTCGCGCTCTGGATCCTCGACGCCCGGGGCGAGCGGCTCGGGCGGCTGAGCCTCGACGCAGGCCCGCCGGACGCCGGGCTCCCCCTCGCCGACGCGCCCCGCCTGGGCGAGCTGCTGGCGGGCACCGGGCCCCGCCCACTGGCACCGCTGCTGGCCGACCTCCGCCTGGAGTCCGAGGCGCCCCTCGGGACGTGCAGCCACGGCTTCGCCATTCCCATCGGCTCGGCGGGAGCACCGCGCGGCGTGTTCGCGGCCGCCTTCCCGCCGGACTTCCAGATCGGCCGCTTCCCCCAGCGCTTCGTCGTCGATCTGGCCGACGAGGTGGCGCGCATCCTCGACCATCTCGATCTCGTCGCCCGCGAGCGCGAGCGCGCCACCGAGCTCGAGGTGGAGCGCAGGACGCTGCTCGCGCTGATGGAGTCTGCGCCCCTGGGCATCGCGCTGACGGACCGCGACGGGCGGTTCCGCTACCTGAACCGCGGCACCACCGGGATCCTGCGGATCGATCCTCCCGAGAAGTGGACGGGCCGCCGCCTCGACGAGATCTCCGCCGAGCTCCTCGAGCGCCTGGATCCGGGCTGCCGCGAGCGCCTCGCCGCGAGGGTTCCCCGTCTCGTCGAGGCCGAGGCGGAGATCCCCGCGACGGACCTCGACCTCGACGGCGGGGCCCGCATCGTGGAGCTGATGGGTCGGCCCGTGCGGGCCGACGACGGCCGCAGCCTGGGCCGGATCTGGATCACCCGGGACGTCACCGAGGAGCGGCAGCTCGACGCGCGCCTGCAGCGGGCGCAGCGCATGGAGACCGTGGGCACCCTGGCCGGCGGCATCGCCCACGACTTCAACAACCAGCTGATGGCGATCCTGGGCAACCTCGAGATCCTGCGGCGCGTCCTGCCCGACGACCTGAGCCCCCAGGCGAAGCGCTCGATCGGCGCCGCCGAGCGCTCGGCGCGCCACTGCGCGGAGCTCACTCGCGGCCTGCTCACCTTCGCCCAGCAGCGCCCGCCGACGCCGTCCCCGGTGCCGCTCGAGCCCCTGGTGGACGAGGTGGCCGCCCTGCTGCGGCCCGGGCTCGCGCCCGACGTGCGGCTCGCCGTCCGGGTGGAGGAGGGGACGGGATCCCTGCTGGCGGATCCCGACGAGCTGCGCCGCGTGCTGATGAACCTGGCCGTGAACGCGCGCGACGCCGTCGCGGGGCGGGGCGTCATCGAGATCTCGGCGCGTCGGCTCGGCGGACCTCGCGGCCCGGAGGTGGAGCTCGTGGTGAGCGACGACGGCGTGGGGATGGACGAGGCCACGCGGCGTCGGATCTTCGACCCCTTCTTCACCACCAAGGAGGTGGGCCGGGGCACGGGGCTGGGGCTCTCGGTCGTCTACGGGATCGCCGAGGCCCACGGCGCCAGCATCGAGGTGACGAGCGAGCCGGGGCGCGGCAGCCGGTTCCGGCTGGTCTGGCCCGCCGTCGAGCCCGCCGTGCCCGTCATCGAGGCGGCCGCCCGTGGGGCTCCCGAAGCGGAGCGCCCGACGCCGAGCGGAACGGTGCTGCTGGGAGACGACGACGCCGGGGTGCGGAGCATCATCCGGGAGATGCTCGAGGCAGCCGGCTACCAGGTGCTCGAGGCCCGCGACGGACGCGAGGCGGTGGAGCGCTTCCGCGACCACGGCGAGGAGGTGGACGTCCTGCTGCTCGATCTGGCCATGCCGCGCTGCAGCGGGCTCGAGACCCTCGAGCACATCCGAGGGCTCGCGCCCGAGCGGCCCGCCATCCTGATGAGCGGCAACCCGGACCCGTTCAGCGGGGAGCTGCCGCCGGACGAGCGCGTCCTCCTGAAGCCGTTCTCGTCCCAGGTGCTCACGGAGCGGCTCCGCGAGGCGCTCGCCGAGAGGCGCCACTAGGAGGCCGGAGGCCGGCCCGAGAGGGTCAGTCGACGACGCGAGAGCTTCCGCGAAGCGGAATCGCAGCCAGCCGGTCTCGGCCGCGCGAGGCCTCCTCGGAGGCGCGGACCGCGATGCCGAGGGTCACCGCGAGAAGGACTCCGTTCGACAGGATGCCGACGCAGCCCGGGAGCAGTCGCCCCCGGGCCGGGCTACTCGCCCGCAGCGAGGTAGGCGGCCAGGGCGGGGAGCTCCGGCTCGAGGTGGGGCAGGGCGATCATGTTCCCGGTGGTGCGCTTCGGCGTGTAGCCCGGCGGGTACTCGTTGCGCAGCACCTTGGCCTGGAGCAGCTCGAGGGACGAGCCCGCCAGGGCCGGCCCCACGCCGCCGTCCTGGCTGGGGTCGATGCTGTGGCAGGCGATGCAGTTGGCCTGGTAGACCGCCTTCCCGCGCTTCGCGAGGGCGGTGGCGCTCGAGCCCGGATCCTCGCCGGAGCCGCAGGCGAGGGCGCCAACGAGCACGGAGCCGCAGGCGAGGGCGCCGGCGAGCAGGATCGCAAGGGTCGGAGGCCTCCCCACCATGGCGCGGAGACTATCTAAACGCGCTCGTTCTTGGGTAGCCTCGGGAGCATGGCGGTCGGCACCTCGAGCCAGCGCTGGCTCACCCGGGCCAACGGGCTCACCGCCCTGCGCCTGGCGGCCGCCCCCCTGCTGGCCGCCGCCGTCTACGAGGGCCTGGCCGTCGCCGCCGCCTGGCTCTTCGCCCTCGCCGTCGCCACGGACCTGCTCGACGGCCGCGTGGCCCGCCGCTTCGGCGAGGTCACGCCGCTGGGAGGCCTGCTCGACCACGCGACGGACGCCGCCTTCGTGACCGCGGGGCTCGGCGCCCTGGCCTGCCTGGGCGAGGTTCCCGCGCTGCTCCCCACCCTGGTCGCCGTCGCCTTCGTGCAGTACGTCGTCGACTCGCGCTGGCTCGCGCCCGGCCGCGGGCTGCGCGCCAGCTCCCTCGGCCGCCTGAACGGCATCGCCTACTTCGTGCCGCTGGGAGCCGCGGTGGTGCGCGACGTGCTCGGGCTCGGCTGGCCGCCGCCGGCGCTGCTCCGCGCGCTCGGCTGGCTGCTCGTCGCCACCACGCTGGTCTCCATCGCGGATCGCGCCCAGGCGCTGTGGCGGACGCGCAGGGTCGGCTGAGCGCCGTCAGTCGCCCGCCGTCGCCGTCGCCGCCGAGCCGGCCTCCTCCTCCTCGAACAGCTCGCGGTTCGCCCGGCGCAGGAACAGCAGGCCGATGGCGGCGTTGAAGAGCACGAAGGAGTTGTGCTGCACGAAGCCGAAGGCCGCCATCTCGCCGGCCTGGTCGGCGAACACCGTCGGCCAGAAGCTCACCGCCACGGGCCGGAAGGGGCCCGGCACGAAGGTCCCGAAGAAGGCGATGGGCGCGTAGCAGAGCATCTCGCCGAAGCTCACCTCGACGCCGAACAGGCCCGCCACCTGGCCGTAGACGAAGGCCGCGGCGATGATGGCCGGCGAGCGGATCAGCATGATGGTGCCGTACTGGTAGGCCCGCCCCTCGCGGAAGGCGTGGAAGATGTGGCGGTCGCGGACGCCCGAGGACAGCCGCGGGCTCCCGAAGAACAGGATCCAGGCCACGAAGAAGGCCGCCGCGACGCCCGCCACCACCGGAATCGCGCGGAAAACCTCCAGCCCCTCGGGCAGCGCGCTCCACAGCAGCGCGATGCCGATCGTCGCCCAGGCGAGCAGGTAGTAGAACTCGCAGAACATGATGAAGAGCATGCTCGAGCCGAGCTGCCAGCCCGGCACGCCCTCGCGCTTGTTCAGGTAGTAGGCCATGGCGCCCTTGCCCACCTGCTCGTTCACCAGCGAGATGATGTAGGTGCTGGCGCGCACGGGCAGCAGGTCGCGGTAGGCCACCCGGGCGTTGAACCAGTTCACCACCCGCCACAGCGCCAGGGTGTCGACGAACAGGTAGAAGAGCGAGTAGGGGAGCATCAGCGCGAGCCAGCGCGTCCAGCTCACCGAGGCGAACACACCGGCCAGGTAGGAAGCGACGCTCTGGCCCTCGGCCGCCGCGCCGGCGATGCGCGTGTAGAGGTAGGCGAAGCAGAGCACGGTGATCGCCCAGGGGACCACCTTCTTCCAGAGCGCGGTGGGCGGCTTCGCGGGCGCCTGGGCCGGGGGGGCCGAGGGGTCGATGGTCATCGTCCGGTCTCCGGGTCGATGCCGAAGCTGCGGCGCAGCGTCGCGTCGAGGGGGGTGAGCGTGACGCCCAACGCCTCGCAGGCCGGGGTCGGGTCGATCTGGTCGTCGTGCTGGAGCACGCCGAGCATGGCCGGCGTGATCGGCGGATTGGCGGTGAGCCGTGCCGCGACGGCCGCGAAGGCGCGCACCAGGCCGAGGGGCACCGAGACCACGCGGGGCGGCTCCTTGCCCAGGACCGCGGCGGCGCGGAACACGAGGTCGCGTTGGCTCAGCACCTCCGGACCGGCGAGGTCGTGGCTCAGGCTCTCCGGCGAGGAGTCGGCGAGGGCGGACACGATGGCGTCGACCAGGTCCTCGGCGTCGAAGGGCTGCTCGAGGCTGCGGCCGCCCCGGACCAGGAACGCGGTCCTGCTGCTGGCCCGCGCGCGCAGCCCGTGGGCCGCCAGCTCGCCCGGCCCCAGCACCATGGGGACGCGCAGCACCGTGGCGGGGGCCTCGCGCTCCATCAGGATCGCCTCGGCGCGCGCCTTCGAGGCGAGGCACGCGTTGGGGGAGTCCACCGAGGTGCCCAGGATGCTCAGGTAGACGACGCGCCCGACGCCCGCCTTCTCGGCGGCGCGGGCCACCGCGGTGGTCGAGGTCTCGTGGGCCTCGGAGTAGCGGGCGTTCGCGGTCTCCTTGAGGATGCCCACCAGGTGCACGATGCGGTCGCAGCCGTCGGCGGCGCGGCTGATGCCGTCCTCGTCGCGGTAGTCGACGATGCGGATCTCGGGGCGCACCCGCTCGGGAAGCGCGCGCAGCGTGTCCGCGGCCCGCTCGGAGCGCACCAGTGCGCGCACCTCGGTGGCGGGCCAGCCGCCCCCGAGCCGCCGGATCAGCCTGCGCCCGACGTGGCCGTTGGCCCCCGTCACCAGGACGCGTCGACCGCTGCGGGCCTCGGCTCCCCCGGTCTGTCCCGATCCGTCGTCGCTCAAGGGCCCCACTCGTGCGTCCGGACACCGCAGCATAGCAACGCCCGGAAGGCCGCGGTTGACTTCCCAGGACCTTGTGGCTTCCATGCCGCCCATGTCTCGCGGCCTCCCCGCCCTCGCTGCGGCGGGCTCGGTGGCTCTCCTGCTGGCCCTGCTCTGGTTGGGGCGGTTCGAGGCCGCGGGCCCGGCCCACGTCGACCTGGTGCTGCCCGGCGGCGTGCCCGCCACCCTCTACGTTCCCCAGGCACCGCAGCCCGGCCCCGACCTGCCGCCGCCGCCGTCGTCGGACCGCCGGCCTCCCGGCCTGGTCCTGGTCCACGGCTTCGCCGGCGACCGCGCCGGCATG
Source organism: Myxococcota bacterium (assembly GCA_028277885.1). Taxonomy (GTDB): domain Bacteria; phylum Myxococcota_A; class UBA9160; order UBA9160; family UBA6930; genus JANQFK01. Next base: position 70,035 of record JANQFK010000003.1, read on the forward strand.
AGCAGCCTGGCGCGCCGCATCGCGACGGCGGGCTACGCGGTGCTGGCGCCGGACCTGCGCGGCCACGGCGAGAACGCCAACCCGTTCCAGCGCGACGTGCAGTGGGACCGCCTCGCCGAGGACGTCGCCACCGCGGTGGACTGGCTGCGCGGGAGCGCCCACGTGGACGGGTCGCGGATCGCCGTGGCCGGCCACTCCATGGGCGCCTCCACGGTGCTGCGCTTCGCCGAGCTCGACTCGGGGATCGACGCCGCGATCATGATCTCCGGCGGGCTCCGGCTGTTCGGACCCCACGAGCCGCCCAACGCGCTGTTCCTCTGGGCCGAGGCGGACCCCCCGCGCTTCGGCGAGCGCGCGCGTCGCGTTGCCGCCCGTCTCGCCGGCGTCGAGCAGGTGGAGGTCGGCCGGGCCTACGGCGGCTTCTCGCGCTACGACGCCGTGCGCACCCTCGAGATCCCGGGCGCCGACCACACCACCATCCTCTGGTCCGGCGCCGCGACCCGGGAGATCGTGTCCTGGCTGGACGGCGCCTTCGGGATGGAGCGCAGCGCTCCCCTCGAGCTGCGCGAGCCGCGGCTGCGGGCGCTGCTCCTCGGCGGGCTCGCGCTGCCCTTCGCGCTCCTCGGCCTGGGCCGGCTGCTCGGAGGCCTGGCGCCGCGCTGGCCCGAGGAGGACGGACGCTGGCCCGACCTCGCATGGCTCGCGCTGGCGCTGCTGGCCGCCCTGGCGGCGAGCGCCGCCACGCCCCTCGCCCCGTTCCTCTCCCTCGACGTCGCGGACGTCGTGGCCGGGCTGCTCCTCGTCGCGGGCGTCGTGATCCTGGCGGGTCTCGCGCTCTCGGAGCGCGCCATCCTGCTCGAGACCCGCGGCCTCGGCCGCAGCCTCGCCGCCGCGGGGGCCGCCGCTCTCGCCGTCCACGTCGCGGCGGCCCCTCTCGGCGTGGTCGCCCACCGGCTGGTGCTCACGCCCTCGCGCGCCGCCGTGGCACTCGCCGCGACCCTCACCCTGCTCCCGTTCTTCCTCGCCTTCGAGAGCCTGGTGCGCCGGGGCCCCCCGGCCCTCGCCTGCGGCCGCGCCGTCGCCGGGCGGGTGGGGGTGCTGGCGATCCTGCTGCTGGGCACCCGGCTCGGCGTGGTGGACCGCGTGGTGACGCTGCTGGTCGGACCCCTCGTGCTGGTCTTCCTGATCCAGGAGCTCGTGGCCGCCGGCGCCTACGCGGGCTCCCGCAACCGCCTCGCCATCGCGGTCTTCGAGTCTGCGGTGCTGGCCTGGTTCTTCGCGGCCCTGATGCCGATGCTCTAGCGGCGCAGTCGGAGCGCCGATGAGACGGGCATGCTCCGGACGCTCCGCGGAATCGGTCTCCTCCTGCTCGGGATCGTGGCTTTCGTGCCCGGCTGGGTGCTGTGGCACAGCCGCGATCTCACCGAGATCGACGAGGCCGGGATGCGCTGGGAGCGCCGCACCATCGCGCCGGAGGACGACGCCTATCCGCTCCTGGCCCGAGCCGCGCAGCTCATCGCCGAGCCCGAAGAGGACTTCGATCTCCTGACCGCGGCCCAGCGCGGCGACGCCGATGCGCTGGCGGAACTCGCCGACGCACCCTTGCGCAACGCGGCCGCCCTCGAGGCCGTGATCGCTGCCCTGAAGGCTCCGGAGCTCCAGCTGCCCGCGCGGCCACTGGACGATCCCGACTTCGAGACGTTCTCCAAGTGGCAGCGGGCGGCGCGTCTGCTCTGCCTGCGGGCCTGGTACCAGCCAACGACCACGGCCGCCCTCGAGGACCTCCTCGCTGCGGCCGAGCTCGGACGGCGCTTGCAGGCCGCCGAGGGGGCCGCGCTCGTCCACTCCATGTACGGGACCGCGATCCAGGGGATCGCGCTGACCGGTCTGGCGAGCTGGCTCGACACCCACCCGCTGACGCGCGACGAGGCCCGGGCGCTCGCAGCCCGCCTCGACTCCTTCCGGGCGAGCCCGACTACCTGGAGGCGGATCTGGGCCGTCGAGTACACGTGGGTGCAGGGCCAGATCCTCGGGGCGTTGGCGGCCTTCCAGGCCGAGGACTCGGCTTGGGCCATCGAGGAAGCACCCTTCTGGGCACCCTGGGTGCCCACCTCCTACTACTATCATCCCAACCGCAGCATGAGCGAGTTCGCGGCCTTCTACCGGCGGCTCGCCGACGGCGTGGGTCGCCCCTGCTCCGAGATCGCGATGAGCAGCGAGGAAGGGGACACCTCGAGCGTGCCGTGGCGCATCCTGACGCGGCCGAACGGCGCCGGGAAGCTGCTGACCGCCCTCGCGACACCGAACCTGCGCCGCTTCCAGATGCGGATCTGCCGGAGCGACAGCCGCATCTCCGCTCTCCAGGCCCTGGCAGGGCTGCGCGCCTGGTACGACGAGAAGGGCACGCTTCCCGGGGCTCTCGCGACCCTCGTTCCCGACTACCTCCCGGTCCTGCCTCGCGATGCCTTCGACGGCGAGCCGATCCGCTACGACCCCGCGAGCCGCCGGGTCTATGCCATCGGGGAGGACGGCATCGACGAGGGGGGTCGCCCCTGCGACGATCCCGATCTCCGCGAGCCGACCTTCGCCTTCGGGTTCGGTCCCGCGCTCGCCTCGGGCTAGACTCGCTCCCGATCCAGGAGGCCGGGATGCACCGCGTGGGGATCGTCGGCGCGACGGGTTACATGGGCGGCGAGACGCTGCGGGTGCTGCTCGAGCACCCCGCGGTCGAGGTCGCCTGGGCGACGAGCCGCGGCGGCGACGACGTGGCGCGCTTCCACCCGAACCTCTACGGCGCCCCGCTGCGGCTGACCCATCCCGACGAGGCGACGCCCTGCGACGTGGTGTTCCTCGCGCTCCCCACGGCGGCCTCCATCGAGGCGGCGGCGAAGTTCCACGAGCTGGGCTGCCGGGTGATCGACCTGGGCGCCGCGTTCCGGCTGCGCGACCGCGCCACCTGGTAGGCGGTCTACGGCCAGCAGCACACCCAGTGGCCCCTGGTCGAGCGGGCCGTCTACGGGATCCCTGAGCTGCACCGCGACGCGATCCGCGAGACGCGCGTCGTCGCGAACCCCGGCTGCTTCTCCTCGGCGGTGATCCTCGGGCTGGCGCCGCTGCTGCGCGAGGGGCTCGTGGATCCGGAGCGCCTCGTGGTGGACGGCCTGTCGGGCACCGCCGGGATCGGCGCCGAGCTCTCCCGCGCCGCCCACCACCCGGAGATCGGCGGCAACCTGATCGCCTACAACGTGGTGGGCCACCGCCACACCTTCGAGATGGAGCAGGAGCTCGGGCTCGTCGCCGGTCGCGAGGTGCGCGTGCACTTCACGCCCACCTACGTCCCGATCGTGCGCGGCATCCTGGCGGTGTGCCACGCGTTCCCGGAGCGCGACGTCTCGCGGGAGGCGCTGCTGGAGCTCTACCGCGCCTCGTACCCCGACGGCGGCTTCGTGCAGGTCTACGACCTGCCCGCCGAGGAGGGCGGCTCCTGGCGCTACGAGCCCTACCCCTGGGTGAGCGCCGTGGCCGGCACCAACTACGCCCAGATCGGGCTCGACGTCGATCCGCGCCGCGGCCGCATCGTGGTGATGGGCGTGCTCGACAGCGTGGGCAAGGGCGGCGCCCACGTGGGGGTCGAGAACATGAACTTGATGCTCGGCCTGGCCCCGGAGACGGGGCTCACCCGGCGCGGCCTGCACCCCTAGTCGGGCTGCGGCGTCAGCCGGATCGGGACCGACTTGTAGGCCGGGGTGAGGCTGCGGCGGGCGAAGCTCGTCACCGGCACCAGCGGGTTCGCCTCGGGGAAGTAGGTGGCCGCGCAGCCCCGGGGCAGGTCGTAGGCGACGGCGCGGAAGCCCTCCACGCGGCGCACCTGTCCGTCCACGTGGCTCGTGAGCTCCAGGCGGTCGCCCTCGCGGATCCCGTCGCGTGCCATGTCGTCGGCGTGGAGCAGCACCACCCGCCGGTCGCCCTCGATGCCGCGGTGCCGGTCGCCGTCCCCGTAGACCGTGGTGTTGAACTGGTCGTGGCTGCGGATCGTCATCATCAGGTACTCGCCGGGCGAGAGCGTGATCTCGGGAAGCGGCAGCGCGACGAAGCCCGCGCGGCCCGAGGGGGTCTCGAAGGCGCGCTTGCGGGCGCCGCTCGGCAGCACGAACCCGGCGTCGCCGCGGATGCGCAGGTTGAAGCTCTCGAAGCCCGGCACCACGCGCTCGATGCGGTCGCGGATGCGGTCGTAGTCGGCGACGAGCTCCTCCCAGGGCACCGCGTCCTGCGCGCCCAGGGTGGCGCGGGCCAGGCCGGCCACGATGGCGGGCTCGCTGCGCAGCGCCGGCGCGACCGGGGGCAGGCGCCCCTGGGAACGGTGCACGGCGCTCATGGAGTCCTCGACGGTGACGAACTGCTCGCCCGCCGCCTGGGCGTCGCGCTCGCTGCGGCCCAGGCAGGGCAGCAGGATCGACTCCTCGCCCGCCACCACGTGGGTGCGGTTCAGCTTGGTGGCCACGTGCACGGCGAGTCGGCAGCGGGCGAGCCCGGCCTCGGCGTAGGGGGTGTCCGGCGTGGCGCGGGCGAAGTTGCCACCGAGCCCGACGAAGACCTCGGCCTCGCCGTCGTGCATGGCCGCCATGGCCTCGATGGAGCTGGTGCCCGGCCGGGTGGGGGGCTCGAAGCCGAACTCCGCGCCGAGGCGCTCTAGGAAGGCCGGCTTCGGCCGCTCCCAGATCCCCATGGTGCGGTCGCCCTGGACGTTGCTGTGGCCGCGCACCGGGCAGGGGCCGGCGCCGGGCTTGCCCACGTTGCCCCGCAGCAGCAGCAGGTTCATCACCTCCTGCACGTTCTCGACGCCGAAGCGGTGCTGGGTGAGCCCCATCGCCCAGCAGGCGATCACGCGCTCCGCGCCGGCGTAGATCTCCGCCAGCTCGCGCAGGGTCTCGCGGGGGACGCCGCTCTGCTCGGCGCAGTCCGCGAGGGAGACCCGCTCGAGGGCGGCGCGGAAGGTCTCGAAGCCCTCGGTGTGGCGCTCGAGGAAGTCGCGGTCGAGGACGCCGCCGTGCTCGTCCTCGAGGGCGAGCAGCTCCTTCATCACACCCTTCAGCAGCGCCACGTCGCCGCCCACGCGCACCTGCACGAAGCGCTCGGCCAGCGGGGTGCCACGGCCGAGCATGCCCCGCACCTCCTGGGGGTGGCGGAAGCGCACCAGCCCGCGCTCGCGCAGCGGGTTGATGCTGACGATGCGGCAGCCCCGGCGCGCGCACTCCTGGAGCGTGGCGAGCATGCGGGGGTGGTTGGTGCCCGGGTTCTGGCCCATCACGAGGATCAGGTCGCAGCGCTCGAAGTCGTCGAGGCTCACGGTGCCCTTGCCGACGCCGATCATCTCGCCCAACCCGGCGCCGCTCGACTCGTGGCACAGGTTCGAGCAGTCGGGCAGGTTGTTGGTGCCGAAGCGACGCACGAAGAGCTGGTAGAGGAAGGCGGCCTCGTTGCTGGTTCGCCCCGAGGTGTAGAAGATCGCACGGTCGGGGGAGCCGAGCCCGCGCAGGACCTCCCCCGCGCGCGCGAAGGCCGCGCCCCAGCCGATGGGCTCGAAGCGGTCGGAGCCCGCCGGGCGGTGCAGCGGCTCGGCGATGCGCCCCTGGGCCTCGAGCCACTGGTCGGAGCGCACGCGCAGGTCCGCGAGGGAGTGGGCGGCGAAGAAGTCGCCGCCGATCACCGCACCGGTGGCCTCGTGGGCCACCGCCTTGGCGCCGTTCTCGCAGAACTCGACGCGCCCGCGCTTCGTGGACTCGGGCCAGGCGCAGCCCGGGCAGTCGAAGCCCTCGGCCTGGTTCACCAGGGCCAGCGCAGGGAGCGCGCGCCGCAGCCCGGCCCGCCGCGCGTGGCGCAGCGTGCTCCAGACCGCCGCCGGCCCGCCGGCTGCCCCGTCCCGGTCCCGCGCTCTCGCGCTCCCGCCCGGCTCGTCCCGGTCCCGCGCTGTCGCGCTCCCGCCCCGCTCGTCCCGGTCCCGCGCCATGGCGCTCCCGCGTCCCCCTCCGGGCTCAGGGGAAGAGCTTGCCCAGGGTCTCGCCCACCATGGCGATCGCCTCGAGGTCGTGGCCGTTGGCGGGCATGTTGAGCGTGAGGCCGTCGAGGCCGGCGCCCACGAGCTTCTCGCTCACGAACTCGCCGACTCCGTCGGGATCGCCGATCACCAGGGCGCGGTCGATGCCCTCGCGAATGGCCGGCGGCAGGCTCTCGTAGTCCATGCCGCGCCGGCCCAGGTAGGCGTTCCGCTCGCGCTCGGCCTGCTCCCGGGTGGGCGCCATCAGCACCGAGCCCAGCCAGGAGACCTTGATCTCGCTGCGGTCCCGCCCGAGCTCGGAGCAGTGCCGGTCCAGGGCCTCGAGCTTGCGCGGAATCTCGTCCGCCGCGCAGGGCAGGTTGCTCTCGTCGGCGAAGCGCGCCACCAGGCGCAGGGTCTTCTTCTCGCCGGCGCCGCCGATCATCAGCGCCGGGCCGCCTCGCTGGATGGGCGGCGGGAAGTTGATCGCCTCCCGGGCCTGGTAGTGGCGGCCCTCGAAGCTCGGGCGCTCGTCCTTCAGCATGGGCACGATGATCTGGAGCGCCTCCTCGAGCTTCTCGAAGCGCCCGGCCAGGGAGCCGAAGCGGAACCCGTAGCCGTCGTGCTCCTGCTCGAACCAGCCGGTCCCGATGCCGAGGAGCGCGCGGCCGCCGGACACCACGTCGAGGGTGGTGACGATCTTCGCGAGCAGCGCGGGGTTCCGGTAGGTGTTGCCCGAGACCAGGGTGCCGAGCCGCGCGGTCCTCGTCCGCGCCGCGAGGGCGCCCAGCAGCGTGTAGGCCTCGAGCATGCGGTCGTCCGGCTTCCCGAGCATGGGGAGCTGGTAGAAGTGGTCCATCACCATGACGGTGTCGAAGCCCGACTGCTCGGCCTGGCACGCCATGCCCGCGACGCGCTCGAACAGCTCGGTCACGGGCACGTCGGGCAGGTCGAAGTTCGGGATCTGGAAGGCGAGGCGGGTCATGGGGGTTCCTCGGAGGCGATGGGCGGCGCGCTGCCCAGTCTAGACCACCCGCTCCGGGTTTCCGTAGAGGTTGAGCCCGCGCCCGCGCAGGAAGCCCACCAGGGTCATGCCGCTCTCCGTGGCGAGCCGCACCGCCAGGGAGGACGGTGCCGAGACCGCCGCCACCACGGGGATGCGCGCGGCCAGCGCCTTCTGGACGATCTCGAAGGAGGTGCGGCCCGAGACCATCAGCACGTGGCCCGACAGGGGCAGTCGACCCTCGCGCGCCGCCCAGCCGATCACCTTGTCGACGGCGTTGTGGCGGCCGACGTCCTCGCGGGCCACCTGGAGCCGGCCCGCGGCGTCGAACAGCCCCGCGGCGTGGAGGCCGCCGGTCTCGTCGAACACCGCCTGGGCGGCGCGCAGCCGGTCCGGCAGCCCGTAGAGCACGTCGGTCGCGATGCGCGAGTCGTCGGCCAGGGGCGGCGCGGTGGCGAGCGCGTTCTCGATGCTGGCCTTGCCGCAGATCCCGCAGCTCGAGCTGGCGAAGAGGTTGCGGCGCAGCCGCTCGAGGTCGACCTCCACGCCCTCGCGCAGCGTCACCCGCAGCACGTTCTCCTCGGCCTCGGGGTGGGGGGCCACGCTGCAGTGGCGCAGCGCCTCCACCTCGTCGGCACGGGAGACCACCCGCTCGGTCACCAGGAAGCCCAGGCCCAGCTCCTCGTCGTGGCCCGGCGTGCGCATCACCACGGCCAGGGAGGTCGTCCCGAGCTGGATCTCGAGGGGCTCCTCGTGGGCGACGCGGTCCTCGCCGCGGCGGCCCTCGGCCCCGGCGAAGCGCGTCACCGGCGCCGGCCGCACGCCCTCCTGGAGCTCCTCGTCCCGCGCGTCGCCGACGCCCATGCCGCGAGGATCGCCCATCGCCGCGGCCCCACCAATATGGGGAGGCGCAGCAGCGGTGCAGGCTGCGCGCAGGTCCCGAGGCTGGAGCGCCGCCGCCGGCCTGCCGATGAGGCACCCCAGGAACCGGGAGGCCGCCATGTGGATTCGCGCGCTGGGTGCGATCGGGATCGTGTTCGCGCTCGCACTCGTCTCGATCCCCGCCTGGGTGCTCTGGAACAGCCGTGATCTCGACGCCATCGGCGACGAGGACCTGCGCCCGGCGGCGGGCGAGCTCGCCGACGCGGACAACGCCTTCGTCCACCTCGAGGCCGCCGCGGCGAAGCTCACGTCCTGCGAGGGCTGCGGCCCGAAGCTGGCCGCCGCGCTGCGCGGCGGGCGCGCCGACCGGGACGCCCTCGCCCCCATGCTCGAGACCGAGGCCGCCGCCCTCGCCGCCCTCGAGCGCGTCTTCGCCGCGCCCGGCTTCCGCATCCCGATCCCCGCGACGCTGGACGAGGAGCTGCCCGAGATGCTGCGCTGGCAGCGCCTCGCCTACCTGCTCTGCCTGCGCGGCCTGCTCGAGCCGCCCGGAAGCCGCGAAGGGCTCGAGGACGTGTTCCGCGCCCTCGATCTCGGGCACCGCATCGAGGGCGCCCACGGCGCGGGCCTGGTGGCCGTCGTGGTCGCGGTGTCGATCCGCAACCGCGCCGTCGACTCCGTCGCGAGCTGGCTCGCCGAGAGCCCGGTCACGCGCGAGGAGGCCCTCGCCCTCGCCCGCCGCCTCGAGGCCTACCGGCCCGCCGCGGAGGCCTGGGCGCGGGTCTGGGGCGTCGAGTACGAGATGATGCGCCGGGCCGTGCTGCCCGAGCTGGAGCGCTCGCGGCGGGGCGAGATCGAGGGCAGCGACGCCGCGCCCGCCGCCTGGGCCTGGCTCCCCCTCGGCTACTACTTCCACCCCAAGCGCACCATGCAGGGTTTCGCGGAGCGCTACCGCGTCGAGGCCGCCAACGGCGCCCGGCTCTGCGCCCATCTCCTTCCCCATCCCGGGGAGGAGCCCTCGCCCCTCGAGATCATGCTCTCGCCCAACGGGGCGGGCCGGGTGATCCTCTCCGTCGGGGCGATCGACACCTCGCGCTACCAGCACAAGCGCTGCGCGTCCGAGAGCCGGCTCGCTGCGGTGCAGGCCATGGCGGCGCTGCGGGCCTGGCAGGTCGAGCACGGCACCCTGCCCGAGCGGCTCGACGCCCTGGTGCCCGGCTACCTCGCCGCACTGCCCCGGGACGGCTTCGACGGCGAGCCCCTGCGCTACGACCGCGAGCGCGCCTGGCTGTGGTCGGTGGGATCCGACGGCGAGGACTCCGGCGGCCGCGCCGGCGACAGCGAGGTGCGCGACCTGAAGGAGCCCACCTTTCCGATCCGCGTGGCGGCGCGGGGCTGAGCGTCCGGCTCAGACCATCCCCAGCTCGAGGCGCGCGGCCTCGGACATCATCCCCGGGTTCCAGGGCGGGTCCCAGACCAGCTCGAGCGCCACGTCGGCGATGCCCGGCACCGTGCGCGCCTTGGCCTCCACCTCGGGAGGCAGGGTCTCGGCGACGGGGCACATGGGTGAGGTGAGGGTCATGCGGATCCGCGCCTTGGCGTCGCCGTCCACCTCCACCTCGTAGATGAGGCCGAGCTCGTAGATGTCCACGGGGATCTCGGGGTCGTAGACGGTCTTCAGGACCGCGACGATGCCCTGCTTGAGCTCCTCGGGGCCGTTCTCGCCGGCCTCGGGGGCCTCGGTCGTCCGGGCCGGGGTGGTGTCGTCCATCGGTTCGGGCTCCATCCGGGGCTACTCCGTCCGGTCCTACTCGGTCTTGACCGGCTCGTCGCGCCCCTCGATGGCGGCGCGCAGGGTGTGCCAGGCCAGGGTGGCGCACTTCACGCGCACCGGGAACTCGCGGACGCCGGCGAAGACGGCGAGCTTGCCGACCTCGCCGACGTCGGGCTCGCTCTGGGGGTCGCTGGTGACGAGCTCGGTGAAGCGGTCGAACAGCCCGAGGGTCTCCTCGACGCTACGGCCCTTCACGGACTCGGTCATCAGCGAGGCGGCGGACTTGGAGATCGCGCAGCCGGTGCCCTGGAAGGCCACGTCCTGCACCACGTCGTCCACCACCTCGAGGTAGACGGTCACCTCGTCGCCGCACAGCGGGTTCACGCCCTCGGCCCGGCGGTTCGCCTGCTCGGGCTCGCGGTAGTTCCGCGGCCGCTTGTTGTGGTCGAGGATCGTGGTCTGGTAGAGCTCGCGCAGCTCGGCGGAGGACATCAGCGGAAGACCTCGATGGCCTCGCGCACGCCCTCCACGAGCTGGTCGAGGTCCTCGCGGTCGTTGTAGACGCCGAGGGAGGCGCGGGTGGTGGCGGGGACGCCGAAGCGCTGCATCACCGGCTGGGCGCAGTGGTGTCCGGCGCGGACGGCCACGCCGTGCTGGTCCAGGATGGTGGCGAGGTCGTGGGGGTGGACGCCGTCCACCACGAAGCCCAGCACCCCGATCTTCTCCCGGGCGGTGCCGATCAGGCGCAGGCCCGGCAGCTCGAGGAGCCGCTCGGTCCCGTAGTCGAGGAGCTCGGCCTCGTGGCGGGCGATGCGCTCGAGGCCCAGCTCCCGGACGTAGTCCACGGCCGCTCCCAGGCCGATCGCCTCGGCGATGGCCGGTGTTCCGGCCTCGAACTTGTTCGGGACGTCGTTCCAGGTGCTCCCCTCGAAGCTCACGGTGCGGATCATCTCGCCGCCGCCCTGGTAGGGCGGCATGGCCTCGAGGAGCTCCGCCTTGCCGTAGAGCACGCCGATCCCGGAGGGGCCGTAGAGCTTGTGGCCCGAGAACACGTAGAACTCGCAGTCGAGAGCGGCGACGTCCACGGCCATGCGGGGCACGGACTGGGCGCCGTCGAGGAGCACCGGCACGCCGCGCTCGTGGGCGATGCGCACGATGTCCTGCACGGGGTTGATGGTGCCGAGCGCGTTCGAGACGTGGACCACCGAGACCAGGCGGGTGCGCGGGCCGATCCGCTTCTCGAGCTCGTCCATGCACAGCGCGCCGTCGTCGTCGATGGGCACCACCCGGAGCTTCGCGCCGCGCTCCTCGCAGAGCAGCTGCCAGGGCACGATGTTGGCGTGGTGCTCCATGTGGGTGACGAGGATCTCGTCCCCCTCGCCGACGTTCTGCCGGCCCCAGCTCGACGCCACCAGGTTGATGGACTCGGTGGCGTTGCGGGTGAAGACGATCTCCCGGGGCGAGGCGGCGCCGAGCAGCGCGGCGACCTTCTCCCGGGCCTCCTCGTAGCGGCGCGTCGCCCGCTCCGAGAGCTCGTAGACGCCGCGGTGGATGTTCGCGTACTCGTGGGAGTAGACGTGGGAGAGGGTGTCGATCACGGGGCGCGGCTTCTGGGCGCTCGCCGCGGAGTCGAGGAAGGCGAGGCGCTTGCCGCGCATGCCCCGCTCCAGGATCGGGAAGTCCTTGCGGATGCGGGTCACGTCCAGGGGCGGGAGCACGCTCACGCAGTCTCTCCCGTCCGGTGCAGGCGCTCGAGGAGCAGCTCGCGCAGGGCCTCGGCGAGGGGCGGCTGGCCCGTGGCCTCGAGGATCTCCGCCGCGAAGCCCTGGGTGAGCAGGTCCCGCGCGCGGGCCTCGTCGAGGCCGCGGGAGCGCAGGTAGAACAGCGCGTTCGGGTCCAGGCGCCCGATGCTCGAGCCGTGGCTGCACTTCACGTCGTCGGCGTGGATCTCGAGCTGGGGCTTGGTGTCGACCTCGGCGCCGGAGCCGATCAGCAGGTTGGGGTTCGACTGCTGGGCGTCGGTCTTCTGGGCGTCGGGCCGCACCAGCACGCGCCCGCGGAACACGCCCCGGGAGCGGCCGCCGAGGATGCCCTTGTAGAGCTCGGCGCTGCGGCCGTGGGGCACCGCGTGGTCCACCAGGGTGTGGTTGTCGAGCACCTGCTCGCCGGTCCCGAGGAACAGCCCGTTCAGCGTGGCCTCGGCGCCCTCGCCGGCCAGCACCACCCCGAGGTCGTTGCGGACCAGTCGCCCGCCCAGGGTGAGGGTGTGGGTGGTGAGCCGCGCGTCGCGCTCGACGCGCGCCTGGAGGTTCGAGACGTGGAGGGCGTCGTCGTCCTCGCGCTGCACCAGCGTGAGCTCGACGGCGGCGCCGGCCTCGGCGTGCACCTCGGTCACGGCGTTGCCGAACCGCGAGCCCGGGCCGATGGAGACGTGGTCCTGGATCAGCGAGGCGCGGCCGTTGCGCCCCGCGACCACCAGCACCCGCGGGCTCACCATCACGCCGTCGCCCGTGGAGACGAAGACCAGGTGGATTGGCTGGGGGTGCTCCACGCCTTCGGGGACCGTCACCACGGCGCCGTCGTCGAGGAAGGCCGTGTTGAGCGCCGCGAAGGGGTGCTGCTTGCCGTCGGCGAGGCGCGCGAGGTGGGGCTCCAGGCGCTCCGGGGCCTCGGCGCGCAGCCGCGCCAGGCTCTCGACGCGCACGCCGGCGTTGTCGCCCTCGCTCGAGGAGAGCTCCGGCGCGAAGTGGCCGTTCACGAACACGAACAGGCTGCACGCGAAGACCGGGAAGGAGATCTCCTCGAGGGTCTCGCGGTCCAGGGAGGGCGCCGCGGCGGGCTCGAAGCGGCCGGCCGCGATAGGGGCCACGTTGGTGTAGCGCCACTCCTCGAGGCGCGTGCTCGGCAGGGCGAAGCGCGCCAGGGCCTCCGCGCGCAGGCCCGCGAGCCAGGCCGGCTCGGCCCCCGGCGCGAAGCCCGCGTGGGTGGCGCGCAGGCGCTCCTCGGCGCTCGCGAGCTCGGTGGCGCGGCTCACGCCGGCTCCTTCTCGAGCCAGCCGTAGCCCTTCTCCTCGAGCTCGAGGGCGAGCTCCTTGCCGCCGGAGCGCACGATGCGCCCCTCGGAGAGCACGTGGACCCGGTCCGGCACGATGTAGTCGAGCAGCCGCTGGTAGTGGGTGATGACCAGCATGGCCCGCTCGGGGCCGCGCAGCGCGTTCACGCCGTTGGCGACGATGCGCAGGGCGTCGATGTCGAGGCCCGAGTCCGTCTCGTCGAGCACCGTCAGCCGGGGCTCGAGGAGCAGCATCTGGAGCACCTCGTTGCGCTTCTTCTCGCCGCCGGAGAAGCCCTCGTTGATGGACCGGTTCATCAGGTCCTCGGGCATCTCCACGAGCTTCATCTTCTCGCGCACCAGGGTGAGGAAGTCGATGGCGTCGAGCTCCTCCTCGCCGCGGTGGGAGCGTACGGCGTTGAGCGACGCCTTCAGGAAGTAGCTGTTGGCCACGCCCGGGATCTCCACCGGGTACTGGAAGGCCAGGAAGATGCCCTCCCGGGCGCGCTCCTCGGCCTCCACCTCGCGCAGGTCGCGGCCCGCGTAGAGCAGCTCGCCCTTCGTCACCTCGAAGCCGGGCTTGCCCGCCAGCACGTTGGCGAGGGTGCTCTTGCCCGAGCCGTTGGGCCCCATCACCGCGTGCACCTCGCCAGGGCGGATCGAGAGGTCGATCCCGTTCAGGATCGGCACCTCGCCGGCGTTGGCGTGAAGGTCCTTGATCTCCAGCATCGCGTCGCTCATCCCACGCTTCCTTCCAGGCTCACGCCCAGCAGGTTCTGGGCTTCCACGGCGAACTCCATGGGCAGCTCCCGCAGCACCTGCTTGCAGAAGCCGTTCACGATCATCGAGATCGCGTCCTCCTCGCTGATGCCGCGCTGGCGGCAGTAGAAGAGCTGGTCCTCGCCGATCTTCGAGGTCGTGGCCTCGTGCTCCACCGTGGCGGTGTCGTTCTTCACCTCGAGGTAGGGGAAGGTGTGGGCGCCGCAGCGGTCGCCGAGCAGCAGCGAGTCGCACTGGGAGTAGTTGCGCGCGCCCTCGGCCTTGGGGCCCATGCGCACCAGGCCGCGGTAGGAGTTCTGGCCGTGGGCCGCGGAGATGCCCTTCGAGATGATGGTGCTCTTCGTGTTGCGGCCGATGTGGATCATCTTGGTGCCCGTGTCGGCCTGCTGGCGCTTCGCGGTCAGCGCCACGGAGTAGAACTCGCCGACGGAGTCGTCGCCCTGGAGGATGCAGCTCGGGTACTTCCAGGTGATGGCGGAGCCCGTCTCGACCTGGGTCCAGGAGATCTTCGAGCGCCGCCCGCGGCAGGCGCCGCGCTTGGTGACGAAGTTGTAGATCCCGCCCACGCCGTTCTCGTCGCCGGGGTACCAGTTCTGCACCGTCGAGTACTTGATCTCGGCGTCGTCCAGGGCCACCAGCTCCACCACCGCGGCGTGGAGCTGGTTCTCGTCGCGCATGGGCGCCGTGCAGCCCTCGAGGTAGGACACGTAGGCGCCCTCCTCGGCCACCACCAGGGTGCGCTCGAACTGGCCGGTCTCGGCGGCGTTGATCCGGAAGTAGGTGGAGAGCTCCATGGGGCAGCGCACGCCCTTGGGCACGAAGGCGAAGGAGCCGTCGCTGAAGACCGCCGAGTTCAGGCAGGCGAAGAAGTTGTCCGAGTAGGGAACCACCGAGCCCAGGTACTTCTTCACGATCTCGGGGCAGCGTTGCACCGCCTCGGAGAAGGAGCAGAAGACGATCCCCTGCTTCTCGAGCTCCGCCTTGTAGGTGGTGGCGACGGAGACGCTGTCGAAGACCGCGTCCACCGCGACGCCGGCCAGGCGCTTCTGCTCCTGGAGCGGGATGCCGAGCTTCTCGTAGGTGCGCAGCAGCTCCGGGTCGACCTCGTCGAGGCTCTCGAGCTGCTTCTTCGGCTTGGGCGCCGCGTAGTAGTACATGTCCTGGTAGTCGATCTTCGGGTAGTCGACCATGGCCCAGGTGGGCTCGGCCTCGGTCTCGAGCAGCTCCACGAAGCGCCGGTAGGCCTTGAGGCGCCACTCGAGGAGCCACTCGGGCTCGTTCTTCTTCGCCGAGATGATCCGCACGACCTCTTCGGAGAGGCCCTTGGGGATGAACTCCTGCTCGATCTCGGTGACGAAGCCGTACTGGTACTCGCGGTTGGCGAGCTTCTCGAGACTGCTGGCTTCGGACATCGTGCTCTTCGCTCCGTTCTCTGTCGCGGGTTGGTCTGGCTAGCGATCCGCCGGCACCGCGTCGGGCTGGCGGGCCGCGATCTGGACGAGCGCTCCCGGGGCCCCCGAGACGAGGTCGGCCAGGGTGACGCGCTCGAGGGTCTCCTGGATGGCGCGGTTGATGCGCTGCCACGGGTCGCGCACGCGGCAGCTCGCCTCGACGTCGCAGTGCCCGGGGCCGGCGCTGCACTCCACCATGGCGATGGGGCCCTCGAGGGCGGCGATCACCTCGGAGATGCGGATCTCCTCGGGCCGGCGGCCCAGCGCGTAGCCGCCCTTCGAGCCGCGCTGGGAGACCAGGATCCGCTCCTGAACCAGGCCCTTCAGGATCTTGCTCACCACGGGCAGCGGCAGCGAGGTGGCCTCGGCCATCTGGCGCGCGTTGTGGGTCTCGTCCTCGCCCAGCGCCGAGAGCTCGGCGAAGTGGGTGAGGAGCACGATCCCGTAGTCCGTGAGCTTGCTGATCCGAAGCACTGGCGGGCCGACCTCGTGTCCTGGCGACCCCGTGAGCATATCGGACCGGAGCGGTCCTGTAAATCTCGGACCGGATTGGTTCGAGATAAAATAAAATCAATCAAATAAGATACTTAGGGGATCAATCGGTCCTGGAGGCGGGCCAGCGGCGGCAGCACGCCCCGGCCGTCCCGGCACCAGGCCAGGGGCGGGGCCTGGAGGCTGCCGAGGGGGCAGATCCGGGAGGCACCGGCCACGCGCGGGGGAGCGGCGAAGCCCGCCACCCCCACCCCAGCCAGGTGCGGCGCGAGCGGGGAGAGGGCCCGGTGGAGCGCGCCCAAGTCCGCCACCGGGTGCACCCGCACGAAGCGGCCGAGGGGCGCGGGCCGCGGGCGCGCGTCGGCCTCGACCACCACGGTCCAGCGCGTCCCCTCCCCCGCGTGCACGGCCACGCCCTCGCCCGCCGCGGCGCGCATCTCGGCCTCGTCGCGCTCCTGGGCGATGCGGGCCCGGGTCTCGTCCGCGACCGCGCCGCGCGGCAGGCGCGCCTCCCGCTCGTCGAGCCGGGCGGCGAGGCTCTCCGCCGCGCGCTGCGTCGCCCCGGCGTCGCCCACCACCCAGAGGGCCACGGGCGAGAGGCAGCCCTGCTGGTCCCAGAGCGCGACGTCGAGGGCCAGGTCCGCCATCGCGCGGTCCACGTCCTCGGCGGAGCGCGCATCCGGGCCGAGCGCCGCCACCGAGAGGCGGTGCCCGTAGCCCACGAAGCGCCGCGACGGCGCCACCTGCGCGGCGAGGGCCGCGATGGTCTCGTCCGAGCCCGAGGCCACCACGCAGTCCGCCTCGGCGAGGGCCTCCACGCACGCGGCGTCGTCCCGGTCGAAGGGCGCGATCGCGACGCAGTCCGCGAGCTCGGGCTCCACCATGGCGAGGGAGCGGCGCACCACCTCGGCGGTGAGCGGATCCCGCGAAGCGGGCTTCACCAGCACCGGCGAGCGCAGCACCAGCGGCGCGAGGATGGCGAGCAGCGTCGGCGTGGGGAGCGAGCCCGCCAGCACCACCGCGGTCACGTCGAAGCCCGAGACGCTGCGCGGCGCCAGCCCGTCGAGGGCCGCGGGGCCGCCGAGCTCGGCGGCCACGAGGGCCTGGAGTGCCTCGCGGGTCCAGTCCGCGACGCCGAGGGCCAGGCCCTCGCGCACCACGGGCTCCGTGAAGCCCGCGACCTCGGGAAGCTGCTTGGCGAGGGCGTCGCGCGGCGGCGAGCCCGGGTCGCGCCACAGCTCGAGCACCTGGCCGAGTGCGTTCACGGTCTCGATGGCGCGCCGGCGGCGCAGGTGGCGGCCGGCCTCGCGCAGCTCGGCCAGGCTCTCGCGGATCTCCGCGGCGCTCACGCGCCGGCCCCTGCGAGCTCCAGGTCGGCCGCGATCGAGCAGCCGCGCTCCTCGGCGCCGGGCTCGCGTCCCAGCACCTCGAAGCCGTCGGCGAGGGTGCGCCCCAGGTCCGCGGTCTGCACCGCGCAGACGCTGCCCGTGTTGGCGAGGTCCACGATGGCGATGCGGCCCGGCTCGCCCGGCGCGCAGTCGCGGCCGGTCTCGGGGTCGAGGATGCGCACGCGCGCCCAGGGAGGGCCGAGCTTGCGGCGCGGCGCCTGGGGCTCGCGCAGCACCGAGTCGTGGAACTGGCTGCCGAGCTCCGTCATGCCGTACTGGTTCACGATGCGTGCGGCGGGGACGCCGAGCGCATCGCCCAGGGCGGCGTAGAGGGCGTCGCGGCCGAGCTCCCGGGAGCGGCCCTTGAAGCCGCCGGTCTCCATCACGCGGGTGCCCGGCGGGAGCGCGAGCCTCCGACCCGCCGCCGCGAGGGCGTCCGCGAGGTGGACGAACGCGAAGGCGGTGCCGCACAGCAGCAGCGGCCCCTCGCGGCCCTCGAGGGCGGCGAGCAGGCCCTCGACCTCGAGCCCGCCGTCCACCAGGAAGAAGCCGCTCCCCGCCGCGCCGCGGCGGCGGAGCATCACGCCGAACAGGTGGGAGAGGGAGGAGTCCGGCAGCTCCTCGGGGGACGGCGCGAGCACGAGGATCGGCAGCCGTCCCTCCGCGGGCAGGTCCGGCAGCAGGAAGCGCTCGAAGCTCGCCGCGAGGGACGCCTCGTAGAGGGCCAGGGTGTCGAGGTGCAGGGCGCCCCGGGCGCCCCCGGCGAGGGTGGTGCCGCTGGTGCGGAAGGTCTTCCGCGTGCGCTCGGCGGGGAAGCCGCGCAGCGCAAGCTCCTTGAAGGCGCCGGTCGGGACCGGCGGGATCTCGCGCCAGGAGGCGATGCGGTCCGGCGCCACGCCCCGACCCTCGCAGAAGCGCGCCCAGGCGGGCACCCGCGCGCACTGGAAGGCGAACAGCTCGCGGGCGAGGGCGTCGAAGCGCGCCTCGTCGGGCTCGCCCCAGGGCTCCGCCATCCAGGCGAGCACGCGCCGGTCGAGGTCCTCGCGCGTCGTCATCGGGCGCCCGCGGCGGCGACGCACTCGACGAGCGTCGCGAGGACACCCAGGAGCGCGTCGCGTCCGATGCAGAGCGGCGGCGCCACCGCGGTGAGGGCCTCGATGGCCCTCATCGCGGATCCGCCGCGACGGCGCACTGGACGAGGATCGCGAGGGCACCCAGGAGCGCGTCGCGTCCGATGCAGAGCGGCGGCGCCACCGCGATGATGGCCTCG
This sequence comes from Myxococcota bacterium, assembly GCA_028277885.1. Taxonomy (GTDB): domain Bacteria; phylum Myxococcota_A; class UBA9160; order UBA9160; family UBA6930; genus JANQFK01. The sequence continues at coordinate 88,160 of JANQFK010000003.1, forward strand.
ATGGCCCTCATCGTGGGTCCGCCGCGACGGCGCACTGGACGAGGATCGCCAGGGCACCCAGGAGCGCGTCGCGTCCGATGCAGAGCGGCGGCGTGACCGAGAGGACGCGGCCGTCCTCGCCCGAGGGCAGCAGGATGACGCCGCGGGCGAGCGCCTCGCCCACCGCCCGCGCCGCGCGCTCGGGGCCGTCGCACTCGAGCCCGATCATCAGCCCCAGCCCGCGCACCTCGGCCACGCCCGCCTCGCCCGCGCAGGCGCGGCGCAGGAAGTCGAGCGCCACCCGCCCGAGCTCGTCGGAGCGCTCCACCAGCTTCTCCTCGGCGAGCACCTCGATCGAGGCCAGCGCGGCGGCGCAGCCCGGCGGGTGGCCCAGGAAGGTCTGGGTGTGGAGGGCCTCGCCGCGCGAGGCCGGCCACGCGGCCATCACCGACTCGCGGCCCACGCACGCCGAGATCGGCATGCCCGAGGCGAGCCCCTTGGCGACGCACAGGAGATCCGGCACCACGCCCTCGTGCTCGCAGGCGAACCAGCGCCCGGTGCGCCCGAAGCCGGTGTAGACCTCGTCGGCGACGAGCAGCCAGCCGCGCGCGTCGCACAGCTCGCGCAGGCCGCGCAGGAAGCCGGGCGGCGGCACGCGCTCGCCGCCGCGGCCCTGCACGGGCTCCACCACCACGGCGCCCACGGGCTGCGGGCTGGCCGCGGCGACGCGCTCCACGTCCTCGAGGTCGCCGTAGCGGGCGAAGCGCGTGGCGCCGGCGAGGCGCGTCGCGAAGGGCTCGCGGAAGAAGGCCCGCGACGAGAGGGTGAGGGCCCCCATGCCGAGGCCGTGGTAGCCGCCCTCGAAGGCCACCACGCCGGGACGTCCCGTGGCGAGGAGCGCGGTCTTGAGCGCGGCCTCGACGGCGTCGCTGCCCGAGGAGCCCAGCACCGCCCGCGCCGGGCCGCCGCCGGGGAACCGCGCGCACAGCGCCTCGAGGAGCGCGACCTTCACGGCCGGCGGCTGCACGTCGCCCATGGCGTGCATCAGCTCGCCGGCCTGCTCGCGCACCGCCGCGACCACCCGCGGATGGGCGTGGCCCACGTTGGCGACGCCGAAGCCCCCGCCGAGGTCGACGAAGCGGTTGCCGTCCACGTCCCACACGTTCGCGCCCGCGGCGCGCTGCCAGAAGATGGGCGGCTGGGGCGCGAGGCAGGTGACGTCGCGGCTCTCCACGCGGCCCAGGCGCTCGGCCAGCGCGCGCGAGCGCGGGCCCGGCACCGGGCCGGTGATCTCGGGAGTCAGGGTCTCGGCGGGCGACACGCGGCAAGGGTAGCGGCCGCCCGGAGCCCGCCGGCAGGGGGACCGCCAATCGTTAGACTGGCGCCATGTCCACGGCGCCCGCCGTCCCCGCCGGCTCCGCAGCCGACGCCGCGCTGCGCGTGCGCGCGGGCTGGCTCGCTCTCGTCGTCGGCACGGGGGTCTTCGCGGGCAAGCTCGCCGTCTACACGGTCACCGGCTCCGCCGCCGTCTTCTCCGACGCCATGGAGTCGGTGGTGAACGTCGCCGCCGGGGCGCTGCTCCTCTACAGCCTGCTCGTGGCCTCCAGGCCGGCGGACCGCGACCACCCCTACGGCCACGGCAAGGTGGAGTTCTTCTCCGCCGGGGTGGAGGGCGCGCTGATCGCGGTCGCAGCGGGGCTGATCGCCCACCAGGCGCTCCGCGACCTGGTGGTCGGGCCCGAGCTGCGCAGCCTCGACGTGGGCGTGATCGGTCTCACGGCCCTCGCCGGCGCCAACGCGCTGCTGGGCGGCTATCTGATCCGCGTCGGCCGCCGCACGCGCTCCGACGCCCTCGTGGCCGACGGCCACCACCTGATGACCGACGTGGCGACCAGCGTCGCCGTGGTGCTCGGCCTGGCCGCGGTCCGGCTCACGGGCTGGGTGGTGCTCGATCCGCTCATCGCCCTCGCCTTGGCGGCCAACATCCTGCGCGTGGGGTGGCGGCTGCTGCGCGGCGCCATCGGCGGACTGATGGACGAGGCCGACGAGTCGCTCCTCGACCCGATCTGCCGCGCCCTCGAGGCCGAGCGGCGGGCGTGGTGGATCGACGTCCACTCCCTGCGCTCCTGGCGCTCGGGCGCCATCCAGCACACCGACCTGCACGTCTCGGTGCCGCGCTACTTCGACGCCGAGCGCCTGCACCGCCTCCACCACGAGATCGCCGACGTGATCCTCGGCGCCACGGGCCACCCCGGCGACGTGATCGTGCACTTCGATCCCTGCCGTCCGCGGCACTGCGCGAGCTGCGCGGTGGAGGACTGCGCGGTGCGCGAGCGGCCCTTCCAGAAGCGCGACCCGATCACCCTCGACCTCGCGATCCGGGGCGACGAGCGGCTCGAGACCGGCGAGCCCCTGCCGCCGGGGGTCTCGGAGTGACGGAGCGCGCCTACGTGGCGCTGGGCTCGAACCTGGGCGACCGCGAGGCGCACCTGCGCGCGGCGCTCTCGGCCCTCGCGGCGACGCCGGGCCTGCGCGTGGTGGCGGTCTCCCGGGTCTACGAGACGGACCCCGTCGGCCCGCCCGGGCAGGGGCCCTACCTGAACGCCGTGGCGGCCGTCGAGACCGGGCTCGAGCCCCGCGCGCTCCTCGAGCGGCTCCTCGCCATCGAGCAGTCCGAGGGCCGTGCGCGCAGCGGGACCCGCAACGAGGCGCGCACCCTCGACCTCGACCTGCTGCTCCACGGCGCGCGCCGCGTGGCGGAGCCGGGTCTGGAGGTGCCGCACCCGCGTCTCCACGAGCGCGCCTTCGTGCTCGAGCCGCTGGCGGAGCTGGCGGGCGACTCGCCGCACCCGGTGCTCGGCGAGCCGATCGCCCGGCTCGCCGCGCGGGTGCGCGACCCCGCCGCCGTGCGGGTCCACGAGAGCAGCGCCGCCGTCGCGGGCGCCGCCGAGGCGGGGCGCCACGCCATCGTGGCGGTCAGCATCGCGCCGGTCGGCGAGGGAGCCAGCGTGGCGCCCTACGTGGCCGAGGCGATCCGCGTGCTGCGCGACCAGGACCGCGTGGGCTGGGAGCTCGGCTCGATGTTCACCACCCTCGAGGGCGACCTCGGCGAGATCTTCGCACTGGTGCAGCGCATGCAGGAGGCCGTCTTCTCGAAGGGCGCGAGCCGCGTCTCCACGGTGCTGAAGGTCGACGCCCGCAGCGACCGCGAGGTCCACATGCGCGACAAGGTCGCCGCCGTCGAGCAGGCGCTCGGCGAAGACTGAGCGCCCCTAGCGGGGCCGGCGACGGGCCAGCAGCGCCAGCCCCGCGACCCCCGACGCGAGGAGCGCGAGCGTCCCGGGCTCCGGCACGACCTGGATCGTCAGGCTCGAGAAGATGGGCAGCTTGTTGCCCGCGGCGAGCAGAAAGGTGGGAGTCACCAGGGTGATCTGCTGGCCCGGCAGCAGCCCCGAGCCGGTGCCCGTCCTCGAGAGGGTGGCCGGGGCCCCGCTCGTCATCGAGGTGAACGTCATGCCGAGGACCAGGGTGGTGCCCGTCGTGATGGTGGTGAACTGGACCACCGCTGCACCGGTGGTCCACACGCCGTTCTCGAACACGAAGCCCGTGAGCGGTGGGATCGTGACCCGCGCTCCCTGGCCCACCATCGCGGCGCCCAGGTCGATCGGCACCGTGAAGCCACCGCCGAAGTTGACGCTGATGGTGCCGAAGAGCGCCATCCCGCCGTTGATCCCGCCACCCGCGATGCAGGCCCGCGGCGTCACGCCGGCGGGGCAGATCTCGCCGGGGCTGACACCGGTGGCCCGGCCCACGCTGAAGGTGGCGGCGGCCTGACCGATGCCCGCGCGGCCCACGATGGAGACCACGGCGGTGGTGGTGGTGACCGGCAGGCTCACGGTGCTGGCGAGGCTGAGCGCTGCCGGCACGATCGCCAGCCCGGCGCCCGGATCGACGCTCACGCTCCCGGTCCCGCCCACGGAGACGGTTCCGATCGGGCCCCCCACGCCGCGGCCGATCTCGATCTTGAGGGTGAGGTTGGCGGGCCTCAGAACCGGGGCGGCGTGGGAAGCGCTCGCCGTGAGAGCCGCGAGGAAGGAAAGGATCGCGATCCGACCGGGGCGCGAGATCATGACCGGCGCTCCTGTTCCCCGCGGAGTGGGCATGCATCGCTCGTGCCGGAGCACGGGCGAGCGATTCCGGCCACTTGAGACGGCGCGCCGTTCCCGGGAGGGAAGGCAGCTTCCCAGAGCGCGGAAACGGGGTTCCCCCGGCCTCCCGGTGGGCGCGGGTCGGGCGCCGGCCGGGGCGCTCCACTACGCTTCGCCTCCGAGCCGCCCGGCCGCCCAGGGAGACCCCGTCCAATGAGCGCCTCCGCTCCCCGGAGCGAGAACCCCCATCACGCCGAGGCCCTGGAGCTCATCGCCAGCGAGGCCGCCGAGGCCTGGAAGACCGAGGAGCTGCTGGCCTGGGCGATCGAGCGCTTCCACCCGCGTCTCGCGCTGTCCTGCTCCTTCGGCAACCCCGAGGGCCTGGTGCTGCTCCACCTGATGCACGGCATCGAGCCCGCCAGCCGGGTGTTCGTGCTCGACACCGGGCGGCTGCCCCAGGAGACCTACGACCTCATCGACCGGGTGCGCGACCGCTACGACAAGGACGTCGAGGTGGTGTTCCCCGATGCCGGGGCCGTGCAGGGCATGGTGCGCGAGCACGGCATGAACCTGTTCTACGAGTCCCTCGAGAAGCGCCAGCTCTGCTGCCGCCTGCGCAAGGTGGAGCCCAACCGCCGCCATCTCGCCGGGCTCGATGCCCTGGTGACGGGGCTGCGCCGCGAGCAGAACGTGACCCGCGCCGACGTCGCGAAGCTCGAGATCGACGAGGGCGCGGGCGTCGTCAAGGTGAACCCGCTGGTGGACTGGAGCCACGACGACGTCTGGTCCTTCGTGCGCAGCCACAACGTCCCGGTGAACCGGCTGCACCAGGCCGGCTACCCGAGCGTCGGCTGCGCACCGTGCAGCCGCGCGGTGCGGCCCGGCGAGGACCCGCGCGCGGGCCGCTGGTGGTGGGAGAACCCCGAGACCAAGGAGTGCGGGCTGCACGTGGAGGAAGAGAGTGAAGGCTCCGGCATCTGAGACGCGCGGCCCTGTCATGCGGGGCGGGATCGATCGACGCAGCTTCGTCGTCGGCGGGGCGGCTCTGCTCCTCGCCCCCTTGGCGGTGCGGGCCCGGGCGGGCCACCACGAGTCGGCCGGGCTCTCCGCCGAGCTCACCGGCGCCCTCGAGAAGAGCCCCTACGTGTACGTGAGCCCCCTCAAGTCCGACGGCTCGGAGAGCACCTGCCACGGCGAGGTCTGGTACGGCTGGCAGGACGGCGCCGTCTACCTGGTGACCTCGAAGGACAGCTGGAAGGCGCGGGCCGTCGCCCGGGGGCTCACCCGCGCGCGCCTCTGGGTCGGCGACCACGGCCGCTGGAAGCGGCCCGTCCTCGGCGTCAACGAGGCCTTCCGGGAGGCGCCCCGGTTCGACGCGCGCGTGGCCCTCTCGAAGGACGGCGCGGCTTTCGGGAAGCTGATGGAGAGCTACGTCGGGAAGTACGGGACGCCCTTCACCTCGGTATGGAAGTCGCGCATGGAGTCGGGCTTCGCCGACGGCAGCCGCGTGCTGCTGCGCTACGCCCCGGCCGCGCGCACGTAGCTGCGCAGGGTCCCGACCCGCTCCACCCGCACCTCGACCACGTCGCCGTCGCGCAGCCAGCGCGGGGGGCGGCGCGCCTGGCCCACGCCCGCCGGCGTGCCCGTGAGCAGCACGTCGCCCGGCTCGAGGGTCATGATGCGCGACGCGAAGGCGACGAGCTCCGCCACCGGGAACAGCATCTCCTTGGTGTTTCCGTCCTGGAGGATCTCGCCGCTCACCCGGGTACGCACGCCGAGGCCCTGGGGGTCCGGGATCTCGTCCCGCGTCACCAGGGCGGGGCCGAGGGGGGCGAAGGTGTCGAAGGACTTGCCGATGAAGCGCTGGCCCCGGGTGTTCTGGAAGTCGCGGGCGCTGACGTCGTTGGCGACGGTGTAGCCGGCCACGTGGTCGAGGGCCGCGGCGGCGGCGACCTCCCGGGTGCGGCGCCCGATCACCACGGCGAGCTCGCCCTCGTAGTCGACGCAGCGGCTCGCGGCGGGCAGCAGGATCTCGCCGTCGGGCCCGATCACCGAGGAGCTCGCCTTCAGGAACAGCACCGGCTCCTCGGGCGGCGCCGCATCGCCCTGCTCGGCGGCGTGGGCCGCGTAGTTGCGCGCCACGCCGATCACCTTGCCCGGCCTCGGCACCGGCGCGTGCAGGTGCACCTCGCCGCGCGGCTCGATCACGCCGAGGTCGGCGAGGTCGGGCCCGTCCCAGCGCCGGCGCATGCCCTCCACGAAGGCGAGGGCGGCGCGCGCCTCGGGCAGCACGTCCTCCCAGGAGCGCAGCATCTCGAGGGGCTCGGCGGGGAGCAGCGAGTCCGCCTCGGCCTCGGGCGCGCCGGCGTCCTCCACCGCGAACTTGAGGGCCAGCGCCCGGTTCAGGTCCACCACCTCGTCGGGGCCGAGGAGCGCCCCCACGCGCCGGCCCAGGGCGGGCGGCTCCTCGAGGCCCTCGAGCCCGCCCGATGCGAGCTCGAGCGCGGCGCGGGAGGTGGCCGAGACGGCGCGGGGCCGGCGGCGCTCGAAGGTCACGAGGTGCACGCGGTCTCCCGTGCACGCGCGGCGCAGCTCCGACGCAGCCGCCACGCAGCCGACCTGCCGGACGACCGGAGGGATGACCGGAGGGACGAGCGGAGGGCCGACCCGAGGGCCGACCCGGGAAACGGGCTCGCGGTCGCGAGTGCGCTCAAGTCGGCGCTCCCATCGGCCGATCCGTCCCATGGACCGGATCGTCCACCGGGTCCGAGCGACCCGAAGGTAACACCGCGCGCCACTCCGGAGGAGCCCATGACCGCACGAGCCCTGCGCCCCGTTCCCGCCACCCTGGCCGCCCTGGCCCTGGCGTTCGCCCTCGGCACCGCCACCGCGGCGAGCGGCGGGGACGCACCGGCCTCCGGTGGGGAGGCCCTGGTCTCGGTGGCGCCGCCCGCCGCCCCGGCCCCCGAGGCGGGTCCGGTGTGCCGCGCCGGCGACGCCGAGCGTCGCATCGCGGCGGGGAGCTCCCGCGCCATCGCGGCGTTCCAGGAGCGCTTCCGCCAGGAGATGCTGGCCGGGGGCGAGGACCCGCCGGTGGTGCTGAACGGCCGCGGCTACGGCTACGGGATCCAGACCGGCGCGTCGCGCAATCCCGGCGACGTCATCCGGATCATCGAGCGCGAGGCCCGCGCCGCCCGCTAGAGCCCGGGCCCCGCGGGCCCTTCCGACGCGCGTCGGTCCGCTACGCTGTGACCTCCCTTCGCAGGTCCCACGCGCGTGAACCCGACCTCGACGCAGCGGCTGCGGCGGCTCTCGGCGGCCGTCGCGATCTCCTGGGCGCTGATCGCCTTCGCGCTCGCCGCCCGGGGTCTGCTCGGCGCCGGCGAGCGCCCCGAGATGCCCTTCGCGAGCTCGGGCGCGGGGATCGGCTCGACCATCCAGAGCGTCTCCGAGGCGGCGCGCGAGGCCGGCATCGCGCCCGGCGATCGCCTCGTCGCGGTGGACGGCGTGCTGGTGGAGCGCTGGCTGCGCGGCGATCCCGACGGCCTGGTCGCCGGACGCCCCAACCTCTACGAGATCGCGGGCCGCGACGGCGGGCGCCTGGTGGTGGAGCTCCCCCCGGAGCTGCCGCCCCGCGGCCTCGGCAAGGAGGCGCTGCTGCGCCTGGGGATCCCCGCGGTGGGGCTCGCCTACCTCGCCATCGGGGTGTTCGCGTGGCGGCTCAAGCCCGAGCGACGCCGCTCCTGGGCGTTCCTGCTGTTCTGCTCCGCGATGGCGGCCGAGCTCGCGCTCTCGGGCGACGCCACGGGGCCCGTGGGCGCCGGGGCCTGGTTCGTGACCCGCGCCAACACGGCGATGATCGGCGCCAGCGCGTTCCACCTCTTCACCACCTTCCCCTTCGAGCCGGGCTGGATCCTGCGCCACCCCCAGCTGCGCGGCATCGCCTACGGGGTCGGGCTCACCCTGGCGGCCTGGATCGCCATCGAGCCGCTGACGGGGCTGCGCCCGGGGGTCGGCGTCACCGTCGCGTTCTTCTTCTCCATGGCGCTGGGGGCGGTCTGCGTCGCCTCCCTGATCCGCGAGTACCGCCAGCGCCGCGGCGACCCGGCCCGCGACCGCGCCACGGTGGTGCTGCTCGGCGCCGGCGTGAGCTTCCTGCCGCTGCTCACCATGTTGCTGGCGCAGTACTTCCTCGGCACGCCGTTCCCGTGGCGCGTCGCCACCCTCGGCCTCATCCTCTTCCCCGCCGCGGTGGGCTGGGGGATCGCGCGCAACGAGCTATTCGACGTGCGCGGCGTGGCGCGCTCGTCGGCCGCCTACGGCGCCGTCACCCTGGGCATCACCGGCCTGTTCGCCTTCCTGGTGACCTTCGCCGACGCCCTCTTCTCGCGCTTCAACGTGAACGCGGGGTCGACGCTCTTCTCCGTGGTGTTCCTGTTCCTCGCGATCCTGCTGTTCAACCCGCTGCGCAGCCGCGTCCAGAACTTCGTGGACGCCTCCTTCGACCGCGACCGCGCCGCCTACCGCCGCGCGGTGCGGGAGATCTCCGAGGCCATGGTCTCCATGCTCTCGGTGCGCGAGATCGCGGACCGCATCCTGGTGGCGGTGACGGACACCATGGGGGTGGAGGGCGCCCTGGTGCTGCTGCCCGACGAGAACGAGAAGGTGTTCCGGGTGGAGGCGATGCGCGGCGACTGGGACGAGGAGGCGAGCCGCCTCGAGATCCCGGACCTGCATCCCATCTGTCGCCGGCTCTGGATGCGGCGCGAGGAGCTCACGCGCCTCGACTTCGACGAGGAGCAGGACCCCGAGGTGCGCGAGGCGGGGCGCGACGTCTTCGACGCCCTCGGGGCCGAGCTGCTGGTGCCGGTGCTCTACGGCGTCGAGCTGCTCGGCGTGATCGCCGTGGGGCGCAAGATCTCGGCGGAGCGGCTCGGGGCGGACGACCGCCAGCTGCTGCGCACCCTGGCCAACCAGAGCGCCATCGCGATCGAGAACGCCCGGGCCTTCGACGAGATCGCGCAGCTGAACGAGACCCTCGAGGCGCGGGTGGAGGAGCGCACCCGGGAGCTGCGCGACACCCAGGCCCAGCTGCTCCAGAGCGAGAAGATGCGCTCTCTCGGCCAGCTGGTGGCCGGCGTGGCCCACGAGCTCAACAACCCCATCGGCTTCGTCCACGCCAACCTCCAGCTGATCGACGAGTACGTGGGGAGGCTCGAGCGGGAGGGCACCCCGGAGGAGCAGCGCGTCAAGGTCCGCGCCGCCCTGCGCAAGCTGGTGACGCGCAGCCGCGAGGGCACCTCGCGGGTGAAGCAGATCGTCCAGGACCTGCGCACGTTCTCCCGGGCCGACACGGCGGAGCTCCAGGACACGGACCTGAACGAGGAGATCGACCGCACCCTCGGCCTGATGGAGTCGCGGATCGGCCACGACATCGAGGTGCAGCGCGACTACGCGGCGCTGCCGCGGGTGCGCTGCTTCGCGGGCCAGCTCAACCAGGTGTTCATGAACCTGCTGATCAACGCCTGCGACGCGCTGGAGGGGAAGGGCACCATCCGCATCCGCACGCGGCCCACCACCGAGGGCGTGCGCCTCGAGTTCTCGGACGACGGGCCCGGCATCCCGGCCGAGGCCCAGAACCGGATCTTCGAGCCGTTCTTCACCACCAAGCCCGTGGGCCAGGGCACCGGCCTGGGGCTCTCCCTCTCCCACGGCATCGTGGAGGGCCACGGCGGGAGCCTCTCCCTGCGCTCGGAGCCCGGGGCCGGGGCCACCTTCACCGTGGACCTGCCGCGCCGGCCCCCCGGAGCCCCGCTCGAGGCGGGCGCCGGGGCCCCGGCGCCCGCCGGACGGCCGATCGAGTAGACTCTCCCGAGCGCTCCTTCTCGAGGTCGGATGAGCCCCACCGCCACGCTTCGCTTCCGGCGAACCACGGCCGCCGTGGCCGTGCTCTGGGCCCTCCTCGCGCTGGCGCTCTCCCTGGCGGGCCAGCTGCGCGCCCCGAACGCCCCCCAGCCGCCGCTCAGCACCACCGGGCTCGGCGGGATCATGATCGTGGAGTGGCGCAGCGCCGAGGCCGTCGCGGCCGGGGTGGAGCGGGGCGACCGGGTCCTCGAGGTGAACGGCGTCCCGATCACGTCCTGGTACCGGGACCGCGGCTGGGAGTCGGCCCGCGAGGGCGTGCCCATCCACTACCGGCTGTCGCGCCGCAGCGGCGAGGTCTACGAGATCTCGGCGCTTCCCGCGGTGCGGACCCCGGGCTTCAAGACGCTCTTCGTCCCGCTCTACGCCGCCTCCCTCGGCGTGGGCGTCATCTACCTCGCCCTCGGCCTGCTGGTCTGGCGGATGAAGCCGGACCGCTCCGAGTCCTGGGCGTTCCTGCTCTTCTGCTCCACCATGGCGATGGCGCTGTGGAGCGGCTTCCACACCTTCGACGCGCTCTGGGGCTACGAGCGGATGCTCGCCAACCTGCCCCTGCTCGGCGCGACCAGCTTCCACCTGTTCACCACCTTCCCCACCGAGCCGCCATGGGTCGTGCGGCATCCGCGGGTCCGCTACTTCCCCTACGGCCTCGCGGCCCTGATGGCGCTGGCGGTGCTGCTGGACCCGGTGCTCGGCGGCGGCCCCCGCCTCGTCCCCATGAGCTGCTTCGCGGCGGGGATCGGGCTCGTGGTGTTCGGCCTCGGGGTGCTCACCCGGGAGCGGCTGCGCCTGCGCGGCGAGGAGGAGTCCGAGCGGGCCGACGTCGTGTTCCTGGGGGCGCTGCTGAGCTTCGCCCCGGTGATGGCGGTGATCCTCGCCAACCTGGTGCTGCGCTGGGGGATCTCGACCTCCATCGCGCTGCTCTGGTTCGTGATCTTCCCCTTCGCCGTCGCCTACGGGATCGTCCGCAACCAGCTCTTCGACATCCGCGGGGCGGCGCGCTCCTCGGCCGCCTACGGCGCCGCCACCCTGGCCATCACGGGCCTGTTCGCCACGCTGATCACCTTCGCCGACGCGCTCTTCTCGCGCTTCAACGTGAACGCCAACTCGCCCTGGTTCCAGGTCACCTTCCTGTTCTTCGCCATCCTGGCCTTCAACCCCCTGCGCAACCGGCTCCAGGACGTGGTCGACCGCTTCTTCGACCGGGACCGCTCCAACTACCGCACCGCGGTGCGGGAGATCTCCGAGGCCATGGTCTCGATGCTCTCCCTCGACGAGATCAGCGACCGCCTGCTGATCGCGGTGAGCGACACCATGGGGGTGGAGCGCTCCATGGTGCTGCTGATCGACGACGCGGAGCGGCAGCTGCGCCCCGCGGCCTGGCGGGGGGAGTGGGACGACGAGGCGGTTGGGACCGAGATCTCCATCGACCATCCCATCGCGAAGCAGCTCTGGATGCGGCGCCAGGAGCTCGCGCGGCGCGACTTCGACGACTCCGCCGACGCCGAGACCCGGGAGATCTGCCGGGACGTGTTCGACAGCCTCGAGGTCGTGCTGCTGGTCCCGATCCTGTTCGGCGTGGACCTGCTGGGCGTGATCGCCGTGGGGCGCAAGCACTCCGGCGAGCGCCTCGGCGCCGACGACCGCCAGCTGCTGCGCACCCTCGCCAACCAGAGCGCCATCGCGATCGAGAACGCCCGGGCCTTCGACGAGATCGCCAAGCTGAACGAGACCCTGGAGGCGCGGGTCGAGGAGCGCACCGCGGAGCTGCGCGACACCCAGGCCCAGCTGATGCAGAGCGAGAAGATGCGCTCCCTCGGCCAGCTGGTGGCCGGCGTGGCCCACGAGCTCAACAACCCCATCGGCTTCGTGCACGCCAACCTCCAGCTCCTCGACGGCTACGTGGGCAAGCTGGTGGCGGCGGCCTCCTCGGACGAGCGCACCGTCCGCCCGCGCGAGGCCATCGCCAAGCTCCTGGCCCGCAGCAAGGAGGGCACCGAGCGGGTCAAGAAGATCGTCCAGGACCTGCGCACCTTCTCCCGGGTGGACGAGGCGGAGCTCTCGGACGCGGACCTGAACGAGGAGCTCGAGCGCACCCTCGCGCTGATGGAGCCGCGCTTCAAGGGCGGCATCGAGGTGGAGCGCGACCTCGGCGACATCCCGCGCGTACGCTGCTTCGCCGGCCAGCTGAACCAGGTCTTCATGAACCTGCTGATGAACTCCTGCGACGCCCTCGACGGCAAGGGTGTGATCCGCGTGCGCACCCGGCCCAACGGCACCGGCGTGATGCTCGAGTTCTCCGACGACGGCCCCGGCATCCCCGAGGAGGTGCGCGAGCGCATCTTCGAGCCGTTCTTCACCACCAAGCCCGTGGGCCAGGGCACCGGCCTCGGCCTCTCCATCTCCCACGGCATCGTGGAGCGCCACGGCGGCCGCATGGAGGTGAGCTGCCCCACGGACGGCGGCACCCGCTTCCGCATCGAGCTGCCGCGGGTGGCGGTGACGCCGGACGAGGAGGCGGCGTAGCCGCCTCCTCGACCGCCAGCCCGGGTCCCGGGGTTGGGCTAACGTCCGTGGGCCCATCCGCGACGCCCAAAGGAGCCCCCATGCGACTCGGTCTCACCGCCGGCTACTCCGGCGCCCAGATGAAACTCCCCATGGACCTCATCCTCGAAGCCGAGCGTCTGGGGTTCGAGTCGGTCTGGACCGCCGAGGCCTACGGCTCCGACGCCGTCTCGGCGCTGGCCTGGATCGGTGCGCGGACGACGAAGATCAAGCTCGGCACGGCCATCATGCAGATGCCCGCGCGCACGCCGGCCATGACCGCCATGACGGCCATGACCCTCGACTCGCTCTCCGGCGGTCGCTTCCTGCTGGGCCTGGGACCCTCGGGTCCCCAGGTCGTCGAGGGCTGGCACGGCGTTCCCTACGGCAAGCCGCTGACGCGCACCCGCGAGTACATCACGATCGTGCGCAAGATCCTGGCTCGCGAGGCACCCCTCGAGCACAAGGGTGAGCACTATGAGATCCCCTATGCCGGCCCGGGTGCGACCGGACTCGGCAAGCCGCTGAAGAGCATCCTCCACGGCCGGCCGGATCTCCCGATCTACACCGCCTCGATCGGGCCGAAGGGGATCGAGTGCAGCGCCGAGGTGGCGGACGGCCTGATCCCCGTCTGGATGAACCCGGATCGCTTCGAACTGCTCGAGCCCCACCTCGAGAAGGGCTTCGCCAAGCGCAAGGGCGGCGTCGCCAGGGAGCAGTTCTCCGTCGCGCCCTTCGTCACGTGCGTGCTGGGCGACGAGGAGCAGTCGCGCATGCCCGTGAAGATGATGCTGGCGCTCTACATCGGCGGCATGGGGGCCCGGGGCAAGAACTTCTACAACGACTACGCCAAGCGCCTGGGCTACGAGGCCGAAGCGGTGAAGATCCAGGACCTCTACCTCGCCGGGGACAAGGGCGCGGCCGTCGCCGCGATCCCGGACCGGCTGGTGGACGAAGTCTCCCTCACCGGGCCCAAGGAGAAGATCGTCGAGCGGCTCCAGGACTGGAAGAAGTCGAAGGTGGGGGAGATGCTGATCGGCTGCCAGCAGCCCGAGGCCCTCCAGCTCCTCGCGGAGAACGTGCTCTAGCCGTGGCCGATCGTGAGCGCATCGTCGCGCTGGACAAGCGGCGGATCTGGCACCCGTACACCGACATGGACGACTACCGGGCCCGGGTGGACCCGCTCGTCATCGCCCGGGCCGAGGGAGCCTGGCTCGAGGACGTGGACGGGCGCCGCTACCTGGACGCCAACTCGTCCTGGTGGGTGGCGGCCCTCGGCCACAACCACCCGCGGCTGGTGCGCGCCCTGGTGGAGCAGGCCGAGCGCAACTGCCACAGCGCGCTGGCGGGCATGACCCACGAGCCCGCCGCCGAGCTGGCCGAGGCGCTGTGCGCCGTCGCGCCCGAGGGGCTCGAGCACGTCTTCTACAGCGACGACGGCTCCACCGCGGTGGAGGTGGGGCTCAAGGTGGCGCTCCAGTACTGGGCCCAGAACGGGCGGCCCGAGCGCACCCGCTTCGTGGCGCTGGAGGACGCGTTCCACGGCGAGACCCTCGGCGTGACCGCCATCGGCGGCGTGGAGGTCTTCCGCAAGCCCTTCACCGGCGCGGTGGCGGAGCACCTCCACGTCCCCTCGCCCACCCGGGCCGGCAGCCTGGACGCCGCCTGCGACGCCCTCGCCCGCACCCTGGCGGAGCACGGCCGCCAGGTCGCCGCCATCGTGGTCGAGCCCGTGGTGCAGGGCGCGGCGGGCATGCAGATCTACGACCCCGCCTACCTGCGCGAGGTGCGCAGGCTCTGCGACGAGCACGACGTCTTCTTCATCGCCGACGAGGTCTTCACCGGCTACGGGCGCACCGGTCCGATGTGGGCCTGCGAGCACGCCGGCGTGGTGCCCGACGTGCTGTGCACCGCCAAGGGCTTCTCCGGCGGCATGCTGCCCATGGCCGCCACCCTGATCGCGCCGCGCCTGTTCGAGGGCTTCCGGGGCGGCGCCGAGCGCGCGTTCTACTACGGCCACTCCTTCTGCGGCAACCCGCTGGGCTCCGCCGTCGGTCTCGAGGTGCTGCGTGTGTTCGAGGAGGAGCGCATCCTCGAGCGCGCCAAGCCCAAGGCCGAGCGCATCGCCCGGGCCTTCGAGGCACTGGCCGGGCTGCCCCACGTGGCGCGCAGCCGCTCCCTCGGCATGATCGGCGCGCTGGATCTCGTGGGCGACGCCAACTACCTGGCTCGCGGCGGCTGGGCGGTGTACGACGAGGCGCGGGCGCGGGGCGCCTACCTGCGCCCCATGGGCAACCTGGTCTACGTGGTGCCGCCCCTCAACATCCCCGACGACGACCTCGACCGCCTGCTCGGCATCGTGAAGGAGAGCGTCGAGGCCGTCGCGCCCTGAGCCTCACGAGCCGCCGGCGGCGCGCACCACCTCCTCGAGCGTTCCCAGGCGCTGGCCGTCCTCGCTGAACACGACCTGGCAGAGCTGCCGGGAGTTGATCCCCGCGGAGTTCACCTGGGCGACGAAGCGCTCGGGCGCACGGCCCACGGCGGCCAGGTAGGTGCGGGCGACCTGGTCGCAGTCCAGCGACTCGCCTTCCGCCGCGACCTGGCAGCTGACGAAGAGCGTCGGGATGCTGAGGTCGGTCTCGGGCGCGCGCTCGAGGATCGCCTCCATGGCGGCCCCCATGTCCATCACGCCCGCCTGGGCGCAGCCCGCCTGGCGCAGCTCCGCGGCGCCCGGCGCGTTCTGCGCCTCCATGGCGGCGCCGATGGTCTCGCGGATCGCGGGGTCGCGATAGGCGAAGAACGCCAGGCCGCCGCAGGTGAGCACCAGCACGGCGCCCAGTCCGACCAGGACGTAGAGCAGGATCCGGAAGCCGCTGCGCCCCTTCTTCTCCGGTGCCGGCGGCCCGCCCAGCTCCGGCGGAGTCCCCGTCGTCATGTGCGCGACCTCGTCATGTGCGCCCTCTCCTCATGATCGGCTCCCGCGGGGGGAGCCGCGGGCGCTAGACTCGCCGCCGTGGAACGGAATGGCAAGCGCCGGCTGCTGCACGTCTCGCTCCTCGGTCTGGCACTGGCCGCGCCCGGGCCCGCGGCCGCCGAGGAGCCGCCCTCGGGACCCAACGGCTTCGCGCTGACGAACCTGCGGGTGGAGCGGGGGGAGATCCGCGCGGGGGGGCCGCCCCGCGACGGCATCCCCGCCGTTCGCGACCCGCGCCTCGCCGAGCGCGAGGCGGCGGCGTGGCTGGGCCCGGGCGACCCCGTGGTGGGCGTCGCGATCGGCGCCGCGGCCCACGCCTACCCGGTGCACGTGATGGAGCGGCACCAGCTCGTGAACGACGTGGTGGGCGGGGCTCCGGTCGCCGCCACCTACGGCCCGCTGGCCGGGGCGCCCCGCGTCTGGGACCGCCGTGTGGACGGCAACGTGCTCGAGTTCGGCGTCTCGGGGCTGATCTACAACGGGAACTTCCTGCTCTACGACCGCGAGAGCGAGAGCCTGTGGGTGCAGCTCACCGGCGAGGCGATCGCCGGGCCCCTGTCGGGCAAGCGCCTGCGGCAGTATCGCTGCCGCCAGGAGCTGATGCGCACCTGGGCGGGCCGCCACCCCGCGACCCGGGTGCTCGCGCTGCCCGAGCCCCAGCGCATCGACTACCGCCACAGCCCCTACGAGCGCTACTGGATCCAGAACCGCATCCCCTTCCCGGTGAGGGCCGAGGACGCCCGCTTCCACGCCAAGGAGCTGGTGGTGGGGGTGCGGTCCGGCGGGGTGGCGCGCGCCTACCTGGGCTCCCTCGTGACCGCGGCGGGCGGCCGCGCCCAGGACCGCCTCGGCGAGCACGCCGTGGTGATCGACTACAGCAGCCAGGACGGCATCTTCCGCTGGCAGGTCCCGGACGGCGTCGAGGTCACCGAGGCCTACTGGTTCGCCTGGAAGGCCTTCCACCCGGACACCGAGGTCTGGAAGGATCCCGGCGAGGCTCCGCCGATCCCGAGGGACTGAGCGGGAGACCGGGCGCAGCGGCCAGGGGCTAGTCCGGGAGCAGGTCCCGGGCGGCGGCGCCCTCGGGCCCGCGCCCCTGGCGCCAGGTCTCCTCGAGCACCGCCAGCACGCGCTCGTTGACCGGCGCGGCGAGGCCGGCCCGACGGGCGAGGGTCAGGATGAGCCGGTGGTAGTCGCCGGACTCGAGGTGCGAGCGGCTCCGCAGCCCGGTCCAGACGTGGTTGTAGAGGGGCAGGTCCCGGGCGCCGGTGCCGCGCTCGAAGGCCTCCCGCTGCCACGCGATCTCCTCGTCGAGGGAGCGGTCGCGCCCGTCGCAGGAGCGCGCCGGGATGCCGGCCGCCGCGAGCGCATCGCGCGCCTCCTCGAGGAGCCGCGCCTTCGCCTCCGCGAAGGCACGGGTGCCGTGGTCCGGGCGTCGCACCAGCGCGTTGGGGGCGCTCATCAGGTTGACGCACAGCTTGAGCCACAGGTCCTCCTGGATGCGCGTCGAGACCCCGACGTCGAGGTCGGCGCGGCGCAGCCCGTCGGCGAGCTCGTCCACCGCGGCGCAACCTCCCTCGGGCCAGCGCCCCACCACCATGCGGGCGCGGCCCGTGGCGCGCGCCTCGGCCGGTCCGATCCGGGTGCAGGTCTGGCGCCAGACGGCGCCCACCACCTTCGCGAAGCGGCGCGCGAGAACCGCCTCGCTCTCCACGCCGTTCTGCACCGAGACCACCGTGGCGTCCGGCGCCGCCTCGGCGAGGGCGCTCGCCGCGGCCTCGGTGTCGGGGCCACGCACGCACACGTAGACCGGCCCGCGGCCGATCCCGGCCTCCGGCCCCACCGTCGCCCGGACCCGGGCCCGCCACGTCTCCCCGGTGGCCGGGTCCTCGATGCGCACGCCGTCGTCGACGAGGTGCCGCGCGGACTCCTCGCTGCGCGTCACGAAGCGCACGGGCGCTCCGGCGAGGGCGAGCCGCGCCCCGAGCACCAGACCCACGGAGCCCGCGCCGAGAACCGTGGGCACCACGCGCCTACCGGCGCTGGCCGAGGGTGGCGACGAAGCCGAGCTGCTCGCCGTCGCGCTCCACCGTGATCTCCACGCGCTGCCCGGCGCGGGAGGCGAACAGCAGCGCCGCGTACTCCTCGAGGCTGCGCACCGGGGCACCCCCGTAGCCCACGATGACGTCGCCGCCGCGCAGGCCCGCGCGCTCGGCCGGGCTGCCGGCGGTGACGCCCGAGAGGCGCACGCCCGCGACGGGCGGGCCACCGAAGGCGGGAACCGTCCCGAGGTAGGGGCCGTAGCCGGGGCCGCCGCCCGGCGCGGCGCTGCGCGAGGCCGCGGCGCGCACCAGCTCGGGCCGCTCGTCGGCGTCGAGCAGCGCGCGGGTGACGCGCTCCACCACCGTCAGCACCCGTGCGGTTCCCTCGGCGTCGACGCGCTCGGGGTCGTCGTCGGGCGTGTGGTACTGCGGGTGGGTGCCGGTGAAGAAGAACAGCACCGGCACGTCGGCGGTGTGGAAGGAGGTCTGGTCCGAGGGACCGTTGGCGCCCAGCTCGAAGGTCGGCTCCACCGCCGCCCCCTCGGCGGCCTTCTCCACCAGGCTCCGGAAGCGCGGCGAGGTCTCGGCGCCGAAGACCGTGAGGGGGCCGTCCTCGAGCCGGCCGATCATGTCGAGGTTCACCATGGCGACGGTGTCCTCGATCCCCCGAGCCGGCTGGCGCACGTAGTGGGCGGAGCCGATCAGCCCGGCCTCCTCGGCGGTGAACCCCACGAGCACCAGGCTGCGCCGCGGCGGCGGGCCCGCCGCGAAGGCGCGCGCCAGGGCGAGGAGCCCGGCGCTGCCCGAGGCGTTGTCGTCGGCGCCGTTGTGGATCTCGCCGCGCCGGCCCGGCGTGAGGGAGCCGAACTCGCCCCGGCCGAGGTGGTCGTAGTGGGCGCCCACGACGACGCTCTCGCCGGCGAGCGCCGGGTCGCTTCCCGGCAGCACGCCGACCACGTTGGAGACCTCGCCCTGCTCGCGCTCGACGCGCACCGCGAGCTCGAGCCGCGCGCGGGTGCGGACGGCGGCAGGGGCGGCCCCGGCGTCGCGGGCCGCCTGCAGCGCCTCGAGGTCCGGGAGCACGCGCGTGGCGGCCTCGCGGGAGAGCGCGACGGCGGCGATCCCCGAGGAGGCCGTGCTCGGGTTGGCGAGCTGGGCGCCGGCGCCGCCGGGCAGGCCCTCGACGTCCGCCGCGCTCGGCACCAGCAGCAGCGCGGCGGCGCCGTGGCGGCGGGCGTTCAGCAGCTTGTAGGCCCGGGAGAGGAAGCCCGCGCCGCGCACCCCGGAGAGCGGCGAGCCGTCGTCGGCGGGTCGCGCGTCGAGGACCAGCACGGCGCGGCCCTCCACCTCGAGCCCCGCGTAGTCGTCCCAGCCCGACTCCTCGTCGCTGATCCCGTAGCCCGCGAACACGACCTCGAGCTCCCCCTCGAGGTCGGCGCTGTTGAGCAGCGCGTCGAAGTCGCGCCCGCGCTCGAAGGCGACGCCTCCCAGGGAGAGCCGCGCCTCGGCGATGCGGATCGCCACGGGGATCTCGAAGTCCTGGAGGTAGCTGCGAGCTTGCGGGTCGCCGGGCGCTCGGCCCGGCCCGGTCGGGCTGCCGGGCTCGAGGCCGGCCTCGCGGAAGCCCTCCGCGAGGTAGGCGGCAGCGGCCGCGAGGCCCTCGCTCCCGATGCCGCGGCCCTCCCGCGCATCGTCGGCCAGCCAGGCCACGTCCGCGGCGACCCGCGCAGGGTCCGCCCCCACCGCGGGCGGGACGGGCCCGGGCCACGGCGCGGCGGTCGCGCAGCCGAGGCCGACGGCGACGCACAGCCAGCACGCGAGGACGAGGGGCAGCCGACGCATCGCGAGAGCCTAGCGAGCGGTCGGGATCAGGCGCCGAAGGCGGCGGCGGGCAGCTCCGGGAGCTCCCGCGCCGGCGCGCGCGAGCCCTCGCACCAGTCCCGCACCGCGTTCAGGTAGGTGGCGGCCAGCTGGGTCGAGAACTCCCGCACCGCGAAGCGGTCGAGGGTCCCGCCGAGCACCGGCATCTCGTTCTTGGCGGTGATCTTGAGGGCGAGCCGCGTCTGCCCGGGCTCCGCGGGCAACGGGGCCAGGCGGAAGGTCTCCTCGAAGCGGAACAGGCCGAGGGAGAGCCGGGAGTGCAGGCACTCGCCGGGCACGACGGTGAGCGGCGTGTCGTGGAGCACCAGCGGCAGGTCGCGCACGGTGCAGCGCCAGCGCACGCGCCGCCCCGGGGTCGGGTAGTCGGACTCGGGGTCGAGGGCCTCCACGGCACCCGGCCGCCACTGGAGGATCTGGCTGCGCTCGGTGAGCGCGGTCCAGACCGTCGCGGACGGTGACGCCACCACCGCGGACATCCCCACTGCGATCAAGGCTCCCCCCGAGACCTCGTCCCAGGGGGATGGTCGCGACCGGCGGGGGAAGCGCAATGAGGGGTTTCCCCACTACACCAGCGCAGTTCGCCTCAGTGTTCCGCTCGCGTGGCGCCGGTCTCCTCGAGCGCCTCGGCGATGCGGCGCAGCGCCTCGTCGATGCCGTCGGAGTCGACGTCGAGGTGGGTGACCGCGCGCAGGCGGGTCTCGGCGAACGGGATGGTCCGGACGTGCCGCCGGTCGAGCGCGCGCTGCAGGCGCGGGGGCGCCTCGAACATCACGATGTTGGTCTCGGGCGGCCGCTCCACGGCGAGGCCGAGTGCGACCAGGCCCTCGGCGAGGCGTCGGGCGTTGGCGTGGTCCTCGGCGAGGCGCTCCACGTGGTGCTCGAGGGCGTGAAGGCCCGCCGCGGCCACGATGCCCACCTGGCGCATCCCGCCGCCGAGCATCTTGCGGATCCGCAGCAGCGCCTTCCAGCGTTCCGCCGAGGTGGCGACCAGCGAGCCCAGCGGCGCGCCGAGCCCCTTCGAGAGGCACACGCTCACGGTGTCGAAGGGCTCCGCCCACGCGGCGGGCGCGATCCCCGTCGCCACCGAGGCGTTCCAGAGCCGGGCGCCGTCGAGGTGCAGCGCGAGGCCCGCCGCGCGGGCCTGCTCGGCGATGCCCTTGATGGCGGCCAGCGGGAAGATCCGTCCACCGGCGTGGTTGTGGGTGTTCTCGAGAGCGACCAGGCTGGGCGGCGCGCGGTGGAAGTCCGGCGGCGGGAGCGCGGCCGCCACGTCCGAGGCCTCGAACAGGCCGCCGCTCCCGAGGGTCTGGATCTGGAGACCCGAGAGGGCGGCCGCGGCGCCGGACTCGTAGCGCAGCACGTGGCTGGTCTCGCCGGCCAGCACCACGTCGCCGGGCCGGGCGTGCAGGCGCAGGCACGCCTGGTTCGCCATGGTGCCCGTCGGGAAGAAGAGCGCCCGCTGCTTGCCGAGCAGCCCGGCGACGCGCTCCTCGAGGCGACGCACCGTGGGGTCCTCGCCGAGCACGTCGTCGCCCACCTCCGCCCGCGCCATGGCGTCGCGCATGGCGGCCGTGGGGCGCGTCACCGTGTCGCTGCGCAGGTCGATGGGCTCCACCGCGACAGGGTAGCGTCGGGTAGACTCGGCGACCGCGATGACGCAGGCGGAGGCGATCGACGCGCTGGCCCGCACCTGGCGGGACGCCCGCCGGGTGGCGGTGCTCACCGGCGCCGGCATCTCCACGGCCTCGGGGATCCCGGACTTCCGCTCGCCCGGCGGTCGCTGGGAGCGCTACCAGCCCGTCCCGATCCAGGACTTCCTCGCACGGGAGGAGGCCCGCGAGGAGTACTGGCGCTACAAGGGCGAGACCTGGCCGCTGGTGTGCGCCGCGCGGCCGAACCCGGCCCACCTCGCGCTCACCGACCTCGCGAAGGCCGGCCGCCTCGACCTCCTCGTCACCCAGAACGTGGACGGCCTGCACGCGCGCTCGGACTTCCCCGCCGAGCGGCTGGTCGAGATCCACGGAACCGACGCGGCGGTGGAGTGCATGGCGTGCCATCGCCGGGCCGCGCGGGAGCACGCCCAGGAGCTGTGGGAGGCGGGCCGCGCGGTGCCGCGCTGCGAGTGCGGCGGGCCGTGGAAGCCGGCCACCATCTCCTTCGGCCAGGGCCTCGTGGCCCGCGACCTCGAGCGCGCCATGCAGGCCGCCGAGGCGTGCGACCTCTTCGTGGCCGCGGGCAGCACGCTCCTGGTGGGCCCGATCAACGGCATGTTCGCCCTGGCGCGCGGGGCCGGGGCCGCCACCGCGATCCTCACCGCCTCGGAGACGCCCTTCGACGACGAGGCCGACCACCGCAGCCGCGAGCCCCTCGAGGCGGTGCTGCCGGCGCTGCGCGACCGCGTGCTCGGCTGAGCGTCAGAGCACCGCGTCGAGGAAGCGGCGCACCACGGCGAGGGTGTCGCCGGGGCGGTCGAGCTGCACGTGGTGGCCGGCGCCCTCGACCTCGGCGATGCGGGCGTCGGGGATCTCGGACACGATCGCCTCGGCGCCGTGGGTCGGGAGCAGGGAGCTCGACTCGCCGCGAACCACGAGGGTGGGGCAGCGGATGCCCGAGAAGTCGGGCGTGCCCGCGGGCTCGACGCTGAACCAGCGCGGGTCGAAGTTGTAGCCGTAGCGACCGTCGGCCTCCTTGCGCACCGAGCGCTCCGCGATGGCGAGGCGCAGGTCCTCGGCCGCGTGGGCGCGGGGCAGGAACCGGAAGCGCTCGATCGCCTGGGCGCGCGTCGCGTAGGTGGGGCGCAGCATCAGGGCGAGCTGGGCGGCGCGGCGGCCGGCGCGCGAGGCGCCGCGGCTCGGGTCGATCAGCACCAGGGCGCGCACGCCGTCGCGGCCGCTCGCGTGGCTGGCGGCGACGTGGGCGCCCAGCGACGCACCGACGAGGATCACCGGGGGCGCGCCGAGGTGGGCCACCAGCGCGCCCAGGTCCTCGGCGAAGGCACCCTTGCGGTGCTCCTGGGGATGGTCCGACGCACCGTGGCCGCGGAAGTCCAGCGCCGTGACGCGGTAGTCGCGCGCCAGCTCCGGCGCCAGGTGGTCCCACCAGTGGGCGTTCCCCCCGGCGCCGTGGAGCAGGATCAGCGCCGGCGCGGAGTCGTCTCCCCGATCGTCAGCCCAATGCAGGGCCCGCAGGTGAACGCCCGCCAGCTCGGGGCGCGTGAATCGCTCCTCGCGCGGTTTCACGGGGGGCGGAGGCTAGCAGAGCGAGTCCACCCGGCTCGCCTTGCGGCGGAAGCCGACCCATCCCGCTCGGCCGCCCGGCCGCGATGCCGCGTCGAGGCGTACCCGGGGAGCGACCCGGAGTCCGGCGGCTCGGCCCCAGATGCCCGAATTCGGCCTTCTCGGGGCCCCTGGATGCGTTTTTCCCCTTGACTCCGACGGCGGAAGCATCGACATTCGTCGCCTCTACCGCGGTGCACTTCGCGCCGGGGGGGTTCGCGCCGGCCGAAGCATCCGGCGTAGGGAGGTCACATGGCTGCACGCAGGAAGAAGAAGGCGACGCGTTCGCGCAAGCCGGCCGAGCTCATCATCTCGAAGTCCCGCACCAAGGGTGCGGTGAAGCGCTGCAACGTGGGCGGCGAGTTCTACGAGGCCCTCGACGGAGCGGTGCGCGACATGATCAAGAGCGCCGAGGCGCGCGCCATCGGCAACAAGCGCAAGACGCTCAAGGCGGTCGATCTCTAGCAGCGGGCGAACGCCACGCCCGCGCGGCCGCCACGCGGCGCGCGAGCGGACGAATCCGGGCCCGCGGGAGCCTCGCTCCCGCGGGCCCTTCGCTTCGGGCGCGTCGCCGGCAGCGGGGCGGAGCCGGGCTCAGTCCGTGGCGCCCGCCTCGCCGTCCTCCTCGACGGGGGGCCGCGGCAGCTCCCCCGTCAGGTTCGCGCCGACGCGGAACAGGCGGTCGAGGGAGAGGCGCGCCACCACCCGCGCCGGATCCAGCCCGCTGCGCTCGGCGACGAAGTCGAGGCCGCGGCTGGCCGTCTCGGCGGCGCGCTCGAAGGCCGCGGGCAGCGACTCGGCGTCGCCGAGGGGCAGGCGGCTCGCCATCGCGACCTTGTTGGCGAGGGCCACGAAGTCGCGCACGCGGCTCGCGCGCTCGGCCTCGGGCAGGGCGGCGAGGGCCCGGAACAGGGACGGCTCGCCGCTCGCGAGCGCGGGCAGCTCGGGCATCCAGACCGGCAGGGTCCAGTCGCGCTTCTCGGTCTCGTCGTCCTCCTCGACCCGCGCCAGGGCATCGGCAGGGAGGCGTCCGTAGATCGCCATGGCCTCCTCCCAGGGCGGGAAGCCCAGGTCGAGGAGCCGGCCGGCGCGCCAGCGCAGCGCCCACTCCTCGCACTCGGCGGCGGTCTCCCAGATCACTCCCTGCATGAGCCGGAAGTAGGTCCAGTACGCGTTCTGGAACAGGCCGCGCAGCAGGCTCTCGACGTCGCTCAGGTCGTCCTTCTCGCGTCGCGCCACGAACCAGAACTGGCCGTCGACGCTGCGCGAGCCCGGCGGCGGCTCCCAGTCTCCCTCGCTGGGCTTGAGCGCCACCTCGATGCGGTCGCCCAGGTAGAGCACCACCAGCTCGGGGTCGAGGGTTCGCACCGCCTCCACGAACACCGCCTCGTTGGCGTCGGCCAGGGCGCGCAGCCAGGCCGAGAGGGTGACGCGGTCCGGCACGTCCCGGCGCCAGGCGTCGAGGTCCACGCAGGCGACGACCTGCTCGGCCCGGGCGTGCTCGAGGAGCCAGCCCGCGTCGTGGAGCCCCACCGCCTTGGCGGTGTAGCAGAGCTCCGCCTCGGGCAGCGCCGGCACCAGGCGCTCGGGATGGGGGCACAGCTCGATGAGCCGCGCGCGCTCGGCGGCGGGCGAGCTGCAGACCAGCTCGAGCTGGGCTTCGAGGGGCTGCTTCGCCAGGGCTTCGCGCGCGGCGGCGCGATCCCGGCGCGCCAGCTCGAGCACGCGCCGCGCCTCCGGCGGCAGGCTGGGGGCCTGAGGCATCGGGCGGAGCGTAGCGCGCGGCACCGAGCGTCCGATACCCTGCGCGGGCTGCGCACGGGCGCAGCCGTCGTCTCGGACGATCCGGCGGGAGTCTCTCTGCATGTGGCGCCTCGGATGCCTGCTGGCCGGACTGCCGCTCGGCGCCCTGGCGGCCTTCGCGTTCCGCCCCGAGCCCTGGCCCCTGGCCCTCGAGGTCGGCGCCCTCGCCGGCGCCGTGGTGCTGCTGGGGGCGGCCTCCCTGGCCGAGCGCCTGTACCGGGGCGAGCCCGAGCGCGGCCGCCACCTCGCCGCCGCGGCGAGCGTGGGCTGGCTCGCGCTGCCCGCCCTCGGCGCGAGCTGGCTCGGGCTGCTGCCGGGCCCGCGGGTCTGGCTGGTCGGGATCGGGGTCCTGCTCGTCCTCGCACTCTGGCGCGGCGCCCAGCGCCAGGGGCCCGTGAGCCTCCCGGCCAGCGCCGTCGCGGCCCCCGGGCTCGCGCTGCTGGCGGGCTCCCTCGTCGCCGCGGTGCTCGGCGGAGCGCTGGCCGCGCTCGGCGCGCCCGGTCCCGAGGCGAGCGAGCGCAGCGCGAACTACGTGTGGGACCTCGACGCGCGCATCGCCACCGAGCCGCCGCCGCGCTGCGCGCCGCGCGCCGCGGGCCACTCGGTGCTGCTCGAGCGCGGAGCCCACCCGCGCCTCGCCGCCGGCGGCCGCCTGCTCTGGTTCGAGGCCGCCGGGCCCGACGGCCGCCGCCAGGTGCACCGGCTCGAGCGCAGCTCCGGTGAGGTGACGTGCTGGACCTGCCACGAGGCGGGCAACAACCGTCGGCCCGCTCCGTCGCTCTCGGGCTTCGGCCTCGTGTTCGACACCGACCGCCACGCCACCGGGCGCGATCCGACCAACACCGAGATCCACCTGGCGAGCACCACCGGCGATGCGTCCCTCGGCGTCTCGCGTCGTCTCACCTTCGCGCGGGGCCCCGACGACCACGCCATCATGGATCCCGGTGGCCGCCTGCTGGTCTGGTCGCGCGGTCACGAGGGTCGCTACGCCGTGGTGAGCGCCGTGGTCCAGAGCGGCCACGGCGGGCTGCTGCTCGGCCAGCCCCGCGTGCTGGCCGCGGGCGGGGCGAGCTGGGTCGCGCCCCTCGGCTGGTCGCCGGACGCCCACGCGCTGGTGGTCGCACGGGGGCACCCGGGCCGGCCCGCCACCGCGCGCGCCATCGACTTCGCCACCGACCGGGAGTGGGGGCTCGGCGGCGGCGTGGTGCCCGCCGGCGCCGTCGGCTTCAATGCCGACGGCTCCTGGCTCGCGCTGGCCGCCACCCGCCGCGAGAGCGCGCTGGGCCTGGTGCCCGCCTCCCTCGGCTTCCTGGTGGGTCGCGTCGTGACGGCGGCGGGGCTCGAGGGCCCCTGGTTCCGGGGCAGCGAGGTGCGCACGGGCGAGAGCGCGGGGGAGCCCGGGCGCGTCGA
Source organism: Myxococcota bacterium (assembly GCA_028277885.1). Taxonomy (GTDB): domain Bacteria; phylum Myxococcota_A; class UBA9160; order UBA9160; family UBA6930; genus JANQFK01. The sequence goes on from JANQFK010000003.1 coordinate 114,138, forward strand.
TCTGGGTGGGCTCGCCGACTGGGGCGAGAGCACCGGGATCGCCCTCGAGCCCGACGGCCGCGGCTTCGTGCTGGGGCAGCGCCGGCGCGGGCCCGCCGGCGTGGAGGAGCGCCTGGTCGAGGTGGCCCTCGCCTGCGAGGAGGACGCCCTTGGCTCGTGAGCGTTCGTCGCGGAGCCGCGCCCTGCTCGTCGCCGTCGCCCTCGCCCTCGTGCTCGCCGCGGCGACGGCGGGCGCCCAGGATCCGCCGCCCGAGGCGGTGGTGGGCGAGCTGCCCTTCCTCGAGGCACCGACGCCGAACGCGATCTTCATCGACCTCGCCACCGAGGAGAGCGCGCGCGGGCTGCTGCTCCAGCTCGACACGGGCGCCGGCACCACGGTCCTCACGCCGGCCCTGGCGCGCGAGCTCGGCGTGAACGTGCGCCGGCTGAAGACCACGCCCTACCGTCGCGCCACGCGCCTCGGCCGCGACCTCCAGTTCCTCGTGAACACCCGCGGCGGCGACCAGTCCGCGCGCCTCGCGCCCTTCGAGTACGGGCTGCTCGGCGGGAACTTCCTCTCGGAGTTCGTGGTCGAGATCGACTACCCGGCGCGGCGGGTGCGCTTCCTGGATCCCGACGCCTTCGCGGTGCCGGAGACGGCGGCGGGCCCGGAGGAGGCGGTCGTGCCGCTGCGCATCGTCGGCAACCGACCCATCGCGAAGGTCGACCTCGACGGCACCGAGGTGGAGATGCTGGTCGACACCGGCTCGCCGCTGGCCGTGCTGATCGGCGGACGCACGGCGCGCAAGCTCGCGCCGGATCCGCGCTCGCTGGTCGGCTTCCAGATGTTCGGCGTCGTGGGGGAGATCGAGGCCGGGATGATGGAGGCGAAGCGCGTCGGCTTCGGCCCCTTCGCGTTCGCCCCGCAGCCCGTCGTGGTGGCGCCCCGGGGCCTCTACCAGCAGGGCACCGCGAGCGACAGCGTGCTCGGCCACGACGCCCTCGCCTCCTTCGTGGTCCGCTTCGACTACGCGCGCCGCCGCCTGTGGCTGCGACGCACCGCGCCCCTCGAGCCGCGGCTCCTGGGGATCGAGTGGGCGAGCGCGCGCCGGGGCGGCGCCCTGGTGGAGCGCCACGACGGCCGCCTCTGGGTGCGCTACGTGGTGGGCGACTCGCCGGCCGACCGCATCGGGCTCGCTCCCCAGGACCTGATCGACGGCGTGGACGGGCTCCCGCCCCCGGAGACCGCGGCGAAGCTCGACGCCGACCTCGTGGGCGGACGCAGCATCACGGTGCGCCGCGTCGCCGGGGACGGCGAGTGGCGCGCGGTGGTGCTCGGCAACCCGCTCCCGGGCGAGGCCGCCGAGCCCTAGCGGAGCGAGCCTTCGGGCTCGCTTTGCGGCGGAGGCCGACCCATCCTGGGTCGGCCTGCTGGCCGCGTGCGCCCGGGTCGGCCCCCGGGCCGCCCCGGCTACCCTGGAAGCATGCCGGACCTCGACACCATCCGTCGCGCCCTCGCCGGCTACGAGGCGCGAAGCGTGGAGGACGCCGAGAAGCGCGCCGCCGTGGCGCTGGTGCTGCGCGAGGCGGCGGGCGGCCCCGAGGCCCTCTTCATCGAGCGCGCCCGGCACCCCGGCGATCCGTGGTCGGGTCACATGGCCTTTCCCGGCGGACGCATGGACCCGGAGGACGCCGGCCCGCGCGCCGCCGCCGAGCGCGAGACCCTCGAGGAGGTCGGCCTCGACCTCTCGGGCGCCGAGCCCCTGGGCCGCCTCGACGACCTCGAGGGACGTCACGCCGGGCGTCGCAGCGGCCTCGTGGTCTCGGCCTTCGTCTACCACCACGCCGCGCCGGGTCCGCTGCGCCCGAACTACGAGGTGGAGATGGCGATGTGGGTGCCGGTCCGCGTGCTCTCGGACCCCGACCACCACGTCGAGTACGCGATCCACGACGATCTGCGCCCCTTCCCCGGCATCCGGGTGGGGAGCGCCGAGCCCCACATCGTGTGGGGGCTCACCTACCGCTTCCTGGAGGTGTTCCTCAGCGTGACGGGGCGGCCGCTGCCCGACCGCTGGAACGGCTTCCGCTAGCCAGCCCGCAGCGCAGCCGGGCGGGAGGCGCTCAGACCGGCATCAGCGCGACGTCCACCACCAGGCGGTCGCCCTCGGCCTCGAGGGCCTCGCGCAGGCCGCGCGGATCCACCGCCTCGGGCACCTCGACGCGCAGGTTCATCTGGTAGTGGGGAGAGCCGCCCGGGCCCGGACGGCTGTCGGTGCTGAGCTCCGCGATGTTGACGCCGCGCTCGGCCAGCACCGAGCAGATCGCGGCCACGATGCCCGCCTTGTCCTCGCCCGCGGCCTCGACGCGGTAGAGGCGAGAGCCCGGCGACGGCACCGCGGGCCGCCCCTCGCCCTCCAGGTGGCGCAGCAGGATGGTGAGGCCGTGGTCGCGCTCCAGGCGCTTCGCCCCCACGGCGAGGCGGTCCCCGGCGTCGGGCGCCGTGGAGGAGCACAGCAGCAGCACCGCGAACTCGCTGCCGAGGATCGTCATGCGCGAGTCCTCGAGGTTGGCGTCGCAGTCGAGGACCAGGCCGGCGAGCTCCGAAACGAGCCCGGGCCGGTCGCGACCGATGGCGGAGATCACGTAGAAGCGACGCACGGGGCCTCCTGGGGTGGGGACGCGGCGGGGATGCTAGCACCGCGGCCCGCGGTTCCACTCCGTGCCGACGTGCGCCGGGGCGCGCCTCAGAGACCGAGCTTGCGCGCGAGCAGCCGGTTCACCCAGTCGGCCACCACCGGCACCGTGGCGTTTCCGGTCGCCGTGCCGACGTCGAGGTGCGCGTAGCCGTCGAGGATCACCACCTCCTTGTCCTCGGCGGGGGTGGCGATGGAGCCCAGGTAGTCGGCGAAGGAGTCGGGGGTGGGGGTGAGGCCGTTCGAGCCGCCGATGGCGAGCACCGGGACGTCGACGTTCGCGTTCTGGGTGATGGCGAGCAGGCTCTCGTCGCCCAGGGAGCTCGAGTCGCGCCCGTAGGAGAAGTCGAGGTCCACCCGGCCGTCCACGAAGTACCACTCGACGAAGTTCGAGCTGCCGAACTGGAGCTTCAGGAACTCCGCCATGTCGGTCACCTCGAGCTGGCCGTCCTGGAGCGCGCAGCCCGGCGAGACCGCGGGGTCGTTGGGGGGGCAGGTGGGCAGCCCCGGGTCGTCGATGTTCTGCCACAGGCGCAGCGGGTCCGAGGTGGCGGGCGCGGCCAGGTAGAAGGGCGGCCCGCCGAAGAGCCCGGGCTGGATCACGTTCGGGCCATTGGAGGTGAAGCCCACGGAGGCGCGGAAGGCCCCCACGGACGAGAAGTCGTCGTCGATGAACAGGCCGATCACGGTCTCGTTGCTGGACGGCGAGCCCAGCACGATGCCGAGGGGGAAGGCGCCGAAGATGGGCGTCCGCTGCACCACCGCGGGCTCGTCCGGGCGGTGGAAGCCGGCGACGCCGGCCAGCTCCGCCGCCGCGCCGAGGGACGGGATGTCGATGCCGGAGAACTGGGAGAGGAAGACGTCCGGCCCCCCCGGGCTCGCGAGGTCGGCGACGCTGGCGAGGTAGTCGTCGCGCGAGGTGGGCTCGGCGGGGGGTGCGCCGGCGCCGCCGCCCTCGAGGAGCAGCAGGCCGTCGAGGTGCGTGTAGCTGGCGTCGACCCCGGGGCCCGGGTCGAAGTCGTAGGCGGCGAAGCGCGCCGTCCAGCCCGTCCCCATGGAGTGGCCGCCGAAGAGCACCAGGCCCTGCTCGCCCACCCGCGCGCGGGCCTCGTCCACCAGCAGCTTCCAGTCCCGTGCGTAGGTGTCGAGGCCCCAGTGGGCCAGGAAGCGCAGGTCGTCCTGGGCGAAGCGCACCGCGGAGCGCTCCACCCCGAAGCCGTCGGTCAGGGTGAAGGGCGGGTCCAGCACGCCGTCGTCGTCCACGTCGAAGTCGCCGTCCTCGGGAAAGGCGGGGTCGCCGTTGTTCTCGTCCGGGAAGTAGAACTGCACGGCGTCCACGAAGGCCGTGGGGTTGCCGGGCTCGGCGCTGGGGAAGGTCGCGAGGGCCGCCGCGGTGCCGAGGCGGTCCTCGAGCTGGTTGGGGCGGCGGTCCACCACCCAGACCTCCATCTCGCCGTTGAACCGGTCGACGAGCTCCCGGGCCAGCGGCTCGAGGGAGGCGGCGCCGCCGAGGAAGCCCGGCATCAGGATGAGGACCACGCGGGGCGGCGCGCCACCGGGCCGGGCGATGCGGGTCCGCAGGGTGGTGACGCGGTTCAGGTCCGGGTCCGGCCCCAGCAGCGCCGTCACCGCCGCCGAGGCGGGCGGCGCGCCGGGCGCGCCGGGCGTGTCCGCCTGCACGAAGCCCGCCTGGTGGATCAGCTCCTGCTCGATCACGGCCTCGCCCACGCACATCCCCACCGGCGCCAGGCAGAGGGCGGCCGTGAGCACGAGGGCGGGGGCGCGGAGGGTGCGGGGCATGCTTCGGGCTCCTGGGATGGGCGCCGCCGGGCGCCTCCCGATGGGTGGTCGCTGGGGTGGGAATGTGACTAGGAGTCCGGCCCGGGGCCCGGGTTGCCCCGCGCCGCCTCGAAGCCCGGGCAGCGCTCGACGGGCAGCGGCGGATAGCGCCGGTAGCCCGGGTCGCGGCCCGCCCGCAGGCAGCGCCAGAAGCGGCTGCCGCTCGCGCTCACCTGGCAGTGCCCGTGGTCGCAGGCGCCGCACAGCCCCACGGCGGGATCGAGTGCGAGGGCGGGTTCCGCGGAGCCGGCGTCCTGCATGGCGGGAGTCTACAATCCGCCCCCGTGCCGGGCCCCTTCCAATTCGGGCTCCTCGAGCGGCTCGACCGCGTCCTCGCGCTGGCCGAGCGCGCCCTCGAGCGCTGGGTCGGCCCCACGCCGGACGCCGCGCTCTTCGCCGGGAGCCGCGCGCTGCGCTGGGACACGCGGCGGGGCAGCGGGCGCCTGGTGCCCGTGGCGAGCCCCCAGGAGTTCGACCTCGACGACCTGATCGGCGTGGACCGCTCCCTCGAGCGGCTGGTGCGCAACACCGAGCAGTTCCTGCGCGGCCTGCCCGCCAACCACGTCCTGCTCTACGGCGACCGCGGGACGGGCAAGAGCTCGGCGGTGCGCGGGCTGCTCACGCGCTACGCCGAGCGCGGCCTGCGCCTGGTGGAGATGCACAAGGGCGACCTCGCGGACCTGCCCGACCTGCTGGCCCTGCTCCGCGTCATCCCGAACCGGATCCTGCTGCTCTTCGACGACCTCGCCTTCGACGACGGCGAGGGCGGCTACCGCGAGCTGAAGGCCGCCCTCGAGGGCAGCGTCGAGGCGCCGCCGCCCAACCTGCTGATCGTGGCGACCAGCAACCGCCGCCACCTGATCCCCGAGCGCCGCTCGGAGCAGGCCCAGGCGTGGGTGGATCCCGAGGGCGAGCTCCACCTCGGCGAGTCCCTGGAGGAGAAGCTCGCCCTCGCGGACCGCTTCGGACTGGTGCTGCCGTTCTTCGGCTTCGACCAGCCCACCTACCTCGCCATCGTCGAGCACTACGCGAAGCACGCGCGCATCGCGCTCCCGGCCGAGGATCTCCGCGCCGAGGCGCTGCGCTGGGCCCTCGACCACTCCTCGCGCTCCGGTCGCACCGCGAAGCAGTTCGTGGACGACCTGGCGGGCCGCATCGCGCTGGCCGACTCCCGCTAGCGGCCGTGGGGGAGCGAGCCCTTCGGGCCGCGGGGCCGGGCCGGGGAGCCGGCGTCGCCTCGGGCCATCCCGACACCACCGGCGCCGCCGTCGAGACGCTGCGCAGCGGCGGCAACGCCTTCGACGCCGCCGTGGCCGCGGGCTTCGCGGCCGCGGTGGCGGAGCCCGCCCTCACCAGCCTGGGCGGCGGCGGCTTCCTGCTCGCCCGCACCACCGAGGGGCGCGCCGTGGTGTTCGACTTCTTCGTCGACAACCCCGGGCGCGGGCTGCCGCCGCGGGAGCTCGAGCCCCACTTCGTGCCGGTGACGGTGCGCTTCCCGGGCTCGGACCAGGTCTTCAACGTCGGCCTGGGCTCCGTCGCGGTGCCCGGGAACCTGGCGGGCCTGCTCCACGTCCACGAGCGCCTGGGGCGCCTGCCGCTCGCCGAGGTGCTGGCACCCGCCGAGGCGCTGGCCCGCGAGGGCGTGGTGCTGAGCGAGCGCCAGGCCTACTTCCTCTCGCTGCTCGAGCCGATCATGACCCTCACCGAGCGCGGGCGCGCGCTGTTCGCGCCCGGCGGCCGCTACGCCGGCGGTGGCGACCGGCTCGCGAACCCCGACCTGGCCGACTTCCTGGCGGCGCTCCCCGAGGACCGGGGGCGCGACTTCTACGCCGGCGTGCTGGCGCACCGCATCGGCGAGGAGCTCCACGCGGGGCAGGGACTGCTGACCGCCGAGGACCTGGCGGCCTACCGCGTGATGGAGCGGGCGCCCCTCGAGGCGGACTACCGCGGCCACCGCCTGCTCACGAACCCGCCGCCCGCCTTCGGCGGCGCGCTGATCGCGCTGGCCCTCGCCCTCCTCGAGCGCGAGGCCGCCAGCGCGGATCCCTCGCAGCCGTCCCCCGCCGTGGACTCGCCCGAGCACGCGCTGCGCCTCGTCGCGGTGATGGAGGAGGTGGACGCGCTGCGCGGCGAGGGCTGCCTCACGCCGGCGGACCTCGGCGCCGCGCGGGCCGAGCGCGCCTGCACGCGGCTGCGGCGCTTCAGCCGCGGAACCACCCACGTCTCGGTGCGGGATGCCGAGGGCAACGCGGCGAGCCTCACCAGCTCGAACGGCGAGGGCTCGGGCTACGTGGCGCCGGGCACGGGCATCATGCTGAACAACATGCTCGGCGAGGACGACCTGCATCCCGAGGGCTTCTTCGCCCAGCCGCCGGGCGAGCGCGTGTCCTCCATGATGTCGCCCTCCCTGCTGCTGCACGGCGACGAGCTGCGGCTGGTGCTCGGCAGCGGCGGCAGCAAGCGCATCCGCAGCGCGCTGCTCCAGGTGATCCTCGGGGTGGTGGACTTCGGGCTGCCCCTGGCCGAGGCCGTGGAGCGGCCCCGGCTGCACTGGGACGGCGAGTGCGTCCAGGCCGAGCCGGGCCTGCCGGCCCGGGTGCTCGAGCGCCTCCGCGGCGAGCGCCCCTTGAACGAATGGGAGACCCGGGACGTCTACTTCGGAGGCGTGCACGCGGTCGCCCGCGGGGAGGCGGCCGGGGACCCCCGGCGGGGCGGGACCGTGGCATTCGCGGGCGAGGACGGATCCTTCTAACTTACCGCCCGATCCCGTTCCGACCCGATCGGCCCGGGAAGCGCGCCGAGCGCGCCGGAGGCGCAGGGGGAAAGCCGTGAGGGTCCGAGTCCGAGCCGCGCTCCCCGTGTGCCTCGCCCTGGCCCTCGGGCTCGCCGCGCCGGCCCTCGCCGAGCCCGGCCTGCTGGCGGTCGGCGAGCCCCTTCCCGAAGCGCCCCACGTCAGCAGCGAGCCGCCCGTCGACGACGAGCTGCTGCTCGAGGACGACTGGCTCGAGGAGGAGGCTCCGGACCCCCTCGAGCCCGGCAACCGGGTGGTGTTCGGCGCCAACGACGTGATCTACCGCTGGGTGCTCGACCCCGTGGCCGACGTCTACGAGTTCGTGGTCCCGAGCCCGGTGCGCCGCTCGGTCCGGCGCTTCTTCGCCAACCTCCGCGAGCCCGCGAACCTCGTGAACGAGCTGATCCAGCTGCGCGCCTGCGATGCCGGCAAGAGCGGCGCGCGCTTCCTGATCAACAGCACCGTCGGCGTCGCGGGCCTCTTCGATCCCGCCAAGGCCTGGGGGCTCGAGCCCTACCACACCGACTTCGGCCAGACCCTCGCCTACTACGGCGTGGGCGACGGCGCCTACATCGTGCTGCCGCTCGTGGGCCCGGCGAACCTGCGCGACGCCTTCGGCCAGCTCGTGGACGCCACCATGCGCCCGGACATCTGGCTCCTCGCTGCCGAGCCCCAGCTCCTGTTCGTGACCAGCGACGGCCTCACCGGCTACGAGTCCCGCCGGATCTACCTCGACGAGCTGCGCGAGAGCTCCTTCGACTTCTACGCGGCCGTCCGCAGCGCCTATCGCATGGATCGGGACGCCCAGATCCGCGAGCTCCGCGCGAATGCGGGACGGAACGGCCGCGGGATCGCCGCCGACCCGGAGCCCGCGGAAGGGCCGGACGCGGAGGAGGGGCTGGAGGTCGATGAGCCGCTCGAGGCCGACGCCGACCTCGACCCCGAGCCCGCCCCTGGCGCCGACGCAGACGCCCAGACCGGCGCGGAGCTCGAGGCCGTGCCCGCCGCCCCCGACGACGAACGGCTGGCGGCTCCCTCACTCTGAGTCGTCGGTCCCGACGCGGGCCTCGGCGATCTTCTGCTCCACGGCGCTCACCAGCGCGTCGAAGCCCTCGCGCTTCACCAGGGAGGAGTAGTCCCCGCGGCGCAGCGCCAGCTCGCTCACGGTGCCCTCGAGGTACACGTCGACGATGCGGAAGGCGTCGTCCTTCTCGCGCACCCGGTAGTGGAGCGCCACGGGCTCTTCGTCCTGGCGCACGATCCGGGTGCGCACCAGCAGCGTCCCCTGGCTCGAGGGGGAGTCGCCGAGGACCTCGAAGCTCTCCCCCGCCCAGCCGTCGAAGCGGTCCGCGTAGGTGGAGACCGTGAGGTTGCGGAACAGCGCGAGCCAGCGGGTGCGCTCCTCGTCGGAGAGCTTCTTCCAGTGGCGGCCCAGGGACTTCGCCGCCATCCAGTCGAGGTCGTAGGTCGAGGCCAGCACCGGGTCGAGCAGCTCGCGCCGGCCCTCGAAGCCGAGCTCCTCGGCGCGCTTCATCGCCTCTTCGAGGCTCACGTGCAGCCGGTCCACGGGATCGCGGGGCTCGCCGGCGCCGGCCGCCACGGGAAGCGCCGCCAGGGCGAGGGACGCGGCGAGCAGAAGGGCGGGTCTCATGGGCGCTCCAGTCTAGCGATTGGGTTTCGGGCGGCCGACGCCGGGATCCTGTAGACCTCGGAGCCGTGACGAGCCCCGTCACCGATCCTGCGGATCCCGGCCCTCCCCCCGGCGCCTGGCGGGGTCGCCTGCTCTCCGCCTGGGTGGACGGCGCGCGCCGCCGTGCCGGTTGGATCGCCCTGGCCTCGGCTTTGTTCACCGTGGCCTGCACGCTGTACATGGTCCGGGAGCTCGGCGTCGAGACCGACACCGAGGCCATCTTCGACGAGGACCTGCCCTTCCGGGTGGTGGAGAGCCGCCTCGACGCCGCCTTCCCCATGCTGGAGGACGCGGTCTTCATCGTGCTCGACGCGTCGAGCGCCGAGCGCGCCGAGGACGCCGCCGAGCGGCTCGCCGAGCGACTCGCCTCGCAGCCCGACCTCTACGCCGACGTCTTCGTTCCCGGCGGCGGCCCCTTCTTCGCGCGCAACGGGCTGCTCTACCGGGACCTCGACGACCTCGAGGACCTGGTGGACCGGCTCGCCGCCGCCCAGCCCTTCCTGGCCGAGGTCTCGCGGGACCCCTCCCTGCGCGGGCTGTTCCGCATCTTCGAGCGGGCCCTCGAGCGCGCCGACGCCGAGGCCGCCCGCGGGCTGGACCTCGAGGCCGCGCTCGCGGACGTGGAGCGATCGGTGCGCGAGGCGGCGGCCCTGCGCGTGCACCCGCTGGCCTTCGACGAGCTGATCGTCGGCAGCGACGACGGCGCCCGGCGCTACGTGCTCGTGCAGCCGCGCATCGACTACACCGAGCTCGTTCCCGCCACCGAGGCGATGGACCGGCTGCGCGAGACCCTCACCGAGCTCGGCTTCGGTGCCGGCGCCGAGGTGCGCGCGCGCTTCACGGGCAACCTGGCGCTCAGCCAGGAGGAGCTCGAGATCACCCGGCGCCAGGCGTCCCTGGCCGGGCTCGCCAGCTTCGTGATGGTGACCGGGATCCTGTTCGTCGCGCTGCGCTCGGTGCGCATGGTGCTCGCCACCGCCGCGGCCCTGGCGGCCGGGCTCCTCTGGACGGGCGCCTTCGCGGCCTTCGCGATCGGCCACCTGAACATGATCTCCGTGGGCTTCGCGGTGCTCTTCATCGGCCTGGGCGTCGACTTCGGCATCCACTTCTGCATGCGCTACCGCGAGCTGCGTGGGCACGGCGAGCCCCACGCCGAGGCGCTGCGCGAGACCGCCTCGGGGGTGGGGGGCTCCCTGGCGCTCTGCGCCGTCACCACGGCCACCGGCTTCTTCGCCTTCTCTCCCACGGGCTACCGGGGCGTGGCCGAGCTCGGCGTGATCGCCGGCACGGGCATGTTCGTGAGCCTGTTCGCGGCCCTCACCCTGCTGCCAGCGCTGCTGAGCGTGGGCGGCGGCGGGGCGGCGCCCGTGGCGCCGCTGGCCGCGAGCCCGGGCGCCATCACGCCGCGCTTCACCACCCGCCGCCCGGGCCTGGTGCTGGCCGTCGCCGTGGCGGTGGGCGCGACGGGCGCCGTGCTGGCGCCGCGGCTCGGCTTCGACGGCAACCCGCTGCGGGTCCGCGACCCGGGCGCGGACACGGTGCAGGTCTTCGCCGAGCTGGTGGAGGAGGGGGACGTGAACCCGTGGACCGCGGAGGTGCTGGCCCCCTCCCTCGAGGCCGCCGCGGAGCTGTCCGGGCGTCTGGCCGCGCTCCCCGAGGTGGACCGCAGCGTCACCCTCCTCGACTACGTGCCGGCCGACCAGGTCGAGAAGCGCGCGCTCCTGGCGGACGCGCGGATGCTGCTCCACCTGACCCCGCCGGCCCGGCGCCGCGCGCCGCCCGGCCCCGAGGAGGAGCGCGCCGCCCTGGCCGACCTGCAGGTCGCCCTCGCGGACTTCCTCGAGGGCGCGCCGCCCTCGAGCCTGCGCGAGGGCGCGGCGCGGGTCGCCCACGAGGTGGAGGACTTCGTGGTGCGCCTGCAGGCGGCGCGCAACGGGGACGCCGAGGGCCGGCTCGCCGCGCTGAACGAGGCCCTGGTGTCCCCCATCGCGCGGGGCCTCGTGGACCTCGAGCGCGCCCTCGCGCCCGAGGCCGTCACGCTCGAGACGCTTCCGGAGCCGCTGCGTCGGCGCCTGCTCGCGCCGGACGGCAGCGCCCGGGTGCAGGCCTTCCCCGTCGAGGACCTGAACGACAACCGCGCCCTCGAGGACTTCGTCGCGGCGGTGCGAAGCGTCGCGCCCGACGCCACCGGGGACGGCCCCTACCTGCTGGAGACCGGGCGCACCATCGTGGGCGCGCTCCAGCTCGCCTTCGCCGCCGCGGCGGGGGTGATCCTCGTCGTGCTGCTCGGCCTCTGGCGGAGCGTGCGCGACACCGCCCTGGTGCTGGCCCCCATCGGCCTCGCGACCCTCACCCTGGTCGGGGTCTCGGTGGCGGCGGGCATGCCGCTCAACTTCGCCAACGTGATCGTGCTGCCGCTGCTCCTCGGCATCGGGGTGGACAGCGGCATCCACATGGTGCACCGCCACCGCTCCGAGGGCGCCGAGGACCTCCTCGCCACCAGCACGCCGCGCGCCGTCTGGTGGAGCGCGCTCACCACCGTCGCGAGCTTCGGCAGCCTGGGCCTCGCCACCCATCGGGGCATGGCGAGCCTGGGCCAGCTCCTGGTGCTGGGCGTCGTCCTCACGGTGATGGCGAACCTCGTGGTGCTCCCGGCCCTGCTGGAGGTGGTCGGGCGTCGTCGGCGCTAGCCTCCCGGGGCCCGCAGGGGGAAGCGCGGAGGAGAGCGAAGTGGACATCGCGGTCTTCATCTACGACGGCATGACGGCCCTCGACGCCATCGGCCCCTACGAGGTGCTCTCGCGCCTGCCCGAGGCGAAGCTGCGCTTCGTCGCCGAGGAGAAGGGCGTGGTGCGCACCGACACCGGCGCGCTGGGGATCCACGCCGACGCCGCCATCGCCGAGGTGGGCTCCGCGGACCTGCTGCTCGTTCCCGGCGGTCCCGGCGACGAGCGCGTGCGCCAGACGCCGCGCGCCCTCGAATGGCTGGCCCGCATCCACCAGGGCACCCGCCACACCACGTCGGTCTGCACCGGCTCGCTCATCCTCGCCGCCGCCGGCGTGCTCGACGGAAGGCGCGCCGTCACCCACTGGGCGCGCATGGACCTGCTGGCCGAGCTGGGCGCGAAGCCGGTGAAGGCACGCTGGGTGGAGGAGGGCAAGATCGTCACCGCCGCCGGCGTCTCGGCCGGGATCGACATGGCGCTGCATCTGGCCGCGAAGATCGCCGGCGAGCCCCTCGCCAAGGCGATGCAGCTCGGCCTCGAGTACGACCCGCAGCCTCCCTTCGACGTGGGCTCGCCCGAGAAGGCGCCGCCGGACGTCGTTGCCCTCGCCCGCGCCGGCTCCACCGCGCGCCGCGAGGAGGTCCTCCGCAGCATCGAGTCCCAGCCGTAGCCGCGGGGATCCCCGTCTAGCCCAGCGCGAACTCGCTGACGGCCTCGGCGAAGCCCTCGGGGTTGTCGACCATCACCGAGTGGCTCGCCCGGGCGACGACGGCGAGGCGGCCGTCGGGGAGAGCGTCCTCGGCCATCCGGTCCGCCGTGTCCGGCGACAGGATGTCCGAGGCGGCGCCGCGCACCACCAGGGCGGGGCAGGGCACCTTCGCGAGGGCCTCCCAGAGCCGCTTCTCGACGACGCGCTCGCGCTCCTCGGCCTCGGCCTCGCTCATGCCGGCCCGGCCCGCGTGGAAGGCGGGGTCGGTCTTGCGCTCCCAGCGGCCGTCGGCGCGCTGGCGCACGCCGTGGCGCGCCATGCGGGCCAGGGCCTCGGGCCTCGCCACCGGGTAGGCGCGGGCGAGGCCGCGCTCGTACTCGGCGGGAGAGCCGAAGGTGCCGTCGCCGGTCACGGTCTTCTCGATGTCGACGCGGATGCGGGTCACTCCGCGCGGGTCGAGCGCGGGCCCGGAGTCCACGAGCACCAGCCCCGCGAGGCGGCCGGGGTGCTGGCCGGCGAAGAGCGTCGCGACCCGGCCGCCGAGGGAGTGGCCCACGAGCACGAACCGCTCCACGCCGAGCGTCTCGAGCACGCGCTCGAGATCCCCGATGTGGAACTCGTAGTCGTAGCGCCGCTCCGGGTCCCAGGCCGAGTCACCGTGCCCGCGCAGGTCGACGGCGAGCACGCGGTAGTAGGGCGCGACCACCGGCGCGAAGTCGTCCCAGACGTGGGCGTCGTTCCCGAAGCCGTGGAGCATCACGAAGGGCACGCCCTCCCGGCTCCACTCGAGGACGCGGATCTCGACGCCGTCGCGTCCCGGGACGCGGTGGGAGGTGGGCTCCATGGCGCGCATCCTAGCCCAGCTCCCCGGGGCTGGTTACGCTTGCGACGTGCCGGTCCCCGACGCCGTCCTCGACCGTCTCGAGCCGTCCATCGACCGTGCCCTCGAAGAGCTGGTCTCCCTGGCCCGCATCCCGGGCGTCTCCGCCGCGGGCTTCGACGCCACCGAGGTGGAGCGCAGCGCCGAGGCCGTGGCGGAGCTGCTCGAGCGCATCGGAATGCGGGGCGTCGAGATCCTGCGCGTGCCCGACGCCCATCCCTACGTGATCGGCTCCTGGCTGGGCGCCGGGCCCGGCGCTCCGACGGCGCTCGTGTACGCCCATCACGACGTGCAGCCCCCGGGTCGGCCCGACCACTGGAAGACGCCGGCCTTCGAGCCCACCCTGCGCGAGGACGGCCGGCTCTACGGCCGCGGCGTGGTGGACGACAAGGCCGGCCTGATGCTCCACGCCGCGTCGCTGCGCGCCTGGATGGAGGGGGCCGGCGGCCCGCCGCTGAACGTGAAGGTGCTGGTCGAGGGCGAGGAGGAGATCGGCTCGGGCCACCTGGCCGAGTTCCTGCGCGCCCACCGCGAGCGCCTGGACGCCGACGTCCTCGTGCTCTCGGACACCGCGAACCTCGAGACCGGGCTGCCGTCGCTGACCGTGAGCCTGCGCGGCATCGTGGTGGCGGACGTGACGGTGCGCGCCATCGACCACCCGATCCACAGCGGCATGTGGGGAGGGCCCGTGCCCGACGCCGCCACGGCCCTCACCCGCCTGCTCGGGCGCCTCGTGGACGACGCCGGGGTGATCGCGATCCCGGACTTCCACGACGACGTGCCCGAGCCCACGCCCGCCGAGCGCGAGCAGCTCGCCGCGCTGCCCTTCGACGAGCGCTCCTTCCGCGCCGACGCCGGGCTCCCCGCCGCCGCCCCCTTCGTGGGCGAGGCCGACCGCAGCGTCTACGAGCGGCTCTGGACGCGTCCCTCCCTCGCGGTCACGGCCCTCGAGTCGGTGCCCCTCGCCGAGTCGTCGAACCAGCTCGCCGCCGAGGCGAAGGCGCGCGTGGCCCTGCGCCTGCCGCCGGGCCAGGACGCCAAGCGCGCGGCCGAGCGGCTCGTGGCGTACCTCCAGGAGGCCCCCCCGCTCGGCACCCGGGTGGAGGTCGCGCTCCACGGCGCCGTCCCCGGCTGGCGCACCGAGCCCGTCGGCCCCGCCTTCGACGCCGCCCGACGCGCGCTGGCCGCGGGCTTCGGCCGCGAGCCCGTCGCCATCGGCTGCGGCGGCACCATCCCCTTCGTGGGCCCCTTCGCCGAGGTCCTGGGCGGTGTCCCCGCCCTCCTCCTCGGCCTCGAGGACCCGCCCTGCAACGCCCACGGCGAGAACGAGAGCCTCCACGTGGGAGACTTTCGCAAGGCGGCGCGCGCGAGTGTGCACCTCTGGTCGGAGCTGGCGGATGCGTTGGCGAAGTGAGGGACCCGCGCGCCGCCGCGCAACGCGGCGCAGCCGCGCGAAGCGGACGCCCGCCGGGCCGGCGGCGCGCGCGAGTGTGCACCTTTGGTCGGAGCTGGCGGATGCGTTGGCGAAGTGAGGGACCCGCGCGCCGCCGCGCAGCGCGGCGCAGCCGCGCGAAGCGGACGCCCGCCGGGCCGGCGGCGCGCGCGAGTGCGCACCTTCGGCCCGAGCTGGTCGATGCGTTGGGCTAGCGCGCTCGCCGGCGCCGTCGTTCTCGGCGGCCTCGCGGCGGTCGCCGGCGCCCAGCCGGAGCCGGAGTCGGAGGCGGCGCTCCGCGAGCGGGCGGCGCGCATCCACGAGCGCGCCCTCGTGCTCGACGGCCACAACGACATCCCGACCTTCGTCCTCGACTACGGGTTCGACCTGGGCATGGACGGGACCGGGGAGCACAAGCGGGGCACCACCCTGCACTGGTTCCCCGTGGTGCGGCGGCTCGTGGTGGGCTCGTCGGCCGACGAGATCCGCACGGACACCGACCTGCGGCGCCTGCGCGAGGGCGGGGTCGATGCCACCTTCTTCTCGATCTTCGCCCACTCGCGCTACGAGAAGACCGGGGAGTCGCGCGAGCGCGCGCTGGCGATGATCGAGGCCCTGCTCGAGCAGACCCGGCGCCACGGCGGCCTCGAGCTGGCGGCCACGGCGGCCGACGTGCGCCGCATCGCCTCCGAGGGGCGCATCGCGGTCCTGATGGGGCTCGAGGGCGGCCACGCCATCGAGGACGACCTCGCCCACCTGCGCCGGTTCCACGAGCTCGGCGTCCGCTACATGACCCTCACCTGGAGCAACGCCAACTCCTGGGCGGACTCCTGCTACGAGGAGCCCCACGGAGGGCTCACCGACTTCGGGCGCGAGGTCGTTCGCGAGATGAACCGCCTCGGCATGCTGGTCGACATCTCCCACGTCTCGGACCGCGCCTTCTACGCCGCGCTCGAGGTGACCGAGGCGCCCGTGATGGCCTCGCACTCGGCCGCCCGCGCCCTGGTGGACCACCCGCGCAACATGACCGACGAGATGCTTCGCGCCGTGGCGCGCAACGGCGGCGTCGTGATGGTGAACCTCCAGGACACCTTCGTCGATCCCGCGAAGGCGGGCTACGTGAAGGGGGCGTGGCACTACGTGCGCAACCTGGGCTGGAAGCGCACGCCCCTCGCCATGGCGATCGACCACATCGATCACGTGGTGGAGGTGGCGGGCATCGACCACACGGGCCTGGGCTCGGACTTCGCCGGCACGGTGTTCATGCCGGAGGACCTCGAGGACGTCTCGAAGTTTCCGAACGTGACCCTCGAGCTCCTGCGCCGCGGCTACGGCGAGGAGGAGATCCGCAAGATCCTGGGGGGCAACGCGCTGCGGGTGATGGAGGAGGCGGAGCGGGTGGCGGGCCTCCCGTAGCGCCACGGCGGCAGCCGCTCGCCCTCGCGTGCGATAGCGTCGGCCCATGGTCGAGCTGCGGATCGCCGAGACCGACGACGAGCTGCGCCGCTGCTTCCCGGTGATGCGCGAGCTGCGCACGCACCTCCCCGCCGGCGCGACCGGCGCCAGGAGCGCGAGGGCTACCGCATCGTCTACGTCGGGGAGGCGGGCGAGGTCCGGGCCCTGGCGGGCTTCCGCGTCTACGAGTGCCTCTCGGCGGGGCGCTGCCTCCAGGTCGACGATCTCGTCACCGCCGCCGCGGCGCGCTCCCGGGGGCACGGCTGCGCGCTCCTCGACTGGCTCGCCGCCCACGGGCGCGAGCGGGGCTGCGACCACCTCGAGCTCGACTCCGGCGTGCAGCGCCACGACGCCCACCGCTTCTACTTCCGCGAGCGCCTGCACGTGAGCAGCCACCACTTCAGCCGGTCGCTGCGCGAGCCGTGACCACGGCTTGCGGCACGGCCTCCAAGGCGTGGCCCCGTCGCGCGCGGCCGGCCCGGCCGCAGGGGAAAAAGCGAAGCGATTCGCTAACTTCCCAAGATCCAGGAGGATCCCAATGCCCGCCATCGAGACCACGCGAGAGCTGGTCGCGCACACCTACGCGACGCTCGAGCGCAACCTCGCCCCCGTCCGCCAGCGCCTCGACCGCCCCCTCACCTACGCCGAGAAGGTCCTGTTCGGTCATCTCGCCGACGCCGAAGGCCAGACCCTCGACGCCGGGCGCGCCTACATCGAGCTGCGCCCGGACCGCGTCGCCATGCAGGACGCCACCGCCCAGATGGCCCTGCTCCAGTTCATCTCCTCGGGCCGCGAGGAGACCGCCGTCCCCACCACGGTGCACTGCGACCACCTGATCCAGGCCCATCAGGGCGCCAGTGCCGACATGGAGACGGCCCGGGTCACGAACCGCGAGGTGTACGACTTCCTGCGCAGCGCGTCGGCGCGCTACGGCATCGGCTTCTGGGGCCCCGGCGCGGGCATCATCCACCAGGTGGTCCTCGAGAAGTACGCCTTCCCGGGCGGCATGATGATCGGGACCGACAGCCACACCCCCAACGCCGGCGGCCTCGGGATGTTCGCCTGCGGGGTGGGGGGCGCCGACGCGGTGGACGTCATGGCGGGCTTCCCCTGGGAGGTGCTCCAGCCGAAGATCGTGGGCGTGCACCTCACCGGCCAGCTCGCGGGCTGGGCGGCGCCCAAGGACGTGATCCTCAAGGTGTGCGAGATCCTCACCGTGAAGGGCGGCACCAACCGCGTGGTGGAGTACTTCGGCCCGGGCACCGCCTCCATCAGCTGCACGGGCAAGGGCACCATCACCAACATGGGGGCCGAGCTCGGCGCCACCACGTCGATCTTCCCCTACGACGAGCGCATGGCGCTCTACCTGAAGAGCACCCAGCGCGAGGCGCTGGCCGACCTCGCCAACGCCCACGCGGAGCTGCTGCGCGCGGACCCCGAGGTGGAGCGGGACCCGGGGCGCTTCTTCGACGAGATCGTCGAGATCGACCTCTCGACCCTCGAGCCCCACATCGTCGGGCCCCACACGCCGGACCTCGCGCGGCCCGTGTCGAAGATGGGCGCCGACACGCGCCAGCACGGCTACCCGGCGAAGCTCTCCTCGGCCCTCATCGGGAGCTGCACGAACAGCAGCTACGAGGACCTCTCGCGGGTGGCCGACGTCGCGCGCCAGGCCGCCGCCCGGGGCGCTCGGGCGAAGACCCAGCTGTGGTGCACGCCGGGCTCGGAGCAGATCCACCAGACCATCCAGCGCGACGGCCAGCTCGCCGCCGTGGAGGAGATCGGCGGCGTGGTGCTCGCCAACGCCTGCGGGCCCTGCATCGGTCAGTGGCGGCGCGACGACGTCCAGAAGGGCACGCCGAACTCGATCATCAGCTCGTTCAACCGCAACTTCCCGAAGCGCAACGACGGCAACCCCGACACCCTGAGCTTCATCGGCAGCCCGGAGATCGTGGTCGCCTACGCGCTGGCGGGGACCCTCGAGTTCGATCCCCAGCACGACGAGATCGAGGCCGGGGACGGAACGCGCTTCAAGCTGGCGCCGCCGGCGCCGGCACCGGACGTGCCGGAGCACGGGTTCGTGGCCAGCGACGAGGGCTACCTCGCCCCGCCGGCGGAGCGCGGCGGCGTGAAGGTGGAGATCGCGCCGGACAGCGAGCGCCTGGCGTTCCTCGAGCCCTTCGCGCCCTGGGACGGCGCCGACTTCGTGGAGCTGCCGCTGCTGCTCAAGGCCAAGGGGAAGTGCACCACGGACCACATCTCCCAGGCCGGCCCCTGGCTGCGCTTCCGCGGCCACCTCGACAAGATCAGCGACAACCTGTTCCTGGGCGCCGTGAACGCCTTCACCGGGAAGGCGGGCGAGGGCCTCGACCAGATCAGCGGCGAGCCCGGGGTCTCGTTCCCCCGGATCGCGAGGCACTACAAGGCCGAGGGCCGGCGCTGGGTGGTGGTGGGCGACGAGAACTACGGCGAGGGCAGCAGCCGGGAGCACGCCGCCATGGAGCCGCGCCACCTGGGCTGCGCGGCCGTCATCGTGCGGAGCTTCGCCCGCATCCACGAGACCAACCTCAAGAAGCAGGGCGTGCTGCCGCTCACCTTCGCCGATCCGGCGGACTACGAGAAGGTCCAGGAGAAGGACACCGTGAGCATCTCGGGCCTCGCCGAGCTCGCGCCGGGCCGTCCCCTCCAGGTGACCCTCCACCACGAGGGCGGCGCCACGCAGAGCTTCGAGGTCCGCCACACGCTGAATCCCGACCAGGTCGAGTGGTTCAAGGCGGGCAGCGCGCTCAACATCCTAAGACGCGACTAGCGCCCAGAAGCGACAGCGATCGGCAGCGATCGCTCTAGCGCGGCGGCGCCCCCGCTGTGAGGTATTTCATAGCTGAACCAGTCCTTGCCGTGATACCCCTATAGCGGACAGCCTCCCGCGGGGACTCCGAGCTTGGCCGCGGGTGACCGGTTCGAGTGGCTCTAGGTTTCTGTGCGAGTGGGAGGGAGCGGATGGACGCTGAGGCCATAGCCCCTGCGCTTCGTTGCTGGGGGATTCCTGCGATCGCCTTCTTTGGTCCGGTAAGTATCACTGCCTACATCAACAAGCTCAGGGGACACCTCTCTAGGGGCCAAGAAAAGCGCTGGGAAGACTTCTACTATGGTCAGAACCTGCAGCTCATTGCCGTGACCGTTCTCATCGCGGTAACCTCGTATATCGAAGAGTACGGTCTGGTTGAAGACGCCCCGCTGATCATCTCTCCGCTCACCCTCATGGTCATCTGCGGATTTCTAACGATGTCCTACGCAATGAGCGTTCTTCATGTGAACTCTGTGCGTGTTGCCAAGCCTCGGCCTGCACGGAGGTCCAATCCACTAGGCCTGGCGTTGACTTCGTTCGCGCGCTCTTGGGAGCGCGCCACTCACAATCTGCACCTGGTGAACGTCGTAGGTGTAGCGTCGTTCTTCGGGACAGGATACGTGCTCTATCTCGTAGAACACTTCCATGCTTGAGTTCCTTGTCGGTCTCTTCGCCTTCTTAGCAGCTTCCCTGCTGCTTGAGCGCATACTCACACTAGCCTTCTTCCCTGCAATCGGGCGCCTTGCAGCGTCGTCGGAATCACTTGCGGAAGCTTTGTTCGAGACGGCCGCGGGTCTGGATGCCCGTCCACTCCTTAAGTCGGTGGCCTTCGCGTTCCTTGCCATTGGTCCCTTCGTTCTGGCGCTGGATTCAGTAGGAGGGCAAGCACGCCTCAGTCTCATAGGCATCTTCGCTGGCTTCTTGGCGGCATTCCTGCTGCTGCGCATTCCGATGGAGTTGGATGGGCTGTCGGCCGCACGAAATCTTACGGAAGCGCTCTCGCAGATCCTCCTATACGGAATCCTGTTTTCGCTGGTGCTGTCTCTCCTATGGCTCGATCGAAGCGCTTGGCTGTCACGCGTGCTCCTTGTGACTTGCGCGGCTCTAGGGTGTGCCGGACTAATCGGGCAAATCGTCAAACTCAAGTGGGGTGCGCGCGCAACTGCGTTTCGGGATGCCTTCGTCCGTGACGAGCGCGATGGAAGGGCGAGTTCTAGATTCGGGCGGATCATCAATTCTCTGCTTCGCCGTGCTTTGTTGGACCTCCGACTCGGGCACGTAGTCCGATCATGGCTGCTGCTATCCTCGTCAGGGCTTCTGCGAGTCGCAGGTCTTCAAACGAGACTCCTGCCTTCGACGGAGGCGACTGAGGCCGGAATCTTCGCGGACAAGATCCGATGCAGGCTCCTCTATCGCATCGGTCGAGCCAAGGAAGCGCAGAAAGTCGCGACGCGAGCGAATCGTCGAGTCAAGGAGCTGACTGGGAGGCGTTCGGCGGTTCTCTCGTCGGCCGAAGCAATTGCACTGTACAGCCAAGGGGAGCTCGAAGCCGCTAGAGAGCTGCTCGTGAAGTCGCATGATCAAGACCGCAAGAACCCCTACGTACTCCTCAACCTCAGCAATTTTTGCTGGCAACTGAACGAAGCCGAAGAAGCGGTTCGGTTCAACGAGGAGGCATACGGTCTAGACTCCGAGTGTCCTCTCGCCCTGAGGAACCACGCATTCTATCTGCTGTCGCGAGCGCTTTCCGAAACGCAAGAGGGGGAGAGAGTCGAGCCAGAGGTTCTGGATGAGATCGATCGCTTCACGAGCCGATCGGAAGTCTCGTCCCTCGACCGAATGAAGTACATCCCTGGATCGGTGCACTACGTGAGCGGTCTCCGTGCCGCTTTGACCTATGTGTGTGAGGGTTCGGAAGAGGCTCGAGACTTAGCTGTGCGACGATTCGTTCGAGGAATTAGGCTTGAGGACAACGCGCTCTGTCGTATCGGTCTGGCCTGTCTGCTGCTAGACGGCTCAGCAACGATGACCTCGGCCCGATATCAGTTGACGAAGGCCTGGTTCTCGACTCGAGGTCGCGGCGGAAGGGTTCACGACATCGCAGGAAGGTTGCTCGAATGGACGACGTATGCTCGGCGCGAGGGGTTCGGGCTGAGTTCCCGGAGCATCCTCTGGAGTGTCGATCCGCCTACGCAGATCCCCGAGCAGGCCCGAGATGAGGCACCGTTTCGCTCACCTCGCCCGCGGCCAGTTCCCTGGTTCAGCTACCTGCGAGATGCGGCGTCCGACGTCCTACGCTTTTTCGGAGTACGTTACCGGCACTAGCGACCCTCGAGACGGCTCTTCACCGTTCCGGACGGGCCCTCGGGCCTGATGGCGGCATTGGCACAGCGCCGGCTGCGGATCGGCGCCTCACCTACCAGCGGGCCCGTTGCCCGCGACGTGAAACCGCGCACCTTGGAGACGCGTCGGGCAGCGGGGGTCGATAGGGACGCCATCGCCCCTGCGGTGCGGGATCCGGCTGAGGCCGGCCTAGTCTACCCTCGGCGGCGAGGTGCTGGGCCGTCACGTCTTCGAAGACACGGGCGACGACCAACTCACCCTCCCCCAAGAGGTGGATCGACGCCCGGTTGCGTACCCGAACGAGGACCGAAGCTTGCGCAACGTGATGCGGCTCGTCGAGGCGCCTCGGGGCCTCGGCATCACAGACCGCTCGGAGGACTACTGCCTCCCCCGGCGCAGCAGCTGGCTCCCGCGGCGAGCTGCCGCGCGCTGCTCACCGGGGTGCTGGCGGGAGGGCGGAATAGGATGCGGAAGGTTTGGTAGCAGGGTCGGCTGTCTCACTACGCGAAGTCGATGCCCATCATTCGGCTGTGAACTACTTCACAGGAGGTTGCCATCCAGACTACTCCGATGTAGCGATTCATCTGGAGGCCCTGGAACGAAGGTTCTAATTCCGCGGGCGCTACGCCCAGCTGCAGAGAAAAAACGCTACACCATGAGGGCTTCTCATCATGGTAGGTGTCGATAGCTTGGAGCTATGGGCAGAGTTCGAATCTTCTCCGGGGCCTCCACAAGTTGCCTAGAGAGCTCGATCAGCATCTAGCAATCGCGGAGATAGGGCAGCTGAGGACGCGCGCTAGCGTGCCTGCCTACTTCGGCGTCAGTCAGAAGATGCTTGACTTCCACCTCTATGTAAGCCCGACTCCCTACCGGAGAATCCAGATTCCGAAGCGTGGCGGTGGCACACGCGTGATTCACTCGCCGCCGAGGCTGCTATCGACTCTTCAGACCAAGCTCGCGAGGCGTCTCAGAGACGCCTATCCGCGAAAGCGGGGATCCTTCGGCTTCTGCTTGGGTGGCGGGGTCGTCGCGAATGCCGAGCGACACCTTCGGCCAGGCATCCTGCTCAATGTTGACCTCGCGGACTTCTTCGGGACGATCACGTTCCCGCGAGTCTACGGCGTGTTTCGGCGCGAGCCATTCGAGCTTCCCCACGCTCCTGCGGCGATTCTCGCCCACCTTTGCTGTTGGAACGGCGCGCTTCCCCAGGGAGCCCCCACATCTCCCATCATCTCCAACTGGGTCTGTAGGCGGCTGGACACTCGACTCGGCCGGCTGGCGCGAGCATACCGCTGCCGATACACGCGGTACGCGGACGATATCACTTTCTCGTCGCGTGATTCTGTCTTGCCTTCAGGGATCGTCCGTGCACGTAGCCGTGGCGACGTTGAGCTTGGCGCTGAGCTTCAAACCGCCATCGAGAACGAGAACTTCGCCGTCAACTCGAAAAAGGTGTGGGTCCGAACGAACCGAGAGCGCCAGTCCGTCACCGGGATCGTGGTTAACAGGAAGCTCAATGTGCCGCGTTCCTACCGACGAGCGCTGAGAGGGCTTCTTCACGACTGGAGGACGAAAGGACTTCCCGCGGCCGAGGCTCGCTTCAAGTCAAAGTACGACAGAAAGCATCGGGCTGGAGAGCAACCCTCTCTGCCAATCCATGCTCTGGGGAAGCTGGAGTTCCTCAAGCAAGTCAAGGGTCCGAAGGATCCTATCTGGATCGGTCTCGCGCTCGAACTTGAGCAGCTCTGCAGGCGCGACACGAGCCTGAAGCCACGCCAGATTGCGGTTGCAGGTGAGTCAGCGCTCAACCACATGCTCCTGAGTGAGGCCCTGTGGACTATCGTGGTGGAGAACCCGACCACCGGCTTGCCCGAATGGACTGGGACCGGCTTCAGCGTCGACGGGTATGGTCTGGTGTCGAACCTTCACGTTGTCGATTTGAGCAAGGCGCCAAAAGGCTCGGTGCTGAAGGGTCGTGCCGGTGCACAGGGATCTTGGCAGGCGCTGGTCGTATCGCGCTCCTCAGGGCACCACGACCTTGCGGTGCTGGAGACCCAGATCCCCTCGTTGGCTTGCTTAGTACCGAGCGACCAAGGTCCCGCGGTAGGCAAGAAGATCGTCTTGGCGGGATTCCCCAACTGGCACATCGGCGATGCACCGCGTTTCGAAGGGGGCGAGATCACAAGAATGAAGACCGTATCGCTCGTTGAATGGTGTCAGCTCAATGCGACGGTCGAACAAGGAAATAGCGGAGGGCCTGTGCTCGACGCGCAGGGTTCCGTCGTCGCAATAGCAGCGAAGGGTGACGGGGGCCTTCCGTTCCCCAACGCAGCGATCTCGGCGAAACACCTCAACGATATCTGACGCAAGGCTCACCCAGGCTCACGACCGCCCGGCCAGCCCCTTCAGCACGAGCTGGTCGTAGGCCACGATGCCCTGGATCTCGCCGCCCTGGATCACGGGCGCGGTGGAGATCCCGAAGCGGTGGAACAGCCGCGCGCAGTAGCGGATGTCCATCTTCGGATCCACGGACAGCACCGGCTTCGACATGATCTCGTAGACGTTGGTCCGCTCCGGCGAACGGTCGTGGGCGAGCACCTGCTTGGCGATGTCGGCCACCATCACGATGCCGAACTCGTCGTCCTCGTTGCGCTTGGCGACGATCAGGAAGTGGGCGTTCCGCTCCTGAAGGATCGCGAGGGCCTCGGCGACCGTCGCGACCCCTTCGACCACCACGTAGTCCCGCTCCATCACGTCCGCCACGCGTACGACGCTTCGCTCCGTCACAGCACTTCCTCCTCGAGGCTCGGCTTGATGCTCTCGACCTGATGCGCCACCCCCACGGCATCCTCCACGTCCACCTGGAACGCGATGCCGGTGCCGGAGGTGGCGTCGAACTCCCCGACCTCGCCCACCCTCTCCAGGATGTGCCGGGCCCGGTGCTCCTCCACGAGCAGCAGGAGCATGTCCCGCTGGGTCTCGAGGCTGAGGCCGAGGAAGGTCTTCTTCTTCTGGAGGCCCTCGCCCCGTGCGTTGGTGACCACGGTGCAGCCGGTGGCGCCGGCCTCCCGGGCGGCCTCGGTCACCGCCTCGGTCATGTGGTCGTCCACGAAGGCGACCAGCAGCTTGAACCTCATGCTCGATCCTCCTCGGATGTTGCCGGATCCGCCGCCGCGGCGGCGCTCTGGGAGCGCGCGGCGCGCCACTCGGAGATCTGGGCGTAGGCCATCACGGTGATCATCGGGAACAGGCTGGCGAAGGCGATGAGGCCGAAGCCGTCGATGAGCGGGCTCCGGCCGGGGATCGCCTCGGCCAGGCCGAGGCCCAGGCCGGCCACCAGGGGCACGGTCACGGTGGACGTGGTGACGCCGCCGGAGTCGTAGGCGAGGGGCACGATGAGCTTCGGTGCGAAGAAGGTCTGGACGACCACGACCACGTAGCCGGCCATGATGAAGTAGTGGATCGGGGCGCCGATCACGATCCGGAACGCACCCAGGCTGATGCCGATGGCGACCCCGAGCGCCACCGCGATGCGGAGGCCCCAGGCGTCGATCGCGCCCGCCGAGAGCTCGCGCGCCTTGAGGGCCACGGCGATCAGCGACGGCTCCGCCAGGGTGGTGCTGAAGCCGACCGCGAAGGCGAACACGTACACCCAGGCGTAGGCCGCGGGGTCGATCCCGTCCCCGGCCTGGGCGCCGAGCATCTCCGGAGCCGTCAGCTGGGCCGCCATGGTCCGGCCCATGGGGAAGATGGCCTGCTCGAGCCCGATCAGGAACAGCATCAGCCCGGCCAGCACCAGGGCGAAGCCGGCGAGCAGGCGCCGCGGGCTGGGGAGCGGCCTCCTCAGCACGAAGAGCTGGAACGTGGTGAGGACCAGCGCGATGGGCAGGACGTCGCGAAGGGTCGCGGCCACCACCTCGAGGACGCCCAGCAGGAAGGACGTCACGTGAGGATCCCGTAGAGCATCACGAAGAGCATCGGAGTGAGGGACGCGAAGGCGATCAGGCCGAAGCCGTCGGACACGGGGTTCCGGCCCTCGATCGAGGAGGCGAGCCCGACGCCGAGGGCGGTCACCAGGGGGACGGTGATGGTGGACGTCGTGATCCCGCCCGAGTCGTACGCGATCCCGATGATCTCGTCGGGCGCGAAGGCGGTGACGATCACGACGAGCACGTAGCCGCCGGCGATCATCAGGTGGATGGGCCACCCGGTCAGGATGCGCCACACGCCCACCACGATGGCGACGCCCACCGCGAGGGCCACCGTGAGCCGGAGCCCGAGGGCGTAGCGGTCCCGGGCCGCCTCGGTGTCCGCGATGGAGCCGGCCTGGGCGGCCACCTCGCCGGCCTCGGCGGCGATCAGGATGAGGGCGGGCTCCGCGGCGGTGGTGGCGAACCCCAGCGAGAAGGCGAAGGCGAGCAGCCAGCCGAGGGAGCCCCGGCGCGCGAAGGCGTGGGCCATGCTCTCGCCGAGGGGGAACGGGCCGAGGTCGAGGCCCCGCACGAAGAGGGCGAGCCCGAGCACGACCAGGACCAGGCCCACGAGGATGGAGCCGGGCTCCGGCAGGGGCTGGCGCAGGACCAGCAGCTGGAAGAACGCGATGACGACGACGACCGAGGCGAGGTCCCGGATGCTCCCCGACAACAGCCGCAGCACCGATCGCAGCCACGCCATGGCGGCCTACATAGCCACTGCGGTCTTCACGGGTCAAACGAGCCGCGCCGTCCGGGCAGCCCGCTGTGGCACAATGGGGCTGGAGGTCCCCCGTCATCCGGCCCGCCCGCCGCCGCACCGCACCGCTGCTCGCCCTCGCCCTCGGCCTCCTGGGACCCGACGCCTGCCCCGAGGCCCTGCCCAGCGCGGTGGTGCAGCCCGACCGCAGCCGCCACGTCCTCGACCGGCCCTTCCCCTCGGACGAGCTCCTCACCGCCGCGGGCACCGTGCGCCTCGAGGGCTTCCCGCGCTCCGAGCGGGTCGGACAGGTGCTGATGGACGGCTGGCTCGCCCAGGTGGAGGCGACGGTGCGCGGCTTCTCTTCCATGACGCCCGTCTACCTGCTCTTCTCGGGCGAGCTCGACGCCGCGCCCTCCTACCCCGGGCTCCCGGGCGACGACGTGCGGCTCTTCTCCCTCGACTCGGACCACCGCGTGCCGCTGCGCACCCGCAGCGTGGCGGACCCCCTGGGCGATCCCTACCTGCGGCCCTTCACCCTGGTGGTGATGCCCGACGAGCGCTTCCCGCTCCGCTCCGGCGAGCGCTACGCCGCCGTGGTGAGCCGGCGCCTCGCGCGGCGCGCCCACGCCTGGCAGCCGCCCGCCGGCCTGCCCGCCGGCGATCGCGACGACGCCGCGGTCGCCACGGTCTTCACCGTGCAGGATCTGGCCGCCGAGCTCGCGGCGCTGCGCGAGGCCACCGACGCCTTCCTCGACGCGGACGCCAGCCTGCTGGTGCCCGAGGGCGGCCTGCGCGAGGTGGCGCGCCTGCGCTACGAGCCCGGCCAGACGCCGAGCGGGCGGCCCGCGACCGCGGAGGTCGTGGAGTACGCCGACGGCGGCAGCGAGACCACCTTCCTCCGGGCGGGCGCCCCGGTCTTCGAGGTGGATCTCACCGGCGGTCCGTTCCGCGTCTGGGAGGGCACCCTCCGGACCGCCGCCTTCCAGGATCCCGAGGGCCGCCCCTACCAGAGCCTCGGCATCGGCATCCTCGGCGACGCGAACCGCAGCGACGGCTGGATCGCCTTCGACGCCGAGGGCGCGCTCCTCGCCACGCCCCGGCCCGAGCCCCTGCGCGTGGTCGTGCAGGTGCCGCGCGAGGCGCCCGCCGAGGCGGTGCTGCTCTGGGGTCACGGCTCGGGCGGCGACGCCTACGAGGCCATCCAGCGCACGGACCCCGCCAACGACATCCAGGAGGTCCGCCGGCGCCTGGCCGCACGGGGCAGCGTGGTGGTGAGCGCCGACCAGCCGCTCTTCGGACGGCGCTTCCCGCTGATCGACCAGGGCTACGACCCGAGCCTCGCCGTGGTGAACGTGGGCAACCTGCCCGCCTTCCGCGACAACGTCCGCCAGGGCGCCGTGGACCAGCGCGTGCTGGTGCGCTTCGTCGACGAGGTCCTGCCCGGCCTGCTGGAGGCGCGCGGGGTGTCGCTGCCCGCCGACGGCTTCCGCGGCTGGTTCGGGCACTCCATCGGCGCCCAGATCAGCGGCGTCGCCGCACCGCTCCACGCGCCGGGCAGCCTCGACGGCATCCTGATGAACGGAACCGGCGGGTTCGAGACGCACTCGGTGCTGGCCGCCAACCTGTTCAGCTTCGAGGGCTCGGTGGTGGGACTCATCTTCGACCTGGCGGGGATCGAGCCGCCCGAGGACCCGACGCCCCCCGCGATCTTCGGCGCCGCCTTCGGCATCCCCGAGGCGGCCTGGGCGGGCATCGACCGCCACCACCCCCTCGGCGTGCCCTTCCAGCTCGTGATCGACGGCGCGGACCCGCTCGCCGTGGCGGCCGAGCACGAGCTGCCCGTGACGGTGCACCTCGGCGAGGGCGACAGCTTCGTTCCGCCCGACGGCGGCGCCTGGCTCGCCGAGGCCCCCGCCGACGGCCGCCTCGTGCCCTGCACGCCGAGCACGAGCTACGACGGACACTTCTGCATCTTCCGCGAGGAGTCGGGCTTCGAGACCTTCGAGGCCTTCGTGTCCGGCCCCTAGGTGTCCGGGACACGCCGGCTCCCCGCGCCCGGTCCGCCCCGGATTCGATTCCGCTACTTGACACCTTTGATGTCATTCTGCACGATCGCCACCCATGATGTCAAATGGCCCGAAGCCCGCGTCCCTGGGCCAGCCCGGCCGGCCGAGCGGGGTCGTGGGGCGCCTGCTGGGCCACGTGATGGCGCGCGACAACGATCCCATGAACGCCCTGGCGGTGGAGTGCCTGGCGCCGGGGCCGACGGACCGCGTCCTCGAGGTGGGGTTCGGCCCCGGCTGCGGCCTGGCGCGCCTGGCGGCCGCCGCGCCGCAGGGTCGGATCGACGGCATCGATCACTCGGAGCTCATGGTGGAGGCGGCGCGCCGCCGCAATTGGCGGGCCGTGGAGTCCGGGCGCGTCGCGCCTCGCCTCGCCAACGTGGACGCGCTTCCCTACGAGGACGCCGCCTTCGACGGGGTGATGGCGGTGAACAACCACCAGTTCTGGCCGGAGCCCGTGGCGGCGCTGCGCGAGGTCGCCCGCGTGCTGCGGTCCGGCGGTCGCCTCGTGGTCGCGATCCGCGCGCGCAGCCCCGAGGGCCGGCTGCGCTACGACGGCATCGCCTACGACGGGGCCGCCCAGGCGGCCCTGCGTGCCGAGCTCGAGGGGGCCGGTCTCGTCCTGCGGGACGAGGTCCGTCGCCTGCTCCCGAGGGTCCTCGCCGCCGCCTTCGTGGCGGAGCGGAGCGAGGAGCGGCCCCTTGGTGGCTAGCGCGACGTCTTCGGTGCGGAGCCGGCGGGCCCCGACGCCCGCGGGCGACGCGCTCCACGATCTCCTCTACGAGCTCTCCTTCACCTGGTTCCGGGTGCAGGCCGCCGTCGCCCAGCGGGGTCCCGACGACCTCACCCCGGGGCAGGTCTCGCTGCTGCGCTCCCTCGCCCGGGAGGGCCCCCAGACCGTCCCCACCATCGCGCGGGCGCGACCCGTGGCGCGTCAGCCCGTGCAGCGGATGGCGGACGAGCTCGCGGCACGCGGCCTCGTCGTCTTCGTTCCCAACCCGAAACACCGGCGCTCGAAGCTCGTCGCGCTGACGCCCGAGGGGCGGCGCCTCCACGCCCGGCTGGATCGCGCCCAGCGCGCCTGGGCGGGTCGCATCGCGGGCGACGACCTGAGCGAGCGCCGCCTGCGCGAGGCCGAGCGGGTGGTCCGCCTGGTGGGCGAGCGCATCCTCGAGGCCCTCGGCGAGCGGCGGCCCTAGAGCCGCGGCGGCTCAGGCCATGGCGTCCAGGCTCGCGAAGGCGGACTCGATGCCGCGCTGGAGCTTCTCGGGGTCGGGCACGCTGGCGGCGTCGGCGTTGATGCCGATCTCGAGCCAGCCGTCGTAGGAGAAGATCGCGATGCCGAGCCCGATCCCGTCCACGATGGGGACGAGGGGCCGCAGGCCCTCCACCCGGGCTCCGCACAGCCAGCGCGTCTCCCGGGGACCGGGCACGTTGGTGGTGACCAGGTTCGCGAGGCGACCCACGCGAAGCCGCCGGCCGGCGCCCGCCACCAGCGCGGGCGGCAGCTCGTCGAGGAGGGCCAGCAGGGCGTCGATGCCCACCCAGTCCGAGCGCTGCTTCAGCTGCTCGGTGATGGCGCGCGTCGCCTGGAGCCGCGCGCCCTCGCTCTCGACGTCCACTGCGAGCGGGACCAGCATGGCGGAGATGCGGTTGCCGAGGTTGGCGGCCTCGCCCGGAGGACGCAGGCTCACCGGGACCAGTGCGGTGAGCTCGAGCCCGCGGGTGGGGACGCCCACCGAGGCGAGCAGGCGCTGCAGACCGCCGGCCACCACCGAGAGCACCACGTCGTTCACGGTGCCGCCCCGCGCGCGGCGGATGCGGCGCACGCCCTCCATCGGCAGGCGGGTGAAGGCGAGGCTGCGGTCCGGGCCGATGGGCCCGTTCCAGGGCAGGATCGGCACCTCGTCGGTGGCGAGGCGCAGGGCCGCGAAGGCCGCGGCGCGCAGCCGGCCCACGGCCTCCCGGGCCGCGGCGGGTCGCGTCAGCACGCCCAGGGTCCCCAGGCTCCGGCGCACGCCGCGCGCCACCGAGGAGCCGACGGCCCGCGCCAGGCTCTCGGGCGCGCTCGGGAGCGGGGACGGAGGAGCCTCGAGGGGGGCGGGCCGCTCCGGCACCCGCGGCGAGTCGTCGAGCAGGGCCTCGAGGAGCTGGGCGCCCGCCATCCCGTCCACCATGCAGTGGTGCACGCGCTGCAGCAGCGCGCAGCCGCCGCCGGCCAGGCCCTCGAGCAGGTGCATGTCCCAGAGCGGACGGCTGCGCTCGAGGGGCAGGGTGAGGAGGTGCCCCACGGCCTCGGCGAGCTCGGCCTCACCGCCGGGAGCGGGCAGCGACCAGCGGTGCAGGTGCCGGCGGACGTCGAAGCGGGGATCGTCCTCCCAGGTCGGGTGGCCCGCGTCGAGGGGCACCCCCACCGCGCGCTGGGCGTAGCGCCGCATGCGCGGCAGCCGCGACTCGATGTGACGCACCAGGCGATCCGCGGGAAGCGGACCGTCGAGGACCGCCACGCAGCCGATGTGGAGCGGCGACTGGGGCCGCTCCAGGTAGAGGAAGCCCGCGTCGCGGGTGCTCATGCGGTGCGGCGGTCGCGGGTAGGGGACCGAGGTCACGTCCCCTCTCCAGCAACCGTCGTGCCACCCGCCGAGCGTGCCGATTCAGGCACGGCCCGGGCCGGCCGCTGCGATCCGCGGGCGCCCCGGGTCCGGGAGCCGCGCCGGGCCTGCCTCGGTGCCATGCATGGGCTGCCTCCACTCTCATCACGCGGGGCCGCGCGGGCGTCCGGCGCTGCGCCGGAACCGGCCCGAGACGAGCGGCCGGGCTGGCAGGGATCTTGCTCACCCTCCCCGACGACTCCCTCCGCGTGCGGGGGGCGCCACGTGGAGGTGTCGTTGCAGTCCACCCCGGACCGGAACCCGTCCTGGCTCTCGGACTGGCTCGCCTATCGGGCGCCGGAGGGCTTCCACGACGGCTGCCTCGACGCCGGCGGGACCGCGCGCGACCAGTACCGGCGCGTCCTCCACCACCTGGAGCGGCTCGGCCGCGACGGCGTGGCGAGGCTCCAGGAGGACGCCGAGATCTCCCTGCTGAACCAGGGCATCACCTTCACCGTCTACTCGGACTCCCAGGGCACCGAGCGCATCTTCCCCTTCGACGTCGTGCCCCGGCTGGTGTCGTCCCGGGAGTGGGCGCAGGTGGAGGCCGGGATCGCCCAGCGCCTGCGGGCCGTGAACCTGTTCCTGGACGACATCTACGGCGCCCAGCGCATCCTGCGCGACGGCATCGTGCCCACGGACCTGGTGGTGAACTCGAGCTTCTTCTGCCGGGAGATGCACGGCCTGCCGGTGCCCGGCGGCGTCTGGGTGCACGTGGCGGGCATCGACCTGATCCAGGACGAGAGCGGGGGCTTCCTGGTCCTCGAGGACAACCTGCGCGTGCCCTCCGGCGTCTCCTACGTGCTCGAGAACCGGCGCATCACCAGCCGGGTGATGCCGGACCTGCTGGCCCGCCTCGGGGTCCGGAGCGTCGACCACTATCCCCAGCTCCTGCTCGACGCCCTCGGCAGCCTCGCCCCCGGCGACTCGCCCAGCATCGCGGTGCTCACTCCCGGCGTCTACAACTCCGCCTACTACGAGCACAGCTTCCTCGCCGCCGCGATGGGGGTGGAGCTGGTGGAGGGGCAGGACCTGGTGGTGAGCCAGGACGTCCTCTACATGAAGACCACCGAGGGGCTGCGCCGGGTCGACGTGCTGTACCGGCGCGTGGACGACGCCTTCCTCGACCCGCTGGTGTTCCGGTCGGACTCGTTCCTCGGCGTGCCGGGCCTGATGCACGCCTACCGGGCCGGCAACGTGGTGCTCGCCAACGCGCCGGGCACCGGCGTCGTCGACGACAAGGCGATGTACGGCTACCTGCCGCGCATCGTCCGCTACTACCTCGACGAGGAGCCGCTGCTTCCCCAGGTCCCCACCTTCCTGTGCCGGGACGCGAAGGACCGCGCCTACGTGCTCGACCACCTCGCCGAGCTGGTGCTGAAGCCCACCGACGGCTCCGGAGGCTACGGCGTGCTGGTGGGCCCCCAGGCGAGCCGCGCCGAGCTCGGGGAGGCGCGCCGCGCCCTGCTGGCCCGGCCCGAGGGCTGGGTCGCCCAGCCCGTGCAGCGCCTGGCCACGCTGCCGGTCTGGCTCTCCGAGGGTCGCGAGGCGGGCTCCCCGGGCCTCGAGGCGCGTCACGTGGACCTGCGGCCCTTCGCGGTGACCGGTGCCGACGGGCGCAGCAACCTGCTGCCCGGCGGCCTCACCCGGGTGGCGCTCAACCGGGGAAGCCTGGTGGTGAACTCGTCCCAGGGTGGCGGCAGCAAGGACACCTGGGTCTTCTACGACGGCGGGGAGGAGTAGGGTGCTGAGCCGGATCGCCGAGGCCCTCTACCGCACCGGGCGCGACGTCGAGCGGGTGCAGAACGTCGTGCGCATCCTCGAGGTGCAGCACAAGATGCACCTGGCGCGGCAGTCCTGGAACCCTTCGAGCGGCTGGATGCCGCTCTTCGAGGCCTTCGCGGTGGAGGACGCCGACGAGCCCACCGAGGAGGCGCTCTACACCGTCCTGGTGCTGGACCCCGACCACCCCTTCTCGGCGCGGGGCCGGATCGCGGCGGCGCGGGAGCGCGCCCGCTCCCTGCGCGAGAGCATCAGCGAGGAGATGTGGGAGCACCTGAACCGCTTCCACCTGGAGCTGGCTCCCCTGGGCTTCGCGGACATCCGGCGCATCGGGCGCTCGGAGTTCAACCGCCGCATCGAGCTGTTCTGCGACGCCTTCCACGGCCTCGCCGACGACACCATGATCCACGGCGCGGAGTGGCACTTCCTGCGCCTCGGCAAGTTCCTCGAGCGCGCCACGATGCTGTGCAAGATCCTCGACGTGAAGCGCAAGACCCTCGAGCTCTCGCCCGAGCAGGAGGGCCGCCCCATCGACTTCCACCAGTGGCAGGGCATGCTCCGCTCGGTCTCGGGCTACGAGCCCTACCGGCGCGTGTTCGACGCGCGCATCGTCCCGGCCCGGGTGCTCGACCTCGTGCTCACCCACCCGGACTTCCCGCGCTCCTACTGCCACTGCCTGGCGCGCATCGAGGAGTCCCTCGAGGCGGTGGCGTCGGGGTCCTGGGCCCAGCGCGACCTGCTGGCCGAGGTGCGCAAGACCCGCTCCGAGGTGGCGGCGGAGCCCGGCGCCGCCCTGCTCCACGGCGGGCTCGAGGCCCACGTGCGCACGCTCAGCCGGCGCTGCGCCGCCATGGCGACGGGGATCGAGAACGCCTTCTTCCGCACCCGCCGGCCGGCGCCCCAGGTCACCGCCCGCGACCCGGGCGCGGCGCTCCACGGGCAGGCCCAGCAGTGACGACCGCGCATCCCGTCGGCCGCAGCGAGTCCTCGAAGAAGGCGCACCTGATGGTGCGCCACGTGACCGAGCTCTACTACGGCGCCGACGCCGAGGAGGCCCACAGCGAGGTGCGCAAGAGCCCCCTCGACACGGGCCTCCAGCGCGTGGTGACGAGCAAGGTCGAGGTGGAGCCCCAGACCCTGCTGCGCAAGCACCGCGACTACTTCGGGAACGTGGTGCACCACTTCGACCTGCTCGGCCCCCACGCGGCGCTCTGCATCACGGCCGAGTCGGTGGTGGAGACCACCCACGCGGTGGCCTGCGGCCCCGAGGCGGAGCCCGACGCGCGCCCCTGGGAGCAGCGCTGGGCGGAGTACCTCCACGCGTCGCAGTTCGTTCCGGACCTGCCCCACTACGAGGAGGTCCGCCACCCCGTGGATCCCGGCCTGGGGCCCGACGACTTCCTCGCCGCCCTCGAGGAGCTCGGCGCGGTGCTGAAGCGCGACTTCCGCTACGAGCCGGGGCTCACCGACGTCGACTCGAGCCCCGCGGTATTCTTCGAGGAGGGCGGCGGCGTGTGCCAGGACTTCAGCCACGCGGCCCTCGGCATCCTGCGCAGGGCGCGGGT
Source organism: Myxococcota bacterium (assembly GCA_028277885.1). Taxonomy (GTDB): domain Bacteria; phylum Myxococcota_A; class UBA9160; order UBA9160; family UBA6930; genus JANQFK01. Next base: position 148,258 of record JANQFK010000003.1, read on the forward strand.
GCCCGCGCGCTACGCGAGCGGCTACGTCTACGATCCCGCCACGGACCCGTCCCACGCCACGCTGCGTGGCGCCGCCGCGAGCCACGCCTGGGTGCAGGCCTGGCACCCGGACCTCGGCTGGGTGGGCCTCGACCCCACCAACGACAAGCTCGTGGACTGGCAGTACGTGCGGGTGGCGCTCGGGCGCGACTACGGCGACGTGCGGCCCGTGCGCGGCATCTTCCGCGGCGAGGGCGAGCAGTCGCTCTCGGTCTCCGTCGAGGTGACGCGCCTCGACGGAGGCGCCTGACCGCAAGCCTTCCAGCAGCGGCAGGGGCCCCATCCCAAGGGCCTCGCGGTCGCGACCGGGCCAGGATCCCGTTAGGATGCCGCGCGCGAAGCGCACATGGGAAACCGGGGGAACTCCATGCGAGCAAGGCAGGCCCTGGCTGCGGCTGCGGTTCTCCAATCGACCTGGCTGGGCATGGCGGATCCTCTGCGTGCACTGCCCGTGCTCGAGGTGGGCGTCGACCACGCCGGTTCGGCCGCCGTGGGAGGGACGACCCGCCCGAGTGGCTGCGTGGGCACGCCGTCGTGCTCGACCGCGGACAACGACGCAGGGAGCGAGCCGGTGGGGCTGCCCTACGACCGCCGGATCGGTTCGTCCGTCGCGTCGGATACGGGCACCAACTCGGTGGGGGCCGGGTACGGCGCGGAGGTCGTCTTGGCGACACCCGAGCAGCCCGAGATCGATCTCCACGGAGACGACGTGGTCCTGGTCGGACAGATCTCCGCCTCGGCCCGCCTCCGGGACTCCCAGCCGGACGCCTTCCACACCTCGGCGGCGGCCGACGTCTCCATGGACGACTGGATCCGCTTCGAAGTTCCGTCCCTCGCCACCGGCGAGGCCTTCGCGCTTCGCTACCGGGTGCTCGGGTCCGAGGCCGTCAGCGTCTCGACTGCCTACAGCGGCCTGCTCCGGGTGATCGACCGCACGACGGGCCAGACCCTGCTCACGACCTCGACTCCGTCGGTCTTCTGGGCGGATCTCGACCTGTCCGCCTACGCGGGCGACGAGATCGAGGTGGGCGTCCAGGCGGATCTCTCCGTGACGGGCACCGCGGGGTTCGCCAACGGCGAGACCTCCCTCTCTGGGCGTAGCTTCACGAACCGCTTCACCGGTGCCTTCGCCCTCACCCACACGCAGGTGCCCGAGCCTGGGACCGCTGCCCTCCTGCTGGTGGGACTCGCCACGCTGGCGCGTCGCCGCTCGCGCTCCAAGGCTCGGGCGTGATCTGCGCGCCAGCGAGCGAGCCGAAGCCTCGAGTGCGGCCGGAGACGTCCGTCTCGTCGATGAACGAGCTGTTCCAGCTGTCCTCCACCCGCTCGGCGCTGACCGGCACGGCGCCGACCGCGCCGGTGTCGGCGCCGGCGGTGTTCCTGCCGGGCCAGGCCGGGCTGAGGGAGTGGATCGGGCGGCGGCTCGATCGAGGGACAGCCTTCCGATCGACTCCACGGGCGGATTCCGCTCTCGATCAACCCGACGGGTCGCGTCGCGGGGACGCGGGAATCGAGCTGGAGCGCTGCAGGTTGGGGAGGCACGCACCACGGCCAGCATGCCGCTGGACCCTCGAGGAGTTCGCAGGCGGCTGACGGTCCGACCGCGAGCCCTTCGGGCTCGCTCGGCTAGGGGGCGGCCGCGGTCTCCACCGGGGCGAGGAAGCGCGACGCCACCCAGCCCGTGACCGGTGACGCGATCGGGGTCCAGCCCTCCTGGTTGGGGCCCGACGGCACGACCCGCGTCCCTTCGCGCAGGCGCTCGGTGCGCTTGTGCTCGGGGCCGGGGCCCGCGCGCACCCACAGCACGCTGGCGCTCACCTCGGCGGCGGGCAGGACGGGCGCCGCGGCGACGGGCGGCGTCGCGGCGGGCGCGCTCGCCACGCGCCCGGCGCGCGGCTGCGTCGTCGCCCCGGCGTCGTTGCCACTCGGCTCCGCCCTCGGCTGCCTGCTCGAGTCCCTGCGCGAATCCCGGGCGGGAGGCGCCGGCTCCGCCTGGGCGAGCGCCGCGGCCTCGCCGACGCGCGCGATGGCCGCCGTGGGCGGCTCCTCGGGCGCGGCGGAGACGGCCGGGATCGTCGAGGCCTCGGTGCCGAGCGCCGGCAACGTGCCGCGCTCGAAGGAGAGCGCGCCGAAGAAGCCCGCGGCCGCCGCCGCGAAGGTGGCGACCAGCCAGCCGAGGTGGGGCGACGCCGGCTTGTGGCTCTCGGGGCTGCGCCGCACTCGGATCGGCCGGTCCTCGCGCTCGCGCCGGGCCCGCCGGCCCTGCCGTCCCTGCAGAGCGGCCCGCTCCTCGACGGCGGGCTCCTCGTCCTTCTCCACCTCGAGGAACAGCTCGGTGAGGATGCGCGCGCCGTGGGCGACGGGCAGGCCCGCGAGCTGGGCCACCAGCTCGCGGACGCGGCTCTGGGGCGAGGGCCCGTAGCGGTCGCGCAGCCGCTGCTCGACGCTGCTCGTCGAGTCCGGCATCTCGCCGTCGTCCTCGGGCAACAGCACCACGGCGTGGACGAAGGGGATGCGCAGCCCCGCCGCGGCGTCCGGACCGCCGCGCAGGTAGACGAGCCAGCCGCCGTCGCCGCCGCGCGGCAGGGTTCCGCCCTCGAGCTCCGCCGTCATGCGCGGCAGCGCCGAGATCGCCCGGTCGATCTCGATCGCGATGCTCTCGGGCGCGTCGGAGACGAAGTCCTCGCCGTCCGCGAAGGTGGCGCGCACGAAGTTGAACACCGGACCCCTCCCCCCGAAAGAGCCGTGCTCCGGCGATCCTAGGGGGCCCGGCTGCCGCCGTCCACGCCCGGGGCCCGGGAGGCCGACCCGAGAGGGCCTCCGCCGCAAGGCGAGCCCGCAGGGCTCGCCCGGCTACCGCTCGCGGTAGAAGCGCTCCCGGGCGCGCACCGGGTCGAGGATCGAGAAGTCCGTGGGCTCGACCGCGTAGCCTTCGGGGTAGGGCGGGCGCGTCTGGAGGTCCAGCGTTTCCCGGACCCGGGGCACCTGGTAGTAGGCGACGAAGGTCTGGGCGGTGATCCCGGGCAGGAAGCCGGGCGCCCGCTCCACGGTCTCCTCCAGGACCGCCCGGTGGTCGCCGGGTGCCAGGTCGACGAAGCCTCCGGCCCCGCGGCCGCGGGCCAGCTCGTCGAGCAGCGCCAGGCCCTCGAGCAGCGCGGGCCGCAGGTCGGGCTGGGCCGCCAGGGCCTCGGCGAGCCCCGCCTCGCCCGCGCCAGGGAGCCGGCCGTCCGAGCTCGGCGGCACGATCTCGTCCAGCGCGCACGCCAGCGCCCGCATCGCCTCGGGGCCGAGAGCCCCCGCTTCTTCACTCACTTCGTGTCCTCACCTCTCCGTCCCCTCGACCCGTCTCAATCGAAGAGGTTGCCCAGGTTCTTCTTGATGCGGTCGGCGACGTAGAGCGCCAGGGCCTGGATGGTGCTGGTCGGGTTCACGCCCCCCGAGGTCACGAACAGGCTGCCATCCACGATGAACAGGTTCTTCACGTCGTGGGAGCGGCCCCACTCGTTCACCACCGAGCGCTCGGGGTCGCGGCCCATGCGGCAGGTTCCCATCAGGTGCCAGCCCGCCATGCCGAGGGGCGCCTCCACGAAGGTCTCGCGGGCACCCGCGGCCTTCAGCACCTCGCTGGCCCGGGCGGTCCCGTGCTCGAGCATGCGCTGGCTGTTCTCGCTGAGCCGGTACCGGATGCGCGGGGCCGGGATGCCGTCGGAGTCCTTCAGCTCCGGGTCGAGGGTGACGCGGTTCTCGGGCTCGGGCAGGTCCTCGCAGATGGCGAGCAGGCCGGCCAGGCGGTCGGAGAGGGCCGCGTAGGCCTCGTGGTGGCCGGCGCCGCGGGGCAGCCGTCCGTTCAGGAACCCCCAGAGCGCGGTCGTGACCGGGCCGAAGCCGCGGGTCATCTCGAAGGAGTAGCCGCGCACGAAGCCGCGGCCCGGGTCGGTCTCGTAGAACTGGTGGCTCCAGATGCCGCAGCCCACCGGCCCCTGGTGGCCGTTCAGCCGCTCGTCGAACAGGCCCAGCACCATCCCGTAGGGGTGGAACATCAGGTTCTTCCCCACGAGGCCGCTGCGGTTGGCCAGGCCGTCGGGGAAGCGCGACGAGGCCGAGTTCAGCAGCAGGCGCGGCGTCCCCACGCCGTTGCAGGCCAGGATCACGATCTCGGCGAGCTGGCGGTGCTCGCGGCCCTCGGCGTCGTGGTAGATCACGCCCTTCGCCATGTCGTCGTCACCCACCAGGATCTCGCGCACCCGGCAGCGCGTGGCGAGGCGCACGCCATTGCGCTCGGCCAGCGGCCAGTAGGTGACGTCGGTGCTGCCCTTGGCGCCCTGGGCGCAGCCCGTGAGGCACGGCCCCAGGTTGATGCACGGCGCGCGGCCCTGGTACTCGCGGGTCGCGATGGCGCTGTCCGAGGGCCACCAGTGCCAGCCGAGCTCGTTGAAGCCCCGCGCCACGGTCTCGCCGAGCTTGCCGAGGGGCACCGGCGGCAGCGGCACCTCCTTGGGCGGGTAGGCGGGGTCGCCGGCGAGGCCCGCCACGCCCATCATGCGATCGTTCTCGGCCCAATAGGGCTCGAGGGTCGCGTAGTCGATGGGCCAGTCGTCGCCCACGCCGTCGAGGCTGCGGGTGCGGAAGTCCGAGGGCTTGAGCCGCGGGAAGTGGCCGGCGTACAGGACCGTGGAGCCCCCCACGGCGTTGAAGTTGGAGATCGAGATCGGCGACTCGGTGTCGTTCACCGGGTAGTCGGTGACGCGCCCGCGCGCGTTCGGGCTGAGCGCGAAGTCGGTCTGGCTGCGCAGCTCCCAGTCGTCCCCCGTCGAGGGATACTCGGCCGGGTTCATCCAGTCGCCCTGCTCGAGGCACAGGATGTCCATGCGGGTGTCGGCCAGGCTCCAGGCAACGGCGGCGCCCGAGGCCCCGGCCCCGATGATGAGAACGTCGACGGGCTCGTCTGCCATGCCGCCAGTATGGAGCAGTCGCCGAGCCGCTGCCCGACCCGCGGCCCGACGCGGGGTCCGGGTGGCCGCCCGGGTGCCGCGCGCGTCGATCGGGAGTAGCCTGTGGCGAGCCCACGGGAGGACGCGCCATGGCCAGGTTGGACCTGAAGGCCATGATGGAGGCCATGCGGCCCCAGCTCGAGAAGGACGAGGCCGAGGGCCGGCTCGCGGGCCTCACCGTCGCCGACCTCGCCGACGCCACCTCCCACCCCCTCGCCGGCGACGTCGTCGCCGAGCTGATGGAGCGCGAGGCCGGCTCGGTCCAGGAGGGCGACCCGGCGCCGGACTTCACCCTCGCCTGGCTGCCCGGCTCCGGCGAGGGCCGCGGCGAGACGCTGACGCTCTCGAACCACTTCGGGAAGCGCCCCGTCGCCCTCGTCTTCGGCAGCTACACCTGACCGCCCTTCCGGGCCCAGGCTGGGACCCTCAACCGGATCTACCGACGCTTCCGCGACGCCGTGGACTTCACCGTGGTCTACATCAAGGAGATCCACCCGACCGACGGCTGGCAGGTCAAGGAGAACGAGCAGGACGGCGTGCTGCTGCGCCAGCACCGCTCGCTGGACGAGCGCGTGGAGGTGGGCGCCTCCTGCATGCTGAAGCTCGCCCTCGAGCTTCCCGCCGTGGTGGACGACATGGACGACACCGTCGCCCTGGCGTGGGCCGCGATGCCCGAGCGGCTCTACCTCGTCGGCCGCGACGGCCGCGTCGCCTACAAGGGTGGCATGGGGCCCATGTTCTTCCGGCCGAAGGAGTGGGAGCACGCCATCGAGGCCCATCTGGCCGCCGGGTAGCCCGGTTTGTCCGGACGGGCGCGGCTCGCCCCCCTCTTCGGGTTCCACCCCGGGGCTCGTGACAGCTCGTCACGGCGCGGACTGTGAAGTGCTTCATACCCGCGCGGCCCACCCCCGTGGCACAACCGGAGAACCGAGACGGGCGCCGCCAGGCGCCCTCGCATGGCAAGGCGGTGGACTCGCGGGGCGACTTTTCGCTGCAGGGTCACTTCCGGTTCTCCGCCTGGAGGGGGTCGTGCCGCAGCACGGCCCCCTCCTCTTGGCCGGCACGTAGGCTCCAGCTCCGGGTTCCTCCTCGGGCGTCCAAGAGGCGGCTCGGGCACGCCCGGCGGTCGTCCGGCCCCCTTCCGCCGATCCGGGTGGGGCTTCACCGGCACGGCGTCCCACGGGGCGGCGCTGCTACGTTGTTCGCGCCGGACGGGGGTCCCGCGTGAGCCGGGGTTCGATCGCAACGAGAGAGACGACATACGCCTTCGCGACGGTCCTGGTGGGGCTCCTGGCGACCGCGTTCGTCTGGTCGCTCCTGCGAGATTCCGACGCTGCCGTTGCCGATGCCCGTCTTCGTGCCGACGCGCTCCAGGTGGAGGTCGCCCTGCGGCATCAGTTCTCGGAGGCGGCCGCGGTCCTCCACGACATCGGCTCCCTCCTCACGATCGACCCGGAGGTGTCGGCGGACGAGTTCCGCCGCTTCGTCACGCCGATCCTCGCTCGACACTCCTTCCTTCGAGCGCTCAGCTGGAACCCGCGCGTCCCCGGGGCCGAGCGATCGGCCCACGAGCGGGCAGCGCGGCGAGCGGAGGTCCCGGACTACCGGATCACCGAGCGATCGCCGAGCGGAGGCCTGGTTCCGGCGGCGCCGCGCGAAGAGTACGTCGTGGTTCGTTTCATCGAGCCTCTGGCGGGGAACCGCGCCGCCCTCGGATTCGACGTGGCCTCCGAATCCCGGCGTGCGCACGCCATCCGGCGCGCCGCCGAGAGCGGAGAAGTGTCGGTCACGGAAGCGATCACCCTGGTCCAGCGTCCCGTCCGAGGCGACGGCGTCCTGGCTTTCCTCCCCGTGTTCGAGGGGGCAGGGCTCTCCACCGGCTCGCCACGGGGGTTCGTGGTCGCGGTGCTGAGCCTCGGGCAGATGACCGAGGCGGCACTGGAGCGGCACGGCGCACCCGGTCTGACCGCCGAGCTCTTCGCCGGCGCGTCGCTCCGATCCGAGCGGGCACCGGGTCTCCCCCTGCGGCGGCAGTTCTCCTGGGGCGACCGCCCGTGGCGGCTCGAGTTCGGGGCGACCGACACGTACATCGCGACGAACCGTGGTCGCCTTTCCGAGGCCGCTATCGGGGTCGGTACGGTCTTCACGTTCCTGCTTGCGGCTCCCGTGCTCGCTCTCGCTGCTCGAGCGTCGCGTCTGCGCCGCGAGGTGGCCCAGCGAATGGAGGCCGAGCGAGCCCTGCGCGCGAGCGAGGAGCGTCTCGCTCTCATCGTCGGCGTCGTGGCCGAGGGGCTCTGGGACTGGAACGTCGAGACCGGCGACGTGTACTTCAGCGAGAGCTGGAAGGCGGCCCTCGGTTACGGGCACGACGAGGTGCCGCCGCGAGTCGAGTTCTGGGAGAGCATCGTACACCCGGACGACCTGCCCCACGTGAGGGCCACCCTGCGGGCGCACCTGCTCGGACGAACCCCGGTGTACGAAGTCGAGAACCGGCTCAAATGCGCGGACGGTCGTTGGCGCTGGAACCTCGACCGGGGCCGGGTCGTCGAGCGCGACGCCGAGGGGCGCCCGCTTCGGATGGTCGGGGTCGATCGGGACATCACGGAGCGCAAGCTCGCCGAGGAGCAGTCCTCCAGACACGAGCAGAAGCTGCGGGATACCCAGCGACTGGAGAGCCTCGGAGTGCTCGCCGGAGGGATCGCTCACGACTTCAACAACCTGCTGGCGGGGATCCTCGGAAACGCCAGCCTGCTTCGGGAGCCCGGCGTCGAGCGCGAACGGGAAACGGCCCTCGTGGCGATCGAAGAGGCGTCGCGGAGGGCGGCGGATCTCTGTCGACAGCTGCTCGCCTACGCGGGCCGGACAGCCACGAGCCCCCAACCGCTGGACCTCAACGCCCTTCTCGTCGATTCCCTTCAGCTCATAGAGACCTCGATGTCGAGGCGTGCCCGACTCGAGCTCGACCTGGGGGAGGGCCTTCCCGCGGTCGAGGGAGATCCCGCACAGCTACGCCAGGTCTTCCTGAACCTCATCATCAATGCGGCCGAAGCTTGCGAGGAGTCGGGCGATCTCGTCGGGGTCTCGACGAGGCGCGAGCGCATCTCGGCGTCGATGCTCGAGAAGGCGGTCGTGTCGGGCGCCCAGCCGGGGAGCGAATGCGTCGTCTTGAAGATCGAAGACGACGGATGCGGGATGAACGACGAGGTTCGCTCGCGGCTCTTCGAGCCCTTCTTCACCACGAAGTTCACCGGGCGAGGCCTCGGCCTCTCCGCCGTCCTCGGGATCGTGCGAGCCCACCAGGGGGCGCTCCTCCTGGATACCGTCCCTTCCGAGGGCTCGACCTTCGAGCTCCTGTTGCCCGTCTCCTCCGAGATCCACGAGGAGGCAAAGCCTCCCGAATCGGACGCTTCCTACCCGGGGACGGGTCTCGTCTTCGTCGTGGACGACGAAGACATGGTGCGCACGACGAGTGCCAGAATGCTCTCGAGCCTCGGTTTCGAGGTCGAGGCGTTCTCGGAGGGAGCCGAGGTGATCGCTCGGCTCGAGTCCGTCGAGCGCGAGGTCGCTTGTGTGCTCCTCGACCTCACCATGCCCGGGATGGATGGAGCGGAGACGCTCGCGGCGATACGCGGGCGCTTCCCGTCCCTCCCCGTCGTGATGACGAGCGGGTTCGACCTTCACGAGGCGCTCGAGCGGACCGATGCCCCGCACTGCGCGGCGTTCCTGTCCAAGCCCTTCGGGGTCTCCGACCTGCGCGCGGCGATGGCCCGTGCCCGCCGAGGCGCCGGGGCGTGAGACGCCCAGCATCGACGGCCGGCCTCCTACCCGCCCCTCAGGCTGGCGTTGCGCTGGAGCTCTTCTCGCTGAAGGACCATGACGTAGTCCGCGAGCCTCTCCTCCGCCTCCGCGAAGCTCGGGTCCGCCCGATCGAAGGCGACCGAGTAGCGGACGCGGTCGGTCCCATCGAGGATTCGCCCGCGGATCACGGAAGCCAGGACCAGCGGCTCCCCACCGTCGAGCGAGAGACGCAGCGTGACGCGGTCGTCGAGCGTGAGCCTCGCGTCGCCTTCCCGGTCGGTGAAGAACGAGAGGCCGAGCGCCGAGATGTCGTTCACCTCGCTGAGGACCTGCGTGCGAGCCGAGCCCACCGCGGATACGGGGAGCGGCTGGGCGGGGTCGGGCGTGACCCGATAGGCGCGCCTTCGGTTGAACAAGCGATAGAACGCTTCGGAGCGCCTGCGCTCGCGAGCGGACTGCGGTTCGAAGGCCATCCCGTAGTCCCGGCAGTCGCGGCGCTCGGTCCTGTGGCACACCCGCGCGCGGAACTCGCAGGCCTCCGTGACCAGAGGGAGCGAGATGGTGAGGCGTACGCTCGTTCCGAGCGCCAGGCAGGGAGCTTCGTCGAGGGCGAATCGGAGGCCGGCCCCTCCGATGCTCAGGTTTCGAATCTCGCCCCGGAACTCGCCCCCGGCGGTCTCCAGAAGCGCGAGAAGATCGCGCGCTCCCGACGTCTGGACCCGGTAGGCGGATCTTCGGTCGCGTTCTGCGCTCATCGCCGGTTCCTCGATGGGTCGGAGCCGGCCCCGGCTCCCTTCGCGTCGGCAGGGGCCGGCTCCTCGGTCTGCGAGTCACCCGTCTCATCGGACCGCGCGAGTACCGCCTCGATGACGCTCGGGGACCATTCTGACTGACTCGTTTGGTCTGACGCGGAAGGATCAGTCGCGGCTGGCACCCTGGGACTAGGGGCTTCACCGGTCCTCGGGAAGCTGCTGCACCTTGACCAGGAGGCCGATGTGGGAGTGCACCCCGAGCTTGCGGAAGACGGCTCGGACGTGATTGCGGGCCGTGTGAGGGCTGATGTGGAGCGCCTCGGCGATCTCCGAGGAGCGCAGGCCGACGCGCAGGAGGTGAAGGACCTCGCGCTCCCTCGGTGAGAGCCGGTCCAGCTCCTGGTAGGGGATCGGCCTCGGCCACGTCGCCAGGGGGATCCCCAGCGCCTGAAGGTCGTCCCGCAGGCGCTCGAAGCTCGTTGCGATCGCCTGGAGCCGCTCCTCGCTGGGGCCGTGGTCGCAGACCACGGAGTGGAAGAACGCGTAGCCCCTGCGCCCTCCCGGACCGACCCACGGGCGATACGTCACGTCCACCCCGAGCCGGCGCCCGTTCGAACGCTGGACGACGAGGCGATGCGGCTCGGATCCGAGCACGTCGACCCTTCCCGAGAGAACCGCACGGAACGCCTCGCCCAGGAGCTCTCGTTGCCCCGGAGGCCACCAGGGGAAAGGGGGGTGTGATCCGACGAGCGCCTCGGCATCCCAACCGAGCGCCCTCGTGAAGGCCGGCGTCAGGTGCACCAGCTCGCCCGCCGTGTCGACGACCACGATGAGCTCGTCGTCGGGAAGCTCGCTGCGGTCGCGCACGAATCGAGGACCCCATGCCCCATACCTTGGAGGAGGTGGCGCTGTAACCCGTCCTCGCCCGGTTTACGAAGGGCCGTCGCCGTCGTCAATACGCGAATGCAACGACGGACGCGCATGGATTCACCGGTGTGAAGCACTTCACACCTGCGCCTCAGCCTTCGGTGGGCTTGGCCTCGGAGGTGGCGGCGGTGGCCTCGGCCTGCCCGCCCTCCAGGCGCTTCGCGAGCTCCCCGAAGTAGGCGTTCAGGTAGGTCGAGCCGCGGGAGGGGTCCGAGCGCAGGCCGTGGTACTCGGCATCGATCAGGCGCACCACGTCCTCGGTGGTGTCCTGGCCCGCACGCGTGGCGAGCACCAGCGCGATGCGGGCGATGCGCGGCGTGCGGGGGAAGTCGTCCCGCGCCTCGAGGAGGAAGCGGTCGTCGTGGTCGAGGGAGCCGCCCACCTCGTCCTTGCGGCCGGCGAGGTAGCTCAGCGCGAAGCGCTCCTCGCCGTAGGTCTCCCAGCCCAGGCGGTCGAACTCGGCGAGCTGCGGCTTGCGGCCGGTCTCGGTGAGCACCCGGGCGACGATGTCGAGGGCGGCCAGGTCCTCGCCGCTGCGGGCCCGGCGGCCCAGCTCCGGCATGTGGCGCTCGAGGTCCGCGTAGCTCAGCAGCTCCGCCTTGAGGGCGTCGTGGATCCACTCCTTGGCGACCCAGCTCGAGGTGGGGAGCCGGCCCTCGTCGCCCAGCAGCAGCCCCTCCTCGCGGAGCAGCTCGCCGAAGGCGGGCGTGCCCTCGAGCTCGAGGCTCTTCTCGAGCAGGCGTACCTCGCGCGCGATGGCGTGGTCGGCGCCGAAGCCGCGCTCCACGGCGGCGACGGCGGCGGTGAAGGCCTGCATGTTGGGCGCGGCGTTCCACCAGTCCTGGCGCCACTCGAGGGCGTTCTGGAGCAGCTCGCCCACCGCGCCCTCGTCGCGCGCGAGCACCCGCTGCACCAGCGCATCGTGCCGGGCCAGGGGCGCCAGGTCGCCGAACACCTGGTGGATCACCTGGTCGATGGCGGCCCGCCGCTCGGGGAAGCCGGCGGCCTGCCAGGAGGCCAGGGCGTCCTCCGGGTGGCCGAGCTCCAGCTGGCAGTGGGCGAGCAGCGCGTGGCGCTCGGGGCTCAGCCAGCCGATGCTCGCGAGCTTCGCGTAGTGGGGCATCGCCTTGGTGCAGTCCCCCCGGCGATGGTGCTGGTACGCCATCTCGAGGACGACGCCCGGCTCCGAGGGCAGCTCGGCGAAGGCGGCGGCGTGGTGGCTGAAGGAGCGCTCCGGGTCCACGGCGTAGAGCATGTTGCCCAGCACGAAGTGGTCGGCCGCGGTCTTCTCCGCGTTGGGGACCAGCGCCTCGAGGCGCTCGTGGATCTCCTGGTAGCGGCCGTTCAGCATCGGATCGAGGCTGGCCGGGTCCGACTGGAACGCCTCGTAGGCGGCGACCCGCTCCTGGACGGCGGCCTGGAAGTCCGCGGGCGTGCCGGCGGAGTCCCCCGAGCCCGGGCCGCAGGCCAGCGCGAGGGCGAGGCACAGCGGGAGCGGGGCCCGTCTGGTGATCCGGGCGGGGGTCCGGAGTCGGCGGGGCCGGTGGGTCGGGTTCATCGTGGGCTCCCTCGCCCGGCTCGTGAGGGTGCGAGGCGGCGGGCTCGTTGGCTCGTTGGGCTCTCCGGGCGTTTCGGCGCGCTCGGGGGGCCGCCTGAGCCTCAGCCCGCCGGCGGCCGGAGGATCCCCCGGAGCTCCCGGGCGGTGGCGCGGGCCTCGCTGGCGACGTCGTCCCAGACGTAGAAGCCCGGGCCCTCGGCGGCGAAGCCGGTGCCGCGGTCGCGGGGCAGCAGGCCGGCGCCCTGGGCGCGCCGGCTGCGGGGCTTGCGGGGCCGACGCGTGCGATCGGAGGGGGGCTTGCGCAATGGGTTCCTCGGAGGGCGGCGAGAGGATACACGCCGGAATGTCGAAGGCCTGTGACGCTCTTCACAAGAACCGGCGACGGAGGGCGTCGGGTGCGGGCTTTCCCGTGGAAGCCTCGCTCGTGGCCGCTCCCCTATCGGGCGGGCGCCCCGGGTCTTGAGCGGAACTTCGGTGGGTTTCCGTATCCGTCCGCGGGCGCGGCCGGGACCGGAGCGTCGAGGTAGCCGAGGGCGCGCAGCTGCTCCACCAGCTCGGGATCGTCGCCGAGGCGCTCCGCCGGAGGCGTGAGCCCCGCCCGCGCCCGCGACGCCTGGCGATGGGGCTCGAGACGCATCGGGTCTGCGGCGAGGTTGCGCGTCTGGCCCGCGTCGGACTCCAGCGCGTAGAGCTCCTGGCCCGCCGCGGAGCCGATGTACCAGCCGTCGCCGCCCACGACCGCCAGCGCCAGCGGCTTCGGGATCGGTCCGCTCATCTCGAGCCGTGGCCCTTCCTGCCAGGTGAACGCGTACTCCATGCCGTAGAGCGGCCGCGCCTCCGGCGCGGCCTCGCCACGCAGCGCGCCCGCGAAGGAGATCCCGTCGAGGCCGTCCTCGGCGGGCTCGCCGATCCAGTCCAGCAGGGTGGGGGCCACGTCCACCAGCGAGACCGGGTGGCGGCTGCGTCCCGGTTCCACGCCGGGGCCCGCCACCAGCAGCGGGACGCGCAGCACGTCGGCGTGGAGGCGCCCTCCGTGGTGGATGCGCGCCAGCCCGGGCTCGAAGCCCTCGCCGTGGTCCGAGAGCAGCACGACCAGGGTCGAGTCGGCCAGGCCCTGCTCCTCCAGGGTCGCGAGCAGGCGCCCGACCCCCGCGTCCATGTGGTGGAGCTCCGCGGCGTAGAGCTCGCGCATCACCTCCCAGTCCTCGGGGCTGCAGGCCTCCCGGCCGAGCAGGCACGCCAGGTACTCGCCGGACTCGCGGTAGGCGCCCTCGCGGCCCGGCTGCCGCGCCCAGGAGCGGACCTTGAAGTAGTTGTGCACCGAGTAGGTCTGCACGAACAGGAAGAACGGCCGCTGCTCCGCCGCGCGGCGGCCGCGCTCGGCCAGGAAGGCGCGGGCCCGGGCGAAGAGATCCGCGTCCCGGGCCTCGGTGCTCGGGTCGTCGCGCACGTCGGGGCGGCCCTCGAGCCCCTCGTAGCGGTCGAAGCCCTCGGCGAAGCCGTAGATCCCGCTCACGAAGCCGCCGTCCGTGTAGCCCACGGTCTCGTAGCCGGCCCGGGAGAGCCGCGCCGCCAGCGGGTCCACCGCCTCGGCGATGCGGACCGAGCCGTGGGTGGCGCCGTGGCGGTCGGGGTAGAGCCCCGTCAGCAGCGAGGCGTGGGCGGGGAGGGTCCAGGAGGCCGGGCTGATGGCCTCGTCGAAGGCTCGCGCCCGCCGCGTCAGGGCGTCCAGGTGGGGCAGCGCCGGGGCGCCCGGGTCGAAGGCGCGCAGCGCGGAGCGGTTGAGGGTGTCGATGGAGATCAGCAGCACGTTGGGTCGCGGCTGCGCGCGAACGATGCAGCCGCTCGGCAGCGCGAGCGCGGCCGCGAGCACGATGGCCGAGAGAGCCCGGGTCCTCATCCTGCGCACCCTCCAGTGCGCAACTCATCGGCCGAACCGGGGGCCCCCCGTAGCCTCCCGCGCTGTCGCCGGACCGGGGCCGGCCCGGAGCCTGCGGGGCGCCCCGCGCCCGGCCGATGAGGTCCCCATGAGGCGTCACTCCGGGCTCGCCCGCTGGCTCGCGGCCGGCCTCGCCCTGCCGGCGCTGGCGGTCGGGCTGGTGGCGGCGATGGCCGACCCGGTGCCCGTGGCGCCCGGGTACGCCGAGGCCGGCGTGCTGCGCGCCCGTGCCGGGCTGGCCGAGGCGCTGGCCTTCGCCGACGCGCGGCCGGATCTCTTCCCGCCCCGCCGCCGCGACCGGGAGCGGGTCCTCGCCCCCGAGGCCCGTGCCGAGCTGCTGGGCACCTGGCGATCCGTGGGCGACTACCTGCTGGCCCTGGAGGCCGTCCGCGGCGAGCACGCCGACTTCGCGCTGCGCCGGGGCGATGCCCGCAGCCGCTCCTTCCACCTGTATCGCGCCGCCTTCCTGGCCCAGTACCGCCACGCCATGGACTTCATCGAGCGTCTCGAGCGCGACCCGGGCTTCGCGAAGGTCCTCGACGAGCCGCTTCCCGAGCTCGGCCTGCCGCGCGGCTCCTACGCGCGCCTCAAGCTCCGCTACCTGAACCCCGGCATCGCGACGGAGTTCGCCACCCTGGAGGCCCTGGCCGAGGTGGCCCGCGGCGACCCGCCCGCCGCCCTCGCCGCAGGCGTGGCCTCGGACCGGCGCCGCATCTGGCGGATGGGGCGCGGCACCGGGCTGCGCCTCACCGCCGAGAACGCGGTCTCCATGGTGGAGCGCGCCGCCTTCCGGGCCTGGCTCCCGGTGCAGACCGAGGTGGCGGACTGGATGGGCGACGTGAAGGTCTGGCGCCGCGACCGCTTCCTGATCCCCGAGGCGCGGCGCGAGGAGCTGGCGGCCCGGCTCGAGCCGGGCGACGTGCTGCTCACCCGCCGCGAGTGGTTCCTCTCCAACCTAGGCCTGCCGGGCTACTGGTCCCACGCCGCGCTCTACATCGGCACGCCGGCGGAGCGCGAGGCCTACTTCGACGACGCGGGGACGCGGCAGTGGGTGCGCGAGCAGGGCGAGCCCTCGGGTCGGCTCGGCGCGCTGCTGGCGCGCACCGGCGCCGCGGGACACGACGGGCTCGAGCGCGGGCAGCCGGTGCGGGTGATCGAGGCCGTGGGCGAGGGCGTGATCTTCACGAGCCTCACCCACGCGGCCGGGGCCGACTCCGTGGCGGTGCTCCGCCCCCGGCTCCCCCGGCATGAGAAAGCCCTCGCGCTGGTGCGCGCCTTCGGCTACGCGGGGCGGCCCTACGACTTCAACTTCGACTTCGTGACCGACGCCGAGCTGGTCTGCACCGAGCTGGTCTACAAGGCCTACCAGCCGGGGCCGCGCAATCGCGGCCTCGTGCTCCCGCTCGAGTCGCTGCTCGGGCGCCTCGCCCTGCCCGCAAACGGGATCGCCCGCCTCTACGACGCTCAGCGCGACGGCGACGCGCGGCAGCTCGACTTCGTGCTGCTGCTCGACGGCGACGAGCGCCGCGGCCACGTGCGCGAGGCCGACGAGGACGTGTTCCGGGCCAGCTGGCGCCGGCCCAAGTGGCACGTGCTCACCGGGGAGACCGCCAGCGCGCTCTGAGCGCCGGCGTGGGCTCCCAGCGCTCGGGTGAGGCGCCGCCCGGGGGGCGTCAACCGGATCCGCCGCGCGCGGTTCCAAGGGGTCGGCTCCATCGAAACCCGAACCCAGAGGGAGACCCACCATGAAGTCCACCTTTCGGAACCGCCGGCTGGTCGTCGCCGCGCTCGCCGCGGCCGTCGCACTGCCCGCGGCGGCCTGGGCCTGGCCCGGCCACGGCCGCGGCCACGACGAGCACTTCGAGCGGCGCATCGAGCGCCTCGACCTCGACGAGGCCACCCGGGCGCAGGTCGAGGCGCTCTTCGAGGAGGCCCGCGAGCAGCGCCAGAGCCAACGCGAGGAGCTGCGCGCCGCCCACCAGGTGCTCCACGAGATGCTGCGCAGCGCGGAGTCGAGCGAGGCCGCGCTGATGGAGCAGGCCGAGCAGATCTCGGAGCTCAAGCTCGCGCTGCAGAAGGATCGCATCGCGCGGATGCTCGCCCTCCGGGACCTGATCGGCCCCGAGCAGCTCGCGGAGATCCTCCCCGAGCGCCACCGCGCCGGCCGCGGCGACGAGGGCTGCGACTCCGGTCGGCGTCGGGGTCTCTTCCGGCGCTGATCCCTTCCAACCGCAGGCCCGCAGCGAAGCGGGCGGCACCGCGGCCGCGGGCCTTCGGGCTCGCGGCCGCTTCCGTTCCGGTGACGTGGATCACCGGAGGGACGGTCTCCCGCGAACATCCGGTGACGAACCGTGACCGGGGTCAACCGCACGCGGAGCAGCGGGTTCGAAGCGGGCATGAATCCGGACGGCTGGTCCGGCGCGCCGCGCGCGCCGGACGACGGGAGACTCCATGCTTCGTGTCCATCGATTCGCACTGCTGCTCGCAACGTTCACGACCCTCGCCGGTGGAGGGCCCGCCCTCGCACGGGAAGAGGCCGGCGCCCGCGAGGAGCGTCGCAGCTCCTCGTCGCCGGTCCGCGGCATCGAGGGAAGGCCCACGCGGGGGGAGCCCCGCGAGCCCGCCGGCCCCGGTGACGCCGAGGTGCCCTCCATCGACGGCAGCGGCAACAACCTCGCAGACCTCGCCATGGGCCAGGCCGACACGGCGCTGCGCCGCCGGGTGCCCTCGGACTACGCCGACGGCGTCTCCGCGCTGGCCGGTGCGGACCGCCCCGGCCCCCGCACGATCAGCAACCTCGTGCTCGCCCAGCCCGAGTCGCGGCCGAACCGGCTCGGCGCGAGCGACTTCCTGTGGCAGTGGGGGCAGTTCCTCGACCACGACATCGACCTCACCGACGGCACCCAGCCGCCGGAGCCGGCCGACGTCCCGATCCCCGCCGGCGATCCCGACTTCGATCCCGAAGGCACGGGCACGGTGTCGCTTCCCTTCAACCGCTCGCTCTGGGATCCGGCGACGGGCGCCGGACCCGAGACTCCGCGGGAGCAGGTCAACCAGATCACGGCCTGGATCGACGCCTCGAACGTGTACGGATCCGACGCCGAGCGCGCCGAGGCCCTGCGCACCCACGACGGCACCGGGCGGCTGCTCACCAGCGAGGGCGACCTGCTGCCCTTCAACGTCTTCGGGCTCGAGAACGCCGGCGGCTCGTCGCCGTCGCTGTTCCTGGCCGGCGACGTGCGGGCCAACGAGCAGGTGGGGCTCACCGCGATGCACACGCTCTTCGTCCGCGAGCACAACCGGGAGGCCGAGCGCATCGCCGAGCGCGAGCCCGGGCTCTCGGGCGACGAGATCTACCAGCGCGCGCGGCTCCACGGGATCGGACTGATGCAGGTGATCACCTACCGGGAGTTCCTCCCGGTGCTGCTCGGACCCGACGCGCTGCCGCCCTACGCGGGCTACGACGCGCGACGCGACGCCCGCATCGCCAACGTGTTCTCCACCGCGGCCTTCCGCTTCGGCCACAGCGCCCTCAGCCCGACGCTGCTGCGCCTCGACGCCCAGGGGCAGGAGATCGCGGCCGGCCACCTCGCGCTGCGCGACGCCTTCTTCGCTCCCACGCGCATCACCGAGGAGGGCGGCATCGATCCCCTGCTGCGGGGCCTGGCCAGCCAGCCCTGCCAGCGCATCGACGCCTACGTGGTGGAGGACGTGCGCAGCTTCCTGTTCGGTGCGCCCGGGGCCGGGGGCTTCGACCTCGCGGCGCTGAACATCCAGCGCGGCCGCGACCACGGGCTGCCGGGGTACAACGACCTCCGCGAGGCCCTCGGCCTGCGCCGCGCCCGGAGCTTCGCCGACGTGAGCTCCGACCCCGAGGTCCGCGCGCGGCTCGCCGCGGCCTACGCCGACGTCGACGCCGTGGACGCCTGGGTGGGCGGCCTCGCCGAGGACCCGCTGCCCGGCGCGCTGGTGGGCGAGCTGGTGGCCCGGATCGTGGGGGACCAGTTCCGGGCGCTCCGCGACGGCGACCGCTTCTGGTACGCGCGGCGGCTGGATCGCCGCGCCCGGGCGCGGCTCGAGTCCACGCGGCTGTCGGACGTGATCCGTCGCAACACCGGGATCCGCGACGAGATCCCCGACGACGTGTTCCGGGTGGCGTGGTTCCCGGACCCGGCGGGGCCCCGGGGCTGGTCGAGGGGCCGGTCGGGTGGCCCCTCGCGCTAGGGCCGGGCGGAGGCGCGGGAGGCCCCACGGGGGCGCTGGGGCCTCCTCGTCAACCGCCCGGGCTCCTGCCGGTTCCAATGGGTTCCCATGCCGGGAGAGATCCACGAACCTCGGACGCCGATGCGCACCCGAACCGCACGACCGCTCCGCCCGATCCTCGCCGCGGCGTGGACCCTCGCGCTCTCGGTCCTCGCCGGCGCGGCCCTGGCCGAGCCTCCGCGCGGCTTCGGCGGGCCGCCGGGTCCGCCGCACGGTGGGCCGCCCGAGGAGCGGCGCCTCGAGCGGCTCGTGGATCGCCTGGGCCTGGACGCCGAGACCGAGGCCGCCGTCCAGGAGGTGCTCGACGAGGCCCACGAGCGGCGGCGCGAGGTGGGGCCCCGGCTGCGCGAGGCCCACGAGCGCATGCGCGCGCTGATGGAGGCGACGGAGCCCGACGAGGAGGCGATCCTCGCCCAGGCCGACGCCCTCGGCGCCCTCGAGCTCGAGGCGCGCAAGCATCGCATCCGGACGCTGCTGCGGGTGCGCGAGCTGCTTCCGCCCGAGGCGCGGGACCGGCTGGTCGAGCTGATGAAGACCCATGGCCCCCGCCATCGCCGGCACTTCGAGAACGGCATCACCGGGCGCAGGGACCGCGACGCGCGGCGCTGGTGAGCCCGCGTTGCCGGGGAGGGAAGGCGAGGATGGGCGAGCCGCGCCTCCGGAGCCGGCCGTGACGAGCGCGGCGATCGCCGGCGCCGGCGCGCCGGTGGGCGAGCGCGAGCGGCTCGAGCGCTTCCGCGCCTTCGCGAGCGAGTTCCAGGAGCCCGCGGTGCGCCTGGCGTGGCGGCTGCTCGGCGGCGACCGCGCCGCGGCCGAGGACGTGGCCCAGGAGGCCTTCCTGCGTGCCTACCGCGGGCTGGCGGGCTTCCGCGGCGAGGCCAGCCTGCGCACCTGGTTCCACCGCATCCTGGTGCGCGAGGTGCACCGCCACCGCCGCTGGCAGGCGGTGCGGAAGATCTGGGCCACCTCCTCCACCTCGGAGATCGAGCTCCCCGACCCGCGCGGTCGCACCGGCGACCCGCAGCTGCGCGACCGGCTGCTCGCCGCCCTCGGGCGCCTGAGCCCGCGCCAGCGCGAGGCGGTGGTGCTGGTGCACCTCGAGCAGCTCACCGTGAACGAGACCGCCGAGGTGCTCGGCACCGCGCCCGGAACGATCAAGACCCACGTGCACCGGGGGCTGAAGGCGCTGCGCGAGGAGCTCGCCGACCTCGGCCCCGAGCCCGCAGGAGTGAGCCCATGAGCGAACACCGCGACCCGCGTCCCGACCTCCGTCGGGGCGACGAGCTCGACGCCGCGGACCGGCGCCTCGTCGAGACGCTGCGCGAGGAGCTCGACCCGGGCTTCACGCCCGCCCAGCGCGCCGCCTTCTCCCAGCGGCTCGAGGAGCGGCTGGCGCACCGCGGCCGCGCGCCGGGCCAGCCCCTCGTGCTCGCGGCGAGCGCGGCCGTGGCGGCCCTGGCGCTGTGGCTGGCCGTGCCCGCGGGCTGGCTCGGAGGCGCGCCGCCGGCGCCGGGCGAGGCCGCCTCGCCGGGCCTCCTCGCCTTCGCGTACTACGAGACCGACTACCTCGACGCGCTCCCCGACGACGCCCTCTCCGAGGAGTTCGAGGCCATCGCCAGCGCGTTCGAAGTGCCCTGAGGGCCCGCCCCGGACCCATCAAGAACGTGCGCCTTCCTGCCGATCCACCCGGCATGAGAAGGCTCTTCGCCCTCGCGCTGCTCGGCGCCTCGGTCGCCTGCGGGGCGCCCGAGCCTCCGGTCGCGACCGCGCTCCTCGGCACCTGGCGCTCCGACAAGGCCGCCACCCTGGCCGAGATCGACGTGATCGGCGGCTTCTCGCCGAAGGTGCGCCGCGTCCTCGGGGAGACCCTGGGCCGGCGCACCCTCACCTACACCGCCACGCGGGTGACGGCGCGCGTGGAGGGCGGGGCCCGCACCACCACCTCGAGCCCCTACCGCGTGGTCTCGAGCCGCGGCAACCGCTTCGAGCTCGAGGGCTACGACGTCGTGCTCGGCGAGCCCGGGCGCACCTCCCTCGTGGTGGAGGGCGACCGCATGTGGCTGTGGATGGACGGCGGCCGCTGGCGCGAGTTCTACCGCCGCGTTCCGTAGCGGGCACCCAGCGCTCGGCCTCCTAGCCCTCCCAGTCCACGAAGATCGGCGAGGACCAGGCGCGCTCCTCGGTCTCCGAGAGGCAGTCGTCGTCGTCATCGGCCTCGAAGCACGGGCGCACCGAGACGCAGCGGCCGCTCTCGTCGTGCTCGCAGCGCAGCGGGTCCGCGGCGACGGCGGGGCTTGGCGCCTCGATGGCGCGCGCGTAGTAGACCGTGTCGCGCTCGGCGCCCGCGAAGTCGTCGTCGCGGAAGCGCACCGTGCAGCCGCCGGCATCGGCGCAGGGCAGCACCTTCCACGGGTCCTCCACGAGCGCGACGGGATCCTCGTCGTCGGACTGCTGGGGCCGGATGCGCACGATCTCGATCCGCGTGATGGGGCGCCGCGCGTCCGAGGGGTGGTAGCACTCGTCCTGGCACAGCCGCTCGATCCGCGTCGGCGAGAGCCCGTCCATCGAGTGGGACGGGCAGCCGGGCCGCTGCTCGAAGGAGCCCACGGCGCGCACCTCGAAGGCCGGCGCCTCGGCCATGCGCGCCTCGCCGCCCATGGGCACCGGCGCCTCGCCGGCGTTCAGCAGGTCGAACCACAGCAGGATGCGCGGGCCGCTCGTGCCGTACACCTCCCGGCGCAGCAGCGCCTGCCAGATGGCCTCGCGGCTGCGGCCGCCAGCGTGGACCGCGGTGAGCCCGCCGTTCAGGAAGAAGGAGCCGGCGCGCTCGCCCTCCCAGAACGCGAAGACCGGCAGGCTGCTGCGGTCGGCGTCGCTGCGCTGGGAGACCGAGCGGGGCTCCTGGTGGGTGCCGCGACCGAGGGGCGTGCCCGGGAACTCGCCGAAGCGCGCCTCGGTGAACTCGCGGCGCGCCACCTCCTTGTAGCCCGTGCCGGGCCGGGCCGAGTGGTTGTCGCTCGAGGCCAGGAAGCCGAAGCGGAAGCGCGTCCCGGGGTCGCCCTCCGAGGGCTGACGGCGCAGCGCCATCAGGTACTGGACCGAGCTGCGCGGCCGGTAGTTGAAGGAGGGCTGGAAGCAGTCGGTGCACTGCCCGGCGTCGAGCCAGTCGGCGGGGCGCGTGCCGGGCACGGTGCGCAGGCCGCTGTTGCGGTCCGCATCGACCCAGTCGCGGCGCGCGTTCTCGGCGCGGCGTGCGCACACCTCGCCGGGCTCGCCGTCGGCGGTGCAGCGCGCCTCGATGATCTCCCCGGCGCGCCAGCACGCCGGAAGGAACCCCTCCACGGGCTCGGGGCAGGAGCGCCGCCCGCTCTCGTCGAACGCGACCTCGCGCCAGGGCCGCACCTCCTCGGAGTTGCCGTGTCCCGAGAACACCTCGATCAGGCGCTGCCGGCCGGGGTCGTGCTGGCCCGGCGCGAGGTGCTTGTCCCAGCTCGAGCCCGGCGGCGTGTACATCCCCCAGGTGGTGCCGTGGGGGATCACGAGGGCGGAGTGGCCCCAGTCGTCGAGCTTGGCGAAGAGCTCCGCCGGCGTGGCGGCCTGCTCGCGGCAGTCCGCGGGCAGGTCGCGCACCCGGCGCCCGCTCGGGCAGACCGGGATGCCTGCCGTCTCCGAGACGTAGCGCGCCATGGCGGGGCCGCCCGCGTCGCGCTCGGCGAGGGCGAGCAGGCCCATCACCACCGCCGAGGGCACCACGTCGTCGAGGGCCGGGGTGTCGGGCGGCGGCCCCGCCGCGATGGGGCGCGGGGGGATGCGGCCCTGCTCGAGGTCGCGCAGGACCACGTTCTTGTGGCCGTAGTGGTTCGCCGGGGTGGTGCCGATCTGGGTCCACTCCCAGCCGAGGAAGGGCACCACGTCGGGGTTCGCGGGGTCGCCCGCGACCGCGTCGCACTGGCGCATGGAGTCCACGGTCTCGGCCCAGCGGCGCGGCGTCGAGGTGATGGCGTGGTCGTTGATGGACCAGAAGTCGAGCCCCGCACAGAAGCGGGCGAAGTCGCAGGCGTCGGCGACGGGGTGGGCGCCGTCGCCGCCCGCCATGGGCAGGCTCATCTGGAAGGCGTCGGCCGAGAACGTCGTGTGGACGTGGAGGTCGCCGAACAGGATCTGCTTCGGCTCGGCCACGCCGAGGGAGACGGCGGCGTCGCGCACCCGCGCCTCGCGCTCGGCCACCACCTTCCGGGGCACCGCCGAGGCCTGGGGCCGCCCCGCACGCTCCGGCGCCACGAGCCAGCCCTTGCCGAGCACGGTGAGGGCCGCGAGGCCCAGCGCGACCAGCAGGACGAGTGCGAGCAGCACGCGCGACACCGGCGAAACCTCCTCCACCCCTTCGAGGACGCTCCGCATCGTGGCACGCCCGGGGCGCGGCTCCAAGGGCACCCCGGTTCAAGGGTCCGTCGCCGCGCACCGATCAGGGCCCGGATGGCCCGAGCCGGGCCCGGCATCCGGAGGACCCGCCATGCCCCGAAGCCTCGCGATCGGCATCCTCGCCGCCCTCGCCGTCGCCTGCGCGACGCCCATCACCCGCCCGCAGCTCGAGGCCGAGCTGGCCAGCGCCAGCGCCGGACTGACGCCGCCGGGCACGCGCCCCCAGGTCTTCGCGATCCACGCCCAGAGCCGCATGGAGGCCTGGACCCAGCTCACCGAGGAGCAGACCGATCCCGAGTCGGCCCCGCTCTCCGGGCAGCTCTCTCGCAAGCTCGCCTCGAGCGCGAGCCGCGGCCGCACCCTCGTCGTCGGCGGGCCCCACGCCGAGCTGACCGACCAGGTCGTCCGCAACGCGCTGGCGGCGCGCGAGGACCGGCCCCTGCGTGGGCTCATCCTGGTCTACGTGAGCCCGGCGGCGCCGAGCCCCGAGCTGCGCGCCGCCGCCAGGCGCGCCAAGGTGGCGCTCCACCACCAGGCCATGCGGCTGGAGGACTAGCGGGGCCTTCCGGGGCCTCCCGCTCGCCTCGGGCTCAGGCGAAGTCCGCGGCGGTGTGCTTCAGCACGTGCTCGACCCACCACCGGGGCGCCGCCTCCATCAGCGTGGAGAGGTTCCAGTAGTCGCGCCACAGCTGGATCCGGCCGTCGCGGATCACGTGGATGGAGACGAAGGGGAGCGACACCACGTCGCCGCCGCCGAAGTGCCAGTCCTCCGTGTGCTCGGTGACGACGGTGTCGCCCTCGGCCACCATGCGGTGCAGGTGGTGGACGCTGCGCTCGATGGGCTCGAGGCCGATGCGCAGCCGCTTCGCGATGGAGGCGGGCCCCACGGCGCCGCCGTCGGGGGTGGGGACGTCCTCGTAGCGGCCGTCGGGCGCGAAGTAGGCGCCCACCTTGTCGAAGTCCCGGGCCTCGTAGAGGTCCTTCCAGAACGCCTCCACCAGCGCGCGGTTCTCGGCGGGCCCGCTCACGAGGCGGCCTGCCCGGGGGCCGGCGTGGTGCGCACGTGGGCGAAGCCGAACAGGAAGGTCTGGAGCAGGTGGTTGCCGAGGCTGCCGCCCGCGGCCCGCAGGCGCGGCAGGAAGACGAGGCACTCGAGGGCATGGACGCCGGCCAGGATCGCGAGCAGCGGCACGCCCAGGCGCGCTCCCGGCAGGGTCGGCACCGCCACCCAGAGGATCGCCAGCAGCCAGGACGCGCCCACCAGCGCCTTCAGGATCATCTTCGTCCTCCCGTCTCCGCCCGCCGCGCGCGCTACGTTCCGGTCGCGCCCACCCGAGCCCGGAGGAGCATATCGTGTTCATCGCCATGAATCGCTTCCGCATCGCCCCCGGTCGCGAGCCGGTCTTCGAGGAGCTGTGGCGCAAGCGCGACTCGCAGCTCGACGGGGTCCCCGGCTTCCGGGAGTTCCACCTGCTGCGCGGGGAGAGCGACGAGGAGGCCACCCTCTACGCCTCCCACAGCGTCTGGGAGTCCCGCGACGCCTTCGAGGCCTGGACCCGCTCCGAGGCCTTTCGCAAGGCCCACGCCCAGGCGCGCGCGCCCGAGGGCACCTACCTTGGCCATCCCCGCTTCGAGGGCTTCGAAGTCGTCCTGTGAAGCGCTGTCCCTGGACGGGCGAGGGCGCCGCCATGGTGGCCTACCACGACGAGGAGTGGGGCGTCCCCAGCCACGACGAGCGGTACCTGTTCGAGATGCTCGTCCTGGAGGGCGCCCAGGCGGGGCTCAGCTGGAGCACCGTCCTGCACAAGCGGGAGGGCTACCGGCGGGCCTTCGCGGGCTTCGACCCCGCCCGGGTGGCGCGCTTCAGCGCCACGCGCCGCGAGCGCCTGCGCGGAGACGCGGGCATCGTGCGCAACCGCGCCAAGATCGAGGCCACGGTGAAGAACGCGAGAGCGGTGCTCCGCCTCGCCGACGAGGGCACGAGCCTCTCGGCGCTGCTCTGGGACCTCGCCGGCGGGAAGCCGGTGGTCCACCGCCATCGCAGCGCCCGCAGCGTGCCCGCGGAGACGCCGGTCTCCCGCCGCATGAGCCGCGAGCTGCGTCGCCGCGGCTTCGCCTTCGTGGGCCCGACGATCTGCTACGCCTTCATGCAGGCGACGGGCATGGTGAACGACCACCTCGTCTCCTGCTTCCGCCACCGGGAGCTGTCCTAGCGGGCCGGCCCTAGCGCCCTCGCGGGTCCTCGGCCTCGATGTCCACCACCTTCTTCTGGCGGTTGCGGGCACGGGTCTCGCGGATGTCCCGGGCGAGCTGCTGGCGGATCTGCTCGATCAGCGCCTCGTTCTCGCGCCGGATGTCCTCGAGGCGCTGCACCAGGGCGAGGTCCGCCGGCACGCGCTCGAAGGTGATGCGGAAGCGCTCCGAGGCCTCGCGCTCGTCGAGCATCACGGCCACGACCTCGATCTGGTTCTGGCCCTCCACGAGGGGGATCTCGCCGTAGAAGGAGCCGTCGATGCCGGTGCTGATGTAGTCGCTCTCGGTGCCGCGGGTGCGGTTCACCAGCTTCACGCGGTCCACGAAGGAGAACGAGGTGGTGCGCAGGATGGCGACGATGTCGCCGGGGTCGTTCAGCTCGACGAGGCGGCCGTTGCTGCGCGCCACCATGCGCCGGATGGCGTCGTTCACGTCGCGGGTCACGACGTTGCGCCCCATGGCGAACACGTTGATGTGGATCTCCTCGCTGCCGGCCATGCGGGCCGCGAAGACGGCGGCGCGCTCGGCGACGTCGCGGTCGTAGGGGAGGCGGGGCTTCCCGTCGGTGAGGAAGTGGACGACCTTCTCGGCGTCGTCCCGCGGGCGGCTCTTGGCGCCGCGCCCGATGTTGCCCTCGAGCTCGATGATGGCGCGCCCCACGCCCGCGGCGAAGTTCGTCATGCCCGAGGGCTCCTCCCGGGAGAGCTCGCGCAGGGCGCGGTCGAGGGCGTCGTAGTCGCCGGTCAGCGGGCTCACCAGCACCGAGTCGCGCAGCGCGAGGCCGTAGATGGCCTCGGGGCTCGGCTTGAAGCTGCGGCCCTCGGGTATGCGGTGGAAGCGCTCGTCGCCGGCGAAGGTCACCACGCCCACGCGGATGCGCTGGCCGTCGCGGTTGTGGGGCATGCGGCGCAGCACCGCGACGAAGTCGCGGGCCGCGGTCACCTGGGCCTGGAAGATCGAGTCCGGGCCCTTCCAGCGGTCCTGGGCCCGGCCGTCGCCGTTCACGTCCGCCTCGGAGAACTCGTTGGTCGAGGTGGAGGCGTCGATCACCAGCACGATGTCGTACTTGCCCCGGGCGCCCCGCGCGCTGGCGAGGCCGGCCACGGGGAGGTCGGGGTCGCGGTGCCGGTGCACCCGCCCCATCTCGGGCTCGCGGATCATCACGTCCACCCGCGGCCAGCCGAAGGGCGCCAGCAGGGCGTCGCGCAGGAAGGAGATCACGGCGCCGCCGAAGCCACGGCCCACGCGCCGCGCCTCGAGGTCGAACCCCTCGTCCTCCACGGGCGGAGCCGGCGGCAGGGTGCGGACCACGCGGATCTCGGTCCAGGCCGCCGAGACCCAGCCCTCGGCGCCGCCGTCGAGGCGCACCCGGTGCCAGCCCGACTCGGTGCCCAGGTGCTCGGCGGTCTCCTCCTTGGCGAGGGCGCCCACGCGGCGGCTGCCCGCCACGGGCTCGGCGCGCACCATCACCCGGGTGCGCACCCGCTCGGAGGGCGCCACGAGGTCGGCGGCGGCGGGCGCCCCGAGGAGCGTCGCCGCGAGGATCGCCGGGATGAGGGCTCGGATCACCTGGGACTCCTCGGCCGGACGGGGGCAGACTGTAGGAGCCCGCCCCGCCGCGCGCCGGGGGTCCCGGGCGCGGCGCCCGGGGTGCCGGAGCCGGCGGCTCAGGCCCGGCGGCGCCCGCCGAGGAGCAGCAGGCCGAGGCCCAGGGAGAGCGCCGTGCCGGGCTCGGGGACGCCGGTGAGCGCCTGCACGGTGGCGCAGCGTCCGGGCTGCGCGAAGGAGCAGCCATCCGCGCGGAAGGGCATCTCGGGATCGAAGATCCGAGGCCCCATGCTCTCGCCGTCCCCGGCCGCCGAGAGCGCCACGGTGGCCATCAGTGCGTTCCAGGAGAGGGCGGCGATCTCGCTGGCGAAGACCTGGCCCGTGAGCGGATTCGTGAGGCCGGCGCTGCCGTCCACGTTGGGGTCGTAGCCGACGCTGCCCGGGCCGCGGCAGCCCGGCAGCGTGACCACCGTCTCGCCCACGAAGCGCGCGCAGGGCTGCGGGATGTCGACGACGCTGGTCCAGGACTGGACGATCGCCGAGAGCTCGGCGTTCTGGAGGTCGATGCCGTCGCGTTCGCAGTTGGTGCCGTAGAACTCGCCACAGCCGAGCAGGGCCTGCTGCTCCTGGGTGAGCAGGATGTTGAGGCTCGGCTCGGAGATCGAGAAGAATGCGTTGGGCTCGTCGAGGCTGCCCGTGGCGGACGTGGTGCAGTCCGAGAGCGAGGCGTCGCAGGGGTCCTGGTTCAGCGGAACCAGCAGGGTCGGGAAGGCCGCCCCGGCGAGCGCCGAGCCGACGGTTCCCGCCGTCGCGTTGCCGGCCAGCACGTTGGCGAGGAAGGCGGCCGTCGTGGGGTCGGTGCCCCGGTCGCCCGGGCTTCCGGTGAGGAGGTTCTGGCCGCTTCCGAATACGGCGAGGTTGCAGATGCGCGGGTCGGGATCGCGGAACCCGATGCTGCTGGCGCAGACCACGTCGTAGAGGGTCTGGGCCGCGCTTCCGTTCGCGGACGCAGGGGCCGCCAGGCCGGCGGCGAAGAGCGCGAGGACGGTGGCACGGACGGCTTGCATCTCGACCTCCAGGGCACCGGGATCCCGGCCGATCCCTCCTGGGAGACGTGGTCGCGCGCTGGTCGCTGTGTCAGTGCCGCGCCACACTGGCCGCCGTGCCCCTGGAGCTCGAGGCGGGCCCGGCCCGCGCGCGGATCGATCCCGAGGCCGGCGGGCGTCTCGCCTCGCTGTGCGTGGACGGCCTCGAGCTGCTGGTGGGCCCCGAGACCGACCCCCTGCGCTGGGGCTGCTACCCCATGGCGCCCTTCGCGGGGCGCGTGCGGGGCGGGCGCTTCCGGTTCGCGGGGAGGACGCACGCGCTCCCCCTCACGCTGCCTCCCCACGCGATCCACGGCACCACCTGGAGGCGCGCGTGGCAGCTCCGGGAGGACGGCAGCCTGGGCATCGACCTCGGCCCGGACTGGCCGTTCCCGGGCCACGCCGTGCAGCGCTTCGTCCTCGACGAGGACGCGCTCTCGCTGCGCATCGAGGTCCACGCCGTCGGGGAGCCCTTCCCGGCGAGCGCGGGCTGGCACCCCTGGTTCCGCCGCCGGCTCGCCCGCGGCGGCCCCCTCGCGCTGCGGCTGCGCGCCGGCTCGATGTACGAGCGCGATGCCGAGGGCATCCCCAGCGGCGCGCTCCGCCCGCCGCCGCCGGGGCCGTGGGACGACTGCTTCACCGCCCTCGCCGCACCGCCGGAGCTGCACTGGCCCGGCGCGCTGCGTCTCACGCTGACGGCCTCGGTGGACCACTGGGTCGTCTACGACGAGCCCGCCCACGCACTGTGCGTCGAGCCCCAGAGCGGTCCGCCCGATGCGCTCAACCTGGCGCCGCGTGTCGTCTCTCCCGGGGACCCGCTGGTCGCCACGGCGCGCTTCGCCTGGGAGCGGGGCTGATCCGGCGCCAGCGCGCGGCGTGGGGTAGCTTCCGGGCCGCACGCCCAGGGAGGCTCTCGTGTCCGTCTCCACGGCCTCCGCCGCCGCCGGCCGGCTGCCCGTCGCTCCCGGGCCCCGCTACGCCACGCCCTTCGGCTTCCTGCGCGACATCCGCCGGGACCTGATCGGTTTCCTCGAGCGCTCCCACGCCGACCACGGCGACGTCGCCTGCATCCGCATGGGGCCGCTCCGGTCCTACCTGCTGGCCCGCCCCGAGCACGCCAAGCACGTGCTCGTCGACAACCACCGCAACTACCGCAAGGGGATCGTGTTCCAGAAGCTGCGCCGGGTGGCGGGCGACGGGCTCATCCTGAGCGAGGGAGAGCTGTGGAAGCGCCAGCGCCGGCTCGTGGCGCCCGCCTTCCAGCGCGCGCGGCTGGCCCGCATGGCGCCCCGGGTGGTCGACGCCATCCAGGACCTGGTGGGGCGCTGGGAGCGCGACCGGGTCGACGGCGAGCCCTTCGACGTGCTGCCCGAGATGTCGACCCTGGCCCTCGACGCGGTGAGCCGCGCCATGTTCGGCGCCGACGTGCTCGACCGCGCGGCCGAGTTCCACGGCCTGGTGAACGAGGCCCTCGCCTACTCGAACCATCTGATCAACTCCTACCTCGCGCCGCCCATGTGGCTGCCCACGCGCCGCAACCGCAACGGGCGCCGCACGCGCAACGCCATCGATGACACCATCCGCGACATCGTGCGCGCCCACCGCGAGAGCGGCGAGGACCGCGGCGATCTGCTCTCGGTGCTGCTCGCCGCGCGGGACGAGGGCACCGGCGAGGGCATGAGCGACGAGCTCCTGCTCGACGAGATGCGCACCTTCCTGGTGGCGGGCCACGAGACCACCGCCATCGCGCTCTCCTGGGCCTTCTACCTGCTCGGGCGCCACCCCGAGGAGGCCGAGCGGCTGCGCGCCGAGGTGGACGTGGCGGTCGGCGGGCGCGTGCCGGGCTTCGAGGACCTGCCGCGCCTCGGCCACGCGCGCCGCGTGATCGACGAGGCCATGCGGCTCTACCCGCCCGCCGTGGCCACCAACCGCGAGGCCCTCGAGGAGGACGAGGTGGGGGGCTGGCGCATCCCGAAGCGCGCCAACGTCACCGTGAGCTTCTGGGTGATCCACCGCAGCCCGGCGCTGTGGGAGGAGCCCGAGCGCTTCGACCCGGACCGCTTCCTTCCCGAGCGCAGCGAGGGGCGCCACCGCTTCGCCTACCTGCCCTTCGGAGCCGGGCCGCGCCGCTGCGTGGGCGAGGACTTCGCGCTCCTCGAGGCCACCCTCGCGCTGGCGAGCATCGCCCAGCGCTTCCAGGTGGAGCCCGGCTCGGACCGCGAGGTCCACCCGAAGCCGCTCCTCACCCTGCGCCCCGACGGCCCCATCCCGGTCCGCCTGCGCCCGCGCGCCTAGGAGGCCGACCCAGGATGGGTCGGCTTCCGCCGCAAAGCGAGCCCGAAGGGCTCGCTCAGCTAGCCCCGGCGCCCGGGGTCAGTCGGCCGGGGCCTCGTCCATGCGGGCGCGGAGCCAGCCGCGGACCCGGGGGTGGAGGAGGGGCAGGGCGGCCAGGCCGAACAGCATCGTCGCGGCGAGGATCTCGAGGAAGGTGCGGGTGGCGAGCACGTCGCCGAACCAGGAGAACACCGCCGAGCGCACCGCCGAGCCCGCGGCCAGGGCGACCAGGAACGCGACGAAGGGCATGGCGGCCAGCGCCGCGCCCACGTGGTAGGCGGTCAGCGGGCCGATCGGGTACGCGGTCCCCACCGCCATCAGGCCCGCACCCCCGCGGCTGCTCGCCAGCGCGAGGGCCTGGCGCGCCCGCGGCGGCACCTGGCTGCGCACGCGGTCCACGCCCAGCCAGCGGGTGAACCCGTAGGCGAGCACGCCCGAGAGCGTGATGCCGAGCGCGCCGTAGAGCGAGCCCTCGAGGGCCCCGAAGCAGATCCCGCCCGCCAGCAGCAGCAGCTTGGAGGGCAGCAGCAGCACCACCCGGAAGCCCAGCAGCCCGACGAAGACGATCGGGCCCCACACCCCAAGCCCCGTCACGAAGGCGCGGATCGACTCGACGGTGAAGTCGATCTCCATGTACCGGCGCGCGTACATCGCCAGCCCGACCAGCGCCGTCAGCGCGAGGACCGGCAGCAGTCGGGTCGCCCAGGTGAGCTTCGAGGCCATCGGGCGAAGCATACCCGGCCCGGGGCGCGGCCGTCCCATTGCGACCCACCCCGATCCCTCGGGATCCAGGGCGATCCACGGCGGCGCCCCGAGGTCCGGCTTGCGGTGGGATCCCCCCATGGGGTATAAGGTCGGAGGTCGGACCTCCGATCACTGAGCCCGTCCTCCGTGGCGTGCCCTCGCGCCCATCGGGAGGTGCCCATGTCCGCTCCCCTTCGGCCCCACGGCCTCCAGCCCCTGGCGGGCGGCAAGCGCGCGGACCGGGTCTTCGAGCAGCTGCGCACCCGCATCCTCGCGGGCGACTTCGCGAGCGGCGAGCGGCTCCCGAACGAGCGCGAGCTCGCCGAGGCCCTCGGGGTGAACCGCGCCTCGGTGCGCGAGGCGCTCAAGCGCCTCGAGTTCCTGGAGCTGGTCGAGGTGCGGCACGGCCAGGGCACCTTCGTGTGCGAGCCCTCGTCGTCGTCGTCGCTCCAGCTGGTCGAGAGCCTGCTGCGCGACGCGGCCAGCGTGACGCCCGAGCTGATGCGCCAGCTCCTCGAGTTCCGCCGCGACGTGACCGTGCGCGTGGTCGAGCTGGCCGCCCGCAACCACACCGCGGAGCAGCTCGAGCGCGCCCGGGCGATCCTCGAGCGCGAGCGCTCCGAGGGCGCGGACCCCGCCAAGGCGCTGGCCCTCGACCTCGAGCTGAACCGGATGCTCGGCGAGGCCACGGGCAACCTGCTCTACCAGCTGGTCTCGAACCTCTTCACCAAGCTGGTTCAGCGCCTCGGGCCCCTCTACTACAACGAGGGCCGCGACCACGCGCGCTCCCACCAGAACCACGAGCGGCTCCTCGATGCCCTCGCCGCCCGGGACGAGGCCGCGGCCCGCGAGATCGTCGAGCAGATGCTCGGCTACAGCGAGCGCGCGATCACGCGCCAGGTGGAGCGGCTCTCCGCCGAGGGCCTGATCGGCCCCGGCTCCCGGGACAGCGCCGCATGACGGTGGCCCGGGACCGCCTGCGCTGGAACGGCTGGGGCCGCCTCGGCGAGTCCGTGGCGTTCTCGCCCGCGCGCCGCGCCGCGCTGCTGGCCGCGCTCGGGCCGATGTTCGGCCGCGAGCTGCGGCCCGCCGTCGAGCCCGTGGACCTCGAGGAGATCGAGCTGCCGGCCACGCGCATCGGGCCCGACGCCCTGCGCAGGCTGCGCGCGGCCTGCGGCGACGACGGCGTGCGCACCGGCCGCCTGGAGCGCATCACCCACGCGGCGGGCAAGAGCCTGCCGGACCTGCTGCGCCTGCGCCGCGGCGACGTCGCGAGCCCGCCCGACGCCGTCGTCTACCCGCCCGACGAGGGCGCGGTGGCGGCGGTGCTGCGCGTGGCCGCCGACGCCCAGCTCGCCGTGGTGCCCTTCGGCGGCGGCACCAGCGTGGTGGGGGGCGTCGAGCCGCGCCTCGGCGACGGCCAGCGCGGCGTGATCGCCCTCGACACCACCCGCATGGACGCGCTGCTCCGGGTCGACGAGCGCAGCCTCACCGCCACCGCCCAGGCGGGCATTCTCGGCCCACAGCTCGAGGACGCCCTCGCCGCCCACGGCCTCACCCTGGGCCACTACCCCCAGAGCTTCGAGCACTCGACCCTGGGCGGCTGGGTGGCGGCGCGCTCCACGGGCCAGTTCTCGAGCGGCTACGGCGGCATCGACGAGCTGCTGGTGGCGGTGCGGGTGGTGACGCCCGAGGGCGTGCTGCGCACCCTCGAGGTGCCGCGCTCCGCCGCGGGCCCGGACCTGAACGCGCTGGTGCTGGGCTCCGAGGGCACCCTCGGCGTGATCGTCGAGGCGACCCTGCGCGTGCGGCCCCGGCCCGCCCACCACGAGGAGCGCGGGTTCCTGTTCCGGAGCTTCGCCGAGGGCGTGGCGGCGGTGCGCGAGGCCAGCGTGGCCGAGCTGCCCGTGGCCATGCTGCGCCTCTCCGACGGCCCCGAGACGGCGCTCTTCGAGATGCTGCGGCGCGACCCGGAGCGCACCCTCGACGTCGCCACCCTCGGCCTCACCCTGGCGGCGCGGCTCGGCTACGGCGAGGGGCACTGCGCCCTCATCGCGGCCGCGGAGGCGCCGGAGGCGCGCGAGGTGCGCCGCGCCATGGCGGGCGTGCGCGCACTGGCGCGGCGTCACGGCGCGCTCTCCGTCGGGCGCAGCCCCGGGCGCTCCTGGCGGCGCGAGCGCTTCCGCACCCCGTACCTGCGCGACTGGCTCCTCGACCACGACGTCGCGGTGGACACCCTCGAGACCGCGGTGCCCTGGAGCCGCCTCGAGACCGCCCACGACGGCATCGTGCGCGCCCTGGGCGCGGCCCTCGAGCGCCACGCCGGAGCCGGCGTCGCCATGGCGCACCTCTCCCACAGCTACGTGGACGGCGGCTGCCTCTACTTCACCTTCCTGTATCCCGTGGACCCGAGCCACGCCGTGAAGCAGTGGACGGCGATCAAGCGCGACGCCACCGACGCGGTGGTGGCCGAGGGCGGCACCGTGAGCCACCACCACGGCGTCGGGGTGGACCACGCCCGCTGGATCGCCGCCGAGAAGGGCGCCGTGGGGATCGCGGCCCTGCGCGCCGCCAAGCAGGCCGTGGACCCCCAGGGCCTGATGAACCCGGGGAAGCTGCTGTGACGGCGCCGCGCTGGTCCACCCCGGAGCGCCTCGCCGCCCTCGACCGCTCGGAGCTCGACGGCGTGGACGTGCTCGTGGTGGGCGGCGGCATCACCGGCGCCGCGATCCTGCGCGACGCCGCCTCCCGGGGCCTGCGCACGCTCCTGGTGGAGCGCGACGACTTCGCCTCGGGGACCTCGAGCCGCTCCTCGAAGCTCATCCACGGCGGTCTCCGCTACCTCGCCGAGGGCCAGCTCGCCATGACGCGCGAGGCCTGCCGCGAGCGCGACCTGCTGATGCGCCTGAACCCGCACCTCGTGCGGCCGATCCCGTTCCTGTTCCCCGCCTACCGCGGCGGCAAGTACTCGCTGCTCGAGGTGCGCGCGGCGCTCTCCGCCTACGCCGCCATGGCGAACTTCCGGCGCACCGCGCGCTTCAAGATGCTCGGGCCCGACCAGCTCGCCGAGTACTCCCGGGACCTCGACCCCGAGGGCCTGCGCGGCGCCGGGCTCTACCGCGACGGCCAGGCCGACGACGCGCGCCTGGTGCTCGAGACCCTGCGCAGCGCACGGCGGCTCGGCGCCGCGGTGGCGAACCACGCCGAGGTGGCGGAGTTCCTGCGCGGGGGCGACGGGCGCCTGCTGGGCGCCCGGGTGCGCGACCGCGTGGGCGGGCGCACCTTCGCGGTTCGCAGCCACGTCGTGGTGAACGCCGCCGGGGCCGCCGTGGAGCGCGTGCGCGGCCTCGACCGCCCGGTGCGCGAGCCCGAGCTGCGCCCCGCCAAGGGCGTCCACCTGGTCGTTCCGCGCACCCGCATCCACGCCGCCGGCGCGATCACCTTCGAGGCCGGCGACGGCCGCCAGCTCTTCTGGAGCCCGTGGGACGACGTGGCGCTGATCGGCACCACGGACACCTTCAGCGACGAGATCGACGAGCCCGTGGTGACCATCGAGGAGGTCCACTACCTGCTCGACGCCGCCAACCGGGCCTTCCCGCGGGCCGGTCTCACCACCAACGACATCCGCAGCGTCTGGGCCGGCGTGCGTCCGCTGGTCGCG
This sequence comes from Myxococcota bacterium, assembly GCA_028277885.1. GTDB lineage: Bacteria > Myxococcota_A > UBA9160 > UBA9160 > UBA6930 > JANQFK01. The sequence continues at coordinate 182,572 of JANQFK010000003.1, forward strand.
AGCCCCGAGGAGACGACGCCCTCGACCTCGGTCTCCCGCGACCACCGCATCTACGCCGACCCCTCGGGCCTGCTCTCGGTGGCGGGCGGCAAGCTCACCACCCACCGCGCCACGGGCGAGCAGGTGATGGACCGCGCGCTGCGCCTCCTGCCCCACGACCGCCGCCGCGTCGCGGGCCCGAGCCGCACCGCGAAGCTGCCGCTGCGCGAGGACGGCTTCGACCTGGGCGAGCTGGTGCGCGGGCTGCGCGAGCGCCACGGGCTCGGCGCGTCCGCCGCGGACCACCTGGCCCGCACCCACGGCCGCGACGCCGAGGCGCTCCTCGCCGAGGCGCCCGCCGCCGAGCGCCGTACGATCGGCGAGTCCCGCTACACCTACGCCGAGATCCGCTGGTCGATGCAGCGCGAGTGCCCCCTCACCCTGTGCGACCTGCTCGAGCGGCGCATGCGTCTCGCCATCTTCGCGGTGGGGCAGGGGCTGCCCGAGCTCGACGAGATCGCCCGGGTGGCCGGGGAGGCGGTCGGCTGGGACGCCGAGCGCGTGCGTGCCGAGGCGGCCGACTACGCGCGAACCGTGCGCCGCCGCTACCAGATCCAGCCCTCGAAGCCCGAGCGCCACGCGGCGTAGCTCGCCCCCGCCCGGCTCGCCTACCCTCCGCCGCCATGGCGGGGCGCACCCTGGTGGTCGTGAACCCGCGCAGCCAGGGCGGCGCTGCGCGCCGCCGCTTCCACGCCCTCGAGCCTCGCCTGCGCGAGGCCCTCGGCGACGTCGAGGTGGAGTGGACCGGCGCGCCGCGGGATGCCGAGCGCATCGCCCGGGAGGGCGTGCGCGCCGGCGCCGAGCGGGTGGTGGTGGCGGGCGGCGACGGCACCGTCTCCGAGGTGGTGAGCGGCCTCGTCGGGGCAGAGCTCGGCGGCTACGCGCGGCTCGGCGTCGTGCCCCTCGGCACCGGCGGCGACCTGCCGCGCACCCTGGGCATCCCCCGCGACCCCGAGGCCGCGATCGCCGCCATCGCGAAGGGCGAGGAGCGCGTGGTGGACGCCGGCCGCGTCGCCTACCGGAGGCCCGAGGGCGGCGAGGCGACGGCGTGCTTCCTCAACATCGGCAGCCTCGGCATCAGCGGCCTGGTGTGCCGGCTGGTGGACGCCGCGCCGAAGGCCCTCGGCGGCCGCGTCTCCTTCGCGGTGGGCACGGTGCGGGCGGTGCTGCGCTACGGGCAGCCGCCGGTGCGCCTGCGCGTGGACGGGGACGCGATCCACGAGGGCCCCCTCACCCTCGCCACGGCGGCCAACGGCCGCTGGTTCGGGGGCGGCATGCACGTGGCGCCCCGGGCCCGGCCCGACGACGGGCTCCTCGACGTGGTGGTGGTGCCGGCCTACTCGCGGCTGCGGCTGCTGCGCGAGCTGCCGCGCATCTACGCAGGGACCCATCTCGACGTGGCGGGGGTCGCGCTGCGCCAGGGGCGCGTGCTCGAGGCCGAGCCCGTCGCCGAGGGACCGGAGGCCGAGCCCATCTGGATCGAGCTCGACGGCGAGGCCCTCGGCACCCTGCCGGCCCGCTTCGAGGTACGGCCCGGGGCGGTGCGGCTCGTCGGTGGAGCGCCGGATCCGGGCGGCACGGCGTGACGAGCCCGGAGCCGCTCTTCGACCGCATCCGCGCGCGCTGCGCCGAGGTGACGCGCCGCGCCGGCTCGGTCCGTATCGACGGGGAGGGGCTCGAGCGCCTCGCCGACGAGCTCGCCGCCGGGCCCGCCGAGCCCGAGGGCCCCGACCCGGCGCGGAAGCTCCACGGCGACCCCGACCAGACCCTCGCCTTCATCCTCACCCTGAACGCCATCAACTTCGGCTCGGGCTGGTTCCCCTTCCTGCGCAAGCGGCCCGGCTGCTCGGGCTACCTCACCGTGGCGGGTGCGCTCGAGGACCACTTCGCGAAGCACGGGGCGTGGAGCCCCGGGGAGCTGTCGGGGCTGGCGGCAGCGGACGTCGCCGAGGTGCTGGGCCAGACCCTCGAGCCGCCCGTCGGCGAGCTCATGGAGCTGTTCGCGCGGGCGCTGCGCGACCTCGGCGACTTCCTCACCGCGGGCTGGCAGGGAAGCTTCGCGGGGCCCGTCGCCGAGGCCGGAGGCTCCGCGGAGCGCCTCGTCGGGCTGCTCGACCGCATGCCCCTCTACCGCGACGTGGCTCGCTACGACGAGCTCGAGGTGCCGTTCTACAAGCGCGCCCAGATCACCGCGTCGGATCTCGCCCTGGCCTTTGCGGAGGAGGGGCCCGGCCGCTTCGAGGACCTCGACCGCCTCACCCTCTTCGCCGACAACCTGGTGCCCCACGTCCTGCGCATGGAGGGCGTGCTCCGATACGCTCCCGCGCTGATGCAGCGCATCGACCGCGAGGAGACCCTCGCCCCGGGCTGCCGCGAGGAGGTCGAGATCCGCGCCGTGGCGCTCCACGCCGTGGAGGAGCTGGTGGCGGCCTGCGCGCGCCGGGGGCTCGCGACCCACGCGCACCGGCTCGACCACCGCCTGTGGGACCGCGGCCAGTCGCCGCGCATCAAGGCCGTGCCGCGCCACCGCACGCGCTGCACCTTCTACTAGATGGCGGGGCCCGGCCGCGTGCTCGACGGACAGCTCCTCGGCGTGCTCGCCCTGCTCGCCGCCCTGGCGGCCCTGGCCTGGTGGCGGGGCGGCAGCGAGCTGGTCGGCAGCGGGCTCTCGGGCGGGCTCGCCCTGCTGTGGCGCTTTGGGCTGCTCATCGTGGTCTCGTTCCTCGCCGCGGGGCTCGCCGACGCGCTGCTGCCCCACGAGTGGATCCGCGCCACCCTGGGCCGGGAGGCCGGGCTGCGCGGGGTGCTGCTCGGCACCCTCGCCGGCGCCGTCACCCCCGCCGGCCCCTTCGTCTCCATGCCCCTGGCCGCGGTGCTGATCCGCTCCGGCGCCGCCGTCGGCCCCGTCGTCGCCTTCGTGACCGGCTGGTCGCTCCTCGCGCTGCACCGCCTCGTCGCCTGGGAGGCGCCGATCCTCGGCTGGCGCTTCGCCGTGCTGCGCTGGGGCGTCTGCCTGGTCCTCCCGGTGCTGGCCGGCCTCGCGGCGAGCGCGCTCGCACGCGCCTTCGTGCGCTCCTGATCCCTCGACGCGGGGGCGGCCTCGGCTACCCTGCCGGCGTTCCCAACCGCGAAGCACGAGGCGACGGAGACCCAGCATGGCGACGCGCCGCAAGACCACGCGCAAGAGCACCCGAAAGAAGACCGCACGCAAGAAGACGACGAGCCGGAAGAAGGGCGCCGCGCGGAAGAAGGCGACGCGGCGCGCCACGAAGAAGAAGGCGACGGTGCGCAAGCGCAAGGCCGCGGTGTCGCGCAAGAAGGCCACCCGGAAGAAGGCCACGCGAAAGCGGACCGCGAAGAAGGCGACCCGCAAGCCGGCCGCGCGCAAGAAGACCACCCGGAAGAAGGCGTCGTCGCGCAAGGCCGCCTCGCGCAAGAGCAGCGTGCCGAGCGGTGACCCCAGCGGCGTCGTCTACTCCGACCTGCGCCACAAGGCCTTCGACTGGAGCCTCTCCCGGCTGCGCTGAGCTTCCCCCGTGCCGCGCCGCGGACCCTTCGAGGACCTGCTCGTCGTGGACCTCACCCGGGTCCTGGCGGGGCCGTTCTGCACGCTGCTGCTCGCGGACCTCGGCGCCCGGGTCATCAAGGTGGAGCACCCGGATCGCGGCGACGACGCACGCGCCATCGGCCCCTTCGTCGAGGGCCGCTCCGCCTACTTCATGTCGCTGAACCGCGGCAAGGAGAGCATCGCCCTCGATCTGCACGAGCCCGCGGACCGCGAGGTCTTCGAGGCCCTCGTCGCCCGCGCCGACGTGCTGGTGGAGAACTTCCGCGTCGGGGTGATGGGGCGCCTCGGCTACGGCTGGGCGGCGCTCCACGCCCGCTATCCGCGCCTCGTGTACGCCGCGGTCTCGGGCTTCGGCCAGACCGGCCTGGCGGCGATGCGGCCCGCCTACGACATCGTGGTCCAGGCCCTGGGCGGAATCATGAGCCTCACCGGCCACCCCGGCTCGCCCCCCACCCGCGTCGGCACCTCCATCGGCGACATCGCGGCGGGCCTGTTCACCGCCGTCGGGATCGGGGCCGCGCTCCACCACCGAGCGAGGACGGGCGAGGGCAGCCAGGTCGACGTCGCGATGCTCGACTCCCAGGTCGCGATCCTCGAGAACGCCATCGCGCGCTTCGCCGCCACGGGCGTGGCGCCCGCTCCGCTCGGAAGCCGCCACCCGTCCATCACGCCCTTCCAGGCCTTCGCGGCCGCCGACGCCCACCTGGTGATCGCGGCCGGGAACGACCTCCTCTTCGCGCGCCTGTGCCAGGCTCTCGAACGCCCGGAGCTGCCCGAGGACGAGCGCTTCGCGAGCAACGACCTGCGCAGCCGCAACGCCGACGCGCTCCAGGCCGAGCTCGAGGAGGCGCTGCGGCCGCATTCCGTCGCCCACTGGCTCGAGCGCCTTGCCGGGGCGGGCATCCCGTGCGCGCCGATCCAGGACGTCGCCCAGGTGCTCGAGGATCCCCAGGTGCAGGCGCGCAACATGGTGATCCGCGCCGTCGACGCCGTGGCCGGCGCCGTGACCATGGCGGGCAACCCGGTGAAGCTCTCGGGGTTCCCGGACCCCACCGAGCGCCCCGCGGCGCCGGAGCTCGACGAAGGGCGCGAGCGGGTGCGTCGGGAGCTGGGGCTCGATGGCAGCCAGGCGGCGGGAAGCCGAGAGGGCGGAGGGAGTTGATTCCAGCGACGCGCTCGCCCTCGGCAGCACGCCCGCGTGGGTGATGCCGAGGGCGAGCCTGCGTCCGCCTCCTCCTAGTCGTTCGGCCCTCGCCGCGCTCGCCGCAGGGCGGCCAGCAGCGGGACGACGAAGGCCATCTCCGCCCCGAGACCACAGACGGGACGGCCGAGCTCGGTCCTGCCGAAGGGCGTGAGGCAGTCGGGGTCCGCCATGTCGACGCCGCCGTCACCGTCATTGTCGACTCCATCGTTGCACGCGGTGAGCCACAGCTCGATGATCGACAGGTCGACGCCCACGAAGTAGCCCCAGCGCGTCACCGCCCGGTCGCGGTCGATCTCCAGGCGAATCACATCGCCCGGAACCACGTCGACCACGAGAACCTGGCGGCCTCCGCTCCCCAGCTCGAAGGACATCGGAGTCGACGAGTCGTGGACCGAATCGTCCTCCAGACGCGCGCTGGTCAGGATCCCTCCGTTCTTCTGAATGCTCCAGATGTGGGGTCGGCCGAGATCGCGAGACAGCCAGAGCCCCCCGACGATCCAGATCTTCCCCGCAATCGGGCTCACCCAGTCCACGCTGGCCTTCGTGCGCACGTGCGTGGACGGAGAGTCCGAGGTGGCATGCATGAACGCAGCCCCGGCGGGAATGTCATCAGGCTGCGGCAGCGGGTTGTTGGCGATGCACCAGGCCGGCACCGAAGCGTGACTGACGACGAACCAGCAGGGGTTGCTCGCCCAGACCGGCCCGCTCGTGGGGATGGGGATGCCCGGGCCTTCGTTGTACACCCAGGGCCCGTTGGGATTCGAGTCCAGGCTGAAGTCCGCCCCGAGGTTCCAAGCAGCGGTCTGCGCGCTCGCAGGAATCGATCCGAGGATGCCTGCTGCGGCGAGGGTAGTGATGAGCTTGTTGAGGTTGAATCGATCTCGAATCATCGCGTTCTCCTCCGCCCAGCCGGAGCGATGAACCTTCAGGTGACGTCTCCTCGATCCCGGAAGGCTCGCGGTTGGACGACACCACCCTGCGGGTGCCCCACGCCGTCCGCAAATCGAGAAAACGTCATCGAAAACAGGAGCTTGTGCGGGAAGAGGTCTTGACCCCCCGACGGGGAGGGTCTCCTCCTCCTCTGTCTCTATCGGATCCCTCGGCCGAGGGGATCCGGCACTTCCCCAGGCGAGCGCGCCTCGCGAGGTAGCTGTCTCCCAGGCTTCGCACGTCGCCTCGCTCCGGCGGCTGCCCGCGACCTGGCCTGCTCGCGGGTCAACAGACCCAGCTCCACGAGTAGCGCGCGACTTTCCTCGTGGGCCTCGAGATCGTACTTCACACCCTGCTTCGTTCTCTGAAGTCTCTTGCGAAGGTCTTCGAGGTTCTTCGATCGGACTCCGTGGTAGCGAAGCCATCCCAAACGAGCCTCGAGCTGCACCCCGTCCCAATCCATGCTCGGATCGAGCTTCAGCACCAACGGCCAGTGCTCGATCGCACGCAGCCTCTCTCGCCACGAGAGGAGGTAGTGGGTCTTCAGATCCACTCCGAGCAGTCGATCCACCTCGTCGAGATGTGCGCGGACTCCGCTCCTTCCCTCCGGGTCCACGAGATCCAGCTCGGCGCACGCCAGATGCCAGGCGATCTGCACGCTCTTGGGTACGACCGCGGGAAGCTCCTTCGGCGGCAAGAGGGACCTGGCACGCTCGAACTCCTGGACCTTGATGCAAGCCACGGCTTCGCGAATCCTCGACTCCGCCTTCGCGCGAGGCGGAAGCAGCGGGTTCGCAACCGCCCTCTCGACGAGCCCCCGAGTGAGCTGTCGATGCCCGGCCCACAGCGGCTCGCCCCGACCCGCGGGCGACTCCCGGAGCAGCTCGCACTCCGAGCCCCACGTCTCCGTCAAGGTGAACTCGAGGCCGATCTGCTCCTCCTCGAGATCGAGGTGTTTGCGGCGGCTTCGCTTGAGTCGTGCGCGCTCTCGACCGATCAATGCTCGCGCTGCGGCGAACTCGCCTTCGCGAATGAGGCACCGCGCCTGCTGGTTGGCGGCCTGGAAGGAGAAGGGGTGATCTCTCGGATACGAGTGCCGGCTCTTCTCGAAGAGGTGAAGCGGCCACGTGAAGAGGCCGTCGTTCGTGAGGTAGGCCTCGACCTTGCCCGCCACGTAGTAGAGGTGGCCTCGGCGCGGTCGATCCTTGACGCCGCCGTCGTCCTCGAACGCGATGATCGCGAGCCGGGCGTACTCCCGCGAATCACGGTATCGGCCCTGGAGCAGGGAGAGATCCGCCAGGACGTCGAGCACGATCGCGCTCGCCCAGCTCACTCCCTTCTCCGGAACGAGGCCCGACCGTCTCACGTGCTTGAGCGTCCGGAGCTGCGCGTGGAGCCGCGTGATCGCCCCTTCTCGATGCTCGCCGAAGAACGCGAGACGAGCCCACCAGGCGTGAGCAAGAACGACGTACAGATCCAGGAAAGGTGGCTTCAGCGCGTTCGAAGCTGCCGCCTCAGCGCCGAGATCCAGACTCCGCTTCGCGTCGACGAGGAGGTCGAGACCATCCTGAGCGAGGCGTGCTCCTCTGTCGCGCTTGTTGAACCGAAACAGGACGTTGGCGCACTCGACGAGAATCGCCCCTCGCAGCAGGCCGCTCTCGATTGCCCTCAGGTGCCCCTCGTTGACGGAGGGGGGAAGATCGTCACCGTGATCGGCAAGGAACGGCGAAAGACAACGAACGGCCTCGTGCTTCTCGAGATGTGGAAGAAGGAGGTGGCAGCAGAGGACTTGAGCGGGAATCCTCTGGGGCGGTGGGATTCGGTCGCTCAAGACCAGGTCGAGCAGGCTTCTCCGGTTGCGGTAGGCAGCCTCCACGTTTCCGGCGCAGATCTGACTCTGCATTCGGGCGAGTAGCGCCGCGCTCTCCGAATGCTCCCTCTTCGCGCGGCTCCGCGGCGCCTCCATCGCATCCACAGGATATCCCACCGGCCGCTCTCCACGGGCCCATGCAGCGCGGGGAACCGACGGCACGACGGTGGTTCCTCGATCGACCCGTATACGACGCCGGCCTCCATGTGGCAGCGAGCCCCAACTCGTGTGACCCGGTTCACAACCTCTCGAGAGTCGACGCGCCGGCCCCCTTCGGGCGACGTTGCCTGCTGTGAAGCACTTCACAACCTGCAAGTCGCTCGTTTGGACACGAAGCGCCGGGAGGGCGCTGGTAGAGGGCCCTCCCGGCCATGTCTCGCAAGCTTCTCCGGCGAGCGCGGGCGTAGGCTGCACCGACCTCCGCCCCCTGTTCCGCTGTAGTCCTCTCGCTCGCGAACTCATGCCCTTCCTGGGCGAGTCATGGGAGGCGGCAAGACCTTCGACGGCCGCCTCGAGCAGGAGGCTCGCACCCCAGCGAGGTCGGAGGGAAAGCCCGGTGCCGCATGCGAAGCCGGTCTTGCTCTCCTACCGCGGCCTATCGCGCGGAGACGAGCACGGCGACCGCCTCGGCCAGTGCCTTTCTTGTCTCGGGCGAGAGGCGCCCGGCCCCGGAGCCCGAGAGCCCCTCGAGCGCACCCCGGCGAGCCCGCTCCGGATCGAGCCCCGCTGGCAGCCGCGCGATCAGCCAGCCGATGCGGTCGCCGATCCGGATCAGCGCCGGCCGCAGCTCGCCCTCGAGATCCGCGGGCTCGCCCGAGCCCGGCGGGCCCGCGAGAACCGCGAGCTGGATCTCGCGCGCGGCGGCGATCTGGGCGGCGAAGAAGGCGCGTACGGCGGCTTCGGGCGGCGCGCGCGTGCCGGCCTCGCGCGCTGCCTCGGACACCGCCGCCACGGCGGCGTCGAGCACCCGCGCCTCGCGCTCCGGCGCGTGCACGGGGAGGCCGGCGCGTCGCTTGGCCTCGGCCACGGCGGGCATCAGCGCGAGGCGCTCGTCGACGGCGGCGACGAGCGCGGCGAAGGGCTGGGCCACCGCGGCACTTCGTTCGAGTCCGAGGTGTCGCGCACGGAGCTCGGCGAGGCTTCCGTCGGCCTCGCGCGCGAGCAGCCAGGCGTCGAGGCGGCGGGCGAGGTCGGGGCGGCCCGCGGCCACGAGCCACGCCTTGCGGTCGCGGGTGAACGGCCCGAGGGGCGTCGCGGCGGGCAGGCGGCGGCGCCAGTGGGGCGCCTCGAAGACGTCGGTCACCACCGCGTCGGCGCGGCCCGCGGCCAGGGCGTCGGGCACCTCGGCGTTGGGGAGCGTGAGGATGCGCGCGCGCGGGAACCGGGCGCGGGTGACGCGCTCCAGGTGGCCGCCGGCGTTCACCGCGATGCGGGCGCTCGGCGTGTCGAGGGATTCCAGGGTCGCGAAGCGCCGCGCATCGTCGCGCAGCACCACGGCGCCGCCCTCGACCCCGGGCACGCAGAAGCGTCCGGCCACGGAGCGCTCGGGCCGCACCGTCACGCCGCTCATCGCCACGTCGAAGCGCCCGGCCTCGAGGTCGGGCACCAGCTCGGGCCAGCGGAACTTCACCCACTGGAGCGCCATCCCGTTGTCGGCGGCGAAGGCGCGGGCGAGCTCCACGTCGAAGCCGGCGAGGCCGCCGGGCGCGGCGTGGCTGAAGGGCGCGTAGTCGCCGCTGGTGCCGACCCGCAGGACCGGCGGGGCGGCCGGGAGCGCGGCGCAGGCCAGGACGCTCGCGACCAGGGCCATCCCCAGTGCGAGGGCGGCCGCGCGGACCGCCGGCATCAGCCGTCCACGATGGCGAGCAGCTCGGGGAGGCTCCGGATCAGGTGGTCGGCGCGGGGCTCGGGCGGGGGGCCGTCGTGGTCGGTGATGAGCGCCGTCGTCATCCCGAGCGGCTTGGCGCCCGCGATGTCGTGGGCGGGGGAGTCGCCCACGAAGAGCACCTCCTCGGCCTTCATCTCCTGGGAGCCCCTGCGCGCCTTGCTGAGCGCCAGCTGGTAGATGCGCGGGTCGGGCTTGCAGGAGCGCGCCTCCTCGCTGGTGGTGGTGGCGTCGAAGAAGCCGCCCAGGCCCATGCTCTGCCAGAGGGGGTGGAACTGGTCGTCGTCGATGTTGCTCACGATGCCGAGGTGCAGGCCGCGCTCGCGCAGGGCGGCCAGGGTCTCGGCGGCGCGGGGCCGCGGACGCACGGACTGGAGCCCGACCTCGGCCTGGCCGAGGTAGAGCATCCCCACGCCGTCGCCGGGCCCGGGCTCGGCCCCGAAGGCCGCCAGGAAGTCGCGGTGGGCGGCCTCGAACAGCTCGCGGTGCAGGTAGTAGGGCCGCGGCGAGAACTTCGCGAACTGCCGCGCCATGGCCTTGCGGTAGGCGTCGCGGGTCGCCTCGGGCGACGCCTCGATCCGGTGCCGCTCGAGGAGCCGGCGCAGCATGGCCTCGATGGGCTCGCGGACCTCGCCGTAGGCGAAGAGCGTGCCCCCCAGATCGAAGAAGACGGCGCGAAACCGCATGGGCCTCCCGTTTGCCGCTCGCATCCCCCGGCGCGCGTAATCTAGCGGAACCCATAGGGATTTGACCGTGCAGGGGGGGCTGCTAAGCTACCGATTCCCCGCGCCGCAGGCTGGAGGCCCCCACGGGGCCCGGCGGCGCGCCATCCACATCGACCACTTGTCTCGCGGAACCCCGCGTTCGTGGGAGCCGAGGTGACGTCATGCCTACGCTGGACGAAATCGAGTCGGGTTCGCAGTGCATCCACAAGAACACCCGCCTCCGCTACAGCGTAGTCGAGGCGGGCGACGGTGAGGTGCTGCTCTCCCCCGAGACCGAGGGCATGCAGGACCTGGTGGTCCCGGTGGAGATCTTTCGCCAGGAGTTCGTGATCGGCGAGCGCTACAGCGGCCCCCGCCGCGGCGGGCGCGGCGGCCGGCGCGGGCGCCGGCAGGCCGGCCCCACCAACGTGCCGAGCGGCCCCAAGGTGAAGGGCCGCATCAAGAAGATGGTGCGCGACCGGGGCTTCGGCTTCATCCGCGGCGACGACGGCAAGGAGGTGTTCTTCCACCGCTCCGGCCTGGCAGCGGCGGACTACGACGCTCTCTCCGAGGGCGATGCCGTCGAGTACGTGGTCCAGGAAGGGCCTCGCGGGGCGCGCGCGGAGAACGTGCGGGCGGCGTCTCCGGCGGCGGCTTAGCTCCTCCTCCCTACTTCGGTGTTCGGGAGCCGCGGGCCTCCGCGGAAGGGTTGCGCTCGGCTGGGGCTCGACGGTGTGGCGTTGCGTGGAGCACGTAGGGCCGGTCGCAGCTCCGGGGCGACGCCGCCAAGCTGCCCGGCCCCCGCCGCTCGCTCCACCCTTCCGCTGCGGCCCGCGACGCGCGCCGATGCTGCGCGTGGCTCCCCTGATCCCATCAACAGCGGGCGCGACGAACATGCCCGCTCGCCGACTCGTCGGTCGTAGGCGGGCGCGCAGAGGAGTCCCAGCGGAGCGGCGGGGGCCGGACGGGTGGGTGGTTGGGTCGGGGTGTTGCGGCGCGGTCATGGGGGCGGCGCGCAACGCCACACCGTCGAAGCCCCGCGGAGTCGGGACTCCCGGAGCGCCCGCCTCTCTGGATGGAACTGGATTCAGTCCTCGCCGTGGTAGCGGTGGACGATGGGCAGGCGCCGACCCGAGCCGAAGGCCTTGAGGGACGTCCGGAGGACGAGTGGGGACTGGCGGCGCTTGTACTCGTTGCGATCGAGGCGGCGCACGATGGCGCGGGCGACCTCGTCGGGGGTTCCGGGCGGGGGCTCGATGCTCGACGCGCTGCGGCCGCCCTCGATGGCCTGCTGGAGCACGGCGTCGAGGACGTCGTAGGGCGGCAGGTCGTCGGTGTCGAGCTGGCCCGGGGCGAGCTCGGCCGAGGGCGGCTTCGTGATGGTGCCCTCGGGAATGCGCTCGCCGGCGTGGTTGGCGTGGCGGGCGAGGGCATAGACGTCGCGCTTGTAGACGTCGCCCAGCACCGCGAGGCCGCCCACGGTGTCGCCGTAGAGCGTGCAGTAGCCCACCGACATCTCGCTCTTGTTGCCCGTGGCGAGCACCAGCCGGCCCTCGGCGTTCGAGATCGCCATCAGGGTGGCGCCGCGGATGCGGCTCTGGATGTTCTGCTGGGCGAGCCCGTAGTCGTCGCGCTCGCCGAACAGGCTGCGGAAGGCCGCGACGTAGGCCTCGAAGATCGGGCGGATGTCCACCGTGCGCACCTCGATGCCGAGGTTGCGGCCCAGCGCGAGGGCGTCCTCGATGCTGTGCTCCGACGAGAACGGTCCCGGCATGGCGACGCCCAGCACGCCCTCGCGGCCGAGGGCGAGGGTGGCGAGGTGGGCGGTCACCGCCGAGTCGATGCCGCCCGAGAGGCCGATCACCGCGGTGGTGGGCAGCTCGAGCTTGTGGAAGTAGTCGCGGATGCCGAGCACCAGGCCGCCCTCGAGCTCCGCGACGGGCTCCGGGCCCGCGGCCTCGGGCAGCGCCGGCGCGGTCTCGAGGTCCACCACCTCGATGGCGGGCTCGAAGAGCGGCAGGCTCGCGAGCAGCCGGCCCCGGGCGTCCACCGCGAAGGAGCCGCCGTCGAAGACCAGCTCGTCGTTGCCGCCCACCTGGTTGGCGAACACGATGGGGACGCCGCAGCGCTCGGCGAGCGCGGCCACCATGCGCCGCCGCCGCTCCGCCTTGCCGACGTGCCACGGCGAGGCCGAGCAGTTGAGCAGCAGGCCCGCGCCCTGCTGGGCGAGCTCCAGCGCGGGATCCGCCCGGTAGGGCATCTCGCCGGCCCAGACGTCCTCGCACACCGTGAGCCCGAGGCTCGGGGCGCCGTCGCCGAGCGCGACCGGCTCGCGCCGCTCGGCGTGGACGAAGTAGCGCCGCTCGTCGAAGACGTCGTAGGTGGGGAGCAGCGACTTCGCGCGCACCGCGACGCGCTCGCCGCCGCGCAGCAGCACCGCGGCGTTCAGGAGATGCTTGGCGCCGGGCCCGGCCTCGGTGGGCACCACGGCGCCGAGCACCACGGGCACGTCGCGGCACGCCGCGGCCAGGGCGTCGAGCTCCTGGAGCTGGTCGCGCACGAAGCCGTCGCGCTCCAGCAGGTCCATGGGCGGGTAGCCGGTCAGCACCAGCTCCGAGAGCAGCACCAGCTCGGCGCCCGCGGCCCGGGCCTTGGCGACGGCCTCCTCGGCGAGCTTCCGGTTGCCCGCCAGGTCGCCCACCGTCGGGTTGATCTGGGCGATGGCGACGCGCACGCTCCGAGGATCGGGGGCCGGATGGGGCGAGTCAAGCGCGATCCGCGCTAGGGTTGCCCGGCGCGCGAAGGACGCCCATGCCCGCGGAGATCATCGGCCCGAGCTCCCACTTCTTCGTCTCCCAGAGGCTGCGACTCCACTACGTCGACTGGGGCAACGAGTCGGCGCCGCCGCTGCTGCTGGTCCACGGCGGTCGCGACCACGCGCGCAGCTGGGACTGGGTGGCGCGGGACCTGCGCGCCCACTTCCACGTGATCGCGCCGGACCTTCGCGGCCACGGCGACAGCGCCTGGGCGGTGGGCGGGCTCTACTCGCTCTCGGAGTTCGTGCTCGACCTGGCCCAGCTCGTCGAGGCCCTCGGCGTGGAGCGCGCCGCCATCGTGGGTCACTCCCTCGGTGGCGCCATCGCGCTGCGCTACGCGGGCGTGTTCCCGGAGCGCGTCACGAAGCTCGTCGCCATCGAGGGCCTGGGCCCGCCGCCGGCCATGATCGAGCGCCAGCGGGGCAAGCCGGCCTGGGAGCGTCTCGGCGACTGGATCGACTCCATGCGCGACCTCGCCCGCCGCGACCCGCGCCGCTACCCCTCCATCGAGGCCGCCGCGAAGCGCATGCTCGAGGCGAACTCGTTCCTCAGCCCCGAGCAGGCCCGCCACCTCACCGTGCACGGCGTGGCGCGCAACGAGGACGGCAGCTTCGGCTGGAAGTTCGACAACTACGTGCGCTCCTTCGCGCCCCAGCGCTTCGACGAGGAGGAGGCACGCTCGCTCTGGGCGCGCATCGCCTGCCCGACCCTGCTCGTGCGCGGCACCGAGAGCTGGGCCGGGGACCCGGTGGAGGACGGCCGCATCGAGCCGTTCCAGGACGCGCGTCGCGTCAACATCGAGGGCGCGGCCCACTGGGTGCACCACGACCGGCTCGACGAGTTCCTGCGCGTGGTGCGCGGGTTCCTCGACGCCGCCACTCAGCCCGGGTAGTAGACGACGAAGCAGTCGCCGAAGGCCACGGGGCGCTTCTCGCCCTCGGCGTCGAAGTGGATGCGCAGGGTGACGCGCGCCGCGCCGCCGGGAAGCGCGCGGTGGTGGCTGAGCGCGGCGCGCATCCGCACCCGGGTGCCGGAGCGCACCGGCGCGCGCAGCCGCACCCGCTCGAAGCCCGGGTTGACGATGAACCCGACGCCCTGCACCTCGAGGATCTGCTGGATGAAGTAGGGGGCGAGGGAGAGGGTCAGGTGCCCGTGGGCCACGGTGCCGCCGAAGGGCGTCTCCCGGGCGGCCCGCTCGGGATCCACGTGGATCCACTGGCGGTCGCCGGTGGCCTCGGCGAAGGCGTCGATGCGCTGCTGGGTGATCTCGAGCCAGTCCGAGACGCCGAGGTCCTTCCCGACCAGGGCCTCGAGGGAGGCGATGTCCGGAACCACCGTCGCTGCGCCCATGACTCTCCCGACCCCGCGCCTCGCCCCACTCTAGCGCGGCCCGCGGCGGCGCCCCGGACCCGCGCTATACCGGCGCCTCGTGGAAGTCCGCCTCGCCCTCCACTGCGACCTGCGCCGCACGCCGGGGGCGGATCCCACCGGCGCCCTCGAGGCCCTGCTCGCCCGCGCCGTGGCTGCGGAGGAGCTCGGCTTCGACGTGGTGCGCGTGGCCGAGCGCCCGGCGGCCCCGGACTCCCTGCTGCCCGCGGCGCTTCCCGTGTGCGCCGCCATCGCGGCGCGCACCGGGCGGATCCGCGTCGGCACCGCGGTGCTCCCGCTGCCACTCCACCAGCCGCTGCGGGTCGCGGAGGACGCGGCGAGCCTCGACGTGCTGTCCGGCGGGCGCTTCGAGCTGGGGGTCGGGCTCGGCGCGGATCCCGAGGCCGCCCATCGCTTCGGCCTGGCCGGCGCGCCCCGAGCGGAGCTCCTGGAGGAGGCCCTGGCGGTGATCCGCCGGGCCTGGCGGGACGGGCCCCTCGAGCACGCCGGCTCCCACTTCGCGATCGACGGGGTGGAGGTCTGGCCGAAGCCCCAGCAGCGGCCCGGGCCGCCGATCTGGCTGGGCGCCGGCGCGGCCCCCGCCCAGGAGCGGGCGGCGCGCCTCGGCGACGGGCTCCTGCTGGCCCCGGGGGCGGAGCCCGGCCCGTTCCTGGCCGCATGGCAGGCGGCGGGCCGCCCCCTCGCGGAGGCGCGCCTCGCCCTCCCGGCCCCGGGCCCGGCCGACCCCGCGAAGGCGCGCGAGGCGGCGGAGACGCTGCTCGCCGCCTGTGCCGGAGTGGGCTCGGTCGACCTGGTCTGGCCCGCCTTCCCCACCGACGCCACCGACCCCACCGAGCTGGACCTCGAGGCCCTGGCCGCGGCCCTCGCCCCGCTGCGTGGGGCTTCGCGCCCCGCCTGAGAGCGCGAGCCCTGCCAGAACCTGCCATACTGGCCCGCGGAGCCCGTCGGGCTCCGCCCACGAGCGGGCTGGCCCGGGCCCGGGAGGAGGAGACTCGTGAAGAGCAACACGCGCTACTGGGTGATCGGCCTCTGGATCGCGGCCGCCCTGTTCGGCTTCTTCACCCTGGGCCCGGTCTTCGACTCGACCTTCATCGGCCTCGACAAGTCCGCCTTCCTGTTCGGGGAGGCCATCCAGGCCGGCGCCCGCCTCGTCGGCATCACCATCGGCTTCTCCGTGGCGGGCCTGTTCTGGACCCTCGTCGGCGTGATCGCCACCGGCCTCCTCACCTGGTTCGTGGTGCGGGGCCGGGTGCGCGCCCACGTCGCCGTCGCGGACCCCGGCCGCCGCAGCTTCCTCACGGGCGCCGCCAGCGGCGCCGGCGCCGCGGTGGTGGGCATGGTGGCGGCCGGTGGCGCCGCGGCGAGCCGCGCCCTCTACGGCGTCGGCCAGGCGGGCAACGGCTGGCGCGAGGTGGGCAGCGACATCTTCCAGGACTTCGGCGAGGAGACCCACTCCGAGTACCCCGACAGCTGGAAGGGCGCCCGGGTGCGCGCCTACCGGCGCCTCGGCCGCACCGACTTCCGGGTCTCCGACATCGTGACCGGCTCGGGCCCGACCCGCGGCGAGAAGGGCGAGATGGTGATCCGCGCCTGCCTCGAGCGCGGCATCAACTACGTCGACACCGCGCCCGACTACTCGGCCAACGGCAGCGAGGAGGCCGTGGGCAAGGCCATCCGGGGCTTCCGCGACGACATCTTCCTCGCCACCAAGTTCTGCACCGCCAGCGGCCACCTCCCCGTCGGCACCCCGGTGGCACGCTTCATCGAGGAGATCGACGGCAGCCTGAGGCGCCTCGGCACCGACCGGGTCGACCTGATCCACGTCCACTCCTGCGACGAGATCGATCGCCTCATGGACCCGAACATGCACGAGGCCTTCGACCGCCTGAAGGAGCAGGGCAAGGCGCGCTTCCTGGGCTTCTCGTCCCACACGCCGAAGCTCGTCGAGGTGGCGGACCGCGCCGTCGAGTCCGGCCGCTTCGACGTGATGATGCTCGCCTACCACCACGGCATCTGGCCCGAGCTCGGGCGCGTGATCGAGCGCGCCCGCAGCGAGCAGGACATGGGCGTGGTGGCGATGAAGACCCTGAAGGGCGCCCGGCACAACGGGCTGGCGGGCTTCCGGGAGCACGCGCCGGCCTTCAGCCAGGCGGCCCTCAAGTGGGTGCTCTCCAACGAGCACGTCTCCACCGCGGTCATCTCCTTCTCGGAGATGCAGCACGTGGACGAGTACCTCCAGGCCTCGGGCGCGAAGCTCGCCGCGAAGGACGTGGCGGTGCTCGAGGAGTACGACCGCCAGATCGCGGGCACCTACTGCGCGCCCCACTGCGGCGCCTGCCTGAGCTCGTGCCCCGAGGACCTGCCCATCGCCGACGTGCTCCGCTACCGGATGTACTACGAGGACTACCGCTGGGAGAGCGAGGGCCTGCGCCGCTACGCGGCCCTCGGCAAGAACGCCTCGGTGTGCGCCTCCTGCACGGCGCCGTGCCTCGGGAGCTGCCCCGTGGGCATCGACATCCCGCAGCGCATGAGCGGCGCCCACGAGCTGCTGCACATCGCCTGAGCCCGGGCTGAGCCCGACCCCGGAGGCCCCATGAAGCTCCCTCGCTCCACGCTCCCGCTGCTGGCCTCGGCCCTCGTCCTCGTCGCCTCGCCCGTCGCCGGCGAGGAGCCGGCCGCCGCGCCGTCCGCGAAGCCCGGCGCCGCCGAGGCATGGGCGCTCCCGGCGGCCGGGAGCTGCGCGCCCGAGGGCGGCGCGGTCTCCCTCGGCGCGGCGGCCGAGGACGCCGCCGCCGCGCCGCTGCGGACCGGCGACGTCTTCGAGGTGGACCGCCTGCGCCAGCTCGAGACGTACCTGCCCGACTTCATCTGGACGCACCGCGAGCGCTTCTTCTACGAGGGCATGCGGCTCGAGATCGGGCCCTGCTTCCGCGACTACTCGGCGCCGGCCTTCTTCCGGGAGGCGACCGAGCGCTACCGCGGGCAGGCGACCCTGCGCGAGGACGGCGGGCTCGAGGGCTACCGGGCGGGCCTGCCCTTCCCGCCCGGGGAGATCGACCCGGCGGGCGGGCGCGCGGGCCTGCGCTGGCTCTGGAACGTGGAGCACCGCTACCAGGCGGCGGGCTTCCGCGGGAAGTTCCGCGTGACCGACCTGGTGGGTCGCATCGGGCGCGCCGAGCCCTTCGAGGGCGACATGTTCAAGGTGGTGCTGAGCCACCGCGCCGACCTCACGGCCCCCTACGCGACGAAGCACGCCAAGGGCAAGCACTGGGTGGCGGGCGGGCTGTTCTACAAGCCCTTCGACGCCCGGGAGTACGCCTGGCGCCAGTACCGCGACCTCGAGAACATGACGGCCGCGGCGCGCACCGACGACCTCCACGCCTACCTGCCCCAGTGGCGCCGCGTGCGCCGCATCCCCGCCCGGGACGTGCAGGGCCTCTACATGCCGAGCTTCTCCGTGGGGGTGCAGCCCTCCCAGCAGCTCGTCGTCGGCGACGCCGGGGGCGCGGCCGGGGTGGCGTCGGCGGGCGGCGTCGGCGGGGTCGGGGGCACCATCGAGACCAAGCGCAGCGGCTACGAGGGGCTCGAGTACCGCCCGCTGCTCTACCAGGTGCGCGTGCTCGGCATCCACGACGTGCTGGCGCCCATCAACATCTCGCGGCCGGTCTACCCCGAGGATCCCGACCGCGAGTTCGGTCCCTGGGGCCTCTCCTTCGCGAGCGACCGCTGGGACCTGCGCCGCGCACTGGTGCTCGAGGGCACCGCCAAGGACGCCGGCGGCTTCGACGACACCAACCGCATGCTGCTCTACGTCGACCTCCAGACCCTCCAACCGCTCTACATGGCGACCTTCGACGCCCGGGACGAGATGAGCAACGTTGGCACCTTCGCGGG